>JAQXDZ010000017.1 GCA_029251085.1 Mariniblastus sp.
CTTTAGGTGCTTCTGCTTTAGGTGCTTCTGCTTTAGGTGCTTCTGCTTTAGGTGCTTCTGCTTTAGGTGCTTCAGGCGGAGGGGTCACATCACCAGGGGCGTCTTTCATCTCTTCGCCACCTGTCGGAGGAGGCGTCACATCCGATGCTCCGGGCGGAGGGCTGTTTAGTTGAATTGACCCGTCATCCACAGGAAGTGGCTCGAGGACCATTTCGTCCTTCGCTGCCACCAATCGCTCGTATTCTTTTTGAACTTCTTCGTCAGAGAGCTTATTCATTTCCTTTTGAAGGAAACTCTGGAAGTCGGCAACGAAATATTGCACCCGTAGCCTTGGTCCCATTTTAAAGCCGGGCTTTTCACCATTGGCAGTTGGGAAGTCATATTTCCCCTCTTCATACAACGCCTTAAGCACAGCGCCATCTGGCTTGTCCGTGATTTGACTTTCCATTTTATTAACATCGATCGGCAAAACTTCGCACTCGACCTGATCCGTCGTCCTGGAAAACAATTGCACTGCTTCTGTAACATTGGGAGCACCGGAAATGCCGAGCGTACCAAAGAGCAACATTTGATTGGCGAGCAACTCAATCTTGAGTCGCTCCCGAATCCTCGACATTGTTGAATACTTGCTATTAACTTGGTTATTAATCGCTTCGAAATCTTGGCGGCTAAAGTCTGCCCCTGCGGAAAGCTCTCGAAGATAGTCATCCACCATACCGTCGCTCGCAACGACCCCCTCTTCCGCAGCCAGCTGTGCGAAAATGTATCGGCTAATAAGTTCGCCATCGACAACTTCCGGACGGTTACTGTTAATCGGCGAGATTGGCATCACAAATGGTCGCCGCTCTCCACCAAACTTTTTCTCAGTAGCCTGCCGTACTCCGTCAAGGAAAGCGACAGTCTGATAGTGATCGACTCTCATCGAATCGAGTTGAAGTCGATCGATCTCGCCACCCTTCCAGGTCGCAATCACTTTGTACTCATCGGGGTTTTGATTCTCCGACCTTCTTCCGTTGGACAGAGTGTCAAAAACTGGACCTAGGCCAAAAATCGCCATAGCAGAAGAGCCGAGTACAACCATTAAGACTTTTGCGTGACGTCGAAACCAAGCGAGCATTTTCTTTATCCATTACCGAAAACGGGGATACACTTTTCATAATTACGCAGTTTTGCCTGAAAAGTTGCTTCATCCAACCCACGCCGGAATCCCTCCGGGGTTGACAACTTTGGTCTCAAGGGATTATTTCTCATCCAATGAACCAAGGCGGGGAGGCGGATCAAGTCCACCACCCGAACTGGCGTTTTGACGAATTTATAGCTCTTAAGCGGTAATTTCAATGCCAAAACAGCTTAACTAAAGGATTGGTAAATAAAACAATCGAGGATTTTTTTCAGTTGAATTCTAGAGACGACCGATCAACATTGTCGTAAATCAGAATTATTCGATTTTTTTAACGCCAATTGAGAAACACAAGCCACGGGTAAACTGCCGGATGTCCAAATTACTGATCATTGCGGAAAAACCAAGCGTTGCCACCGATCTCGCCAGAGTCCTCGGAAAACTCCCCGAAATGGGGAAATTCAAGAAGCAAAAGGACTATTTCGAAAACGACCATGCTTACGTTGCTTCCGCGTTAGGACACCTAGTTGCACTGAGAATGCCGACCAAAGACGACGGCAAAAAACTCCCTTGGAGCATGACCCATCTCCCCCATGTCCCCAAAGCCTTCGAGCTCGAACCGATCGAGCGAAGCCTCGCTAAATACAAACTCCTCGTTCGACTGCTAAAGAAAAAGGACGTCAACACTGTCATTAACGCCTGCGATGCCGGGCGCGAGGGAGAACTGATTTTTCGTTATTTGATGGACATGGCCAACATCAAAAAAGATCTGACGATCAAGCGAATGTGGATGCAGTCCATGACCGACAACTCCATCCTCGAAGCGTGGAAAAGCATGCGGACGGGTGACGAGATGAATGATCTCGCTGATGCTGCAGTCTGTCGCAGTCAAAGCGATTGGCTAATCGGGCTTAACGGTACCCGTGCGCTCACAGCCTTCAATTCACGTAATGGCGGTTTTAATGTCACCTCCGCCGGTCGCGTCCAAACTCCGACGCTAGTAATTCTTACTGAAAAAGAACGGCTTATTCGAAGTTTTGTTTCCCGGCCGTTTTACGAAGTTCATGCAGACTTTAAAGTCGAAAACGGCGAGTACCCATCCCGGTGGTTTGCTGAGAACTTTGAAAAGGATGAAGACGACAACCAAAAGAAAGCCGAGAGAATTTGGACGCTCGAAGAAGCGGAAGCCATCAAAACTAGATGCGAAGGTAAAACGGGAAAAGTCGAAGAAAACAAAAAGCCTTCCAAACAGGCACCTCCGCAACTGTTCGATCTAACCAGCCTACAGCGCGAAGCTGGAAACAAATTTGGATTCAGTGCCAAACGGACGCTTCAACTCGCACAGGCACTCTACGATAGATATAAGTTACTAACTTATCCCCGTACCGATTCGAAATATCTTCCCGAAGACTATGTCGACACTGTCAAAGGAACGGTTCTCACAATTTCCCAAGGGAAACCTAGTGAGACGCACAACCCGACGATAGTCAACTCAGCCAAGTGGTTGATCAAGAACAACAAGATCATCCCCTCAAAACGGGTCTTCAACACAAAGAAGGTCAGCGATCACTTCGCGATTATCCCCACTGGAAAATTACCACCTGCAAAACTCGATGAAGCGGCTGCGAAACTCTATCAGTTGGTTTTGCAACGGTTTTTCGCAATCTTTTATCCACATGCTGAATTTGAGTTGACCCGTCGCATCACCCGAATCGGCGAAGACAGCTTCCTCACGGCCGGACGAATTCTGGTCGTTCCCGGTTACCTCGAGGTCTACGGACGAAAACCCGGTGTCGCGGCCGACAAGGATGAACTCGTCTACGTTGCCGATGGTGAATCCGCTGAGAATTCGGCAATCGAAATGCGAGCCAATGAAACTAAGCCCCCGGCCCGTTTTAACGACAGTACATTACTATCCGCCATGGAAACGGCAGGCAAACGGGTTGACGATGACGAACTAAGAGAGGCCATGAGCGATCGCGGACTTGGTACTCCGGCAACACGCGCCGCAATTATCGAAAACCTAATCCGCCAAAAATATGTCTTCCGAAATGAAATCAATAAACGGGAACTCGTCGTCTCCAACAAAGGCATCGCACTGGTTGACCTGCTTGACGAGATCGGAATCACCACGCTTGGTTCACCGGAAATGACTGGTGAATGGGAATTCAAACTTAAAGAGATGGAAGCCGGGCGGCTTAACAAAGATCAGTTCATGAACGAGATCATCGAACTGACAAACGGAATCGTCGCTCAAACCAAAGAATTTACCGCGGAGAAAGTAAATCGGATCTTCCCGGATCTTGAGACTGCCTGTCTCGAGTGCGACAGCTCTCCGCTTAAGCAAACCGATGGTGTTTTTGAATGCAGGGTTCCCGAGTGTAATTTTCGACTCAAAAAGCATATCGCCAGCCATGAGCTCACCGAAAAAGAAGCGAGCGATCTTATTGTTGACAAAAAAATCGGTCCGATCACCGATTTTAAAAATCGATTTGGCCAGCCATTCGAAGCCGAATTAACGTTCGCCAAAGAAAAGAAAACGTGGAAGGTCGCCTTCGTGTTTGAAGGAGACGACCGCCGCGAAGAAGAGCTAAAGAATATCCGCGATGAACAAATTATCTGCCAAGCCAAACTGGCGGATGATTCCGAAACCCTAATTCCGATCTACGAAGTTGAAAGTGCCTACCTTGCACCGGCAATGGCCACCAAAGTAGACGACCGCGGAGTTCGAATTAGTAAAACAATTCTGAAACGTGAAATCCCGACAGAGCAGGCAGTCAAACTCTTTGTCGAAGGAAAAACCGACTTGATGCCAGGTTTTCTTTCTAAAAAAGGGCGTAAGTTTGCCGCCCACCTAACGATCGATCGGGAAAAAGGGAAACTCGGATTCGAATTCGCCCCACGGAAAAACGCCAAAAAATCTGCCGAGGGCGACGAGGCTGATACCGCCCCCAAGAAGAAAGCGGCAAAGAAAAAAGCAGCCAAAAAGAAAACGACTCGTAAGAAAACAACCACTAAAAAAGCAAAAAAGAAGTCGACCAAGAAGTCTCCCAAAAAGAAGCCTGTCGTGACCGAACCCGTATCGACAGAAGAAAAAAGCGAGTAAAGCAGAGACTCTAATTTGCCTGTGCCAAACGAGCCCCCAGATTTAGCTAAACAGTTGCCGCAACGTTTTCATCCAGACTGCGAAACCGGTCATGGGCTTGATAGCGTTCCACTAAGTGGCAACTGCCTCCCCCAGAATTCGACTTGACTCGATTTGAACCGATTGATATTTACCTGCATTGTTGTTCGCAGGCCTTTATCGACGGAACCTTAGTCAATTGTTTAGCCAATTCAAAAATTTCGCTCAAACTTGTACGCTGGCATGCGTGCTAGCGACAATTTTGAGCTGCCCTCCCGTCGAAGCTCAACGGCCCAGCTTTAGTACCGCTGCCCTTCCTCAACAACCTGGTGTCACTGGTTCACCTCTTAGCCCGCCACCGAGTGCCAGTTTCTCTGTCCCTCAAAATTTTAATCAACCTTCTCAATTCCCAATTCAACAACCGCAGCCCCAGGCCGCGCCCGCCATTGTCAATGCGCCGCCGGGCGATCCCAATATGAACTTAAATTTCCCGACCTTCAACCAAGGCGGGGGCCAACCCATGCAAGGGCAACCGACACTCGGCCAACCCATGTTTGGACAGCCAAACCAAATGACCCAAGGTGGTTTTCCACCTCAGCAGTCATGGCAACAGGATCCCTGGACTTCATTTACTGATGAGTTTCTACCCAAGGTATTAGAAAATCCTCGCGCTTGGACCGTCTACATTCCGGGGGGAAGCGGAAACGAACTAAACATCAATAACATCGGCTTAGCGACGACAATCAACATCCCAAAATTTTTAAATGGCCCCTCGCCGTTAAAAATTTCGCCGGGTTACATTTTCAATTTCTGGAATGGTCCCACCGGACCGATTTACGATTTGCCCGCACAGGCGTACAGTTCATACTTGGCGTTTGATCACATTACCGACCCATCGAAAATGAGCGGTCTTGAAACCAATTTTACGGTTGGTTTTTACAGTGACTATAAAAACACATCGAGCAACGGACTGCGACTAACTGGAAAATTGCTCGGCTGGTCGAGGCTGAATGAGTACACTGTCGCCAAGTTTGGTGTGGAGTATTTTGACCGGCTTGACATTAAACTTCTCCCGGCGTTCGGACTCTACATGAATCCCAACCCAAACATGAAACTTGATCTTTACTTCCCCAAAACAAAACTGGCCCACCGTTTACCAAGAATCAATAACTACGATGCTTGGGGCTATATTGGGGCGGAACTAGGTGGTGGAAGCTGGGCGATCGACAGAGCCAACGGAATGAAAGACCAGGCAGATGTTAATGATGTCCGGGCTTTCTTTGGAATCGAGTGGATGGGAAATGCGCAGGTTACAGGATTCCTGGATCTTGGTTATGTTTTCAATCGCGAAATTGTCTACCGCAGTGCAACTCCTAATCTCGACCTAAGCGATGCCATGATGTTGCGATTCGGGTTTGCCTTTTAAGCTTTACAGGATCGCCAAAATGGCTCTTACTGAATCATCAATGGTAGCCCTGGGAACGCCGCTCCCCGGCTTCCGGTTGCCCGATACGGATGGGATCTATTATTCCAGCGATGACTTTTTAGATCGCCCTCTTTTGGTGATGTTCATCTGCAATCATTGCCCCTATGTGAAACACATTGCCAATGAATTATCGCGTTTAAGCCGCGATTTTGCCGAGGCAAGATTCGCAATGGTTGCTATTCAAAGCAATGACATCGAAGGCTATCCCGAAGATCGCCCCGAGCTGATGCACGCTGAAAAAGAAAACCGCGACTATCGATTCCCATATCTATACGACGAATCTCAACAAGTCGCGAAAGAATTTCAAGCAACTTGCACACCCGATTTTTTTCTTTTTGACAGCGACCAACGGCTTTCGTACCGCGGTCGACTCGATGAGACAAAGCCTACCCGAATCTCCTCGGGTGTCTATGATTCCGCTGGGCAAGAGCCGCACGGCAGAGATCTGAGAGAAGCGATCAAATCTACGCTTGAGGGCAACCAAGTTAACTCGCAGCAGTTTCCATCGGTTGGCTGCAACATCAAGTGGAAAGACTCGGGAACGTCGGACGTCTAATTGCGGGCGAACCGTTGTCGCGCTGTCTTTAGCCTGTTTTCAGTTTTTTCATTGATTAAATTTCCCAAAAGACCCGATATTGTTTTATGGACTTACCACGATCTCGGTACGACAATTTACCCCCTTAGGTCACACTCCCACCAACAATCCTGCATCAAATCCCCAATATTTGTCCCCATTAAGCGAATACATACAGAGTAAATCACTAGCTTCACCAAAATAGAAAAGGAAATATCGCGTGAATTCGATAGATCTGAAATCGAGTCTCTTCGCTTCATTCAAGCAAGATCTCTCGTCGTTGCAAGGGTTGCTAAGCTTTGAGAAAATCATGTTCGTCATTGCGAACACGATGGATATCGGGATGACTTCGATGCTGCTTGGGACGGGACAGTTTATTGAGTCTAACCCGATCGCGGCTCAAATCCTCAACGATTGGGGATTGACTGGAATGATCGCGTACAAACTCATTATTGTTGCGATGGTGATGTTAATCGCCAATATCATCTCGATTTGGAAAATCAACACATCGAAACGCTTGCTCCACTTTGGAACACTTACCGTCAGTGGCGTTGTTTCCTACAGCATCCTGCTAATGATGAATTACCAAGGTTGGTTTTAAAAAGCAGGCGGAGTGCAAGACTTACGCTAAGCTACTGAACAAGATTCCAAACGGACACTTGGACAAAAATTGGATATTCTGAAACGGCCTATTCGCTTCGATTGGTAAGCGATACCTCCCAAAAACCAACCGTCGCGTTGGGTGTTTTTTAAGCGATTGACTACTCACTCTTTGTTTCAGAATCTCGGTTACCGGATGTCAGTCCGTACCTTTTCAATTCCTTCAGAATTGTCTCAGTGCGATTGGGAAACCAGTTTTCAAGGATCCATTCCTTTTGCTTTTGCCAGTCCAGCATCAGCGTATTTGGATCGCTGGAATGGACATCTCCCCAACGGGCTAACTCAGCGATTAAAACAGTCTCGACTTCACCGATGATGGCTTTATATCTCTGTTCGCATGCAGCAGCCCCTAGCACGCCCTGTTGACCACACCACTTCTCTACCCTGGAAGAAAACATTTCCCGAAACTCTTCGCTCTTCATCAATCGCTGAAATAAATAGGCGAACGAACCCCGCTGAACCGGCTCATCTAACAGCAAAGGAATATCAACTGATTCATTTTTCCCACCAGAAGCAAATATCGAATCTGCGTTCTCAATCATAAACCTAAGTTTCGCGTTACTACCTCGCCTGTAATAGGCACTCAGTTGATTTCCAGCGCTTAAGGCCCGGTTTTCGGCTCCGGCGTACATTAGAACTAAGCAATTATCGATTAAGTCCGGAACGTCGACGAGCTTCGCGATTGCAGCAAATTGGGCCGGTTCGTTGAGATCAGTTGCTGCCAGTTGTGAGATCTGATCCCACATCCGTTCCCCCGACGCATTGGTTTCAATTCGCCCATCGCGTTTCCGGATCGTTACATAATAATCTTCATCGGCCCCCAATTGATGGGCAAGGTATTCGTCATCTGTCCGCTCAATCAAGTTATAAAGCCCCCAATACAGCCCGTTAACGCATACGTGAACAAAGCGGCCCCTCGCTGAAAGTCTGCCCATTTCGAGAGCTGTGCGACGCGCCCATTGGTCACGCACGTACTGAGCTTTTGACCGAACAGCTACCTGCGGGGAAATCCAGGAATCACTAGCTGACCGAAGCACGAGGCTTGACTCTCGGTCTTGCCCTGGAATTGCTTTCACCTTGTATCCCAAGCCTTCCCAGTAACGAACGGCTGCATCCCATTCCGCTCGGCTCATTCCTGCGGCTGCACCAAACCGGCCGGATTTGGCATTGATGGTCACTGAATCCTCTGAAGTAAACCAAGCCTCCCCGCCAAGGGACGCCTTACTGCTAAGATTTGAGTGAACCACATGTCCACGGGGAGTTGGAAACGGAGTTTTATCCTGCGCGAGATTTACCCCGCGCTCATCAATGGTCCAGAGATACTTGAGGTCACGGTCACCATACTTACCACACCTTACTCCTTCGAATCGACTGGTTGTTCGCGACTGCAAGCCGTGGGTCTCATCGATCAGGACTCCTTCATTCTCGAGCAACTCAAGAATTGAGCTTCTCAATGTTCCCGTACCGTTGTTTGGGCCATCAATTTCCAATGACTCAAAAATGGGTTCCTTCAGAACCGACATCCCGTAACGCGCTCGAAAACTAAGCCGAAACGAATGCTTATGCCACTCGGGGCGTCTACTTTCTTCTCCAGTGATTCGTAGTCCACAAGGAGCTTGAAATCCTTTCTCACTCTGGTGTGGCAAGAGCTCCATTACTCCCGGGACCTCCCACTCACCACCGCGAAGCAATGGCTGAGAATAAATCCCGTTGCTACCAAAAAGAAATTCGACGGGAGCGACAACAGAAACGATGGGCAGTTTACCGATTGCAGATCTTAAAGCGGGGGCTTGTGATTCAATTATTTGCGGATCCATTTCATAGTCAGCCGCGAGACCATTCCAAGCATTGGGAAACCCCTCAGGGCTTGCGGATTGATAAACTAAATCATCAATCTTGAGAAAACTGCGAGTAAGTACTGGCGATGCAACCAAACTCTCACCAAAGGCTCGCGCCCGGATCACCGAGGTGCCACGAATATCAATGGGCTGTGCGTAGACTTCACTGTTTTGCTTATTGGGCACACTTCCGTCAAGGGTGTACCGAATCAAAGTATTCGGTTTTTCACATCGCAACGAAACCGTAAAATTATCATTGAAGAGGCAAGACGCTTCAGAACAAGCCACCGAACCAATAAATCCCGTAGCGATTCCAGAGTTTTCTTGAAGCGGCGTTGGTCGTACCAGCACGGTCGGCTCACCCTCCGAAGCCGCGTACGTAACGCCGTGAGACGCTTCGGAAACCCCGAGTGAAACGATTTGCTCGATGGTCTCCCTATCCGGTCGCACCAGATACAGTGAATCTCTTTTGGCCGAAAGTTGAAAGTTAGCGTGGACTTCGTTCTCGTTGTAAAAATCTCGCCCGGATGCAAAAATTAACACGCGTTCATTCGGTAATAGCATCAGTCTCGGAAGCTGCCATTTACCTAGCTTGCTCTGTTTGTCCGACAGACACCAACCGCTGGCATCAAACGGGCGGTCTCCTGGATTCCACAACTCGATCCAATCAGGACATTTTCCGTCACCATCAACCACCTCGCCCGCATTCGCGGGTTGCACTTCCGTAACCACCAACCTTGCGGAACCAACTGGCAGGGAAACTGCATCGGCTGGCAATCCCACTTGATCGGGACGCGAACGAAAACCTTGCCCCAACACCCTCGTCTCTAGACCAGCTTGTTCCCGAGCCTCCTCTTTCAAAGCAGCTATCCGGTCTTCGATTACCGAGGAATCAAGAACAGCCGGATTGAGATAATATTTGACGAGCGTCCGGACGCCCACCAACTCGCCCACGGCAACAACGACGACAATAGTTAACAAATAAACAAAAATCCGCTTGCGCAAGGATCCAGCACCGTGCTCCCGCCCAGCCTGCTCACCTTCCTTCGAATTGTCCCCGTCAGTAGGGAAGTCATCTTCGCTCATCGATCAACTTACTCTTTTTAAAAAATAGAAATCGCAAACAATCCAGCGAACGGATTATTCCTGCCCGCGTCTACCATCGTTGAACTTTGAGACGCCGCGGCCATTGTTAAACATCTTGCAAAAACGATCAATCTCGGATTTTTCAATCACATTGTTAGCGTTGTAATCCATATGGCCAACGTACATCGAAACTTTGCCCGGCGGCAATTCGTCAGTTGTCAAATCGCCGTCACCGTTGGTATCCATGTCGCGAACATTGGCAAACATTTCGTTGAGAAAAATCCCGGGGCGCGTTCCAAGATTTGTGTTTGACCTTCCGTAGATGTGATATTCCTGAGTCACTTCGATGCAGAACGTCTCCGCGTCATCGCAAACGGTGTAAGTCAAAAAAGCGATCAGCGGTGCAGACTGATCCTTAAAAGTCGCTTCAATCAAAAACTGCCGGGGATCCACGTCAGCATCCTCTTTGACTTCGGCACCCGTCAGAGTTTGCTGCTCGAGGATGACATTACCTTCTGTCTTCAGTTCCAGCTTTACCTTCCCCGCTCGGTTGTTCCAGTGGACTTTGTAAAGCGGATCAAGGTACACGCCAAAATACAGCTTCCCTTTTCCAGTGTTAAATAATCGAGGCGTGCCTTCTACCCGAAGTTTTGCGAAAAATGGATTATCGTCGTCCGGCACGTGCTGAATATCGAGTGGTCTCATTCTGCCGGGCAGCTGCAGGCGAGGAACCACCCCACTGGCAATTTTTCGTGGCTCCGGAGTGAATGCGGTTGGCAAATCTTCTACCTTGGTAATGTTCTCTACTTTGCCTATCAGTTCTTCCAAATCAGAACGCAGCGTTTGGGGATTAGCCCAAAATCGTTTTCGAACGACTTTGCCGTCCGGGGCAAGAATAAAACCACCGTTAGGTGCTCCTCCAAATGCGTTTTCAACCTTGTTATCCATGGTGTCGCAAATCCAGGGAATTTCAGTTTGGAATCGATCTTTGGCGTGAGCTATGTGCTTCAGACGTTCCTCGATATCCAACGGAGAGACAAAGTTATTAATCTCCGGGTGTTCGACAGCCTTGTAAACATAAAAAAACTGAACGTCTTTGTCGCGATAATCACGATACACGGTCTCCAGACTGGAGACGTTACGAAGGAACGGCGGTCAGGTCAGACACCCAAAATTCAAAACCGTATACTTCCCTTTTAGCGATGCAAAATCCAACTCGTCGCCATTTTCATCAAAGGCAACCAGATCACCGATCCCGTCACCCACGAGTGGCTTCCGTTTTGAAAATTGAAGATTGAATTCATCGACAAACTCCATAGGTGCCGGAATCGCATTGGCGATGAGCTGCTTTACCGCATCGCGACGCCCACCAAACTCCTCCGGTGATATCGCATCGTCCTGATCGGCATCCAGTCGCTCTACGAGCAGATCGAACTGCTCAAAGGTGGGCAGCTTAGCCTCTACATAACTTTTAAACTCCAACAAAGACAACGACCCATTGGCGTCGGAGTCGGCTTCATTGAATCGAGCCAAAGCGACATCCGCCTCCTGAGCCGAACCGTATGCCCCAACGAAAAAGAGACTGCCCGCAATGAGAAACTTCAAAGATTTGATCATGCTACCGAACCTGCGAAGAAAATGGGGGAGAAGTTGACGGTCCATCGTCACTTCGCAAGCGTTGTAGTTTTCGCTGCGGTGACCACGCTTCAAATTTGAACGTTAGGTTTAGAAATTGTCAAATTTTTCAATCTAAACGTTCGCATTATTCCCCGACGAACCCATTCCCTCGGGATAAGATTCGCCAGTCCAACAACGACAGGTGCGAAACCGCTTGCGAGCGTCTTGATTACGTGTCTCTTTTGAAAGACGTTTTGACCCGAAATCAAGGACATAGAGCAGCCGACCACAGCCGCTAAATACTATGCCACCAACGCACCATGACCCTAGTGCTTAGGCATCCCCTCAGCAGTCTGCTGCCGTCGTTTTCGAACCGTCAATTCAATTCGATTGACACCTGGCTCGACGGAGAACGCTAAACCCGAAGTTCGGTAATCGCCGTGGGCTTGGTCGATTAGGTGACCGTGATCATGATTGATTTGATCATTCAGTTTCTCAGTCAGATAATTGCCGGAAATTTGCAGGATCGCAATTTGCTGTTCACCTGCTACTGCTCCGTCATTGTCGCTGTATGTACCAACCGTAAAAGTTCCATCACGGTTTATTTTTCCGCGAGCATTTATCTTGTGTTCGGCGTTGTAAAACTCAATGTTCCCAAACATGAGTGGCGAGCCATCCTCAAACTGAACGATGCCCTCGATAGCATGAGTCGGCGTTTGTCCAGAACCGCATCCGAGAATCTGGCTAAGGGCAACAAAACATAGGGCTGCAAACCAGTTAAATTTGAGAAGCACAGGAACTCTTCTATCTTGAAAAAACACCAATTGATTCAACCTTGCTGTTGTATTTTAAGTTACTCGATTGCAACCACGCCGCCGTCGCGCCGGTTACAGAGATTTCCGAGGCTGACTGTATCAATATCGTTCTCTATCGATCGAGTACTTCCATCAGCAAAAACAAAATTACAAACGCCAGGGTGCCAACCGCCAAACCCAAGCACTGACGATTCCGATTGCTGCCTGCTGGGTAAAATGGGCACGCCCGGACCACCAATTCTGGTGAACGCGGCTAAATCTTCGCCATTAAATATTGGCCCATTGAAGGGAATCTGATTTAGGTTCTCAGGAGTAACGTGCAGCTCTCCAGCGAGTGCCGTGTTACTTGAACCATCAGTGATGCTACCGTAATTTATTCGGTCAATCCAATTCAATTGTCCGCTTGAATCTTCCTTGGCTTGGGAGGAGATCAAAACGCCGGTGCCGTTACCGCCGTAATAGTAGTCACCTGCTGAACCCGTTGATCCCGGCGACAAATCGCCGTGGTTGCCGGCGAAGTCGCCAGTCGCGCCTCCGACGATTTTTATGGAAGCCCAACCCCCACATCCACAGGGCGCTGTCACATACCAGTCCTTCACTTCGGTTGGAACAATCGCATCCGTTACGGAGTGACGACTAGGACACAGAAAAATGTCTAGAACCTGGTCGGTAGCTGTTATGTCTTGATCTTCGTACGACTCCGACAAATCCCATTTATCATAGAAAGCACGCTGCTCAATAAACGGGAGAATTCGAACAAGCCACGATGGTTGATCTCCCCCTTTATCGAATGGAGCCTGTGCGTTCTTTTTGGGGTACAGTCGTGCCGGTGGGAAAGCACCGTTGACATCGTGGAACATTGTCGTTGCGAGACCTATTTGCCTCAACTTGTTCATACACTGAGTTCGTCGAGCAGCCTCTCGCACGCTTTGAGCGGCAGGCAGAAGCATGCCAATCAATACACCAATGATGGCAATTACTACTAATAATTCGACGAGTGTAAACGCCGCACGGAATCGCTTGGTTTTGTACATCATGAATTCTACAGATTCGAGGGGGAGTCGTATAAAAGCCTGCGCATCTTCCACAGCTTAAACTTAGCACGTTTTTTTCGACACGATTGTTCTCAAACCAATTCTTAAGGAATCTTAACAAATACTACAAGGCAACCCCATGAACCACCCCCCAAGCGAGGTACTGGGATGTCGTTTATTGAACGATTGCGGCTCCGATCTCTGCAAACCGCAATAGCAGTACCACCCGCTCGAATAGACCAATTCGAAAAACACGCCTGCTCCGAATTCGCCACCTGACTTGAAACCGACTCGAGCCAATAAAATCGATTGGCAGCAAATCTCCGAAAAAGCCTAATCTAAAATCGGATCTCGATAGTGTTTCGCCCGAATAAGTCGCAACCTTGGTTACAGCAAAACCAAATTTAAGTGAGGATCTTCCAAGGCCAGATAACGATGCCAAGCCCCGTGCAAACTGATGAGTGTCCAGCACCAGGTCAAATCACTTGCCCTTTCAATTCGATTGGCTTAGCCTGGGTATTCGGTGCCCAAAAATTTCCTGCCCCAAGCGATAAAACACTCTAGCTTTTAAACTTGCCCGTCCTTTCTCATGCCACGATCTCTCAAATACATCGAGCGCTGTACCGGCGCATCCCATAGCGGGGACGCCTGGATTGGTTTCGTGGAAACCTCGAAAAGCGGTCGGTCGGTCTACTTCAATGGCAGGGCGTACGCTCGAGCGACTGGCGGTGGCATTTCTGGTAATCACTTCGACGTTGAAACCGGTGAAGAGTATTGGATTTCTGGAGTCAAAAGACGCGGATCTAATCGCCATTGGGCCGGTTCGGGTCGCATCCAGATCGAATCCGTTGCCGTCGAGGCCTACCTCCACCACACAGGGCAGGACGAAATCAATCCACTGGTTCTGACAATCGTCGATCCATTTTTGAAAACAGACCGAGAGCGTATTCGGGATTACTTAAATGAGTCTTTCTACGAAGACACTCCCTAACGACTCAATGCGGTTGAAGTTCGTAATCGCCTCTTAATTGATAAAATCGACATTCAGCCCGACTAGATAATCGCAATCGCCCTAACATCGCCTCAACTCAATTGGCGTCACCAGAAATTTAGATTCCAGGTTCCTCACACTTCACCGTCGCTCCGAAGCAAGGCATTGCGTTCCACCAAACCGTTGTGCGTTCCTTTGACAAAAGGAACGGTTCAAACGCCCGAAGTTTCGCGAACCCCAATGCTTTGCTACAATTCGGGCGAGAACTAACCGTTTTTTATCAAGGAAACATCAATGAAGATCATGAGATACCGCGAGCTGCTTTTGCTGATGCTCGTGTTGGCTATGTTCGGCTGCCAGCCATCCAAGCCTCCCGTCGCCACGACGCCTGACGGAACGGAGCCCAGCAAAACTCAACCCGCCAACGCAGATATCGCGAACCAAGGTGACTCTCCCGCGGCGGCTTCAAAAGAATTCCTTATCGACGTGCGCTCTCAGGAAGAGTGGGATTCAGGTCATTTGAAGGACGCAGTCTGGATTCCACACACAGAGATTACGGAACGAATTGCCGAAGTAACCGAAGACAAATCCGCTAAATTGGTCCTTTACTGACGAGCCGGCGGTCGCGCAGGTAGCGCGAAAGAAGCCTTAGAAAAAATGGGCTACACGAATGTCGAAAACGGAGGCGGAATGGACGACCTGAAAAAACGGTATCCAGATGAAGATTGAAGGATTTATAACGTTTTAATCTGAAGCCATGGCTGCGTGGACCGAACCTTGGTCGCCTAGCCGAAGAGGCTGCATTCGCAGTTCGAGCCTCAGCATGCTCTTGCGCGAAAACCCTTTTCGTAATCGAGCAATAGAATTAACGGCTAACGAAAAAACCCTGTCGCAATCGAATGCTGCGACAGGGTTTTTAAGTAGCGGTGGAGGGATTCGAAGTGTGTGTGAGTTTTCGAGGGAAAACGTACATTCTTGCAATGCTTGGGGACTCACGGGTGATAAAACAACCCCGACTCTACTGATCTTCAAGGCCGAAACCAACGCGACAGGCCTCGCTCTGAGCACCAATCAAAGCTCTGAATACCTTAGCGTACGTCCCCGATCTATTTAATGTATTCTCCGGATCGCTTCACTTAACGAACGTTCAACGTAATACGCCGACTAGTAAAATTATTGACTACACCGCCAAATCGGTTTGCTTCAATAAGTTAGCTTCTAGTTCCTCATTAAACAAAATTTAGACGGAGCGTAATAATCTTCCAACTACGCGATGCGAAATTGAACACTATTACGCGGGCAACGAGACTTCAGTCGAGAACTATTCGAAAACGTGTTTTAAAGCTGTGTTACGGTAAAATACTGACTTAAGACACGATAAACCCAGCATACGACACTATAAACGTAACCCCCCGATAGCAAAGCCCAAATAATTAAAGCAG
>JAQXDZ010000026.1 GCA_029251085.1 Mariniblastus sp.
GCAAGAATAATAGAGGCGAAGCTTAACGAGGTCGTTCGCGTGAGCGGCTTAAGCAAGAAGGTCATTGTGAGGGGGCCATGCAATGAACTGAGTGTCTCGGGCAATGGCTATCAAATAGCAATCGAAAATATGGTATTGGGCAAGATCAAATTATCAGGATTCGATCATGAACTCGAAATCCAAGGCACCGTTTCAGAGATCATTGGCTCGGGACTACGCCACCATATCACCGCGGAAGAAGTCGGCCGGGTTCTGATGTCGGGTTCCGGGCACAAGCTGTACTATAAGCAGGGAACCGGGGGCCGTCCGGTCGAAGGAATTCCACAGGAAAAATCACTCGACTCCCGAGGTTCTTTTTCTGAAATCAAGAAAATCTAATCTTGGCTAGAGACACTTTTACATTGGGATTCAACAGAAGCGTCAATTCCGATTGCGACCTAAACCAACAAGTCTCTCGCAGCATCACCACGTCCCAAGAATCAATTCCATTCCCAAATTCGATGTTTCCAACAAGGACTACTTTTTCACGTTATCAGGCGCATCAATCACGCTGGCTTCCAATCATAGGCTTGACGGGGAAGGCGAAGCCATTCACTGGGCATCCAATACGAAGTCCACTTGAATAAAAGACCGTTCCCGCATGCGATTAGGGCAGGGCAGTCATCACGAAAAACTGAACAGATGCTGTTGAAATTTCAGGGTAAGAGTTGGAAATAAAGCAAAAACATATTTTTCTCCCAATGTCGATCGTTTAACAACGAAAGCCATTTAGGATTTCACCGATGGCCAATCACTTCTCCCAAGCCCTCACACCAAATGAACCTCGTATCGTATGACAGTTGCAATCCAGTATAAAACTAGCAAAACTGTGTACTGGCCAATCATTCTCCACTCATTCCAAGGATTGTTAGCATGATCAAAAACCTACTTATAACCGCATTTTATTGTGCACTCATTTGTCCTCCGGCGGCATGCACAACGGTTACGAGCGGCCAACAGGGCGACATTCCTCCAGGCTTGATGCCAGCTTCAACCACAGCCGCAATCATGATCAAACCTGCGGAAATCTTAAAGTCACCGGGAATGGAAATGGTACCGCGAGAAGTCCTTTCTGTGGTTGGGCAAACAGAATTTGGTATCGACCCGTGCAAAATCCAAAATGCTGTTCTGATGGTTGATTCATTTACAGACCTGAGAAACCCGCCCGGGTTTGGAATGGTAATCACATTCGCTGAGGCACAAAGCCTTGGCGGCAACATTACCGATTCACTTATCAAAGGCAGCTACGAGGACATGACGATTTACCGCAGTCGCGACGCCATGACACCAGTGGTTCTGCAGTACAACAAGAATACATTAATTGTTGGTCTCGAGCCCTTTGTCACAAGAATGCTTGCCTCTAAAAATGCCACTGGAGGTCTTGCAAATTTGATCGACAGTGCCAACCCGGATTCTCAGTTTTCTGCTTACATGATAATGGAACCGGTCCGCGAGACCATCCAGCAAAACCTCCCGCCAAAAAACCAGATTCCACCTCCATTTAATCAATTCCTTGACCTGCCCGAACTCGTAGAATCAGTTGTCGTGGAGGCCAACTTTGATGGCCAACAAAAAGGGTCTTTAAAAATTACGGCCATCGATGACGCTGCGGGAAACCGGATTGAAAGCATGGTCGACATGGGTATCCAGATGGGGCGCCAAGTTTTAGCCGGAGAAATGACCCGGCAAATTGCCGATCTCGACCCCTCAATGCAGCTGGCCTTTCAAGCCTATTTTGAACGAGCTGGGCAGTTCATGGAAGACCAAATGCGACCCACTAGAAATCAAAAGACCATTCTCTTTGAAGCAAAAAATCAAGGCGGTCAAATCTCAAACGTGGCAGTGATTGGAACGCTCACGGCAATGTTACTACCTGCGGTCCAGCAAGCTAGAGAAGCCGCACGAAGAGTCTCTTCGACGAATAACCTCAAACAAATTGGGCTTGCCTTTCACAATTACTTTGAAGTTAACCGAAAATTCCCATCGAACATTCGCGATAAAAACGGGCGGCCTTTGCTAAGCTGGCGGGTTGCGATCCTGCCCTATCTCGAAGAATCAAAACTCTACGACGAATTCCATTTGGACGAATCCTGGGATAGTGAGCACAACATCCAACTTCTATCGAGAATGCCGCAAGTCTTCGCTTGTCCGAACTTAGAACTCGAAAAACGAACGGTCTATCTTGGTTTTGAAGGGAACGACACTGCTTTTGGAGATAAACCGATCGGCTTCGCACAAATTCTTGATGGCACGGCGAATACGATCCTTGCCGTCGAAGCCAACGAAGACGCAGCGGTCAACTGGTCAGCCCCTCAAGACATCCCGTTTGACCCAGCCCTGGATGTGAACGCTGTCGGGAACCTCCGACCCGCCGGCTTTAATGCACTGTTGCTTGACGGATCAGTTAGGTTTTTCCCGAATTCGATTGAACAACAGGCGTTAAAAAACTGGATTCAAAAAAGTGATGGAAATATCGTTGAATACCCGTTTCGCTAAGCACGACTGATTCGGAACTGGAAATGCAGCTCCGTCAATTATTCGAACCTTGCTCAACCAGCTCCTCAAGGAGCTTTGTTGTTCGCTTCAGTTCGTCCCTAATCTCCAGCAGAACGGAATCGGAATCATTATCGCTCGCTGGTTCGAGCTCCGGGACGGACGAGCCCCCCATGCGATCCCGCTGATCAAGAACCTCGCGACGAAAACGCTCTGTATCTTTTACGCCAAGTAGACTGATCAGGCTACCTGGTCCAGATTGGCCGGCAGTTTCGACGGCAATGTTACGCAAGTCAAAATAGCGCATCACAAATCCCTGAGTCATTTGCAGGTCTGTGATCTTCTCCAACGGCACTGTTTTTTCAATTTTGTTCAACATCCCCTTTTTGACATGCAATGCCCTCGTTGTCAGCGTGCACTCCCAACTATCGATAACACGGTCAAGCACAAGCTTATAAATCACCGCGACGATCAGGGCGAGCGGAATGGTCACGATTGGAATACACAAAAAGATAAGCCCAGTCCAATGGTACTTAATAATTGCATCTTTATCGAAAGTTGCCCTCTCGACAATCTCTTCGTTTTTCCCAAATTCCATTTGGCACCCTTTCATTTTAGGCAACTACTAACGTTAGAAACGAGCACCAGCTCGGAAAATACGCACCGGCTGGTTTGGCAAACGCCTTAAACCTAACGAGGTCATTTGACATCTGACATTCTTCAACGTCAATCCAGTCACTGACGAAACGCTGTTTCGAACTGCTATTCAGCTGAACTCTTCACCTCTATCCGCAACCTGGCTTGACACAAATCACTGAAGCCATGCCGACAGACAGGCAAGCAATATCAGACGAGCCATTACTCAAAACTCTCGCAATTCCGTACCCGAGACCCAGCCTGCTTGAACGAAGTTGGCCACGACAAGTCGACCACCCTCGAAGATTGCAACTAACAACTCGTCTGATATTCCTTGCCTGCACGGCCCACATAATGGACTTCACCTCACCCCTCTTTAGAACCGTGGCGTCAATCACGTTTAAAGTTCTAGCCACCTGAATGGTTAGCACAAACACCACTAAACCCAGTGCCTTTTTTCTTCATGCTGGCAAATCTGCGGGGTAGCTTCTACTGTTTTTTCGTATTTCTGGAAAACACTCCAAAAACTACCGAACAATGTATTGAAATATTCCGATATATCAACATACCATCAAGGAGAACCAATGAAACAAGACAATTTCACCAACCTATTAAGTTACAAATCACTCGCGCAGGCGGCTGAGTGCCTCAAAGCACTCGCTCACCCTCGTCGCCTGCAGATCGTCCAATTACTACTCGACGGCGAACTTTACACCGTCATGGAAATCAAGCAGAAGCTTGGATTAACACAATCGACAACCTCGGAATACTTGCGTTTTTTACAACAGTGTGGCTTGCTAACAAGTTCGAAATCAGGTCGCTCCGTTTTCTACGAAATAGCAGAACCTCAACTGCAAGACATCTTGAGCTGTATTAACCGTCGTTTTGGTTAGTTCCAATTTCAGACAACCCCCGTCACAGGAATGGGGTCCGAAAAATCGCACCGCTAATCTTCTTAAAAAGTGAATCAATGTTACTTAAATATTTTTATGATGAAGCTCTGGCTCACGCATCCTACTTAGTCGGCTGCCAAAGGACGGGTGAAGCCTTCATCATTGATCCCGCTCGCGCGATTACGCCTTACCTCAAGGCTGCTGCCGCTGAAAAAATGAAGATCACTGGCTGTGTCGAAACACATATCCACGCTGACTATCTCTCAGGGAGCTGCGAACTGGCAAAGCAAACCGAGGCAACGCTCTATCTATCTGACGAAGGCCCTGCCGACTGGAAATATCAACTGGGCTCGGAATACTCAGTTCAACGCTTAAAGGACGGTGACCACATTGCTATCGGCAATATACAGCTCACCACCATGCACACTCCCGGCCACACCCCCGAGAGCATTTCGCTGATCCTGACCGATCTTGGATCCGGTGCTAATGAGCCGATGGGGATCTTTACCGGTGACTTCATATTTGTCGGATCTGTAGGGCGTCCAGACCTGTTGGAAGAAGCCGCAGGCATCGCCGGCTCGGCTGATCAAGGAGCTCGCGAACTATTCCGATCAATTGAAAAATTCAATTCGCTGCCCGACTATCTTCAAATCTGGCCTTCCCATGGTGCAGGAAGCGCCTGCGGCAAAGGGCTGGGTGCGATCCCTTCGAGCACCGTTGGTTATGAAAAACGCTTCAACCAAGCCCTCCAATTTACAAACGAAGAAGACTTCGTTCGATTCATCCTCGGTGACCAACCCGAGGCACCGCCTTACTTTGGCTTGATGAAGAAGCTCAATAAGTTGGGACCTAAAATCATCGGTGATTTTAGGCCCCCAAAATTAACACCGCAGCAGCTTGATTCTCTTGACCAAGCCTGCAATGTCATCGACACCGCAGCATTTGAACAATTTGCCAGCCAACATGTTCCCGGAACAATCAACCTGCCAATGAAGTATTTGGCAAGCCAGGGCGGCTGGCTCATCAACTACCAGGCTCCCACCTATCTCATCTCGACTGGCGAGAAGGTTCTGGAAGCAGTTCGAATTCTGCATGAAATTGGAATCGACAATATCGAAGGCTATTTGGATGCAGATGAGGTCTACGCGTCAGGCTTAGCAAGTGAAAAATCTCAACAACAATCTCCCCAATGGCTGGCAGACGCGTTGTCAACCAATTCAATTCGGCTGGTTGATGTGCGGCGAAAATCTGAATGGAACGCTGGACGAATCGCTGGTGCTGAACACATTTTCCTAGGGCGACTCGCCGAAGAGTTCGGTCAAACAACGTCTCAAGAAGACGACCGACCCATTGTATTGCAATGTCGCACGGGAAGTCGCTCCGCCATTGCAACAAGCGTGCTCAGATCATTAGGAGTCGAAAATGTGATCAATCTATCGGGCGGAATCGAACGATGGGAAACCGCTGGCTACCCGATAGTGAAGGAATCACCATCGCTCAGTTCCGCTCCACCACAAGAACCCGTCTCCATCTATTGCGCATTGAACTAAACCACGTCCATACAATATTTACTGATCCACACCCATGACAGACTTTCTACTACAACCTTGGCCTTGGTGGTTTTCCGGCCCACTCATTGGTCTCACGGTTCCACTTTTGTATCTATTGGCAGGAAAAGGATTTGGAATCTCAACCAGCCTTCAGCAAATCGGGGCATTATGCTCCCCCCGCAGCAAGCTTGACTACCTAAAGAATTACGATCGTCGTCAAGGAACCTGGACACTCGTCTTCGCATTTGGAATCGTGATCGGCGGTTTCATTGGAAGCCATTGGCTCTCGGCGGAATCGATTGAATTTCTCCCTGCTGAATTTTTCAGCGTTTGGGGCGCAGCCAAGTTATTCATTGGAGGTACTCTCATCGGATTCGGAGCGAGGTACGCGGGGGGGTGCACCTCCGGCCACGCAATTACTGGGATTGCGAATTGGAATTTCCCCAGTGTCGTCGCCACCATCTTCTTTTTCGTTGGCGGCCTCGGCGTCACTTGGGGCTTGGGACACATTCTTTTCTAAGGTTATTTAGGTATGGCAACACTACTCGACAACAAAAACACAGATCATCTGGCACCCGCCCCAACTGCCGAAACAGAAACTAACACAACAGCTCGAAGCACCATTTCGGCCGTTGATTCATCGCTGGTGTATGCAACCACTCTTATGGTCGGAACATTTTTGGGGATCCTGTTTACCAAATCCGAAGTCGTCAGATGGCAGCGAGTTCACGACATGTTCTTGTTCCAAGACAGCCATCTGTATTTAATTATTGGCTCAGGCGTTGCCGTCGCGATGTTGGGAATGGCCATTATTCGAAAATGTAAGGCTTCCGATATCTACGGTAAGCCAATCCAATACAAACCCAAACCTTTTCATAAAGGTGTTGCGCTCGGCGGCATGACTTTCGGTGCCGGCTGGGCCATCACCGGTGCCTGCCCGGGACCAATTTACGCACAACTTGGCAGCGGGGTTGGACTTGCTGGATTCACTTGTGCCGGCGCACTCGCCGGAATGTACCTGTACGCCTGGGCGAAACCACACCTCCCCCACTAATTGCCACAGCTTCGTTTTACCCCCCCACCTTGGAAAACAACGTGGTGACCCACGTTCAGAAACTGGCCATCGAAAAGAGAGCCGGTTGATTGACAGAACTTAAAAAAGGAAAGACTTAACCCGAAAATCAGAGAAAATCACGGAAAACAGGGAGAAGCAATCAATTCGCCAACAAACCGTTTCGATTTATGTTAGAAAAATCGCAGACATTTTGGTAGTTGACTTTTGAACATACAGTACCACTTTCAAATTGGAGCTTTCCCATGACGATGATCTCGAAACCAGATGCGAATCCGATTGCCGCGGCAATCCTGACATGGTTTGTATTTGGTATTGGCCATATTGTAATCAATGGCCAAACCAACAAGTGGATTATGACCATAGTCGTGACATTCATTGGCACAATTCTCTGTTTTCTCCCTGGCCTCGTCCTAGGTATTTTGAGCGTAGTTGATTCATATAAAACCGCGGAGCGTCTAAAAGCGGGCGAGTCAATTCCCGAGAATGAATACTCCAATGTTCTTCTTTTTAAAGTTTGTAAACTGATTGACAAGAAAGCAACTTGCAAACTTGCTTAATTCAAACTTGTTTAATTCATCTTGTTTTCTGATGACAAAATTGAATTGAAGAATTTCTGTATAGGAGTCGCCCGCAAAGTTGTTACTTTCAACAACTGGGCGAATCTTAGATTCTGGACCGCCTCGAGGTCCCAGCTAGTTTGAATTTTCAAACTGGCCTTACTCTCTTCTTGGGCCGCTTCCCTGCTTGCAGTGAGAAATAGACGCGCCCCTATCAACACTCGTTTTTCTAGACAAATTCTATGCGCTCCCGGAACGTACAGCCTGCCGGAAATCTCCCCAGAAACCCAACTTCTTGCTAGGTCAAATCCACCTCTTCGCTCGAAAAATTATGCGGATCGATTGGCTGGCGACCGACCGAATCGCGTTACCGATCCCAACCTCTATTTGACAGCCCCAACCGCCAATGCTACAAAATCAAGATCAAACTGTCGGCAAAAACATGTTTTTCGATTGGCCGTAGGAACGGGCTTGTGGAGCTAACCAAAAAAATTGAATATGACATCACGTCGCATCTATCTTCGGGAAATACGCCCTGCAAGTTGACGGTTGCTGCGCTGGCCTCTCATTACGGTGTAAGCCAAACACCTGTGCGAACCGTCATCTCAAAGCTGATCGAAGGAGGCAAACTGATCAAGCTATCCAACGGTCGCCTTCAGGCTCCCGATGCTTTCGATTTTACCAGCGACTCAACATTGCAACCGTCTTCGGGTCCCGCCACTGATCCTTACGAGGCAATCCTCCGCGAGATCGTCCAGAAAAGCTTATTAGCTGAGGAGACTTTTCTGCGTGAAGAGAAAACAGCGACTCATCACAAAATCAGTCGCTCTGCGGTTCGTGAAATATGCCATCTCATCGCAGGTCAGGGACTACTTGAACACATCCCGCGTCGCGGATGGAAGATACGTCACTTCACCCATGCAGATCTGCGAGCCTATCTAGACACTCGCGAAGTTCTAGAACTCAAGGCGCTCGATCTTGCCTGGAATCGACTCGATGACACTGAACTTCAAGCAATGCATGACGGAAATATTCCGGCAAACAATGCACGAGACTTTCCCGTGATTGACGATCGGATTCACAACTACATCATCAAGAAGTCAGACAATTTTTACATTTTAGACTTCTTTAATCGACACGCTCCATTCTTTCGAATTTTATTTGAATGGGAAGGAAAAAATCGTGAAGCTGCCGTTGAGGCTGTCCAGCAACATCGCGAAATACTAACCGCGATCATTAACCGTGATCGAAAGAAGGCCGCAAAGGCATTATCACATCACATCCAGTGCAATCACCCAGTGTTGGATAGGATCGGAACGACCCAATGACTAACTTTTGTAAATTCATCGCCAGTCTAGTGATCTCTTTCTGTGGGATTGCGACCCATCCGACTCATTCAGTGGGTCAAGAAACGAGCGTCGATTTATACAAGCAAAAAATTAAGCCACTTTTAAAGGAGCGGTGCTTTGCCTGTCACGGTGCGTTGAAACAAGAGTCTGAACTCCGCGTCGATACCATCGAAGCGATGAAAGATTACGGTATTTTAGAGGACAACCTTCTCCTCCACCGCCTCACTTCAAAAGACGATGCCGAGCGGATGCCCCCCGAAGGCGAACCGCTATCCGAGCAAGAAGTTTTGGACATTAAGAACTGGATTGCCGATGGTGCGCCAGCACCCGATAACGAACAGGCCGAAGCAGACCCGATGGAACATTGGGCGTTTCAACGAATCGGACAACCGGAAATGCCCAACCTTGGCGAGCCCAACCCGGTCGATGCTTTTCTAACCAAACCGCAACAGGAAAAAGGATTCAAACCCCAGGCAACTGCCGAGCGAAGCTTATTGTTACGACGAATTTACCTTGATGTGACCGGACTTCCTCCAACGACTGAACAGCTACTTTCAGATTTGCCAATTGAGGAAATCATTGACTCTTTAATAGACAGTCCTCAGTATGGTGAGCGGTGGGGAAGACACTGGATGGACGTCTGGCGCTACAGCGATTGGTATGGCCTAAATAGCCAATTACGGAATAGTCAGAAACACCTCTGGCATTGGCGGGACTGGATCATCCAATCTCTGAATGAAGACAAGGGATATGATCGGATGATCATGGAGATGATTGCCGGTGACGAAATTGCGCCCACTGATTTAAAGACCGTCGCCGCAACTGGGTTCTTGGCTAGAAATTACTATCTTTTCAATCGTACAACATGGCTCGATGACACAATCGAACACACGGGTAAATCGTTTTTAGGATTAACGCTCAACTGTGCGAAGTGTCACGACCACAAATATGACCCAATCGATCATGAAGACTACTATCGTTTTCGAGCGATCTTCGAACCGCATCACGTTCGTCTCGACGCGCTGCCCGGAACTACTGATTACAACCAAGACGGGCTCCCACGCGTATATGATGACAAACCAGATGCTCCGACCTTTCTCCATCTGCGAGGCGATCCGTCTCAACCGGTCAAGGACAATCCTGTCCCCCCGGGTCCACCTAAATTTTTAGGCAGTTTTGGAAAGCAAGCAACGGAAATTGATTTGCCCGCCGAAGCCTGGGCACCGGGCGGCCGCAAATACGTACAAACGGATTTGCTCGCCCTTTCAAAAAAACAGATTGAATCCGCTCGCGTTAATTTGCTGCAACTCCAAAAAAAGGAAGCGTTAGCCGCAGTCGCAGCGGAATCAAAGGTGGAAGTCAGCGCACTGCGTGACGACTTTAAAAAATCGAGACCGGACATCTGGGAAATTATCGGACGAGGTTGGCGATACCAAGGAGGATTACTTGCGCAAACTGAGCCCACCGTGGAGCGTAGTTGCCTGCGGACCCAAGCTCACCATCCACGGGACTTTGAGTTGACCCTTCATTTCCAAACCACTGGGGGTAAACGGTGGAAATCAACAGGAATCCGTTTTGATGTAGATGAAAAAGGCGAGAACGCCCATATCGTTTATGTCAGTGCATTCGCAAATGGACCCAAAGTCCAACTCGCCCATACTGTCGCCGGACGAGACATCTATCCGGCAAACGCCAAAGCTAATTTGCCAATCCGAATAAACCAGGATTACGTGCTGAATATTAAAGTCAGGAATGATTTAATTAACGTCGCTTTGGATGGCAAGTTTTTGTTGGCCTACCGGCTCCCGCCTCGCAAAAACAGTGGCGTAGTGGAACTTTTTGCCTTTGATTCAACGGCTGACTTTTACTCGATCAAAGTCGATCCGCTCGCCAGCGATGCCACCTTAATAGAGACAGACAAACAACCTGCTGTCGTCAACCCTGCTCAAGCCGTCGACCTTGCAGAAGCTCAACTCAAACTCGCCGAGGCCAAACACGCCGCGCTGGTTGCCCAGATCGCAGCCGACAATGCCACGTTAAAACAAATGGGCAACGGATCAGCTGAACTCGCCGCCCGCTTGAGCCTCCAGGCTGCGGTGGCAAAAGCCGAAGTAGACTTAATCAAGGCGGATGCGGGCAAGAGAGCAAGTGCCGCAAAGGCAAAAGAGAAGGCACAACTGGCATTAGCATCTGACAACCTGCCAACCCTCGCTCCATTGCGAGGCAGCCAGCGAGCGCTCGATCAAGGCTCGCACAAGGCCTCGCAATACTCTCCCGTCTATCCCAAAACCAGCACTGGACGGAGGACTGCTCTCGCAAATTGGATCACTCATCGGGACAACCCATTGACCGCCCGCGTAGCCGTCAACCACATCTGGACCCGCCACTTTGGAAGTCCACTCGTCGAATCAGTTTTTGATTTTGGTCGACGCTCTCCCAAGCCGCTGCATCAAGATTTACTTGACTACCTTGCAATCGAGTTAATTGAGTCGAACTGGAGCATGAAACACCTGCACCGTCTCATTCTCAAATCGCAAACATGGCAACGCAGTTCTTCTAACCTGGGAGCTGACCCCAACACACTCGCAGGCGATCCTGAAAACCATTACTACTGGCGAATGAATAACCGCCGGATGGAGTCTCAGGTATTGAGAGACAGCCTCTTTCACCTATCCGGCCAACTCAATTTGACGATCGGTGGTCCTCCTGTAATGTCTGGCCCTGACGTACGCCGTCGCAGCCTATACCTGTTCCATTCTCGCGATGGCCGCGACAAGTTCGTTTCGATATTTGATGACGCCGATGTTTTTAGTTGTTACCGGCGAAACGAAAGCATTGTTCCACAACAGGCACTCGCACTGATGAATAGCCGCGAAGCCATTGAATCCGCAAACCTAATCACTGCCCGCTTCAACAAAAATTTGACAGACATTGAATTTACCAAAGCCGCTTTCCTTCAACTTCTCGCGAGGGTTCCTTCCGAACAAGAGGCAGTTGCCTGCCTGAACTTTTTGAAAGCGAACCCAGAGCGAAACCAGCTTGTCCACGCACTCCTAAACCACAACGATTTCCAGGTCATCCGATGAAGCTACCGACCGATATTTCACGCCGTCGATATTTACTTCAATCCGCACTGGGCTTTGGTTCTTTAGCGTTGGGGGGAATTGTTGCAGCGGAAGAGCACAAAAAGCCCACTGGCGAGCCGCATTTCCAACCAAAAGCCAAGCGCGTGATCTGGCTATTTATGCGCGGTGGCGTAAGCCATATGGAGAGTTTTGACCCCAAACCCGCGCTGAATAAATTTGCCGGAAAGTCCGTCAGCGATACGCCTCACGCCAATGTCCTCGACCCTGAAAACTTCAAGAATCTTCGAGTGGTTGTAGTGGACGATGCTAATGGCAAAGATCGCAAAACGATCTACCCATTGCAAACAGGATATAAAAAATATGGGCAGTCCGGTGTTGAAATCAGCGATTGGTTTCCGCATATCGGATCCTGTGCTAACGACATCGCCTTCATACGTTCGATGTGGACCACTGACAACAATCATGGAGCTCAGGTGCAATTCCATTCCGGTCGCCATATGCTGGATCCAAGGGTTCCCACCATTGGTGCCTGGCTCAACTACGGCTTAGGTTCGCTCAGTGACAACCTTCCTCAATTTATTAATATTGGGCCGCGTTTTTTTGACAAACGAGACGGCCATTATTTGGGACCGGCCTACGATGCCGTCAATTTAAAAATCAATCCGAAAAACCCACTCGACTACGCTGCTCCGCACGGCGGCATGAATTCAGACCAGCAACGCAGAAATCTGAACTTTACTAACCAGCTCAACCATCTGGCTGGAAAACAGTACCCCGGCGACGCTGCCCTCCAAGCTCGGATCAAATCGTACGAACTGGCGTTTCGGATGCAGACAGCCGTTCCCGAAGTTTTAGATTTCAAAAACGAATCCAAAGAAACTCGTGAACTTTATGGCTTGGATCATCCTGAGACAAAAGCCTTCGGCCAGCAACTCCTCGCTGCCCGGCGTTTCTCTGAACGGGGAGTGCGTTTTATTCAAATCATGCATGGCGATGGTGCCGCGGGCGCGTGGGACAATCACTCAGGACTACGCAAAGGACATGCAAAACTATCAAAACAAGTCGACCTACCTACCTCAGGCTTATTAAAAGATCTCAAACAAAGAGGTCTGCTGGACGACACGATCGTTGTGTTCGCAACCGAGTTTGGACGGACTCCCGGGTCGCAAGGGGCTGATGGCAGAGATCACCACCCGTTTGGCTTCAGCGTTTGGATGGCGGGTGGGGGAGTAAAAGGGGGCGTCGTTCATGGTGCTACTGATGAACTGGGATTTCACGCTGTGGAAAATCCGCACTATGTCACCGACGTTCATGCCACAATCAATCAATTGATGGGTATTGACCCCCGACGCCTGGAGGTTCCTGGCTATAAACGACTCGACAGCGACTTCGGCCATCCAATCGAAGAAATCATTGCCTGAGCATTTCTGACGGACAACCTATCTCGTAAAAAACCCCATGCCCAGCCTAAACTCACGCCGCCAATTCTTAAAATCACTTGGACTTGCCAGCTCCCTAATTGGCTTGGATTGCACTGCACTCGCCAAGGATAGCCAGCGATCGTTCCCCCATCCCGGAGTGACATCTACACATAACCGTGAACACCCCTACGAGTTGATGATCTGCGATTACGTGAAGTTCCAAATTTCTAAGGTGAACAAAAAAGGGAACGTCGTTTGGGACCACAAGCCAAAAGGAAAAGTTTGGGATTTTGTTCTTACCGATGACGACAAGATCATTTATCCGATCATCACCGACACCCAGGAAGTCCGATGCATTGATTTCCAGGAAAATATTATCTGGTCGTGGCCTTACGCTGACCGCTATCGTGAAATCATCAATATCACCCAGCACCAATCTCAATTGATCTTAAGTGGCCAGATGCCACCGCAAGCTATCATGATGAGCAGGGAGGGCAAAATCCAGAATCAGTTGTCAATCCCCGCCAAGTACAAACATCAACATGGCCAACTGGGCAACGTGTATGCCTTAAACAACAACCATTTCCTGGTACAACTCTGGGGAGAAGGAACCGTCCTGGAGGTCGATGAGGCTGGAACCGAGGTCTGGCGATTTGCGGTACCCAAGAAAGGGACTGGACAACACCCTGCAGGAACGGTGCAAGACGTACTTCGACTCGACAACGGCAACACACTGGTGGCCTGTGGCACTCAAGCTCGGCTGCTGGAAGTAAACCGTACGGGAAAAATCGAATGGGAGTTTACCGCAAATGATCATCCTGAACTTAACCTTACCAACGCCTGCAACCTTCAAAAATTAAAAGATGGTTCAATCCTTGTCACCAATTTTCTACGGGGCAATTCTGGACGAGGTGCGCATGCTTTCATCCTCTCAAAAGAAAAGCAGGTCATCTGGTCTTTTACCGACCACCAAAACTTCACCGCTGCGAGCCAAGTCTGGGCGATCCAATGCGAACCATTGAATGATACTCTTAATTGACCTTCGTACTGGCCGATTAGCTTTTCCATCCCTTCCCTCGAAAACGTAAAAACCTTTACACACTCGCCGTCGAAACAAGTTCTTGCTTGGGACCGAAGAATTCATAGTGAATGCGAGATTCACAAACCCCCAGTTCTTTCAAACTCTCCAATGCCTGTTCCATAAAAGGTTTGGGACCGCAAATATAAAAACGAGCATCTTGGTGCGGCGTGTTCATTCGAATGAATTCTGTGTTTAAAAAACCAGTTGCGTCACATTTTCCATTTTCAACATCTGTATCCAAGGGATCGTCGTACACGAAAAACGTACTGACAAAATCTTTATCCGAGATCATCTGATTCACTTCCAGAGAAAACGCGTGAACCGAACTGTTTCGCGATGCATGAATAAAATAAATTGGAGATAACACCGCATAGTCGACGAGTGTTTTTGCCATCGACAACAATGGCGTAATACCAACTCCCCCCGCCAGAAAAGCAATCGGCTGATCGCCTACGGTTGATGGATCAAGCGTAAATTCACCACAAGGTGGCCCAACATTTAACGAATCGCCAACTTGAATTTCATCATGGAGATAGTTGGAGATTAAACCGTCAGGGGCATTGGGAACCTTAGCGACTTCCCTCTTTACGCTAATTCGGAAATAACCTTTTTCGGCACTATCGGAAAGGCTGTAGTTGCGTGGAGAAGTCGGTGTCACAGGATGATCAATTTGTACAGTGACATACTGACCGGGCTTAAAGGATGGCAAAGGCTGACAGTCTTCTGGCTTGAGATAAAACGATGTAATTTCGTGACTCTCAATCTCTTTTCGCTGAACCACTAATTTTCGATATCCACTCCAACCACCATCGCCAGCATGCTGCTGGGCGTAAATTTCTTTTTCGCGGTTGATGCAAACTTCGGCTAACAAACCATACGCTTCAGCAACCGCTTCAATAATTTCATCGCTTGCCGGATCTCCTAAAACATCTTTGATCGCGGCCAAAAGATACTTACCAACGATCGGATAATGCTCAGGCTGCACATTCAGTGAACAGTGTTTTTGAGCGATGAGTTCAACAACCGGCCCCAGAGTATCAAGGTTCTCAATCGCCGAGAAGTATGCGCAAACTGCATTGGCAAGAGCTTCGGGCTGCTGGCCTGATTCCTGATGAGCCATGTTAAAGAATGCTCTAACTTCAGGATCTCCATCAAACATGAGTTCATAAAATCGATGCGTTATTGCTTTCGCATTCTCAGCAACCAATGGCGTAATCTGTTTGATAATATCAATAGTCTTTTGGCTTAGCATTGCGCTCTCGAATGATTTGGGTAACGAACTCCGACAAAGGGTCTCTTCGTTAGTCAATCCTTCCAACCATTGCCGTCTATCAAAACCAAGATTTCATGAACTGGTTGAATTAGACCTAACGAGCCAAAGCTAGTGAGCAAAATTTATTCCAAATCATATCCTCCGGAATTGGCAGATTAACTCCCAAATAGCTGGTCTGATTCGGCGCGCTGCGGGCGAAACCGCACACAGTACCAACCTCTTCGGAGGTGCACTTAATTTGCAAATTCAAGGACGAACTGGTCAACCATGAATGCTTACCTGAGTTATCGCAACGCTTGTCATTTCAAGAAAGAACTCACGACGATCATCACGACAAGGCAATGAGTTCATGAACATCCAAACGCAAAGACTTCCTGGATCGATGCGATGGCTTGCCAGACTGAGAGCCAACACCACAAAGAGTAGCTCATAGCTACTTTTGAGCGGCAACAACTTGCATGATTAAAAGATCATTAGAAGGAATTCGAAGCGATCGCTCGATAGACACGTTATTACAGCCAAGTCGAATACTCCGCGATCGCGTAGGTTTACTCGCGTGATGTTCGCGGCCCATCCACAACCAAAAACTGACCATCGGATAACTCAAACCTGTCGCTACCGTTTGCGTGAGAAACCGTCACAGAAGTTTTTTCTTCTTTAACAAGCACCTGAATATTGGAAATAAAAGGTTTCTGACCTTGATCAACGAATTCCAATGCGGCAACGAAGGTAACGTCCTTACCTGTTCTGGTGAACCGTACTGCAGGCACACGTTTGTCTAAACTGGTCAGCGGCCCAGTTCCGGTTAAAACACTCGTTTCACTTTCATTCGCAAGCGTTAATCGAAACTGCCCGGCATTTCGACTCACTTCCCACAACAAATTTTCACTCGCGTTTCCACGTTGAATGTCGGCAATATATTTCAATCCAGGGTCGACAGATTCTTTGCGTGGCTGACCTACCGAATTAGCTTGCTCGACCGTGCCATTTTCACCTTTGCAATGATACCACCAATCATAGACGTGCTCCTTGTTGGAGTGCAGTTGATCCAAAACCAAAACATATTCTGGAGCCACCGCCAGCCAGCGAACCTGCCGAACCCCGTCATACAGTTCCGAACTAGCAGCTCCGACGTAAGGAATGGCACCCTCCGCCTCGAATTCCAGCAACTCGCAATTATTCGTGTTCCTCTGTTGCGAATGTCCATCAACAACAATCGCATTGTGACCAATTGTACCCCTGTAATAAGCTTGATGGACATCTGATGCATAGTCGACGGAATGACGTTTACCTGAATCAAGCCCAAGCTGCTGACCGTTGCCGTAAAGAATGAAAGATAGTTTGTCAAAATGTGAATGCGATGTTCCGTATTTCCCAAACTGCATCGCGAGCGAAAAACTAGCCGGCTCTCGCCCTCGCAAAATGGCATGCCCCCCATCTGGCAGAAGAATACTTTCGTTTTCAAACTCAACCTGCTGCAGTGGCATTGTCCGTCCGGCAAGAACGCTCTCCCACGTCACCTCAGCTGACAACAAGGGGATTAGGGCGGGATCTCGATAAGCCGCATAACCTTCCTCGGACCCCAGCCGACCGACAACATATTTGCCAGGGTCGTCGCCAAAATTGGGAGTGAATCCATCAGGCATGACTTCTTGAGCCGGCAGGAAAAACATTTTTTTGAATTGGGGCTCTGCATACAAATCAAGATCAATATGCCGAGCAACCTCAGCTGTTCGAACCAAGGCTCGCCGTGCGTAAAAGTGGTAGGCATATCCACCTGGCCACAACCCTTCTAAAGAAGGCGCCGTTCTAACCTGCTCAATGAACCCACCGTTTGTTCCATAAATGGCCTGAGCGATTCGTGTCTTATCCCCCGTAAGTACACCACCCCAAATGTAACCGGCATTGTGAAAACTATGATGATTACTCTTACCACGCATCGTTGCAGTATCAAAATAAGTCATCATCGGCTCGATCATATCGTCCTTGAGATGCCGATGATCTGCGCTGGTGAAACAAGAATGATGCCCGGTCATATCATACATTGGTCCAAGATATTGCATCATCAAGCTACCCGCTTCATGATCGGTTGAACAAATGTGGCCATATCGCCCAGGCGATAAAATCCCCTTCGTTCTTTTGTATCCCCGATAACGATCTGCATAACCCACGAGAAGATCACGAACAAACTCCGCGTACTTATCTTCGTTAGTCAGGGTAAACGCCTTGGCCACCAATAACCCGCGTTTAAAATTCTGAGCATGCACCTTGGTGTAGTAAACGTCATCGTACGGAAAACCACTCCAATGCTTATCACATTTTCCACAGCGATGATGTTCAATTTGCTGTGACTCATCTAACACCGGCTTCAACTTGCGTTGGCAATCAGGGCAATGGTAGAGCGAACTGTGCAAGCCGCCTCTGGGCGGAAACGTGATTGGAACCCCAACCGCTAATTGAGCCTGACGAACAATATTGGCCAGCGACTTTGCCACTTCGCCGCCGGAAGCATAGGCAGTTTGCAAACGACTGACCTCCTCGGCATTCACATAATAATGTGGCCCTGATCCCTCTGGCAAAACAATCTCGGGATAGACGACGGGGAGCTTAGGAGCATTCGGTTTACGAAGCGGAATTTCCTCTTGGGCGAAAAGGCTAACACCGCCTAACAAAAAAAACACGAAACCGACGAACCAAAGGCGAAATTTCAAACTGTTTTTGTGCATCTGTTCAGTCAAAATTATAGTCATGAAATTATTACTGCACCAATATCACTGCACCTTTATTGCCGCCCCAATTATAAGCTGGCCGCTCATAAAAAGCCCGCGCACCTTTCAACCTTTTTAAGCGAACTCATTAACGAAGCCACGCTTATCGCAAACTTCAACATGCCCGGCCGTCACCGAATTAACTCAGTCATCCGACCTGAGCTATCAGCGAATTTTTC
>JAQXDZ010000038.1 GCA_029251085.1 Mariniblastus sp.
CAATACATCTTTTAGCATCGTTCTTCTGGTGATCATGAACCCCATCCCATTCATCTTGAGCTGATTACTAATAGAGAATTCAATCCACTAAAACCTGTATTTTGGCCCAACTTTGAGCGATTGTCAAACATCAAGCCTCAATTTTCGCGGACTGATTTGGCCCGAGACGCTCGTGCGGATCCATTTGTTGTAGCGGGGTTCCAATGACCTCCGATCTTGCACGGGTTCGGATAATCTTGCACGGATTCGGACTTCTGAGGGCTTTCCGGCGAACTTTCGCGCGCACAAATATCGCGTCCGGCTTGATGGCCTCCAAAAAAGCTCGCCAAACCGGTTACAGGAACTCGGGGTCGAGGACCAATTGGAACTCGCGAAAGTCCTCCGCCTGCGTCTCGCCCGACTGGGCTTCGAGGAATTCGCCATCGGGAACCAACACGAATTCGCGCAGTGCTGCCGGGACAAATAAAGGTTTTCAGGGGCCTTTTATTTTCCCTGGAGTGGAAAAGAATGAAGGCCGTTACATTAACGGTAGATGAACGTGGCGGTGGCTTTGAATGATGACCGCGAGCGAATGCGAACCCAGTGCGCGGTGTATCCATCGGGAAACACTTCCGCGATGTAAACTTTCGCGGGCAGGTCGATTTGTTTGAGGCATGACGAAGTACCGTCTCAAACAAAATCGAATACGATTTCGACAGACGCTTTGGCATCAGACGCGTTTTTCAAATGAATTCTGTTCCAGGTTCTGACGAACTTCCAGTCGAGCATAAAAAGGTCGACACCGCCTCAAGAGAATTTAAATAACGCACCAGAGTTCGCGGCGGTAACTGACGCGGATTTGACCAGATTTGATTCCAGCCAACGATCGATTTTTACTTCCCGACGGCGATACCGTTGGAGTTCTTGGGTTCGTCGTCGTGGTCGTCCCACATCGCATAGTAGGGAGTGGACCACAAAACGGCGTTAAATTGAGGAACCCCAGGCTACTGGTGATGATGCTTCCGTTGCGTCGTCGGGTTGGTCGTGTCACTAAATTGAGTATCTACCTAGTTAACACGCAGATTGGTTTTTCGGCCAGCAACCATTCCTATGAGTTTTGCGATTAGCCAAAGTTCATACCCGATGTGACTGCCATGCGAAGCTTGCTGCCATTTGGTTGCGAAAACCGGTGTACGAATATTTGACAACGATCAATCTTGCGGCCAAAATGTAAGGCATCAATGCTTAAAATCTATTTCCGGTGCGTGATTCGGTTCAGATGGACAACATAAGCATCAAATTGAGTTGATCGCATCGTCCGGCATTCTTTCAATCAGTGCGTCAATTTTTCTAAGTTTTCTTAATCGATTCAGCAACATTAGTTCCACAAAAATGATCGCAACCTTGGCATTGATCGTCCTTTTTACTTAACTCACGTGTCCTCGGTGAACTGACAAAGCGATTGCCATGAATGCAGTTCTAAAATGTGCTCACTGTGGCGCGGCACTCGCGGAAGGCGAGTCGGACGCCGTTTGTCCGGTTTGTCTTTTGACCCTCGGGTTATCAGCGAGCGGCACTAAAACCTCGGCTGAAACGATTGAATCTGTCGGTCGATACCAACTGCTGGAAAAAATCGGGCAGGGCGGAATGGGGCAGGTTTACAGAGCTCGTGATTCACAACTCGGTAGAATAGTCGCAATCAAGTTCCTGACCATTCAATTGGCCGAATCAACTGAGAATCTGCAGCGCTTCCAGCGAGAAGCCTCCACACTTTCACATGTCAGTCATCAAAACATCTGCATTGTTCACGACGTCGGAAAATCGAGTCGTGGCCCATATATCGTGATGGAATATGTTAAAGGGCAGTCTCTGAGTACGATCCTCGACGCCGACAGAATACCCGTCAAACAAGCCCTTGACATCATGTTACAGATTTGTGCAGGAATCGAAGTGATTCATGAGAAGGGGATCATCCATCGGGATATCAAACCATCGAATGTTATGTTGACCGACAAGAAAGTGGTCAAGCTGGTCGACTTTGGTTTGGCCAAATGGAATTCAAATTCCCAAACCGACTGGAGCCACCAGGGAAATGCAAGGCAAACCAAGCCAAATTTCGTAAAAACGATTCCCGGGCAGATAGTAGGCACACCCAGTTACATGTCTCCAGAACAAGCTGCCGGCACGGCGGTCGATGTAAGAAGTGATATCTTTTCCCTTGGCGCCTTGTTTTACGGAATGCTGACGGGCGAGCCAGCGTTCATGGCTGAGACTCCGATGTTGGCAATGCATGCGATCATCAGCCGCAGTTACCGGCCGATCCGTGAGGTCAATCCGGATATCCCCGTATCGTTGGAAAAAATTATCGATCGGATGCTGGAGGTTCTGGACGAAAGATTTCAGAGTATCGAGGAGGTCGTTCTCTGCTTAAGGCAAGCCCAAGCTGAGCAAGGGGGACGTACGGTCAGTCTGGCTAAGCTAACGCGACCAGACTTGTTCCAACGGCCCGTTTCTTCGGAGCCGGCTCATAAAAAAATCAGGCTCCTCTGGCTGATCGTGCCGAGCTTGATTCTGTTGCTCTCGGTTTGGTACCTCGGTGGCTTGGATCCCTGGCCATCTCGCATTCCGGCCGATCCCGGCAATCCAGAGTTGGCCGGAACGACCCTGTTACCTGACGAACGGGCTGTGCAACGACCGATCGATCCCGTTGTGGTCTCGCCAGCAGATTTCCAGCCGATCGAACATCACATGGTTCTGGGGGTGGTCGTCGATCCGACGCAGTTTGTAGACCAGAAACAGCCTGAGAATCAGGACGTGAAGATTGTTGACTTGCATCGCCGTCTGCAAAAGGAATTGGCAGGAGCCATGAAGGAAGCGGGATTTCCGGTTACCAATGTGACGACCGCGGAATGGAACGGTGTCAAGGATTCGACCACAAATGAAAAAGGTGCCTTGGATTACGGTTTGTCCGTAGGTAATTTGCTCGCCAAGAAAGATGCCAACCTTTTTCTGAGCCTTTCGGGATATCGCGATACGGAAAAACAAACCTGTCAATTTGAGCTTCATTTTTCCAATCTGGCTGGGCATGCCTTCCTGAGTAAGGTGATGGAAATGCCGATGGAGTCGATTGGGGAGAACACCGCATCCAATGTCCGTCGATTGTTTCAGCAATGGTTGGCCGAAACGTTTGAACATTCGAGGGAAGAATCGACGGGAGCTTCCCTCTCTGGAAACGGTGAGATCCCGCCGATTAAGGGAATGGTGGTGCTGCCCGCCTTTCAAGAAGGAGAGTCACCCCCATCGGCGTTTGAGTTTGTGCCTAGAAAACAGAGGATTATGTTGCAACAACAGATCGCCGATCAACTGAGGAAGCAGTTGTTTCAACTAAAGCCTGTCTCCAAGATTCAGATCACAACACCCCGTTGGGAGGAGTGGCAAAACGCCCGTGACATGAAGGGGCATGATAGCTGGGAAGATTTGTTGGGTCCCTTTGCAGCGAACTCCGTGTTGAGCATCCACGGAAAATACGACGAGAGACTCATGACCTACGGCGTCAAGCTGGAGCTGAACCAAATGGGTACCATTCACCTCCAAGGGCAACATCGGTTTGCTTTCACAGAAGAATTTTTTCGGAATAATTTTGACGAGGTAGTGCGTCAACTATTGGCAGCGCCCATTCTGCATCCTGAGCAAAACTGAGAGGGCAGTGCGGAGGGAAATTAAGAAAAGGGGATGAACTGGTTCATCCCCTCGGTAAATAACCTGCACGCCCTTGTTGTGCAGCTCACCTCGCTCTTCGTCGAAATACCGTTCTCCCCCTGTGAACCTCCTTAAATTAAAAGTTTTCCCAATCAATCACCCCGCCAGGACCCGTTCCTCGTCCAATTGCCGAGTCGGACTCATTCTCACTCATGCCTTCCAATCTTAGCTGGTGACAGGCAGCTGCGAATCCTTGCAGCACCCCGCCACCCGGAATGACGTGCACAAAGTTAAAACAAGCAAACAGCAATTCGTAATGATCATCGGAGCATTCCTGAATCTTGTCGTCATCACCCGCATTTGTAAGTTCATCTGCCGGTGTTCCAACAGCGATTCCGCCCAGCCAAGGGGATGTCATGAAATTCAGCACGGTATCATTAACCTCTAAAATTTCGCTAAAGTCGATCGTTCCTTCGGTCTGTTCCGGGTTGACGAGAAAAGTATCTCCCAAACTTCTGTCGATTTTCATATAAGCGTCTTCCTGCGAATCGTCATTCAATCGTGTCTGCGCCTGTGTCTGGCTGACCATGGCGAGTGAGAAGATCGAAAAAATGCAGAACAGTATCAAGATTGTGTTGCGTTTCATAATCAAGTCCTTGGTGTGCGGGGCGATGGGGGTCAATCGAGACTGGCACCCCTCGGATCGGAATCGATACGTCCGATTCCCTTGCAAAGGGGACTAAACCAGAAATGGAGCAACGCAACACGAATTCCGGAAAATTTATTTAAAGGCTAAAATAGAGGGTTGAATCCAACGATTTCCGTTTTCAAACGTCGCGGTTCAGCAAACGTCGCGGTTCAGACCTGGAAGGCGCGGAACAGGTCGTGGATCTCCTCGTCCACATCCTGCTCGCTGGCGACGGTTTGAGCAATCTCCTGCCGCAACAGGAACCGGAAGCGGTCTCGCATGCGCGAGGCGGCCATCCGCGCGGCCGAGGTAGTCATTTCCAGTTGATCGGCGACCTCCTGGTAGTTCTGTCCCTCTTCGCGCGCGATAAACGGTTTAAGTTGTTGAAAATGGGTCAGCTTGCCCTGTTCCCGGTGTTCCTCTTCCAGTTGTTTCATGACCAACTGCAAAACGGTGCGGGCCCATTGCCGCTGGAACTCCTGCTCGGCCGTCAGGGAATCAGCCGGTTCCATTTTCCGGTCGCCTTCCTCTCGTTGGTCGAGGGAGATGACCGGCTTTTCGCCCCCTCTTTTTTGGGCCTGGGAATGAACGCGCTGTTGCTGGAGAAACCGTTTGAAGGAAACAATCAGGAATGAACGAAATTTGCCCCGCTCGGCATCGGCCACCTTGAGCGAGTCCTTCTCGATCAGTCGGGCAATGAAGGCCTGAACCGAGTCATTGGCGGTTGCCTCATCACGCGATCGTCGTCGGGCATATTCAAACAGCGGTTGCCAATATTTTTCACAAAGCTGACTCAATGCTTGTTGAGCATCAGCAGATCCATGGTCTGCGGCGGCGACCACCAACGTCCACTGTGTCGTCTCAAAATGAGGCATTGACGTTTCTCTTTAGGGCTGTGTCAACGGATCTTGTTTTCAATTCGGCAGCCTGTTCCGTAGCAATTTCTTGGTGGTTGCCGATCAGAATCAAGCCGTCGGCCATTTCATCGATCCAATGGCCAAAACAGCGTTGCCGGATGATCTTCTGTTCGGCCAAGAAAGTCGATAAACCGTAACCTGGCCGCGAAAATAAAAGTAATTCAATTCCTTCTGCTTGTCAACGAATTACAGGAGGGACGGCACCGAGAGTGGCATCTTCCATTTACGCGGTGGGCGCGGATGTCATAAAACCTCGGAGGTTCGATCCTGTCTGGAACGCCGTCAATTCATGAGAGCCGTTAGGCCTACGTTGGCGTCCCAGTCGAAAGCGATCTCGATGGCATCGATCGCAGCAGTGTTCTCTTTGGATCGCCTTCCGACCGCAAGCCACTCTTTTGGCAATATGTCCATCCCCACTCAGTGCTCAAAGGCGGAGGCGTCAAACACCTACGCCCCACTTTTGCTATGCGGCAAGGCCAATACAATTACATGGTTAATCCGGACGGCAGTGAAGCCCTGCTTTATGACCTAGTGAAAGATCCTTCCGAAACAACCAACCTATTTGATTCAGAACCTTCGCTAGCCTCCGATGTGGCCAAAGCCCTGGGCCAGTGGCCCACGACATTGGCTACGAGTTCGATCGCACAGTGAACCCAAAAAACCAGGGCTCATGCTCGCGGTAGTATCTGGAAATCAAATGCTGAATTTTAACAACATCGGCAGCGTAAAAGGAAATCATCAAAAGTTGACATTTGCTGGCAACAATTACTTAGACCGGCCTTCTTTCCGCTTGCCCAAATCCGCAAACGGGCGCAACCTTCAAATCAAGGGCCGCATCCACTCGCAATCAGATAGCGGGGTGATCTATGCGCACGGTGACCACCAAAATGGTTACGCGGTTTATATGAGCAAAGGACACCTTGCGTTTACCACCTGCGTTAATGGCAAAAACCAAACCATCACCACTGACGCTGCACTCACCCAAGCCGTTGACTTTGAAGCCGGCTGGAATCACAAAGGCACGATGGTGTTAAAGATAAACAAGAAGCTAGTGGGCAGGCACATCGAAGTTGGCGTACTGAGTATGGAGCCAGGCGAGTCCATTCAGATCGGCGGTGACGCCATAATTCCTGTGGCCTCTTACGACAGCCCCAATGGTTTTTCGGGCACCATTGAGAACCTGACAACTAAACACCCGACTGGGTCTTAAGCCACGGCACGCTGTGCTGTGCTGTTTACGCAACGGGCGGATTCAGTGATTCTTCGATTCTTTTACCCCGCTGATTGCTCAGCACATACGTTTTGTCACCACGATGAAGAACGTCGCCTTCGCGGTGAAACCAGCGTTTCATTTTATGTGTCGCTCTACGCAGAGCGGAACTATGCGATTGCTATTTCAACTGCCAACGCTGACGCGTCACTTGTTGAAGACATAAAAAAAAGACGACAGCCAGATTCGCCGACAAGACGATGCAAAACCTAAACGCTGCACAGGACCGAATATTTTTTCCAGCATGTCTAGAATCCGATCGGCTGCACAACGATAAGTACTTTGCTTCCCTTCGCGCTCGTGTAAATTTTTAAGGGTTCATTGGCAAGGTCGAATCTACCCCGAAAAGTAATCACAGCCAATCAAACCGGCGTCCTGATTGTGTGATGTTGCAATCAGTAGGGTCTGCGATTTAACAATGGCTGGCCCGGTCGCAATCGTTTTAAATAAACCGGACAAGAGAAGAATTCTCTTATCCGCAATTGTAATAAATTAACCTACTCTACTCTCCATAGCCTAAAATCAGCTTTCCAAGAATTATTCCAATGTGCCCAATCGCTATAAACCCACTGAAATCGGGTGTAATGAATATGTGCTGTTTCTGGAATCCAAGAGTACCACTCACTTGTATATTTTCTTTTACCGCTTAGGTAGATTGTTGTACCATTTGCAGAGCAAGTTCCTAGTTCTTTTGGACTGCGATTCCAGTCTCTTTCAAAAGTATTCCAATAAACCATATTCACACCATACTGAGTTACATTTGGTGTCCAAGGATTCGACCAAGGTTGCCAGTTAGACGCGTGATGACTCCAAACATATCTCATAGAACCAATTTGATTTTTTTTGATCTTGCTAATAACCTTTGTACCGCTTGGATCATAAATCCAATGAACTGTTCCATTAGGGTCAATTCGATATGCGTTTACAGCAAATTCAGACTTTCCACTTGTCCAAGGTTCATATCTGTATGCGTTTGATTTAATACTATGTTCATAAGATGAAAATGATAAACTTGCTTTTGGCTGCGGACCTTTAGATGGGCGCCCCTCTTCCATTTGAAACTCAGCATTCTCTTTGATCTCGATTTTTAAAGTAGTTACAGCATTGTCCATTAAAAATATAGGATTAGAGGTATTAAGTGAAGTTTCTTCACTTAGCATTATTTCTTTTAACCCTCCTAATTCATCGAAGTACCAAGCTACGATGTTATCGTCAATGCTTTCATTCTTTCTACTATCTACCTCTATGTTTGGTGAAACAATAGGTTGTAAGGTAGCGTCTATTTTATCCAAATTTGGAACAAAAATAGCTGGCACATATTTCTCGATTTTAGCTGTCTCTGGAAAATCAGGGTTTGGTGCCACTGGTGCGTGTGTTAAGTCATCAGCTATCCTTTGAATTGATAAGCCGTAAGTTGCTAGTCTCCTATTAATTGCAACATAATATTTGGGTGATTCAGTTTTAAGTTCAAGTAAATTAGCTGTTTGTGTTTCTGATTTATTTGCCAATTTAATTATGACTTCATTAAACTCTTTTTCTTTTACCAACTCTCTAACAGCCAAACTAAGTTTATAAAGATAGTTATTGATTTTTTCATCATCTTTATCTTCAGGATTGGTAAGTAACAAAGTAACATCTTGAGTGTTTTCTATGATCGGAATTTTGTTCAGCTCATACCTTGGTTGTTCACTTTTGTTTGTTCGATAATTGTGCATTAAGTTCTTCAGCTCGATCATTCCCAACGTGGCTTTGGTCATCGGACCGCCTATGGAGCCCGCTAACTTTTTGAAAAGATCTTCTATTTCAAACGTACAACCGCCAGTTGGGCCGTCTTGAGTGGTGCGCATGTTCGAGGGGGGAAATCTCTCCTCCTTTTCTTGCGAGTTGATTGCCGAAGGCGAAACTGAGTAGATTAGGCCGAGGGCCAAAACACAGAGTAAAAAACGAGACATGATTAAACTCCAATGAAAAAAAACGAATGAAACAGAAACTCTGGGTACCGCAAAAATCGTACCAAGCACCAAAAAAACAGTTTCGTCCGCGATTCAAATACGAATCAAAAAATCCCTGAATCAATTTGAGACAGATTCTCATTTTGAGACCGACACAATCCTGACACACCCATGACCAATTAAAAAAAGCATGCCGCCGTTAATGGGAACGACGGCATGCGAATCCACCTGCCGAGTGCTTCCACCTAAGCCACCGCAAGAAGATCGTCGCACGGTTGGGACGGCGAAGGAGAAGAACGGGGCTTGATGGAAAACGGAGCCAAACAGAGTTTGAGCTAACTAAACGGTGTGTTCCCGGCTGGATGTATTGTGAACGCAACTCTAACTGGCTTCATCGTTTTGCTGACGACCAAGCGTAATCGTCTTTTGACCTCCAAGTGTTTTAACCCTCTTCGTTGACATTAACAAAGGTTTTTTTAGCCAAGCATAATTGATTCTACTGGCTCCGTTCCGCGAGGTCCGCAAATGCGGCTTCATGCACAGTCATGCAGGACGCGCGCATAAAAAACTGGGCCCTCTTTACAGGAGAGCCCAGTCGGTTGAGGCAAAAGACAAGATTGGAGTGATGCACTTTGCATTCCCAACCTAGTGGATCAACTCAACATCGTCGACCGAGTTAAAATCCTGAACCAAGTCTACCTTTTCCCAGTACCTCCAGCCAGAATCCGGGTCTCTCACAAGGACTTCATAGTTGTGGAATGTATCGTTTCCGCTAGAACCATGCAGCCAGTCTTCCACACCATCATCACCACCATCGAGTTCGTCGTCGCCCTGATCACCGTAGAGTTGGTCAAACCCGTCACGGCCGAACATCTGATCGTCGCCCCGATCTCCCACAATGATGTCTCGACCTGAGCCACCCTTCAAAATATCGTCACCGTCGCCCCCGTACGCCATACAATCGATGGAAGTGTCATTCTGAAACCTGTCATTGCCTCCACGACCATAGAACCAGATCATTGAAACCTTGCAAGCGCAAAACGAAGGTGTGTACAACACGCCGTCGCGAAACATGTAAACAACAATATCGCATTCGGTTTCTTTGACCACAACCAAATCCATTTGATCGGATCCATTGATTTCCAGTATTCCCTGCTCGTTGAGGGAAATCGGCTTCTTCTTCTTGATGACTGGCTTTTCATCCGTCAGATTGAAGTTTGGTTTAGCCCTCAAACCAGTTTCCTGGGCTTGGAGCCAGGCATCTTGCCCGAAGCAGGAGAGGCTGAAGATGAAAATGCCGAGCACGGCAAACTTGGAAGTTGAAATGGTCGTGTTCATAAGAAGTTCCTTCGTGAATAAGGTTAGGGCGGGCGAATGCCGCTTTGCCGGTTGGCTGGAAATCGAAAAGACAATTTCGATTCCTTTACACGAGGTACTACAGCAGAAACTGATAGGCGCAACACGAATTCTCACCTTTTTTTGAGAAACTGGCTGGGGAGTTGCCAGCAAATTGATAGGAATTTTAATCCCGTGGCGTCAAAACAGTCGGCCGACATTTGAACTCTGTAAAAACCTGCGTTTTCACACAGTTGGTTTACATTTCTGCCGAGATCACGGGCCAAATTAGTCGGCGAAAATTGAGGCTGAATGTTCGACAGCCACTTAAAGTACGGCCAAACGGCAGGTCCGCAGTGGATCAAAATCCCTATCAGTCGAGCCCAGCCAGAAGTGTCCGTCATTCAGTACCTTCAGGACTTCTGCAAAGTCCAAGTTTTCAATTTTCAGTGCAAGAATGCGTTTCTCTGAAAACTGTACACAACAGAGCTTTGTGCCAAAGTCCTGTTAAATCATGTTGTAGTTATACGGCCCACGCATGTCGCGTGCTACATAACTTTGGGCCTCGGGGTCGTTGACGATCTGTTCCTTGACCGGGTTCCAGTTGAGCTTTCTGCCCAGGCGCACGGCAAGCACACCGAGGTGGGACAGGCTGGCACAGCGATGACCAACACCCACTGGGCAGATCGGCTGCTTGCGTATCTTATTGAAAACTGATCGGATTTAAATCCATAACCAAGTTGATAGCTTGATCACTACCACACACGAGAAGGCCCGCTACGATGCGTCGAAAAGCATCAGATTTCCTTCCGGAGGTGCAACAATCATGATCGCGACGACGCAGATTATTCGATCCATGCCAAGATAACTATCACCGCCATTGTTG
>JAQXDZ010000040.1 GCA_029251085.1 Mariniblastus sp.
AATCGACCGTCCGTTCAGCCTTTTGCATGGAGGAGACTCCCGCTCCGATCAAACCACTCGTCAAAAGATGAATTTGATGATTGCCGGGTTGGTCAAAACTTCGTTCGAGGATGAAAATTTAGCAAATGACATTATCGCCCTAGCACACGGAGGTGATTATGTCGCCGACGGTTCGAATCTCTCGCAGTGGTCCAAATGGATGGATGATCATGAAATGACCATCGGACAGGACGGACGAATGCTCCCTGTCATTCCCGCTCGCGGTAATCATGACAAAAGCGAAATATTCAACCAGGTATTTGGGTTCAAAGAAAAAGACAAGAATTATTATGCGCTCAACCTCAATCCCACTGTGCGGTTCGTCACCCTTAACACCGAAATAAGTACAGCTGGCGACCAGGCTAAATGGTTGAACCAAGAGCTAAAAAAGTCCCGTCCCAAAAATCGCTGGCTGCTTTCACAGTATCATCGCCCGGCTTATCCAGCAGTGAAGGCACCGGGATCTGCACTTCAGAGTTGGGTACCGGCGTTTGAAAAATATAATGTCGACTTAGTTTGCGAGGCTGACGGACACAATATTAAGAGAACACTTCCTATTCGAGGAAATGTCCAAGATTCAACGGGTGTCGTCTATATCGGTGAAGGTGGATTAGGGGTTGGGCAACGGACACCCAAGGTAGATCGCTGGTATCTCCAACCTCCCGGCATGTCCGATTCCGCCAGTCATGTGTTTAAGCTTACGTTTGAGCCTGAACTTCTTACGGGGGAATGCATTCGTTTAGATCAAACCGTCGCCGATGAATTTACTCTGAAGCCCCGCAATATCGAGAAAACTCAAGCGTTTCTTGTCACCGGTGACCCGCAATACCTTGCAGAAAAATCTGATAATCCGACAAAGTTGGATCCCTACTCGGAGGAAGCGAATTCTAGGTTTGTTGAGCTAATTAAAAAATTACCCGGGCAAGCAATTCCCAAGAAAATGGGTGGTGGCAAGGTCAGCAGTAATTTACGTGGAATTCTCGTCACAGGAGACTTAATTGACAGCGCTGATAAGTCGGGTGGCAATTACCCTGCCATGCAAAAATTTGAGTGGCTGCGGTACCAAAAAGATTATGGTTTGAGCGGTAAAGACGGAAAAATTCCGCTTCCAGTCTATGAGGTTCATGGGAATCACGATGGACCTCAGGGCGATACCTTTATCGTAGAAGATATTGTCAAACGAAATCGAACGCGGCCAGGCGTTACTAACCTTTCTAAAAACGGATTACATTACAGCTGGGACTGGGGACCGCTTCATCTTGTAAATTTAGGTATGTTCGTTGGAGAGGGAGACCGTCGGCGCGATCAATTTCACTATGCACCCATGGGCAGCCTTGAATTCCTGATTTCCGATTTAAAAGAACAGGTGGGCGACTCAGGCCGCCCCATCATATTGAGCTTTCACCTTCACCCCAACGGCCCAGCGTACGATTGGCCGCCTCAAGATCTAAAACTTTTTTGGGAAACGATCCAAGATTACAACGTGATTGCGTTATTTCACGGGCATACCCATGGCTCGCCTCCCAGCCGGATCCAGTGGAATAAAACAGATTTCGGCCAATCAGTTGAGGACGGAATCGACGTCTTCAATCCCGACGATTCAGGTGCCGCGAAAACCAATCCCCGTGATGCAAATAATCCGATCGGCTTGCGTCATGGATTCCTCTACGTTGAATTAATTGACCGTCCCGGTACAAAGCGGGACGAATTCATTGTTCGTTCTAAATTCACGAAGGATAACTGGGCAACACACCAGTGGGGACAGAGCTGGTCCAAACCTGTTTTGCTATCCAAATGAACATCCATTGACCCACCCGTTAATTAACTTAACGGGCCAATGTGGAACGTTTTGAAACTAACCAGAGTAATCAAATGAACAAGCCGCGCGGACAGCCCGCCCAGGACGACAAATTGATGACGAACTCTTGGTATCCGGATTAAGACGCTACCAAATTCAGGCCGCTAACCACTAAATTCCAATTCCGCCGACGGAGAGGAAAATAAATCCAAAAATTGCGAGGATATACAACAAAATTGAAGCGATTGAAATTGAATTAAGGACGATCGCCAAGGTTCTATATTCCGAGTTGGAGTTCAGTGAAACAATCAAACCAACTATGCCCAACACCATCCCAAACATTGGAGACAAACAACACAAGAAACTGCCGAAAAAAGTAAGAGCGAGGCTGGTGATTCCAAAGATCAGGCCCGTCTGAGAGGAACCTCCCTGGGAGGGCGATGGCCTATTGTAAGGATTCGCAGGTACGGCACGATATGGATTTTCGGCCTCGTTCTCTTCTATCGAATCAAAAACGCCATCTGCATGGCCTTCCGATAAATCATCAGATATCGCGTTAGAACCTAAGCCACCCTCCACATCAAATCCGTGATCGGAACTCGGGATTAAATTTAAACACTGACACTGCGGGCATCGCGCCTTCAAGCCAGCGTGGACGGAATCAACTTTTAGGACGCTTTTACAATCTTTGCAGGTTAATTCAATCATTAAAGTTTCCGATTGCGAACCAATTGAAACAACTACGGGACGGCCATCAAAACGGATGTACTTTAAAATAACGGACGCTAGAAAGTTTTAATCACCGGTAAGTGATCACCGTTGCAATACGAACAACGCGCACCCAAGCTGATAATAAGTGATTCGTTAATTACCCGAAAACCTTGAAGAAAAAATAATAAATCAACGTAATTCAAGATTTTCGCATTCATTCGTCACCACCGATTTAGAGTTCGTGACGACGTTGGCTCTACACAAGCCAAAGCCTAATCCAACAAAATTAAAAACTGATACAGATTGGTAGCGATCACTCCATCTTCTTGATGGTCTTTACGCCACTCGCCAGCAATACCAAAACAAACTGGAACTCGTTTAAGGCTACTTCTTCGGCAGAGGGTAGGGCGGAGCCTTAAATTTGGTGCGCAACCGCTCAAGTTCAAACTTCATTTCCTTTAGTTTTGAATCATAGCCAGGATCCGCGTGGAGACTTTTCATCTCGTTTGGATCGCTTTCCAAATCAAATAAATTCCACTCAGAGCTAATCGGAAAATAAATCAATTTATGCCGATCCGTACGGACACCAAAATGCTGTGGCACCGCGTGTTCACCGAGTTCATAATAAGCATAGTAAAGAGACTTTCGCCAATCACTTTCTCCGGAGAATAAGGGCACAAGGGATTTTCCATGCAAACTCTTGGGGGGAGTTAAACCGGCCATTTCTAAAAACGTCGGAGCATAATCGATATTTTGAATCAACTCTTCCGCTTGCGTTCCAGCTGGTATCTTGCCCGGCCAACGAATGACGAAAGGCATGCGAAACGACTCCTCAAACATCCAACGTTTGTCATACCAACCGTGCTCGCCGAGATAGAATCCTTGATCCGACGAATAGATGACAACTGTGTTATCGGCAAGATTGTTTTGCTCTAGATAATCAAGAACCCGCCCTACATTTTCATCTACCGCTTTTACTGTGCTCAGATAATTTCGCATGTAACGCCGGTATTTCCAACGCACAAGCTCCTTCCCTTGTATCTTTCCCGCTGCGTATTCTGACAGAAACTCTTTATTGAGTGGTCCGTAATACTCATCCCATTCTTTTCGCTGACTGGCACTCATTCGATTATATTCGGGAGTCCCGTAGCGGTCTGGCGCGGGGAGTTTCACATCACCGCGTTCATCCTTTCGAACCTTTGCATCGTACGCCCAATCAAAGTGGCGATCGATCTCCATCTCGTTACCGGCTAAAGTTCGGCTACGGTTTTGATAATCGTCAAACAGCGTATCCGGCTCTGGAATAGTGACGTCATCAAAAGAGCCCAGATGACGCAGCGCAGGCGAAAAGGTCCGATGAGGTGCTTTGTGTTGACACATCAACATAAACGGTTTTGTCTTATCGCGACCGTCAAGCCATTCAATAGCTTTCTCCGTTGTAATATCTGTGACGTAGCCATCAACTTTTTTCTTTGAGCCATCCATTTGTAGAAAAACTGGATTGTAGTAATTGCCCTGACCAGGGAGTACTTCCCAGTAATCAAAACCGACCGGATTGGAACTGAGATGCCACTTCCCAATCACAGCCGTCGCATAACCACTCGCTTGCAGTTGCTTTGCAAAGGTCCACTGGCTCGGATCAAACTTATTCCCGTTTCGCATAAACCCATTGGCGTGACTGTGTTTTCCGGAAAGAATCGTTGCCCTTGACGGACCACAGATAGAGTTCGCGCAAAAAGAATTTAAAAACACCGCGCCTTGTCGAGCAATGCGATCAATATTCGGAGTCGGAGCAACATCTTTCAAAGGTCCGCCATAAGCCGAAATTGCATTAACAGCGTGGTCGTCGGAAAATAGAAAAACAATGTTTGGGCGCTGAATAGAGTCACGCTCCTCCGCCGCAATGCGATTACCGTCATTCCCAACCATCTCAATTGAGAAGCATAAAAACACAACTAAACAAAAAAGCACGCGATACATGGACCAATTTCTCATATCTTAGACTGCCGATTTCCGTTGGGTTTAAACATCAGTGAATTGGTTTCAACCAGAAATGATGAAAACCGACTCACAGCGACCGCGCTTAATTATAGCAGATTTTAATCTGCGTGAAGCGCGACCAACAGCAACTACCTCCTTTGCAAGTGCATTCGCACTGGTCGACAGCCATTATCAAGCAAAGACGAGAACAAACCTGAGGACATCATTATGAAAATCAGACAGCCAACATTAGTTCGAAAATCCTACCCAATCCAGTAACGAACCCGACGAAAACACCACTGGTGTGATAATCGTGTCTAGCTAGATTCCCGCGCCGTGTGTGGCCGAAAACCTATTTTCCCGATTTGATTACTTCCATTCGAGCGTCAGATAATTCTGGAAGCTTCGGCTCTATTTTAAATAGATACGCATCGACCGCTCGCTTAGCTTCCGCAATCTTTCTCTTAAGCGCTCGATAATGATCGTCAGTTTTCAACTGGTCTTGTGCCAGCTTTCGCTGATCTACAAGAACATCAATATCTTGAAAGGCCGCAGGGAATGATTCGTGGAAAGCATTTTCTAAATTTAAGGACTTACTAGTGTGCTTGAGAAAAATTGGGTCGTCTGCAAGCTTCACCAGACACTCCTCGTACTTCCAATAATAAGTCTGCTTTGGAAGATCATCAAGTTCTGGAAACAGGGAGTGAACGTAATCCCTTATGACTTTTCGCGATTGAAAAAGCTCATGTTCCTGTTTCTTAAAATGCGGATTAGTTTTCTTTAATTCCTTTTTTGTTACCGACACACTCTTACTCAATTCTTTGTGCGTTTGGTTTGCAGCTGAAAACTCACTTTTCATCTTTTTCTCAAGCTCAGCAACTTGGTTGACCAGTTGCCGATACCTTGAATCATTGCGTTGAAGACGATCTTTGAGATTCAAATAGATCAAATCGTATTCCTCTTTGGCATTTCGAGTGAACGCAGGGCCTCTGCTGTTTTGCTCAGCTAGACATTTTGCGCGTCTCGCAAGCCAGTTTGGTTTAGCCTTAGCCTTCCGAAGTGAAAAATTATCAAACGAAGCCATCCCACCTGAAACCTGAAATGCAAGATAGGTTCGTTCGGTATCAATTATTGGATGCCGACCTATAACGAAGTGCTCACCGTCTACATGTGCAACCACCTCATCACCCACAAATTCGATCGTCATGGTATACCATTGGCCCTTTTTAAACCTAAACCCGCACTCGCCCTGGCACGACGGATTGAACTCCTCTTTTCGTTTTGCCGTGTTCACCTGAAAATAGTTGGGAAATATTTGCGTAACCGTGTTGTATCCGCCACCGCCTCCAGTCATGAGTCGAATCTCCGCAGCTCCCTCAAACCGGAAATCAAACTGAATAATTGCGTCGCGGTAAACTACGTCTTTCAAAAATGATCGCGCTGGCTCTCCCGCTTTATACGAAGTTCGCGTTAAAGCCCCATTTCCAACTGAATAAAACGCTCGAAAACCCCAACGGTCGGCGACCGTGTTATTTCCGAAATCGTCAGAAGACAGAATCTCGGTTGGCATACTCATCAACAGAAGTTCAGGCTGCGGAGCTTGAGCTAAGGTTAGAGAACAAAAGCTCGGCACAAAAACAAATGCCAATAGAAGTTGCCTGATTGCCCGATGCTTCATTTGTGTCACCTTGAATTCTTACCACTGATTAGCGAATTAAACCAATTTTTAGCCGACGTCAAACCTAAAAGCTGAATCACAACAAGTCAAACCAGTTTGTCGAAATCGATTCGTAGGTAACCAACTTCACCAACCTACGTTCAGTTTAATCAACGCATCTCACCACCACCCGAATTTGATAGCCGAAGCAAGATTCAGTCAGAGCAATTTACAACGGATTCTAGAGAAGCATTAAACACAAACGTAATACTTCAACTTTGTTTGATAAACTCTGTTTTCAAGTCAACAATCTTCTTTCGCAAGCACCTTTGATTCTCGCGAAGTGTTTTATGTTTTGTTCTTTTAAGCAAAATCAGAAACTGTGCGTACAAATTCGGCAAACCTTTCGCCACGAATGGCCAGAAGTTAAGGGCAAACACCCCTAAACAGGGCAGTGCCAAGAGAGCTGCCGCACCGAAAGGCCAAAGCCAATTGGTCCACCACAACAACGATAGGCAGGCAACATACCACGCTAGGTAAACCGGCATTCCTACGAGCAAACGGTAGAGTGAAATGGCGGTGCGTCCAGGTGGCGTCACAAGAGACGCGATGAACCGCACAAGAAAAAATGGAACCAGAT
>JAQXDZ010000049.1 GCA_029251085.1 Mariniblastus sp.
TCGAATTCGACAAACTCCGCCCACTCGACAAAATAAGGGCGAGTACAATTCCACTGTAAGTTGTCCAGTTATAGATTTTCTGACGTGACACATCGGTCAGGGTCGCAATGACTGTCAAAGCCAGCAAAGCATAAGTCGCAATCATAGACGTACTTTATTACTGACTTTGTGCATTAATGGAGCCATTTTCTAAATCAGTCATCCCCTGCTCGAAGAAAGTCTTCACTCGAGGCCAGGCGACGGTGATTAGAAAAATCAAAATAGGCAGGGCAATCGCACCAATAATTAAAATGGTTTCCAGACTGACGCCTCCCTTTTCGTCGTTGTGAATTCGCGTTAACAAGCGCCTCACGTCCAACATTCGCTTCATCTCTACTTCCTTTATTTTAAATTTACAAGCGTTCAATTTTCGGATTGGAATTGAACCAAATATTACATCAAAGGCGATCCAATGATCGTGATAGTCATTTCATAAACCAGCTTTATCATTCGAGGCAACAAATAAAATAGGAACGCAGCCAGTGGTAAAATGATTCCGAGAACCAGCACCAGATCCAAACTTGCAACCGCGTTTCGATTGCTTATTCGGTTCCTTCCGGGTGAGCGTTGACAAATTTTCATAACATGTCTCATCGTCAATTAAATTAGCAGGTCTATTTCCTCAAGCAATTAAGCTGTTGTGTTGGGTCGCTTCCACATCGACGCGGAAGCCTTTATTCGGTCTGCCATGCCACTTTCAAATGGTTCTTCACCAAATTGCGGAACATTTCCAGTGGCCGTTAACTGCATCTCAACGCGGTCGTCTGAATTTTTATCGGCGCCCAAATGCATTGGCTTCAATGTGTACAGTTCGTTGAATTGATATTGCTGGTCTGAAGTTAAACGCCCAGCTTCTGTGATGGCATGGATCCGCCGCCGGCCATCTTCATTAGATCGGGTCAATTGGACGATAACGTCAATCGCAGAGGCAACCTGGGCTCGCGCAACGTACACTGGAATTTCCACATCTGACATAAGCGATAAAGTTTCCAGACGGACCATCGCATCCACTGCGGAACTGGCATGAACGGTTGAAAGACTCCCCTCGTGTCCACTGATCATGGATTGGATTAAATCCAACGCTTCCCCCGCTCTGACTTCACCGACAATAATTCGGTCAGGCCTCATTCTTAGCGAAGCGCGAAATAATTCGCGAATATCCATTTCGGACTGGGTTGTTTTGGTGGCTGGCTGAGCCTCAAGGTAAAGGCAATGCTCTTGATGAAGACGAAGTTCCGAGGTGTCTTCGATAACAATGATTCTCTCTGTCTCGGGAATAGCGCGAGAGAGTGCCCCCAACATCGACGTTTTACCAGTTCCACTGCCACCTGAGATAATGACATTTTTTCGCAACCGCACGCAAATCTCTAAAAACTCACGGGCAGATTCGGTCAGGCTTCCAAAGCCCATCAGATCTTCAAGCGTCAAGGGCTCACTGGAGAATTTTCGAATTGTCAAACACGTTCCGACACGTGAACTCGGCGGAATGATGGCGTGCACACGAGAACCATCGGGAAGTCGCGCATCGAGAACCGGGCGATCCTCACTGATTTCTCGTCCAACGGATTGGGCGAGATTATTGACCGCTGATCGCAAGGCGTCTTCGCTATGAAAACCTGACACTGTGTTTTCAATCTGCCCTTTCCTTTCGACAAACACCTGCTGATAACCATTGACCATAATTTCAGTGATCGAAGGGTCGTCGAGAAATTCACCGATCGGTTGAAGAAAGTATCTCAGGCTGGCTTCAAAAACCGCTTGTCTTGACATCTTGGCCCCATTGAATGGTCTACTTCGTCGCGCCGATTCGAAGTGTCAGGTAAATTACTGATCTTTTAAGTTGGAAATGGATCGAGGCTCGAAGGTAAGTGTACCTCAGTAAACGTAAGCGGCAAAAAGTTTCCACATCATTTTCGATGCGGTTCTATCAAATAGTTCGAATTTAATGGGTATTTGGGCGCATTTAAACGGCACTACCAATCTAAGCGCATAAAAAAAGCCTTCCCCTAAAAAGGAAGGCTTGGATCAGTGGAGACGAGGGGGCTCGAACCCCTAACCCCCGCCTTGCAAAGGCGGTGCTCTCCCAATTGAGCTACGTCCCCTGATTTATCCCAAGATAACGATCTATCTCGGTGTTTTCAACCTCATGATGCCAAACAAGTGGGCGTGCCAGAATTCGAATCTGGGACCTCGTCGTTATCAGCGACGCGCTCTAACCAACTGAGCTACACGCCCTCGTTTGACCAATCGCAGCAAAACATGCCACGGATCGCGAAGTTTAAGTAAACAACCCACTTTGTCAATTCGACCAAGTTTAATTCTTTCGCTGTTCAACGCCCGGCTTTCGAAAAACCGTGCGAAAAACTGAAAGGAGTATTCTAGGAACTGAAATTCGACTGTCAAATGGCCTGTTAAGCTCAATTTATCGTCAAATTGTCTCCGAAAACCAACCCCAAATTCAACGATCCTAAAAAAATCTTGATATCGATACGAGTTTAGAATGACACATCGTTTTCTACACGTGAAAAATTGGCTTTTTAGTTCAATACCCTGCCACTGTTTAACTCCAATCTAGGGTCATTGCTTAGGCCACAACTTGTTTTTTCTCTGCAACTCCTCCAGTTTTAAACATTCCAGTGACTGACTCTTTTAAAACACACTCCAAGGCGAAATCCAGTCTTTATTCACATTGGCCAAATCAGGTAGTCTTACAAAATATTAGGAACGCGGAATCAAACCACAATGGTTTGATTTCAAGTATTTGTTTTGAAAAACAGTTGAGTGGGATCACGATCCCGGCAACTGGTCTGATCGGATTTACATTAATTGGGTGACAGGCAGGTGTGGTCAATGACTTCTCGATTCGCTTCTATTTCGTACCGTTGGATTTTTGCCACAACCGTCATCCCCTGCACTCTCGGCTTGTTTGGCGGCCTTGGTTTCCAAAATTCGCTTGGGCAGGACGCTCCACTTAAAAAAGCGCTGTCCATTAAATCTAAGCAGGATGTCGATTATGAACGTCCTTCGGAGGCGGTCATGGCGGAATGCGTTTTTGCCAAAACAAAAGATCCCGCAGGATTTGTAGTCCATCACAATAGCGGGCGAATCCTAAGGCGATTCGTCGACACCAATGGAGATAATAAACTGGATCACTGGGCCTACTTTAATAACGGCCTTGAGGTCTACCGAGATTTAGATACCAATTTTGACGGACGAACCGACCAATATCGTTGGCTAGGTCCAGCAGGCACGCGATGGGGAGTCGACCCTAATCAGGATGGCAAAATTGATAGCTGGAAAATGATTTCTGCCGAAGAAGTCGCCTACGAGTGCTTTGCGGCCATCCGTTCTCGCGATGGCGATCAATTTAACCGACTGTTACTTACATCGTCTGAACTAGCCGCACTTCAACTTGGCGATAATTTAAATCGTGACGTCGCCTCCAGAATACAAAAGGCACTCAAAGGTTTTGAGAAAATGGCGAGGCAACAAAAGGTCATTGATCGTCAATCAAAGTTTCTTGACGCTGGTAACGGCCGGCCTCAATTAATGGCCGGTGGCTCTTTTGGTAATCGTCGAGATTTAGTGATCTACGATCAAGCGTCCTGCTTTTTTGAGTCAGACAAGGGTAATCAAATTGCCCTCGGCTCATTAGTTCGCGTAGGGAATGTATGGCGGATGGTAGACCTTCCCGAAATCGTTGACCCCAACAAACCCTTGGCAAGTGGCGGAGCGTTTTTTCCGTTACCGCAATTTGGGACTACCAGCACTGCGGCGGCAACCACCGTAACGGGCGAAAATCTTTCGCAACTCTACGACGAGCTCACCAATTTAGATAAGAAACTCGCTTCTGCTAAGGGAAGCCAAGTTCAACAATTGGAAAAACAAAAAGCCGATATTTTTGTACAGTTTTATTTGAAAACTGATGACCCGAAGATGAAGCAAAACTGGCTTGAGAATTTAGCTGACTCCGTTGCGCACTCTTATCAACAGGGCCGCTTTGATGACGGCCTGGACTACTTGGGAAAGTTTGTGGCTACTCAAAAAACTTCAGACGGCCTCGACTACGTCGTGTGGAGTAGCGTCTTCGCGGAATACGGCCGAGCGAATTCGAGTGGCACCAGCAAGGAACGCGAATCAGCGTATACAAAGATGATCTCGAATCTTGATAAATTCCAAAAACAATATCCAAAAAGTGAAAAATCAGCAGACGCTCTAATTCAGTTGGCTGTTCATGACGAGGTGAATTCAACTGATGACGTCAGCTCCGCTGTTGCCTGGTACGAGGCCTGTCTTAAGAGATTTCCAAATTCAAAATATGGCAGACGCTCCAAGGGAGCGATTGCTAGACTAGGTGACGGGAAGAGCGGAATCTCTTTCACATCTAAGCAAGCTAACGGCAAACCCTTTAATCTTGCTCAAATAAAAAGCGACATAGTCATCCTTCATTTCTGGGAGACCTGGTGTTGCCCCGAAAACGACATTAAAGAACTCGCAAGGCTAGCTAAAAAATACAAAGAGGAATTAACAATCATCGGTTGCAATATCGAAGGCCCAAATGCAACGGAAGGTACGAAAAAGTTTTTAGAGTTTTTAAAAGCGCATCCAGAAATCACCTGGATTCAATTGCACGAACCCGGAAGCGTTGAGGATAGTCCCCTCGCTCATGAATTGGGGATCTCCACGGAACCAGCGGTATTTTTGCTAGACGCCAAAGGAAAGCTAATTGAAGGCAACATTGGGATTTCAAACCTCGAACGCGAAATTGAACGGCAGCTGAACTAAGGAAAATTCCAGCCAAACCTATTTTCTCCGCGACGATGCCAAGCAACCCCGTTACATACAGATGATTAACAACCAGGATTTTAAATGTTGAATCGAAATGCCCCAATTCAATTGGCAGATATAATTCTTATCGCGACTGCAATCTGCGTAGCTTGTTTGTTTCCCAAAATGGCAACCGCGGATGAAACCAGCGGTCATTCGATTAGCACTCCTACTCACCACCTTGAGCAACCTTCTCGTCCAATCCAACAAAACGAAAATCCTATTTTTCGCTACGCAATTTCGGGCGGTGTGCGAGGTGCCAATAAGCCGATCGATAAGTTGCTGATATATGACAACGGAAATATTGTGGTAACCGGAGACGTGGGCGTTCCCGATCGCCAAGCCAAGCTTAGCCCGACTGAATTAGAAACATTCAAAGACTTTCTCCTCAAGAAAAACGACTTTTTCAGTTTGAATTCCGCAGACATTGAAAAACGAATGAACCAAAATGGAGCTACAGCGATCACCGACGGTTACAGCTCAATCTTTTCGGGAAATTTTGACGGAAAAATTCACGAGGTAGAAATTTATTCACTCTGGGCCGCTACGAAGAGTTTTCCAAATTTTGATGAAGTCAAAAAATGCGAAGCCATTGAGAAACGATGCAAATCTATTATTTCGGCCGCCAACCTTGGTGATCGCGGGCCGAAAGTTCTAGAGGCAGTGAACAAGGAAATCAAAGAAAAAGGACTCGACATCAAGCCCTTTAAATTAAGCGAACTGCGGCTTGCGTCGCAATTGCCGGCAGGCCGGTTTCAAGTAAGTTTTAGTAGAGTTCACCCAGGCAACACTGATGATCCGCCGAAATCCATGCATGCGATTTATTTCGTCAAGCAGGCCAATGCTGAACCCCAAATTTCCTTCTACGGACTTCCGATTAAATAGTCGACTCGTTCGTGCAGTTTCCCAAGGCACTCGCGTAAAACTCCTTGTCGCGACTTCATGTCGTTTATGAGCTAAGTACAAGAAATCCGCCGGAATCAGACCCAAACATCACCCCAACTTGCGGGCGCCTCATTCGGCATCGGCGGTTTAGGGTCTGACATTCTTGCCTCAAGAATTCGAACCTCTTGATCGATCGAAACTAGAAGAGTTCGATAATTTCGATTGGTCATCATCTCCGGATTTGACCTGGCCTTATTTTCATAGAGCTGTTTAATACTCGTTAGTTGCCTGGCTGCCAGTTCGAGGACACGGTCGATGTGATGCTCATCGCGAGTTGGCCACAGATTCTCTCGGCAGAACATTAACACTAAAGAAGCAGCAGCCCTTATTTCTTGCGGGTGCTTTTTTGTTTCCAGTTGAAGGGTGCCGTGGATTAACCTCATCGCCTGTCCCCAGGGACTTAGCTCCTCCAGCCATCGCTGCCCATCCTCCGTCTCCCAGGGAGCAACGACTTCATCAGCTTTCTGATTTCGCATAACTTACTCCCAAAAGGGTTGCCACGAAGCTGGGGGATCGATTGCAGTCTGGCGGTTTGACAATCCCATTCGCCGACTGAGGATTTCAATTTCCCGTTTAAATTCTTCGATGGTGCTGTTGTAAGAACGATGTTCCGCCATCGTCAAAGGCTTTCCTGTGGAAGACGTCGGAGGTGCCTTGGCAATTTGCCGAGCCTTTCTCAAAATCGCCTTAAGAGTTCCACGTTCATTTTCTGGCCACATCTCATCCCGACCAAGGAGGATTGCAAATGCGAGGATCATTCGCATTTCCGCCAATGAGACAGCGCCCTCTGGCTTTCGAAGCTCGTCATCAATGACCATGGCGAGGTTAGTTTTTCTAAAAAGAGCGTAAAACCAATTTTGAGCCTTGGGGTGAATCCAAGGTGACAAATCATTTAGCTCTTTCATCGAGACAACTCCTATTTCCACTCGTCATGGCAATTATTACACGACTGATCAATTAAATTGATCGCAGTCGAAGCGGCTTCGTAATCGTTGTTCATTACCGCATTTTTGGTTTGATTGGCCGCTTCAATCATGGACTTAGATAAATCAAGATAACCGTCGTCATCAGCGTCCGTCATATTCTCCATCATTAAGGCGTGTCCCATCGCGGCAATCAATTCTGACTCGTGAAAAATCTTTTCAGTCCCGCCAGAAAATTCTTTTTCATTAGAGCTCAACTGCTTGAGTAACTCTTTCGATTCCTGCAGGCGCTTCATAATAGGACTGCGATCGATAACCGCTGACCAATCTAACTCCTCTGGAGCTTTCTCAGACGCATTAAAGTTTCCGCCACGAACCATCTCCTCTAGATCACCCTTTCGCCGTTTACAGCTTTCGTAAGCCTGAATCGTACCCACTCTGGAATTGGCAGCAGCACGTTCGAATGAGATTTGAGCCTCGTTGGCGAACCTTTTCCATCTGACTTCTGAATCGTATTCCCGAACAATACCAAACAACATTGACAGTATTGAAAACGATTGATGTGCTTTTGAATATTCACTTTTAAATTTCACAGGAGTCGTGACTTCCATCGCCAACCGCTTTTGGATTGACTTTACTTCGTCTTCAATTGTCGAAGCCGAAACTAGGCCGGACCATTGCGAGGCAGTCTCTGAAGTGGTTGTATCTCCACCCGCGGATTCGAAGCCACCTGTATTTTTATTTGCCACGGACTCACCCGGAGTCAGTTGCGCAGGGCGTGGACCAACAAGCCCGTCTTCGAAAAGATTTCTAAAATAGATACCATCCCATTCCTTTTCAGAAAATTTCGGTCGCTTTACGCGGGTTACCTTTTTAGACTTTCGCTCCTGGACCTGAGTTGCGGCGATTGTACCTCCAGCGAAGGTAGAAAAGATCAAAAACCAGACTATCAACGTCTCTCGACACATATAAGTTTCCGCAATTAAAAGTCTTTTAGCTTCGTAGAAAATAATTATGAAGGTCAATTCCCTGCAATACAACAGTAAAACATCACTTCCAAAAATCATTGTTGATAAAGTATAGAATACCTTTTCAAAGCCTAAACGGTCAAAAACACGCTAAGTCGCTCATTATTTGCGTTCGCCTGCATCCTAAAGTAGAGACATGAATTCAGATTCCGAACCTAATCCGCAAAATCCGAATGCCCCCACCGAAAACGACTTGGGCGGGAACGCCTCCAATCGCCGTGAATTCTTACGCGGTATTAGCGCGTTCGATGCCATCCGCCGCGAATCTGAAAAAGCGCTCGATGAGGCGTCCACCGATGCCGCTAAGATTTCCCAAAACCGCGAATCCGGTTACCTTGAGTATTACTCAAAGAATGCGATGGCCTGTGAGTTTGAGATCTACTTCAACCTGCATCAGTACAAGCATTCGGGAATGGCCACCATGGAGGCATTCCAGCTCATCGATTTACTCGAAGATCAGCTTACGATTTACAGAGACCACAGCGAATTAAGCCAAATCAATCGGACGGCGTTTGATGAAAAAGTTGCCGTTGAAAATCGGTTGTTCCAACTTCTGTCACTCGCAAAAACCATTTTTTTAGAAACCGAAGGTGCGTTTGATATAACCTCTGGCCCTCTGACTAGATTATGGGGTTTTGAAAAACGAAACGGCAATCTTCCGAGCCAAAGTCAAATTCAGGAACTGCTTCCCTCAATTGGATCCGATCAATTTCAATTGAGCAGCGAAGATTCCACAATAACCTTCGCTTCAGCAAATCTGATGCTAAATCTTGGCGGAATTGGCAAAGGCCATGCCCTGGATCGAGTCAGAGAGTTATTCAGCTCAAGAAAAATAAATAATTATGTCGTTCACGGCGGCCAGAGCAGCGTCATTGCAAATGGAAATTCAACAGAATTTGTTGACGGCTCATCAACTTCGTCCAGTGACCACCAAGAAATCTCTCAAGTCGGTTGGACCGTCGGCATTAGCCATCCAACTTTACCGGGCCAGCGATTTGCGGAAGTTTACCTTCACAATCAGGCCCTCGGCACCTCGGGAAGTGCCCGGCAAGGGTTTTACCACCAAGGGAAAAAATTTGGACATATTATCGACCCCAGAACGGGCTGGCCAGCGGATAGATATCTCTCAACGACAGTAATCTCTCAGTCCGCCGCCATCTCAGATGCCTTAGCAACGGCGTTTTTTGTCATGCCACCAGATACCATTCAAACTTATTGCGAGCGCAATCCGGAAATCAGCACCATCCTTGTCGCCGAGAACCCAAACGTTCGAGGCCAGCTCAAAATTGACACATTCAATTTGCCGGATGAGAATTGGAAGCAATTGACCTGAATATTCACCAACCCAACCAAGGCTTAATTCAAGCCAGATGATTCACAGTCACCCCTTATATAACTGTTATCTATTGAAATGAAAAAAGCACTCATTATTATCGGCGACGCCTCGGAAACACTCGACACAATGTATCCCTACTACCGACTTCAAGAGGCTGGAATCCAACCAGTGGTCGCCGCGCCTGAAAAACGGAAATATCAAATGGTTATGCACGAAGTCAAACCCGGTTGGACCATCACGAAAGAGTGGGAAGGCTACACCATTGATAGTGAAATCTCATTTAGCGAAGTGCAGCCAGGTGAGTATGCAGGAATCTTTTTCTCAGGGGGCCGCGCTCCGGAATATATCCGCTACGACCCAAGCCTCGTCGCAATCACCAAGTATTTTTTTGAGAATCAATTGCCCATTGCCAGTGTTTGCCACGGCGTTGAGATCCCGGCCTATGCGGATTGCGTTCGAGGGCGTCGCATGGCGACTGTGGAAAAATGTCGATTCGACCTCGAATCATGCGGTGGAATTTTTGTGGACGAACCATGCGTGATTGACAAGAATCTCGTGTCCGGTCGGACTTATCACGACAACGGACATTACCTTGCTCCCTGGATTAAAATGCTGGAACAAGACGGTGCAGCGTAGCACGAGTTGCAAAACAACTGAGATCCGGAAAAACGAGACCGGCGATCACTTCGATCCAACCAGTAAAAAAATTAAGCCGGGACTCAATTTGAGCTCCCGGCTAAATCCGATGAATTTGGATTAAAAATCTCTAATCCTCGCGGCTTGTCACTTCCAACAAATGGTAGCCAAACTGAGTTTTCACAGGGCCTTGAACCTGATTAACATCGGCACTGAACACAACTTGGTCAAATTCGGGAACCATTTGCCCGGGGCCAAACTCTCCCAAATCGCCACCTTGGAGTCCTGAAGGGCAAGACGAATGTTCCATAGCGGCTTCTGCGAAATCAGTTCCATTCGCGATCTCAGACTTCAACTGTTCACACTGCTCCAATGTGTCGACGAGAATGTGACGTGCGGTGGCCTTAGCCATGTAAATACTCCTGATAAAAAACTGATCAAAAAGGAAACCCGACAATTGGGTCACCGACCCCGCGGGGACGGCTATTGTGCAGGCTGAAAGATATTCTGCAAGAACACTAAAACGACAAAACTAAATGGAACCAGAGCCTTCTGGTTTAGCTTCTGGTTTAGCTTCTGGTTTAGCTTCTGGTTTAGCTTCTGGTTTGGCTTCTGGTTTGGCTTCTGGTTTAGCTTCTGGTTTAGCTTCTGGTTTAGCTTCTGGTTTAGCTTCTGGTTTAGCTTCAACAATCTCC
>JAQXDZ010000056.1 GCA_029251085.1 Mariniblastus sp.
TGGATTGGATTTTGCCTGGCCGGCCTGTTTCTTGGTTGTCAACCAGGATCAGAGCCAGCGAATCAAACCAACTCCGAAACTGTTCAGTCACGTGAGGACAGTTCCTCTGCTGCTTCCCCTCAAGAATTTGAGAAAGAGAAAGAGGCTCTCGATGCAACAGCGTCTGGTGCTGACGGCAAAGACGCTGCGGCTACGTTGTCGAAAGGGAATCCGAGTTCCGGAGAACCTTCCGGTTATGTGGTCATCTCAGAGGTACAGCCATCCAATGCAGGTGAGATTGTAGATCAGTCAGGACACTGCCCTGATTGGATAGAACTTTGGAATCCAGCGGAAGTAAATTCTGATCTAAGTGGATGGTTCTTGACGGATGATCTAAACAAACCCCGAAAGTGGCAGTTTCCTAAAGTCGTTGTTTCCCCGGGTTCTCGACTACTGGTTTATGCGTCGGGATTAGATGTGAAAGATACGCTTCCATTAGAAACTAATTTTCGCTTGGGAGCTTCCGATCAATACGTCGCACTGATCGAGCCTGATGGTAGAACCACTGCTCAGATCATGACTTTTGATACGCATTCCTTTCGGCACGGTATTAGTTTTGGTCTCGTTGAAAATGGCTCGGCTCCGATGCTATCTCCAACTCCGGGAAAGGAAAACACAGCGGCGGGGACGGGACTAGTTGCCCCTGTTGTTTTTTCAAAAGAATCGCAACTTTTTGATTCTACGTTGCAGTTGAAATTAAGTTGTGAAACGAAAGATGCCACCATAATATTTACGACGGATGGCAGCCTGCCGGAACCTGAGACCGCACAAGTTTATGAGCAACCGCTGACACTTGATCGATCAACTGTGATACGAGCAATTGCGACAGCACCGATGAAGATTTCTTCTGCGCCAGTTGCAAAAAGTTTTTTACATATCGATAGCCTGCTTGATCAAACGCAAAATCCAGATGGGTTTCCTGAATTGTGGAACGAAACCGACGCTGATTATGAAATGGATTCAAACCTTGCTGGGACGCATCGAACGGAGCTGGAGCATTCGTTGGGATCGCTACCAATGGTATCGGTGATTGTCGATCAAGAGTTGTTTTTCGGGTTGGACGGCATTTACTCCAACACTTGGGAGCGAGGATTTGATTGGGAAGTCCCAGCATCGGTAGAGATGTTTCGTTTTAATGGAGCATCCGGTTTTACGGCGACTGCTGGAATTCGCATCTCTGGAAATGAAAGCCGCAAAGAAGGTTGGAAAAAGCATTCCTTGCGTTTGAATTTCCGAGCTCGTTACGGAGACGCAGTTTTAAAAACTCGAATCTTTGAGCAATCCGGGGGCGACCAGTTTTCGACCCTCGTTTTAAGAAGTACCGATGATTCATGGGTCACGCATGATTCTGATGTGCGTAAAAATGCACAGTATATTAGAGATCAGTGGGCGCGGGACACGCATCGATCGATGGGGAGTGTTGCAGCGCGTGGGCGTTTTGTGCATGTCGCTATTAATGGTCTTTACTGGGGAGTCTACAACCTAGTTGAAAGGCCAGATGACGAATTCCTGGCTCACCAGCTGGGTGGCAAGGCCGACGACTATGTTGTACTGAGATCGCGTGTACGAGAGATAGAGGCTGATCAGGAAGGTGAAGCTGCGTGGAATGCGATTTGCGAGCTTGCTCAAAAGCAGCTAGTCAACGATGTTAACTACGATGCGATTTGCCGACATTTAGACGTTGAGAGTTTTATCGATTATTGCCTTGTCTATCTTTATGCCGGAGGCGAAGATTGGCCATTGAATCGCCACAACAACATGAAATCTTATTGTCAACGCGGGCAAATCTCTCCAATGAAATTTCTAGTCTGGGATGCGGACAATACCTTTGCATCCGGTTGGAATAATGACGATTGTGATTACGTATTGTCGATTAAAAGCCGGAACAATCCCAAGTCTTTTGAAACTGTTTTTAACGCCCTAAGCCGTAATGAAAGTTTCCGCAAGTTGATTGAAGCGAGATTGGAGAAATGGTCAACCGAGGGTGGCCCCCTTAATGATGTCGTCTGTCAGACCCGTTATCGGAAACTTCTTGAATCGATTGAACCCGCATTGCTTGCTGAGTCAGCGCGTTGGGGCGATGTTCAATCGGAAACGCCTTACTCACCGATGGGAACCTGGCAAACGCAAAAGAATCGAATTCTTGAGCAGTGGTTTTCTAATCGAGCAGGAAAAGTGCGGGATCGTTTACGCGAGTATTGGGATGAACTAAATGTCTCGCAATAGTCAAAGATTCAAGTAGATTTCAGAAATATCTTTCTACGAGTAGCGCTGTCATGTGCCTTCGTTCCATTAATCCGTTGAGAGCCGAAGGAAACAGAGGCGATGCTTTTGTCTCTTTGTTGGAATAGAGACGTTTGTCGAAATAGATACCGAAGTGAAATTTCGGAAAGATTATATGCAAGCATTGGAACTAATCTTTGGTTCGAATTGTCCAATGAACAGACAAGACCTGGAATTCAAAGTTGGGTTTTGCTTGCATCCGCCACGCATCCAATTCTTGTGGCGCGTCGTGTTGCTTGCTTGAAATGCCCTTTGGTAATCGTATCTTTGAATAGCGTCCAGCGCTATCGATGTTTACTTTTTGGGAGAGTTGAACATGGCTAAACGGCACTATTTATTCGTATCGCTTGGAGTCGCTTTGGGGGGGCTCGTGTTGGGCGCCATTACTGTTTACGGTCACGGAACGGCCGTCTCACCGCAAAGTCGCGTTTACAAAGTCTACAAGAGTAACCCTGAAAATCCAGATTTCGAATTAGCGAAAACTGCGGTTGAAATGGACGGGAAGAGTTCGTACTACACCTGGAATCAAGTTTCGAGAAATATTCCAGACGCAGTTAATAGTGGCTTACCCGAAGGTTTCGACTATTCGCCTTGGGTTCCCGATGGCCAATTAGCCAGTGGAGGAAGAGTGGATTCCGATGAGTTTCCCGGACTTACCTACCGAGGACTGGATCAGGTTAGTTCGGAGTGGCCAACGACTCCGGTGCTTTCTGGTGAAAAAATGTCGATTGATTTTTTCGCGACTGCAGTTCACGAGCCAAGTGTGTGGGACGTTTGGATGACCACATCGGATTGGGATCCAAGTACTGAATTGAATTGGAATCAAATGGAGTTCCTGTCGCGTCCTGATCCAGTACTAGAGGACAATCATTATTATTTTGATCTGGATGTTCCCGAAGATCGCCTTGGCCATCATGTATTGTGGATTGCCTGGCAACGAGATGATGCGGTTGGCGAGGTGTTTTTCTCGACATCAGATTTGATGATCTCTGCTGTTCCTGAACCCGGTTCGACCTTGTTTGCAGGTGCCGCCGTTTTGCTTTGTGTTTCACGGCGGAGAAGGAGTCGGTAGCTGAGATTCTCGTGACGTGTGACCGGTCATTGTTTGTGTCGAAACAATTTGGGCTGAAACAATTTGGAAACAGGTGCTTGTTTATTTCTCCTTCTTTGGCACCGGCTAATGATGCCGCCCGACGAAAAGTCGAATGCTTTATCCCTTCGTTCGATGGGAGCGAGTGCTTCCCAGATCTAATGAAAATTTTGAGTCGTTAATTGGCTCATTGACTTAGCAATATGGAGCCGGAAACACGGGTGTTTTGGGCTTGTTTGACGTTTTCTCCGTACTTTCGAAAAAAATCCAATAATTGTTTGGCTGCGGCGAATGATGGTTGTCGCTTTGGTCGATGAAACAAGCGATTATGATGCCTGTCAGCCCACGCTGGTGATCGTTTACTGGAATTTTAAAATACCTTTTTTGAAAGTAAATTTAATGCCTAGTCATGAAGTCGATTACGAAGTCATTGGAAACGATCTCCAAATTGTGGAGGTAGAACTCGACCAAGGTGAGACTGTCATCGCCGAGGCGGGGGTGATGAATTACATGGAAGAGGGCATTGAGTATGAAACAAAAATGGGTGATGGTTCCCAGCCCGATCAAGGTTTTATGAGTAAGGTTTTTTCTGCGGCGTCGCGAAAGCTGATGGGGGAGTCGATATTTTTGACGCACTTCACCAATCGACAGAATGTAAAACGGCGAGTTGCATTTGCAGCTCCCTACCCCGGGAAGATTATTCCCATCGATTTGTCAAAAATTGGTGGAGAAATTATTTGCCAGAAAGACGCCTTCCTTTGCGCGGCGATGGGAACGCAGATTGCCATATCCTTTACGAAACGTTTGGGGGTCGGATTCTTTGGCGGTGAGGGATTTATTTTGCAGCGAATGTCCGGAGACGGTAAGACGTTTGTGCATGCCGGAGGAACCGTAGTTAAAAAGACTCTCAAAGGCGAAACACTGCGAGTCGATACAGGCTGTTTAGTCGCGTTTACCAGTGGAATTGACTACAACATTGAGCGGGCTGGAAATCTTAAATCGATGGTGCTTGGAGGCGAGGGATTGTTCCTCGCGACCTTGAGCGGTCATGGAACGGTTTTGCTGCAAAGCTTACCGTTTTCCCGTCTTGCTGATCGAGTGCTTCAGCATGCTCCGAGTGCGGGGGGGCGTTCAACGGGAGAAGGGTCTGTATTGGGCGGACTCGGTAATTTGTTCGGCGACTAATCTCGTGCGCGAACAAAGCAGTTTCGCTTACCAGCAAAACTCCAGGTACGCCCAATTAGACCGCGAAGATTTTTGGAAGTGAGTTTTAGGAAAGCGAATCAAGGCCCTTCGGAACGACGATTGAGAAGCGTGGTCGGTGGTCGTTTAGGACGGGCTCGCTGTCTGTTCGTCAATTTCTCTACGCCTGCACGTGCTGCCTTCTTCTAAAGAGTAGTAAGTGCTGCACGCCATCAAACACGATGACAAAGACCATTGCGTCATGGGTTAGTAGGTTCTTTGCAGGCTTGCCTCATCGTTCTATTCAGTCGGCGTCAACAGCGGTGGCAGCCTGAGAGTCATTGCGGTGGGAAATTTTTGCCGAAATGATTCGTTTTAGTTTGAGCATAGGAAAACATCGCAGACCGGCCTAATGCGGCGATCTAAAGAGGCAATGTTTTCCTTTGTAATCCTCGAATTGAATCTGCCGCCCGTGTTTTTACAGCTTAGAGGTTTAGGCAAGGGTGAACGAATGGCGAAAACGTTCAATTGCCGAACGTGACTTCCCCAGTGTTAGTCTTGATCTTTCCCCAGCTGCAATTAGGCTGTTAATCAACAGAGACGCTCGTTGAGCGATTTCGCTCCGGCCGTCGTTCGTATGGCTCCGAAATCGTGACGCTCTGGCCTCATGGCTTCGGTGTTTGGCGTTCGGCTTTGCCCCCTCCCACATTGCAGGAGTTCCTCCTGCGTCCCAACGTCCGTTGCTAGTCAAATGGAAATGATGATGAAGAATCAGGCTTTTCTAGAGGTACTCCGTAGTAAGCGTGGCACTCCGAGTTTTGCTTTTAGGAAACGCACGGCGAGCGCGATTTTTGGTTACGAACCCCTCGAACCCCGCAGGCTGCTGGCAGTGGCCTCTTCGAGCGGTGTCGATGATGTTAGTGTCCTTCAGAATGAATCTGTAGCAATCTCGGTTGTCGATGTTGTTGACATAGAGGGTGCGTCGAAATGGGATTACACCCCAGAGTCAGATTTACTTACGGTGCTGCAAAACAAGGTTCCGTCATCCGGGGTTGCGAGTCTGCTTCGAGAGCATCTTTCGCTGGCTCAGAACGATACGATGTGGTTGAGCCGCGTTCAGTCGGATCACCTCGGATTTGAACATCTAAAATATCGCCAGTTACATCGTGGACTGCCCGTTGAACACGGCGAGTTTACGCTGCATGTCCGCAACGATTTGGTCGAGAGCATCAGTGGAAACTACGTTCCGGTGGTTGATCCTGTCGAGGTGCCGGAACTCACTCAGGAAATGGCACTGGAAAGTGCGTTGGCCTATGTGGGCGCAGATGTTTATGCCTGGGAGGGCGAGTCCCATGATGATCATTTCCACGATGATCATTTCCATGATGATCATTTCCATGATGGACATTCGCATGGTGAGGATTTGAATCACGATCACTCAAGTCATTCACACCATGAAGGCGAGGCCATCGGTCGACCAATGGGCGAGTTGGTTTATGTTTCTGCTGGGGATTCTAATTCACGTTTAACGTACAAATTTGATATTTTTGCGGCGCAGCCGATGTCTCGGGCTTACATTTTCGTCGATGCCGTTTCGGGAGAGATTGTCGACGTTCAAAACCGCATTCACGATGCGGATGTCGCGGCAACAGGTACGAGTCTTTACAACGGCACGGTGGATTTTCTCGCCGATTCAAACTCGGGATCCTTTCGTTTACGGCAAAGCACAAACGGGGTGGAGACTTTTGATTTAAATAACGGGACAAACTACAACAACGCATCCGACATCACTAGTTCCAGCACGAGTTTTACCGCGAACTCCGTTCATACTGGGGTCCAGGCTCATTTTGGTGCGGAACAAACGCTCGAATATTTTCAAACCAAGCACAATCGTGACTCTTACGATAATCAAGGCACGACGCTCCGCTCTTATGTGAGCTACAGCAACGATTACGTGAACGCATTTTGGAATGGTTCCTTCATGACCTACGGGGATGGTAACGGTACATCCTATAATCCGCTGGTTTCCCTTGATATTGTTGGGCATGAAATTACGCATGGCGTAACGGAGTACTCTGCGGGGCTGATTTACTCTTATGAATCAGGTGCATTGAACGAGTCTTTCTCCGACATCTTTGGAGAAGCGATTGAAAATTTCGCGTTGGGATCGAATGACTGGCTGATGGGTGAAGACATTGGTGTCAATCCGGGCAATGCCCTACGGAGTATGTCCAATCCCTCGGCGAAGGGTGACCCGGATACCTATCTAGGTAGTAATTGGAATGGGACGAGCAGTGACAATGGCGGAGTGCATACCAACTCAGGTGTTCAAAACAAATGGTTTTACATTTTGACCGAGGGAGAGTCGGGGGTAAATGATAATGGTCAGGCCTACGATGTGACTGGCATTGGGATGACCGACGCCGCTGAAATTGCCTATCGCAATCTTTCGGTTTATCTGACAACCGACTCTCAATACATCGATGCCCGCGAAGGGGCGGTTCAATCAGCGATTGATTTGTTCGGTGTAAATTCTCAGCAGCACCTTTCAACATTAGCCGCTTGGGATGCCGTTGGTGTTGGCGGATCGTTTGAGGAACTGACGGTCTTTACCGGTGGCGGCACGGGTGCTGGTGTGAATCGTTCGATACTTTCGGGGGATGTGATTGGTGCCGGTTTCCCAGACACGATCGCGGTAGATTTAGATTCAAATCAAACCCTCTCGATTGCTGTCCGCGGCAGTAATGGATTGCTCCCTAACGTGGAAGTTCGAGATCCCAATGGTGTACTGGTAGGAGGTGGTGCGGCAAGCGACTCCAACTTGTTTTTGCCTTCGATGGCGTTGGTCGACTCCGGAACCTACCAAATTCTAATCGACGGCGCGTCCGACAGTAGCGGTGATTACGAGATCGAGTTTGTGCTCAATGCCGTCGTGGAAGCTGAATCGGCGACGGGTATCGGGAACAGTGATTTAGCCAACGCGGAAAATATTGATGCAGCAGCGTTGTTCCCGGGGGCGGCAGAGTCGAGTGATCGAATTGCTGTGTTAGGCAATCTTGCCGAGGAACAAATTCTCCTTGCTTCTGACTCTTTTGAAAGTGGTGGTTTAGGCGGAGATTGGGTAACGAATTCAACGGATTCAGGTGGTCGAATACTCGTTACTGACAGCTTCGCGGCTAACGGAAGCACGAATTCTCTGTTTATGGATCAAACAAACACAGGAACCTACAACCTGAACACGGCGGTTTACACTGTTGATTTGTCAACCGCTTCAAATCCGACGCTGAGTTTTTATCACGCCGAGTGGGGCGATGAAACGGATACACTTCCAGCTAGTTTTTCCGGAGATTCCTATGGAGACGGTGTCGCAATTAGTGCGGACGGTTCCACTTGGTACACCGTCTTAACCGACACCGATTCGGCCAACGGCGTTTGGGATTTGGTTGAGGTTGATCTTGCTGCGGAAGCTGCGGCCGCGGGGATTTCCCTGGGAAGTAACTTTAAGATTAAATTCCAGCAGTATGACAATTATCCCTACGACGCAGATGGTCGTGCTTACGACGAAATCAATATCTTCATGGAACAAGCGTCCCCCGATTGGTATGAATTCTCAGTTGCAGATGGGCAGGAAATATCAGTGGCTGTGGATGGTTTTAATGGACCAGCCGCGTTAACGCTCGAGATTTTTAATTCCAGCGGCACACTGCTTGCGACCGGTGCGGCATCCTCTAATTTCGATTCTGTTGTGTCCAGCTATACCAACGCGGGAGGAGCGACGACTCTCTTTGCTCAAGTGATCGGCACTGTCGATGTGGATTATGTGTTGGTGGTTGGAAGATCTGCAGTTTTGGATGTTGAATCTGCCTCACCTCAAGTGACGGACTTGACCGGATTCAATGGTGCGATTGGATTTGTTTCAACGCTCAGTTCGACCAATGCTGAGCCAGATGGATTCGCTGCTGAAACCAACATTAGCGGCTCCTTTACCGGGCTAACATTGTCAAACAATGTAGGGGCGGGCTCGATTTATGCTGCCTCGGCCAGCTACGGTGCCCCAACCGGAGCGAATGTATTTGCGCCGGGGGCAACGGCAGCCAATGGTTTTCGTGCGGGTGACGATGAATTGAGGGCAGATTTTTCTGTGTTGCAGTCAACGGTTTCGATTGATGTTGGTTCGGATGATGCGTCGGATGTTGCCTGGTTAAGAGCGTACGATGCTTCTAATAATTTGTTGTCGGAAGTTGTCAGCGGTAGTGTTGCTTCAGGCGAGAAAGAGACGATCACCATCTCTCGACCGACAGCGGAAATCGCCTACGTGATCGCCGCTGGAAAAGGCACCGACATCACGCCGCTCGATAATCTGGTTTACCAAATTTCTGATCCCGACGATGATCTGTACAGCATTACGGCTTCGGCAGGTGACCAATTTTCCTTAGACGCCTTTTTGCCAGGCGCCGGAGTTTATTTGTTTCACAACGCCATCGATGATTTGTCGGGGAGCGAGTTGCGAATGGAAGTAAGGGATCCGTCGGGAACCCTTGTGGCCTCTGATAGTACCTCCATATTGCATACGGCGGCGACGTCTGGGGATTACGAGGTTCGAGTCTACGCCAACGCTGGCTTGGGAGAGTATTTTTTAGAGCAGTGGTTCAATCAGGCTCCCACTGCAAATTCGGATGTTACATCGACAGCCGAAGATGCCCTGATAAATATCGATGTCGTCGGCAATGACTCGGATGCGGATGGGGATACCATTCAAGTGGTGTCTGTGGGGAATCCGTCAAATGGTATCGCCGTCTTAAAGAGCGATGGCACTGTCGATTACACGCCATTCGATGATTTTTATGGTTCGGACTCGTTCGTCTACGTCCTCGAGGACGAGCATGGTGCTTCGACGGAAGGTGTCGTTCCAGTTACGGTAACGCCTGTGAATGACGCACCTGCCGATATTCAGTTGTCTGCGAACTTAGTTAATGAAAACACTGCGACAACGGGCGGCTTGGTTATCGCTGATCTCATAGGCTATGACATTGATTCGACAGGATTGACATTTGATTTTATCGCTGGCGATGGAGACGACGACAATAATTTATTCGAAATCGATGGTGACTCGTTGAAACTGAAATCGGGGGTCGAGATTGATTATGAAATAAAACCCCAATACTCAATTCGAGTTGAGGTTTCTGACGGCGAACTCGCGTTTGATAAATCGCTAACCATCGATGTGGTGGACCTGTTGGAAATGGACGCTCTGGTGTTCGATTCGGGGTCAGGGCAGATGTCATCGATTCGAGAGATTTCTGTCAGTTTCCCTGAACTCGTTACGATTGCTTCAGACGCATTCTCATTCACGCACCGAGGGTCTGGTAATAACGTTGGCTACAATATGAGTCAGTCAGATGCGTCCGGACAAACCGTGGTGACCTTTAGTTTTGCCGGTGCCGGCGTGACGCATGGCTCGCTTGACGATGGCAATTATCAAATGTCGATTGACGGTGGTAAGGTCCAGTCCAATGCCAGCGGAGCTTTCCTCGATGGCGACTCCGATGGTACCGGAGGTGGAACCTTGACGTTTGGAGATCAAGAGTCAGACGGGTTCTTCCGATTATTCGGAGACTCGGACGGCGATCGCGATGTCGATAATGTCGATCTTGCCAGATTTCTAAACACTTATCGCGAGTCGAGTGAATCGTCTGACTACAATGAGAGCATGGATTTTGACCTCGACGGCGATGTAGACAACGTCGATCTTGCCAATTATCTCCAGCGATACTACACCACGTTACCCTTTGGCTAAGCGAGAGCATTAGGCTAAGCGAAAGCCTATGGCTGAGCGCGAGGCGTGCCCATGGGCAAAACCGTCGTTTAGCAATTGCAACTTTTCTCCTAAAACTCCCTCCTAATTAAACAATTGATTTTGCTTCCCACCTCTGATCTTCCCTCCTCCAGTAAGAGCAAAAAAAATGAAACGTTTAACCTTGCTATTTGCAGCGGTAATTTTCTCCCTGTCATCTAGCCAAACTCAAGCTGATTTGATCATTGAGTTTTCTGATGGCAGTGCTACCGGTAACGTATTTACTGCTGCCGTTGGTTCAGTAGTCACCATCGATGTGTTTGTGACCGAGACGGGCGGGAACACGGAATTGTCATCAGACGGACTCATCGGTTTTGGGCTTGATGCGAGTTATGGTGCGACCTCGGGTGTTTCTGCCGTTGTGACGGCCAACAGTGTCGATAGTTCTTTTCCATTTGTGAATGACGATGCATTTGATAATGCAAACTTAAAATTGGCTGGGGTTACGTTTGGTACACCGCCTCAAGGAACGTCAATTGGTTTGGGGCAGTTTAGCGTTTCAGTTTCGGATATAGGCGTTACTGAATTTTCATTTGGTGACTATAACCCTAATCCGACGACTGACGATTTTGTGACCCCTTCAGGGAGTAAGCTAGATCCCATTCTTTTTGCCGGCGGACGGACTTTTGATTTTTCAATTTCTGCTGTCCCGGAACCGACGACTGCTTTGATGTTTGGGTCTGCAGCGCTCGGAATGCTTGCTCCTCGTCG
>JAQXDZ010000074.1 GCA_029251085.1 Mariniblastus sp.
GGAAGTTTATCAATTGAATCAAAGATAGAGATATGAAAAAAGCCGCCAAAAAAATAGTTGCTGCAGTTGTGATTGCGTTAAGCCTGGCTGTTGTGATGAACGCCGACGCGTGTACCCGCATTCTGTGGGTGATTAAAGGACAGCCCGTTCTCACTGGCCGGAACATGGACTGGACTGAGAAAATGGGCACCAAGTTATACGCAATGCCTAAGGGAATTGAACGCGATGGATTGGCCGGCGACAACTCGGCTAAGTGGACCTCGAAATATGGTAGCGTCGTGGCGGTTGTGTGGGACGGTGCAGTCGCTGATGGCGTCAATGAAGCAGGTTTGGGCGCAAATCTCCTTTATTTAGCGGAATCGAAGTATGGCCAGCGGAAGCCAGACCGCGAGGGGATCGCCATTTCGCTTTGGACTCAATATTATCTTGACAACTTTGCGACAGTGGCCGAGGCAGTGGAGGCTACAAAATCAATTGATGTGAGGAGCATCGAAATTGTCCATAAAGGGGAGAAACTCGATGCACCCCTTCACATGTCGCTCAGCGATGCCACGGGCGATTCGGCAATTATCGAAATTCTCGATGGAAAGACAGTTATTCACCACGGCCCTCAGTACACCGTCATGACTAACTCGCCAATTTATGATGACCAGCTTGTCTTATTGAAACAGTACGAGGGGTTGGGTGGTAAAAAGCCGCTACCTGGAACTGCGGAAGCGGAGGATCGATTTGCTCGGGCCGCTTACTACTTAACGAAGCTTCCGGAAAAACCAGTGTCTTATCAAGCGTCTGTCGCGGGGGTGTTAAGTGTGATGCGGAACGCTGCCACGCCAATCGGTGCAAACGATCCGGATAGGCCAAATGTATCGGCAACCCTCTGGCGAACGGTGATTGATAATACGAATCGGCGTTACTACTTCGAGTTTACTGATATGCCCAACGTCGTCTGGATCGACTTGGATAAGCTGAACTTGAAGGAGGGAGCGCCCGTTGAGATTTTCGATTTGGCATCGGATCTCGCGGCCAGCGGAAACGTTTCAAGTAAATTTAAGCCAACGGATTCTGTTGACTTTTACAAAGCAGGCTCGACGGTAACTTGGACACCCGAAACCAAGAAACGGTAGCAGTGCAGAAGGTTGCTCGATTCGTTGTGACCGCTCGTTCTTACGTTTGGAAAAAATTTATGATTGGAGCGTTCTTCAGCTATCAACAACTAAAATTTCGTAGGTTGGCGATATCTGGGGAAATGCTTTGATCTGCGACTCCTCAGATTTTTACTTGGAAGTCGTTCGGTTCTAGTTCGCAGCGACCGGATACTAAAATTGCGGAGGGATTCTGCTGTCCAAATCGTTTTGAAGCGAGACGGCATCGGAATTTGGTGTTCTAGCGCTTGATTCCATTGAAAACTTAATTATCGCAAACTAAGTTTTCGCAAATTAAGTTATCGCAAATTAAGTTATCGAAAATTAACAAAGGCCAATGAATTGGGTCTCATGGGGTGCGAGTCGCCAATTTTTGATTTACGATCGATTGGTCTCGCCACAGCATATGAATTCGTCGAGTCGGAGAGACATCTATTTGCGCTTCGCTGGTCACTGTAGATTTCCCCGTTAACTTATACAAAACGTCATGACTCCTAGCCAAAAGCTGAACCCGAGAAATTGGTCGATTTTGTGTTGGGTATTAATTGCGATTTGGTTGATACCGGTGTTCACGGGACATTTGTCACTGAAGCGATCAATCGAGGCCGACGGCATGGTTATAACTCTGCCTGATGGAACATTTGTTGTGGAATACCCCGGTAAGCGGTTTGGGTTTCCCTTACATTTCATGGAATTTAGCGATTTTTCCAACGGGGATAGAACCCGGAAATATGATCTTGGAAGAGTTGCCATGAACTTTATCCTGGTCGGGCTCACACTAGCGGGAATAGTCGTGGTGGTTCACAACTCATCTTGGCAAGTTTCAATTCGGGCCTTGATGTTGTCGATGGTAGTTCTTGGTTTATTGATAGTCCTCGCACAGGCTGCAGATTCTTTTACCCCGTTTGTCATTAAGGTTACGTATTTTATTCCTCTGATTATTGGCGGTATGATCGTAATTCTAAATTTGCAGTTTGGGACCAACCGGAAGAAAGCGTGATAGCCCGGCCTGGAAACCACCGTCGATGGATTTTGTTTTTGAAATCGATGTTTTCCAGTTCCTGTTTCGTTAATCACGGGCGGGATATTTTGGGGGCGACTAAATTTTCACCAAAGTTAAGCGCTTTCGTGCTGTCGAAAATCAATGCTTAATCTGCCTCGCGTTAGCTAGGTTTTGCTATAATCGGCGTCGGAATTTTATTAGTAACTGAGATCATGGGTTGGTAATGATTTGTCATTGACTGGTCGGGTTTTAGTTTTGAGGATGCGATTTTAATTCTACCTGGCACGCCCATTCCCTGATTTTCGTTAGGCTGGAGATATTTCAGTCGGCAGTTACAAGGAACAGACAAACCATGGCCGTCGGCTTTTTCGGAAAGCGAGTTTGACGATGTTGGAACAATTCGGCAATGATGGCGATGCCCAGCCTTTTGTTCATGCGAAACCTTTTCGCCTATCGCCTTTGTGGGATCTTTATGTGCCGCTTGTGATCGCTGCAATTCCTGCCGGTCTGTTTGCATTGCTTGGGTTGGTCACGAAAGGTCTGGATAGGCCGGGAGCGGAGCCTTCGGTTTGGGTGATTGTCGTAATGATTGTGCTTCAAACGCTGGGTATCATCGCAATGGCAGTTGTGATTCTTGCGAGATATGAATTCGGATTTCGGGAACTCTCGATGCGCACGAACGGGAGGCCACCGATTTGGCGAAGACTAATTTTGTTTTGTTCGATTGCCTTTGTCCTCTTGTTTGATGCACTGACCAATGTTGCGGCAGCTTTTGATGGTGCGGGGCCTTTGCTTTTTCTTGCTGTTCCGGCATTCATTGCCTATGTTTTGTCGGTGCGCGTCGCGTTTGCTCGGTTGTGACAATCTGTTGATTCAATTCAGATTTGCATACCACGACCTTGCGAGCAGAATCCATGGGCGAGCGTTTTTACGAAATGCCGAACTGCGGGCGATCCCGGAACCGTGATCTTTTAACTTAGCGGTGGCGAATCTCATGACAAATTCACGGTCGGTATTCGAGGAGATGCGCAGCGTGTTTTGGCGATGTTTCTTACGCGAGTTGCCCCAATTTTCTGCTTGGATATTTATACTGCCGACTACCAAAAGATGTCCGCGTAAACTTCCTTGCTATTACTTCCAATCGACGCACGCTTCCTCGTGTCTTTCCGTATCCGACACCAGATCAAAAAGGCCGTCAGCCATTTGGTCGAATCACCATTGCCAACTGCGATTCTGCGCTGGGCGCTGATTTGAAAACGGCATTTGAGATGGCTTGGAGGGCGGTTAAGGAACTAGGGTTATCCGCCACTCAATAAATGGCACGCGCAATTAAGTGTGGTAGATCTAGCTGGCAATAAATTGGACGAGGTCGAAGCTTCCCGTGTGGGGCACAACCGAACGCTTTGCTGATGGTGGGCTGAAGTTTTAGGTTCTCAAGCGTGGCGTCCGTTAGCCGCAGCTGCTCTTCGATAAAGCCGGCGGTCTTGTCTTCCAACGGGTGATTGGTGAAACATGTGAAAAGCGGGCGACTTGAATTTTGAGTTTTCGTCGAATGCGAAATTCGTGTCCTTTCAATTTGTGGTATGAACGTGATGGCGAGTCGGGGAAGTTTCTGCGTTCGCCGAAACTGTCAAACTGGTCGTGTCCTTTTGTCTTGATTAAAAGGTCTCGGGAGACTGAAAAAGACGGTAAATAGGTCGTTCACACCATTTCGTTATCAAGGTTGACCAAAAAAATCAATAAACTAAATCAGTTCCTTTTGGTTTGTCCTCAAAACAAAACAATAAGTATCCAAAAAAATTTGCTGGAATGGGAATAAAACAGGCGACTGAACGAATATCCCGACGGCGTACCAGTACGCCGCGTCGGCATTGCCCAATAACTTAGTGGAGTGTCCCTACCTTGTGATGCGGCAAAAAATTCATCCCTCCCACACCAATCGAATGCAACTTCCATGAAAAACGATCCATTGCCATCTGAAAAACGGCTCGCCGGTTTTAAGCAAATCCGGATCCAGTTGCCCGATGGAATTGATAAAGACAGGTATGTCCTTGTTTGGAAAGATGGATCGGAAACCGAGTTTTCGTCGCTAGAAGCTATCCCGGCCAAATTTCAGAAGGCTATCCAGAAATTTCAAGGCTTTGATTCTCTGGACGACATCGAATTTAATACCAACTTGCTGGGCCGGAAACTGGTTCGGAATGAGCATCCTAAACGCAAGGAAGGAAGTCGATATTCGCTCCACTGGACGATTGAACCTGACAGGCTGCGAGTTGGCTGGCCCAGCCTGGGCCGAGTCGGGTTTTTTGGCACTTTTTTATGGTTGGCCGCGGTTTATTTTGGTGTCGATTCGTTTTTTACAATGGGCAGCTGGCCCGGCAATCCGACTATTTCTCTGATCCTTTCAATTGCTGCAGCCGCGATCGGACTGTTGGCGTTTGGCTCGGTCTATCTGTTTGAGGAGCGATTTGAAATTAACCCCAACTGCGTAACCGCGTCTCGTTGGCCGGCCCGGCTGCGTCCGTCACGCATCCGACCTCGCCAGGACGTGATCGATGCGCGTGTCAATCTAACACGGACAACAGGTCAGGACTCCAATAACCTAAGCTCAGTTCAAGTTCGAGTCCGGACACCCAATGGCATTCAATGGTGGCAGATAGGGGGCTTACTCTCATGGAACGAAGCCCAGTCGCTGGGACATGTTCTCGAGGACTATATTGAGGTTCGCTATGCTGAATAGAAGAACAGGTGGGGCTGTGGCTAATCTCTTTGAGTTGGTGCACTCTAGCGATTTCCATTGTCAGCTGTGAGATTGGCGGCCGCTACGTCGGCGGTCGACAAGATTGAACTTTACAGTTTCGCCATCGAAAATGTGCCTAGTCACATTTTCGGTTTTCTTGTTTCTGGAGACGTCCCCTGTAGCTCCAGCTGTGTAAAGCGGGCCTACTCGCCCATCTGATTTTATCAAAATGGCAGTTGTTCTTACGCTGGTTGGAAATCTGGGGGAATTCTACCAGCCTGTTACCCAAACGGTTTATACATCGAGGTTAATAGCGGTTTTAAGTGTCGCAAAAGGTTAATGCATCTCGGGGGCGAGGAGCAACTGCAACTTGCTTGATGCAACCGGGTAAACTTGCATGAGCGCGGAAAGAGCGGCTATAGTTTTAGAATTGTTGGTGGCCGTCGGTTTGGCGGTTGAAACAGCAAACGTTCGTTGTTCTGGGTTTGCCAGTTAAGGGAGATGCACTTTGAAATATTTGGTTCCACGCATTGACCGGGCTGACCTAGGTGCCATGTTTGTCGTGGCGTTTCTGGGAGCGTTGGTAGCCGGGTGCTATGGAATTTTGCATGACCAAATTACTTATGCAATCGGCCCCGAATATTTCACCAAATTCAAATTTGAACAGTTTAAGTTTGCCGATTTTGGGCTTAGTAATCGTATCTTTGTTTCCTGTATTGGGTTTCTTGCGAGTTGGTGGGTTGGATTCATTTTTGCCTGGTTCCTCGCTCGGCGTTTGATACCTAACCAGCCTCGCACGATCGCTTATCCGGCAATCATAAAAGGATTTGGGATCGTTTTCGGAACCGGTGTGCTGGCTGGTGTTGCCGGCTATTTTTACGGAGTGTGGCGAGGAGCTGGAGCCGACTATAGTGCTTGGTCGTCTTTTGTTAAACAATTTCAAATTACCGATACGTGGGCGTTCGTCCGTGTGGCGTATATTCACAACGCAAGCTACCTCGGCGGTTTGATTGGATTTTTTATCGCCCTGGTTGTGAGTCGACCTGTTCCTTTGACTCAAAAATCCTGTGACGTAGATTAGCAAGCGGGGTTCTGTTCACGGGAACATGGTAGAGCTGAGATCAGACAATTAATAGGAATGCCCCACAGATTTATGTGGCTCGAATCGAAGGGTTCAAATCGGATGTTTCAAAACCTGTTCAGCTAAAGTGGAAAAGAAAGTTGGAGAAAATTGATCTAATGAATGATCATGAAAAACTAAATTACGTAGAATTTCCGTGTGCTGATCTTGGGGCAACCAGACTATTCTTTGAGACGGTGTTTGGTTGGAAGTTTGAAGATTTTGGACCTGAGTATATGGCATTTTCGAATCAAGGGCTTGATGGTGGTTTCTTTAAGTCGGACTTGTGCGCACGAACAGAGACCGGAAGCGCTTTGCTGATTTTCTACAGTGCTGATCTCGAGTCTACGTTAGAGAAGATACAAGCGGCGGGAGGTTCGATTGTCCGAGAGACATTCGCATTCCCAGGAGGTAGACGCTTTCACTTTTCCGGACCGTCAGGAAACGAATTTGGAGTTTGGTCGGATGATTCCGAATAAGGGGCGACTGTGACGGTTGAAAAATCTATTCGTGGAAGGGATTGGTCCGAGGTTTTTCTGGTCAAGATTGTCGGCGGTAGGCACGCGTGGTCTTAAGTAAAACGCAACGCTCAATGCATCTGAATCCGTTTGGATTTTAATGTGCTTTGACAGAATTAATATTGGAAGCGTAGTCGAATGGAAGCGTAATTAATAATGAAATACCTCACATCCATGTGTGATCCGATGTAGGTTGTCGTCCTGTCTGATCCTTTGATAAAATTTGGTTCGGTGGTTAAATTGGTGTAACGACTCAATTATGAACCTTGAAAAAATGAACGCTGTCTAACTCGCAGGTCTAACGTGAAACCTCTTACTGCTCTATTGATTGCTTTGCTAATCTCATTGTCTCTAAGTAGTTCATCTGAGGCGCAAGGTCGACGGAAAACGGGCGATGTCCGCGGAAACTTACGTTTGGAAGTCGTTTCCGTGCCGGACGATATAGCGGCAGGTTTTGAGCGGTTGAACTCTGAGGTATTGCTTTACCATCCGGTTGCTTCGGAACCTGAGGCGAGTTCGAATTCTGAAAAGAGCCCGCTCTTGATTTTCCTTCACGGGTCAGGAGGATCCAATGGGAAACTCGAACGCTTCAAGTGGAAGGGGGAGGTGAAGCGGTTCACTGGGCGTTCGGAAAACCACCCTCTGGTCAGCATTCTTGTGCCTCAGAGCAAGGGCCACTGGGATCCGGCCTCTCTCAATAAAATGCTGGATTATATTCTTAAGGAAAATCAATCCATTGATCCCAATCGCGTTTACTGCATCGGTTACAGTATGGGCGGGAAGGGGACTTGGGAATGGGCCATGGCTTCACCAGATCGTTTTGCTGCTGTTATTCCCAAAGCTTTCATTCCCGATATGTCCGGCATCGGCGGAATGGTCGAGTTGCCTCTTTGGGTAATGGTAGGAACGAAGGATTCGAAACTCCGTGTCGATGGCATTCGGGCGATGGAAAAGCGAATCAGGGAACTTGGTTCAACTGTGGTCAAAACTACATATTTCGAAGGTGCCAATCATGGCTCCGCCCCTGGTGAGATTAAGAAAGTAGATGGTGTCTACGATTGGCTTTTCTCACATAAGCTTCCCAGGTGAAATTGATAGTGTTGGCTTTGCGCAAAGTCATTTGGTGGACTCGACCCACCTTTTACATGGTTTGAAGGATTGGATTCGTTTTTAGTTATAGTTCCGATGATGACTGCGCTTTTTGTAAATATTAACAGGCTAAATTAGTTATGAAAATCTTTTTGATATGGCTGGCGCTCATGGGAAGTTGCTTGGCAATGCAGGAGGACGGTGCCAAGGAAGCTGAAGAAAAACCAAAACTGTCCGGAGTCGAAGAGTTCACTGATTCGATGCGGCGGTTTGACGGTTACCTCTCATTTTTTTGGGATGAGAAAACGGGGAAAGTCTATCTTGAGATTGAGCGCCCCGATGAAGAGTTGTTATATGTTCATTCCCTTGCCACTGGTTTGGGGTCAAACCCAGTCGGTCTTGATCGAGGTCAATTGGGTGATCAAAAGGTCGTGAGGTTCACGCGGGTTGGCCCTAAGGTTTTTATGGTTCAACGGAATCTTCGGTTTCGAGCGAACACAGAGAACCAGTTGGAGAGAACAGCGGTTGAACAGTCGTTTGCCCAATCTATTGTTTGGGGCGGTAAAGTGGTGGCGGAAACAGACGACTGTTTTCTGACGGATATTACGGATCTTTTGCTGAGTGATATGCATGGAGTGGTCGGTACCCTGAAATCCACCGACCAAGGTGATTTTTCGCTGGATGCAAAGCGGTCTGCAGTCTTTCTGCCACGTTGCAGGTCGTTTCCAAACAATACGGAATTGGAAGCGACGCTAACCTTTGCTTCTAAAAAACCGGGGAAGTACGTCCGGCAAACCACACCAACGCCTCAATCGGTAACGCTGCGTCAGCACCATTCGTTTGTGAAACTGCCGGATGATCAGTATCAACCTCGCACCTACGATGTACGTAGCCCATCGATATTCATTACTTTTTCTGATTATGCCACGCCGTTGGATCAATCTTTGGAAAAGCGATGGATTACACGGCATCGTTTGGTGAAGAAAGAACCGCTTGCGAAATTGTCTGAGCCAATAGAGCCGATCGTTTACTATGTCGATGCCGGCGCACCAAAGCAAATTCAAGATGCATTGCTCGAAGGAGCGAGTTGGTGGAATGAGGCTTTTGAAGCGGCGGGGTTTAAGAATGCATTCCAAGTGAAATTACTGCCTCCGGACGCAGATCCGCTGGACGTTCGCTACAACGTGATTCAGTGGGTTCATCGTAGCACTCGCGGTTGGAGTTACGGTGGAAGTGTTGTTGATCCTCGGACCGGTGAGATACTGAAGGGGCACGTAACGCTCGGCTCGCTTCGTGTTCGGCAAGATCAGTTGTTAGTGAACGCTCTCGATCCGCTGCCACCAAATCTTCGCTGTGCTTGCTGCGGCGTTGGCGGCATCATCGAAGAATCGACCTTGGCCGATTTAGCTGCAAAAGGCGATGCATTAGAAGTTTCGCTGGCTCGAATTCGTCAGCTTTCAGCGCACGAGGTTGGGCACACCATTGGTTTTGTGCATAATTTTGCGGCCAGTACTTACGGTGATCGAGCTTCCGTCATGGACTATCCAGCACCAAGAGTGAAGATTAGCGATCAAGGCCAGCTTGATTTGAGTGATGCGTATGCGGTTGGCATTGGAGAATGGGATAAGGTCTCAGTTAAGTTTGCCTATTCACAATATGCCAATCAAGAACAAGAGGAACTTGGTCTCAAATCAATTTTAGATGACGCGGCGGAAGCTAAGATGATTTTCATTTCTGATTCGGATGCTCGGCCTGCCGGTGCGGCCCATCCGATGGCTAACCTTTGGGACAATGGTACCGATCCACTCCAGCAGCTTGACCACGTGATGCAAGTTCGGCGGATTGCGCTTGATCAATTTGACGCACATTTATTGCCTGACGGAACGACGACAGCCGATGTCGCACAATATTTGACTCCAATTTACCTTCACCATCGGTATCAACTCCAAGCGGCGGGGAAGCTCATTGGAGGTCACGATTATTCCTACGGTTATGCTGGTGGTGGAGCGAATCATTCCATTTCAGACAATTTGCCAATTAAGCGGGAGAGCCAGGAAGCGGTGATTTCTGGATTGTTGAAGACGATTCATCCCGATCAATTACTGATTAGGAAAGAAATTTTGCAGTCGATCAGTCCGCGGCCCTATTCGACCATCAGAGATCCGGAAATATTTCCGGGACAAACTGGGCGTGTGTTTGATCCGATGGGCGCGGTGAAAGTTGCAACGAATTTGACTCTCAATGAATTATTTCAGCACGAGCGGTTGGGACGCGTGGCGCGTCAAGTAGAAACGCCCGATGATTTGACGCCCGTCCGGTTAATAAACTTGGTCGTTGACGAAACTTATGCTACGTCGAAACGTAAATCTGATTTCAAAATTTCACGCGTCGTCATCGAAACGGTGATCGATCAATTGTTGGCCCTCGCGGATAACGGCAGTGCTGATGTTGAGGTTAGGCTTGCCGCATTTTCAGGATTGAAACATGTTTTGACCAAGTTGCCCGCGCCCGGTGATGAACTGGATGCAAAGTTCTTTGAGCTTCAGAATTGGCGGATTAATCGCTATTTAGAGCGTCCGTATTCGGTGCTGCCTGACTCAAAACAGTTGAAGGTGCCACCGGGTAGTCCGATTGGTTCAACTCCATAGATTCCTGTTAAAACGATTACTGTTTAAAAGAATTTGCTTTTTGAGTTGCGGCCTTCGCTTGAAACGGATTGTCTTTGCTGGGGATGTATGAGCAATTTTATTTTGTTTCTCCTTCCACAGTTGCTGGCCCGGTCATTCCGGGGTTGCAGCGAGGAGTCGTACCACAGGGGCTTGCTTATGACCCTTCACGGAAGTTGATTTTTATCTCTAACTACGCTGCCAAAGACCCTTCCGTTGTTTCGATTATCAATTCGGTAACGGGAAAGATTGTTGACAGTGTTGCTCTTTTGGATACCAACGGAGAACCAATCGCAGTCTAATTGTGGCGTACCGAAATCCGATCGGGAAAAAGCCGCACAAAATGGTTGCTTTAGAGAACGGCGATGAAGTACCGTTATGGTTTCTCGACGGCGATAACTATGTCGGCGAGCTTGGGATTCCTCCGATGTCCGAAGGGATCGTGATGATTGGTGATCGATTAGCTGTGCTTTTTGAGTCGGGTGCAGGTAAGTTTCAGGTCGGCGGGAATGGGGCAGTTGATCGGCTGATGCTGCTCGATGTGTCGCAGTTTAAGTAGCCTTGTAGGTTGGCGGAAGTTTCTTCAAGACGTTTATGTCCCGGTGTGAGGTTAGGTCATGATGCCACGCGTTAATAAGATAAAAGTTTCGACATTGAGAATTCTGCGAATGGGAAGCATTCCATTGATCTTATTTGGGTGCATTTTGAACGGGCAATCTGCTTCCGCGGATGAACCAGATGTTTTGAAGGTCGTAAACTGGAATGTGCTATACGGATTTAATCATAAAAAATCCATTGAGCAGGGTGTCGATTGGATTAGGAGTCAACAAGCGGACGTTGTCGCCTTGCAGGAATTAAATGGACATACGGAAGCTGGTTTGAAAAAGTTGGCGGGAGACTGGGGGCATGAACATGCGGTAATTTTGAAGGAAAAAGGTTTTCCGGTCGGGTTGACGTCAAATCAGCCTATCAAAGTCATCAAGCGTAGAGTGGCAGGATTTCACCATGGCTACCTTCACTGCAAAACGCAGGGGATTCATTTCTTCGTGGTCCATTTTTGGCCGGGAAAATATAACGAAGTCAACGTGATTCTCGATGAGATTGCACCGCTTCTGAAGCAAGAAGAGCGGGTGATTATTCTGGGAGACTTCAATGGTTGTTCGCAAAAAGACGAGGCATTCCTTGTTGCAAATGCCAGGCTTAGACAAAGAGATTACACCTTTGTTGAGAGAGTTGAGGCCAAGGGGTTTGTCGATGTGGTGAACAAGCACGACTCAACTGCTAAAGTGTCGTGCCCGTCTCCAATTACTATTCCAAGATGGTCCAAAGACATGGAGGAATTGAAACTAAAACGGTATCGGATTGATTTTGTTTTTGCAGATCAAGTGTTGGCAAGAGATTCACGTTCGGGCACAATTTCGTTAGCCCAAGAGATTGATGCAATTTCCGACCATTACCCAGTCATTGTTGAATTTGATAAATCAAAGAATCGCAAGTTGGATCGGGACGGTGGCGGTTAGTCGTATTCGCGTGCTGGAGTTATTCAATCTGAATTCAGTACACCTATGAACTTCAATTTAAGCGGCTTTTGTGCTTTAAAAACGAAAGTTTGATTCGTCACTCGCCAGGAGCAGCAATTGATTGGCAATTGATCTGGGTAGTTTGGGTATAAAACTGGCCCAGTCATTGTTTGTTTTGTTTACAGCGGGCAGGGAAAATGGATGCGGATATAAAAAAGGATTCCAGCATTTTTGGGGCCATTAAAACATACCGAACGATATCGCTGATGCTGTTGCTTGGCGGCTGTTGTGCTGGGTTTTTGATATTTGACGTCATTACGCCTTATCTCATGCCAGAGCCGTTTTCCGGTATGGTTGCAATAGGCGTCGTGACCGCGCAGCTTACCGTCATTTGCGTTTGGGGAACATTGGTTCGCGGTACATTTTGGGTCCGGTTCCCGCGGACTTTGCTGTTACTGGTATTTTCGTGGGCAGGATTCTCTCTGGGAATCGATTTTTTGGGGGATGGCGGTCCACCGATTCGATTATCTGCTGGGATAACGTGGTTCATAGGATTTTTAATAACCTTTGTGCCATTAAAAGCTGCTTCCTTATGGTCTCGATGGCAGATCGTTCAAGATAACCAGAAGGGAAACGCGAGTTGTGTTTCTACCTATTCGATTAGGGAGATTATGTTAGGTATTTTCCTCTTATCTCTTTCACTTGGAATTGGTCGCGCACTTATTCCATTCGAGGGAATTTCACAGATATCTTTACGGAATGATCCGGAAGTTTTGGTTTATATCTCGGTCTACGGTCTCGTCAGCTTACTCGTAACAATTCCATGCATTTGGATATCTCTTAAAGTAGATATGGATAAAGTCATCCGCTGGATCTGTATCTGGATTATCTATTGCCTCTTATTGTCGGTAATTGAGATTGGTGTGGCAGGGCTAATTGCTCCGTTTGGTAATGACAGGCCGTTTGTGCTTGGCTTGATCCTAGGAAAACAGCTAATGGGAGCGATTATACTAGGGATCTGTTTTGCACTTCGAGGCTTAGGTTATAAGCTCAGTCGACCTCAGCGAAAATCAGTTCTACCGAGAAGCGATTAGCGAAGAAATTTTATGCAATAATTTTATGCAAGAATAAGCTAGGGCACATCGACGCGTTAATGGCAGAGAATACAGTTGCATTGGAACGCGTTTTGAGAATGTTGTGTTGGGTCGGGTATTTATACTTTTGAGAACGCTTTTATGGAAATTGAGCGAGGAATTCAAAAATCAATAAAATTCGCGATTGTCGGGTTTCTCATACCTGTCTTTAGTGTTGGAGTATATTGGATTGTTTACTCAATGTTTTATGACATCCATCCAATCGATCGCGAAAATGACCTCGCCCGATTGCCTCTTCTAATTTTGGTGTCGTCAACTGGTTTGGCAGTGATTTTCGGCTTGGCCGGGTATGCTTCTTTCGCGCCGAAGCGAGGTATTCCTTTCATCCGATCGCTCATTATTATTGCGGGTCTAACCGCGATCGCTGTGTACTCGATTCAGCCCAGGGTTCATCGAAAAAATGTTGAGCAAGATAGCTCGATGGAAATTGCAATTCCAATCGCGGCGGCCTTGATCGCTACCGTTGCAATCTTAATTTACAGTCACGTAAGGTCTAACTGCCGGCCAGAATCAAATGCGCTGGATTCAGGTGACGAGGTCGGTAGCTGAGGTTGAGGAAATTCAATTCTAATTGATTTTAGATGGTTGTTTTTTTGTTTCTTAAGACCATCGTAAATCATTGAGGCAGTTCTGATTTTTAAATTGGGTTTTTTGCGTTCGATGTTTCGTCGTGTATAGTGTCGTTGGAGTGAAACCGAATTGAATTGTGATCCTAAAATCATGCAACTTGAAAATCCTCCTAAATTTCTTGTCAGCTTGATTTTCAGTCAGTTACATCGTCTTGCTTGAGTAGTACATGACCTCACCAGAGCACACCATGGTTGGGATACTCGGGGCGCTGGCTCTGGGGCTTCACAAACGGTATGGCTGGCAGGTAGTTGCCTTCGCCGCGGTAGCCTCCAATGTGCCAGATTTGGATGGTTTGCCGATGCTGATTGATATGGAACGATTTGAATCGGGGCATCGCGTTTGGGGGCACAATTTCCTTTTGATTGTGGCAACCTCAATCGTTCTTGGGTGGACACAGGCCAGATTTAGATGGATTCAGAGGATTGGGGGCTATTTCGCCAGATTCCTTCCAAGCGATGTAGCAGTCTCTCGGGAGTGTACGCCGCTACCTATTCCAACGTCAGTCTTAATTTTTGTAGGAATTGGCTTTCAGTCCGTGCACCTTGTATGCGACATGGTGGTGTCGGGAGGGCAAGGACTTTCCGACTGGCCCGTCAAGCCATTCTGGCCGTTCCGGCAGATCGGTTATGTCTATCCACTAATACCATGGGGCGACATTGGTCCAACGGTCATAATGATGGCTGGGATCATTGGCATTGCGAAAATTGGCCGGGCTCAATTTGTCGCGATGCTAACGTTGGTAGTGCTGGTCATCTATTTGATTTCTCGTGGCTATTGGATTTAGGGTTGCTGCATTCAAGGGTAACTTTCCCGGCGGTCACGTTTTGTAAGTTTGTTTTTTCGAAGTGATACAGTAACATTGGAGCGTCGAATTGTTCCTCGCTGTCCGAGCCAATTTGTTTTCACCAAAATGAAGAACGGTTGGTTTGACCGCAGGTTACATCACTGTCTTCAGGAAAGGGCTTGCGTGACTGATTGATCGCGAGTTTAAAATGAAACAGTTTTCACTAAAAACACTTTTTATTATTACGCTCGTCGTGGCGATCGCAATCATTGTGATTCCGTTTGTTCGGTTTAAGCTGGCGGAGCGAAGGTTCCATCAGGCCATCGATCCGATATGGGCGCAAGCTCCTTATTCCTCCTCGCTCGTTGAAATTAAAGATACCAACGATATTGTTTTGAAATTTTGTGATATTGGTTTGCAACTGGATTCGGGGGGCACCCTTGCCAAGCTGCCTGACAGAGGGCCTGGGTGCTACGAACTTGATTGTGCGGAGGGTAAATTCTACGTCATGGTGGACGATGGTATCTACGAAAGTCTAGGTCACATAATACCGAGGCTCTCGCCTTACTGCTTGCTTAGAGATGCGCTCATGTTGGATAACGAATCACCGACTTCGACAGCGGATCTATGGCCAGTCCGTTCGTTAATGATGCCTGTTGGATGTGAGGACCGATTACAGCATTTCGAAAGCTCCCAAAAAAAAGGATTCATCAGCGGGCGACTCAGGGGTAAAGGAAAGACGCATCTGGTGTTGTTTGATTCGACGGGCCAGTATTCTATTTTAGTGGTAGCTTCGAAGCCAAAAATCGACGCTTGGGATCGGTTGGCCGAACGGCTTTGTTTAGTTGAAGATCCAGAGACCGAGCCAACTCCAAGTGACTGAAAATGCGTTTAAACGGACAAATTATGCAAACCCCCTTCGGCGAGTATTTTTACCCCATTTTTGCTGTCGGTGTCCTGCTGGCCACTGTCGTCTCTTTGTATGCCGGTAGTGCACGGGGATGGCTCTTGCCGTTGCTTTGTCTCATGGTTGGTGTCTTTTCGTTTTGGGGATCCCTGTTTATCGGTTTGGAAGTTGGTTATCAAATGTGGCAGGCTTCACCGGATCCGCCTGATGAGGCTTTTAGTGATACTTCTCCAATGGGCGCATTGCTGGCTGGCTGGGTGCCAGCGTCACTCTACTGTGGATTCCTATTTGGCGTTGCAAAATTTATTCTATTTCTGATTCCCAAACGTGAGCCAAGTGATGTTCAGAAGACTGCCGCCTCGGAGCGAATTGAAAGTGGAAATCCATTTCAAGGTCCGTAGTGCATTGACGACGAAAACATTGTTTGTGGGGGGGGAATTTAAGTTCAGTTTGGGAGGCGTCTGAATTGAGCGATGTTTTGCGTTTTTAATCGGCGGACGCTAAACTCCTGCAGTCGTGGCGTGGTTTGGCGATGCAAGTTACTTCTCAAATTGATCTGTTTTTTTGGAGGCATGGATGGAACGTGTTGGAGATCGAGACAGTGTTCCAGGGGATTCGTTAATTGGTGAAAATCGTTTTAGCATGTTCGAATTGTTTGGTCTGGTTTTCGTCTTTGCGGTAGCTGCATTTTTTGCATCGATTGGGTATTGGCTGACTTCATTGCTGTGGCTTGGTTTTTTGGCTGGAATTAAGCTGGGACCGCGGTCGAGCTATCCCACTTTTTTGATCGTTGTGTTCGGTCTAGTTGCAGGAGGTTTATTTGCTGCGGCAATTTTCGCAACGCGTGCGACATTTTTTTTGTATCCGTCAAACGGAATTGACTTGATCGAAGCGAAAAGTGCAACGATCGCAGCGAATACTCGCGGCTTGTTAATCGCGGGAACTTTGGTGCTTTGGGTGCCGCCAATTTTGATGACGGTTTGGTTGGCGGTCCTACCCTTCAGAAGTGGTTGCGGGATTTCCAATTCAGCGGAACGGATTCGGAGGCTGCCACGTTCGACTGGTTAGTTCCCGCCGCGTCGAAGTGAGTGGTTTCTGTTTTTTGGGGAAGCCGTGGTGTCAACCGGTTTGCAATTTTTGGCTGGCCGACGTGTTGCTAATTTAATTGGAGCGTGAAGATGGGCGGCAGCAGTTTTAGTTTTCAAAGTTTGTTCTTTATTCTAGGAGCTATTGGGGTGTTTGTCCTGCTGGCCGCTCTTTTTGTTGGGATAGTTTTAATTACCAAAAAGAAATAGTAAGCCGTGGGGATGTCTATCTGTTTGCGATGTAGGCATCCATATGATTTGGTTAATTATTTTATGTTCCCCGTACGGGAATTGGAAAATCTGCAAATTCAAATGCATGTGTGTCCAGATGTAGACAAGCGATAGGTAGGGTAAAGATGAGTCGTCGGGGAAGCCGTAGGAAATTCCAGTTGTCGTTGCGATTCCTGTTTGTTCTCACGGCAGTCTTTGCACTCATGCTTGCCCCGCCAATCCAGCGAAGCCTCCTTCAGAAACGAGGGCGAGCCTGGGTCGAAAGCCAAAATGGGCATGTCACGTTTGCCCATAAATATGATGCGGCGTCGGGTGTTTACAAACACGATTCCCAATTTCCTGCCCCAAGTTGGTTGGTAGGAATCTTCGGTGTGGACTTTTTTGATTCGGTCGATGCGGTCGTACTCGACAATATGGAAGTCGTCGATCTTTCCCCTTTGACCAATTTCAGGGAACTGCGTTCTTTGGGAATCATGATTGAGATAGACGACAAGCTCGATTTTCGCCCATTGGCTGAGCTTAAGAAGCTTGAAAATTTGCACTTGGCATACACAGATATTTCGGCAGAGCGGCTTGGTGAGATACGCGAGTTGCTCGATTGGGTCACGGTGACAGCGGCAAATCATCCAGAAAAGTAGTGTCAGATTGAGGTCGTTTGAATTTCCAAGTTTTGGTGAATTGATCCCACATTTTATTTGTCAAAATCCTCAAGGCTTCCACCGAGTATTTGATAGGGTTGATCGTAATTTAGTTTTCACTGGATTTTGCGAATTGCGTTGTTAGCGGATCGCATTTTTTGTGAATTGAGTAACTTGTTAAATTTCTAAATGTTTTGTCGCCTCACAGCAAATTGACCAGGCTCTTTTGCGGGAGTTGGCTTGAAGGCTCGGAGTTTATACGTCCGAGAGTTTTTTGGGGTGGTTTGGGAAGTTATACATTCACTTATTGTTTTTGTTGTGATACTTTCACCGGAACGAAATTAAGGGTATAAGAGTAGCTCGCGGAACCGGTAGTACAAACGCGATCAGCTAGGTGCCGGTTATTATTCATTTGGAAGTGCTTGCTCGGCTGGTGCCGGCCGCGGTCTTCAAAACCGTTGAGCCGCATGGAAATCATGTGGTTGGTGGGTTCGATTCCCATGCATTTCCGCCATTGAATTCCAATTGGTTTGAATTCAGCGATTTACTCGATGGGGAGCACTGTTATCCGCCTCAACGATGCCCGCCAGCGAGACGGTTCGGTATCGGAACCAGCGTCGCCACGCTGCTTTCAATGTTTTCGGCCGCAGTCGCAGTGCTATTGCGGTCTCATTCCTCGGATTCAAAACGAGACCGAAATTATTCTTGTTCAGCATGTAAGCGAGCGAGATCACCCATTCAATACTGCGAGAATGGTGCGTGCTGCTCTCGAACGAACCAAACTGGTGTGTGGCAATTCAGAACGGTTAGTTGACGCGAACCTTGGATTGGGCGATTCGGTTGGGTTGTTGTACCCCTCTGACACGGCGATAACACTCGCGAACATCCCTGAAAATGAAAGACCGAGCCAGATTGTGGTGATCGACGGCACGTGGCCCCAGGCGAAAGCGCTGGTTCGTGATCTACCGCAGTTGAGAAGTTTGCCCCATTATCAATTGTTGCCCACGGAGCCGGGGAACTATCGGATTCGTTTAGAACCAAACGACGTTTCTCTTTCGACTTTGGAAGCGGTTGTTCAAGCTTTGCGAGAACTCGAGCCAGAGTTAACTGATTTAGATAAATTAGTGGATGCGTTCGAGACAATGGTTCAACGGCAGCTTGACCATCCTAAGGTGAAGTCATCCCATTATTCAGGCGGAAGGAAATCCGGCCATACCCTAAATATTCCTGCTGGCTTAATCAATTCTCAAAAATCGATTGTGGTCGCCTACGGGGAACTGGAGTGTCGCGAAGAGGGACTAACGGGCGATAAAATTGATTCGCAGCGTGGTCCTTTGGTGTGGAGTGCTCATCGTTTAGGAGAATCAGTTGATTCATCTTTGGCGAACTTTGAATCTTTTATAAAGCCCAAGAGGCGACTAACGAATTCATTTCTCGCTCATTTGGAACTGTCAGGTGAGCATTTTGAAAACTGGGAAACTGTTGACCAGTTCCGCGAACGCTGGGGGGATTTTTTGCAGGATGGGGATACGTTGGTGGTTTACCACCCCAACGGAATTCGGATGCTTGAGCACGTGAATGCAAAATTGGAAAATTGGATTACCCTAAAGTCAATCAATTTTCACGGTCAAGAATCGCGTCGGACATTGAGTGAGTTCGTCAACGATCAGTGCGGCATGTTTGATTTGCATTTGCCTCATTCTGGACGTGCGGGTGCACGCCTGTCCAATTCTGTCAAATTAGTAAAATATTTAAGGGAAGTTGCATTGGGGAATTTTAAAGTGGAGCGCGGTGAATGATTTATTTTCGGTTTTTAATTTGTGGTCTGTTGGTCGTCGTTGGCTCGCAGGCAAATCAGGTGTCCGGTCAGGTAGAGTTATTTTCGACGCCTGGGGTTAACTCGATGGGCCAACAGGTTTCTTACTTTGGCTCGGCTCCTCAAAATGAGCGCTTGGTTTTTGATGCCAATAATGGTTTCTTTACGAAAGGAGCCTTCCGGGCGATTGGAAAGCACGCGGCACCAGAATCTGATCGTGCTTTGATCTCAAGTCATTTTGATGGCTTGCAGGCGGTCAGTAGCAAAATTTCTGGAGAGGCGTGTTGGTATTTGTGGAAAGCGAGCCCAGCGGCGGCGGAGTTAAGGATTTATTTCGATGTTCCGCGTGCTGAAGCTGGTGTTAAATGGGAAGTTTCCGTTGGGAAGAACGAGTTTCAAATTGCGACATCCGTGAGTGATGGTCGCGAGCCGCAAGGTTATGCGTTTCCATTGGAGGTTGGTTCATTGGGATTGCAAAAGATCGCCATCCGCAAATTAGATTCGAAGATTAAATCGGCGACCAAATTTAAAAAAATGGAGGCAACCGGGGCAGGGATTGATGGTGCCCGCTTGATCCGGGCGAGATGGCGTCCAGCGGCTGTCCATGCTCGATACGAGTCATCCCAGTGCAAAGATTCAGCGGTTTGGGTCTTCGAAACGCAAAGCGTACGGCAGTGTTCATCTTACTCTCCGATCACGACTGCGTTCGGTTACTTTGGTGCCTCTTTTAATTCGGACGGGCTGGCGGCTGGTGGCGTTAACTTCTCGATGTGGGCAGCGAGTCGAAAGGCTGAGAAAATGCCAATGGTATCGGAAATGCCCCATTTGCTTGCCACCGCAAACCCTGCTGCTGAATTTAGTGGATTCGGTCACGAAGGCTCCGGCGTAAAGATACGAAATTGGGATCCGTATCAGCGGCATCCCCGATCGGTGATCCAGGGGTTGAGGGTGGATTCGTCCAACGGTGTTGATACGTTTTATGGTTATTTGTTTGAAGAGTCCGAACAACGTTGGGTTTTATTTGCGGCAGGTCGTCGACCCTCAAAAAGTAAGAAGGGCCAGTCCGGATTACGCGCCGGTTCTTTTTGCGAAGTTCCTGGTCCGCCCAATGTCGAACGAACTGGTGATATGGTTCGAGAAGTGAAGAGGAGAGGCTGGTTTTACGGGGCGGACAAGAAATGGCATGTTGCAGACACATTGCATTTAGGTGATGACCCAGCCAACACCAATCGATTTGTGCGAGCCTTGGAGGATGGCTGGTTGTCGATGGGGACGGGGGGCGTTGAAATGTCGACCGGCCCTCGGGTAGCTCGGCTTCGCGAGCCACCAAGTAAATTGCCAATTTATCTAACGCCGAAGTGCGCAAGTCAGTTGTTTGAGTTGCCAGTGGAAATTGGTAAACCGAAAGTTACCAAAATCAAAGCGGACAGCGTGTTGGTGAGCTATCCGGGCCTCAACGCCGGATCTCAAACGCGGGCTACGCTCTATTACGGTCGGTCTGATTGTGTGACGTTTGTAAAACGGAAATTGCACAATACAGAGAAAAAAGGCGCGAGTAGCGAGCAATTCGAAGGGGATAGAACTTGGCAATATGAGACTGCTGTTATCGACGTTAAGGGTTCGAGGGCAGAGTTTTTGCTAGATTCTTTGACTCCCGGCGCGACTTATTTTTTTCGGGTGTTGGTAGAGGGTAGCCAGGGCAAAAGTTGGGCATTTGAAACGGGAGAATTTAAGACGCTTAGGAAATAGAGATTGGCTTGATCGGGGTTTGATTTGAAAACGAAGCTGTGCTGCGGCTCAATTTGTGGTTAAATTTACCAAACTATCGAGTCACCCATCGGCTCGATTCACGGTGTTGGAGATCACCGGCGTTGGCGATTGCTGCGTTTAAACCGGTCATACGGACATTGGCAGGATACCTATACCGTTTAAAGCGGTCGGTGAACCGGGATTTAAACTCGGTCTGAGTTATGTTTTAACAGAAGGGTTTGACAGTTAAACGTGGAGTTCTAGAATATGAGAGCGTTGTCATTTCCCACAATGCCCGCTCTATTTGTAGCGGCCATTTATTCATCACGAGTTAAACATGACCGGAATTGTTCTTCATCAATCCTTGTTCCTCGCGTTTGGTATGCCCGGTATTCCGGAGTTACTGATCATCATGGCGATTTTGTTGTTGCTTTTCGGCGGCGCGAAACTGCCCGGTTTGATGCGGAATTTGGGACGCAGTGTAAATGAGTTCAAGACCGGCATTAAAGAAGCGCCTGCCGATAGCGCGATCGAAGACGACAGCGACAGCCTTGACTAATTGCCTGATTTTTATCTTTTCGCAAGCGTGAAGGCTTAATTACTTTTTTTCATCTGGAAATGCCTCTTCATGGCAGACACTCTCACATTACAGCATCAGTTACTCGGCTTCTTCGGACTTGGCAGTCCGGGGGTTGGTGAGTTAATGGTGATTGCCATTGTGGCGGTCGTGTTGTTTGGTGGGAAATTACCTGAGGTAGCGCGGACGCTTGGCGGTACCTATCAGCAGTTTCGGAAGGGGCTTTCCGATATACAGTCCACGATTAAGAACGATCTCGATCTCGACGCCGCTTCTCTGAATCGGTTGCCAGAGTACAACGATGTTGTTGATGATTACGACGAACCGACGGCACCGAGTTTCGACACTCCGCCCGAAGACGAAGACGAAGATTAATCAACTTTTGTGGCTATCTGCGGCAAACGAATAAGTCGTTAACCGAAGCATTGTTGACTCGGACAGGCTTTCATTTTTGCGACGGTACTTTTTCGTTCCGCAATTTCGAATCTTCCTTATTTTCGAAGATTGATTGATGTCATTAACCAGGTTTCCACAATTTACAAAGACTGTTGAAGGTTGCTCCCCTTCGGTGGCTGAGATCGTTTACTTGCCGTTTGAGCTTCAATCTGAGGCTACAGTTTTCGCAATTTTAATCGGGGTTGGGGAACATTATCTGTTGGTCCCAATCAATGATGAAAATGTCGTCCGGTTGAATGGTGAACCGACCGAGTCAGTCGTTTTGTCGGATGGTGATCGAATTCAATACCAAGAAGACCAATTTGTATTTGGGTCAGGGAACGGGGAAGGCCGTCCTCAGATTTCTCCGACTGATACAGAGTTGGTGGGAGAAACGACGCTTTTAGTGAACCATCGGATCAATAACTTTTTTCAGGTGATCAATGGAGGCGGTTTTTTATTGGACACAGGTATCGCCAATAAGGATTTTGATCTTGTGAGTCGTGGTTGGAGCACCGTGAAGGCCAAGCAGGAACAGTTGGCGAATCTGCTGAGCAAGGTTGTGTCCCTCAATCATCTTCCCGTTTTGACGGTTGAAAAGGACGATCTAAACGAAATGATCAACCGTTCCCTGGAGGCCTGGTCTGCAAAAAGTACCAGCGAGGGATTCAAATTTGAGTTGAACCACAGGGATGAGATTTGTTTTCAATTCGACCGATCAAATTTAGCGATGGCGATTGACGCTTTGCTCGATTTAGCGGCCAAGGCAAGTTTCCCTGAAACTCGATTAATTCGAATTGATTTAAGTGTCCGTGAAACCTTTGTCCATTTGGGAATTGGTTATGAGGGGACTGGAATTAGTATCCAACCGGAGAACAGTCAAAATATAAGAACGCAAGCCAATGAGACGTCCGGCGGTGTCGAATTTAATTTCTCCAGAAGCCTCGTTCGTGCTCATGGGGGTGATCTGGTACTAACACAGCACGGTGTGGATCAACGGTGTATCAATATTTATCTTCCGCTTAACGCATCTGACGCATCTGACGCATCAAAATAGGCTCAAGTTATCTTTATCACGGCAGTCACTCTGAGCATTTAAAATCCTGTCTGTGTCACGAACTCGCTCGGCAAAAAAATCGAAAATTAGATGGAAGATTGATTTCCGGTTATTCGGCCTATGACGATCCACCGTTGGTGTTTAACGGCAAATCGAGGTTGACTTTACCACTGATAACGGTGCTTACCGTTGGGAAAGCGATGCAACTAGCGAGTGCATGCCGTTCGTGGCGATAAACCCCTTAGCCAAGAAACCAATCATTGGACGCTAGCATGGTTGGTTTGTTACGGTAATTAAAACAGTGGCTTTGAGGACTTCAATTGATGAGATTGAAGGAAGGCAGTAAGATACGGCCCGACTCGAAACCATAATTATAAATGGACATTGTAATTTGGAATTGTTGATCGCTCGAGTCAACAAAGCAAGATCACGGAGGATCGGATGCATCAACGATTTAGAAGTTCTTTAACGATGGTATTTTCTCTTGCCATCGGAGTCTCAGTTCTTGGGACACAGGCAGTGGCTCAAAACGATTCTGCTAATCAAAAAATAGCGACAGAATCGCCAACGTTTCGCGTGCCTAAAACTGAACAAGAAAGGGTGGCCCGATTAAATAACGACATGCCCGCTAAGGCTGCCCCCGTTAATCCAAAGCATCCACTCGACCGTGCGGTTTCAATCGCAGAAACGGCCTTGGGAAAGATGCGTCGCGATGTTTATGACTACTCAGCAATTTTAGTAAAGCGACAGCGGGTAAACGGAGTGCTTAGCGATGCAACCTATATGGGAACCAAAATACGGTGCCCGCGACGGTCAGAAGCAGGCGTTGAGACACCGTTCAGCATTTACATGAGATTCATGAGACCAAAAAAGGTTGCCGGTAGAGAGGTGATCTGGGTAGATGGGAAAGATGATGGGAAGGCGTGGGTTCACGAGGGTGCTGGTGCACCTCTGTTGAGATTGAAAACGTTTCATCTCGATCCAAAATCCGCTCTGATGATGCGAGGTCAGCGAGAGCCGATCTACGAAGCTGGACTTGAAAATCTGATCATCAAGCTGATTGAAAAAGCGGAGCGAGATCGTGCTGCGGGACTGTGTGAGGTCAATTACACTGAAGGCGCGACCATTAACAAGCGGTCTTGTTCAGTGATTGAGCTTATTCATGAAGATCAACGAGAGCCTTATGAGTTTTATAAAGCTCAGGTGTTCATTGATGATGAACTGGGTTTGCCGATTCGATTTGCGGCTTATGATTGGCCAACCGCTCCAGGTGAAGCTCCTGAGTTGATTGAAGAGTACACCTATGTAAACATTAAAGTGAATGTTGGACTTACGGATACCGACTTTGATCCAAGGAACCCCAAGTACCAGTTTAAGGGCTTGCCCAACTAGGTCTGCTGTCGGCCAACTCCCGAATCCGGGAAATTAACGAAAACAAGAAAAGCCACCGTCATCTTTTGACGGTGGTTTTTTTTGTATTGACTTGTGGAGACTAATACGGACAAGCAGGTCAGGATTTGATAAGATTGGTAACAGCCAGCGAACTCACTCGTTTGGTGGAACCAAAGATCATTAACCCTTTAGTTGTGCAATGCCTCCAAGAAATCTACTCTTAATCGCTTTGACGATTGTCGTGTCGATGGCCTGTTATTCAGTTGCCTCGCGGAATCGATATGCAAATTTATTTGCGGAAGCAATTGAGGTCATTGATAAGGAATCGCTAAAACGAGTGTCCCGAGAGGATCTTTTTGTTGCTGCAATGGAGGGCATGCTGAAAGATCTTGATGAACACTCGATGTATTTGTCTGGCGAAGTTTTCAAGATGTTCGATGAAGACATGCGTCAAGAGTTTGGCGGGGTTGGTGTCTATGTTGAAATGGATCCACGTTCGAAGCGATTGACTGTTCTGGCGCCAATGCCAAACACGCCTGCGTCAGAAGCCGGCTTTCAGCCCGGTGACCAGGTCATAGAAATTGACGGCAAGTCGGTGGAAGGGCTTGATCAGCGTGAGGTGGTAAAGCTATTACGCGGTCCCGTTGGGGAGCCGTTCGAGATTACGTTTGATCGCTCTGGGGAGTCGGTGAAAATTCAGGTTGAACGTGCCGAAATCGAAGTTGATAGTGTTCATGGAGATTCCCGGTTGGAAACTGGTTGGGATTTTCACCTTCAGGAGTATCCCAACATTGGGTACGTCCGTTTGGTTCAATTCGGGCGTAATACAGCGACGGAACTGGCAGCGGCCTTAGAGCAAATGGGTGAGGTTGACGGTTTAATTATTGACCTTCGTAATAACACAGGTGGTTTGCTGGATGTAGCGGTCGAGGTTTGCGATTTGTTTTTACCGGAGGGCAAAAAAATCGTGACTACGAAAGTGCGGGATCGACAAACCGATAGCGTGATGTTTGCTGAGAGCCCGGAAAAAACGGATCCGACGATTCCGATTTGTATTTTGGTTAACCGAAACTCTGCCAGTGCAAGTGAGGTCGTTTCGGGATGCTTACAGGATCATGGCCGAGCGACGGTTATTGGAGAGCAGACCTGGGGCAAAGGAACGGTTCAAAATGTGATCCCCATTCAACGCGGTGAAAGCGCATTGAAGTTAACAACGGCGAGTTACTGGCGGCCCAGCGGTCGCCATATTGACCGTTATGACGAAATCGCCAAGGAAACAGAAGTTTGGGGCGTTCAGCCTGATGAGGGCTGGAAGATAGATCTGTCCGAAGAAGATATTTTTAAAAACTCACGTGTGCGTTATGTCCGTGAGTTAAAAGGGCTGCTGACGCTAGAACAGCTGGATATGGTTCAGGAGATTAGTCAGCTAAATATGGAGGCGTTGGAAGCGAAACTAGAGGAGGAGGAGGGGGCGGGTCCGCCCGCCGAGACCGAGATAGTTGTGCCGTACGTTGATCGCCCGCTGGAACGTGCAATTGAGTTTATGAAAGGATTCTTTGATGATCCTCCAATCGCAATTTAACGTGGAGCCAGTTTGGCTAAAAAATTTGAGGTACGCTCAGCTGAGCGCTACGACGTAAACCACTCCATCGAGCTCCACCTCGTCATTAACGCGAAGCTGGCGGCGACGTCTGGTTTCAAGTTCGCCATTGACGTTTACTTCACCACCTTGAATTAAACGTTTCGCCTGTCCTCCAGTCGCGACTCCGCAGGTCTTTAGGAACTGATCTAAATGGATTGTTGGTTCGCGAGTTTCCTCCGCAGCATCTGGTTGGGGAGGAGCTGTGGAGTCCAGATTAGGTTGTTCCGGGGGAGGTGGGTTTTCCATGGTTGGATTCTTTACCAGTCGAATGAAGTTTCGTAACCGTACTGAATCAAATGCTTTCCAGCGTACTCTTTAAACCAAGCTTTATTCTGTTCAGTAAAGTAATTGGTCCAATCGCCAACCGAACCTTTGCGGAGAAATTCGGACGGTCTTTCTTTTTTAAATCCAGGTTTGAGATGGCCTTGGATTTTCGAGGCTTTACCTGGATCGACATCAAGGAACTCGAACAGTTTCTTTCTTTCATCCCTGATGTTGCGGTGCAGATCTTCATAACGCACGAACTTAATTTTCAATTTCGGATAAAGTGAAACTGCCAATTCGTCGCGATCAAGGTGCTCAGTCCAGAAACGAATCGAGTCTCGTACCAACTCTTGGTGGCAAAGTAAATCTTCCGGATGTTTTTGAAAGTGCCACGGGTCGCTCTGAAATTTTTGGAGGGTTATCTTCATCTCGGGAATTCGATCGAACAAACGAGTCGTTTGGGGATTGTTGTAGAGATGAAAGACGCGACTTACTAGAACATCCCGGCCATCCCTGCGAATCGAAATATGAGGAACATTTCTGATCGGGATTGGGATAATTGTCGTGGGAGTTCTTTCACCGATTAGCGTCGCGTTTGGTTCGGCATATCCCTCGACGGTTTGCCGGATCATTCGTTCAAAAATAATCCGGGCATTTTCTTTGGCAGATTCACCCCGATAGATAGGCAATTGTTTTAAGTTGTTGTTGAAGGTAGATACGACTTCATCCCAGTGGAATTCGCCAACCACACTGATGGTCTCGTGACTGCTGAGAAGGCTGCCAAGCCAATTAGTGCCGGATTTCATGAATCCGCGAACGCAGAAAAAACGCTTGTTTGGGGACATTGCGACTACATCGAACAAGAACAGGAACGTATCCATCTTGGACAAACGACCGGTCTCCGTCAACCGTGGTTACAGGTTCCCAGTCGGTGGGAACCACTTCGGGCCACGGACGGGGCGGTACTGCTGATGAGCTCTCAGAAACTAACTGAACGTCAATTCGCAAGAATGATCCGACTTCCCCTAAATAGTTTGTTGCCTAGTTGTTGAAGGCAGTTGTGGGTGGAGTGCCAGCCATCGTCTTCCTTGAAGGCCGAGGGCATCAGCCTCAACCGAGCCGGTTTCGGACAATCCGGCGTAGGATGCCATTTTGGCTGTTGATGTTGGTTGGATGTTTCCAGTAATTTTGCATGTTTATCCAACAGTTGTTTTCGACAGTGTGGAAAGTTCCTTGCACTTGCGATAAAATTTTTTGCTTAACGTTCGATTATTGGAGTAACACATAATGTCAAAGAATAAGTCTAATCGCCGGGGGTTCTTAAAGACTTCCGCAGGTGCTCTTGCCGCCACATCGGTTTTGTCAGGGACAGCGCAAGCAGCCGCGTCCGCTAGTCCAAATGCTAATTTGCGAATTGGTTTTATCGGACCGGGTGGACGAGGATTTGGAGCTCATGTCAAAAGACTGACGAAGCTGCAGGTCGAAGGTGAAAAAATTGAGTTAGTCGCTGTCTGTGATGTCTACAACAAGCATGCTGAACGAGCCGCCGCATACATTAAAAAGGAAACGGGTTTCGAGCCGAAGCAATACGAAGACTATCTCGAGATGATTGAAAAAGAAGATCTCGATGCCGTTTGCATTGGTACGCCGGATCATTGGCACGCAAAACAGATAATTGATTCGCTGGAGCGTGGGCTTCACGTTTACTGTGAGAAGCCGATGACGAAAACTGTGACGGAAGCGATTGCGGTTTTGCGGGCTTGGCGGAAATCAGGAAAAGTAATGCAGGTTGGAGTTCAGTCGACCAGCCTCCCACTGTGGGATCAGGTCAATGGAATGCTAACGGCCGGTAAGCTGGGCAAGGTTTTAACCTATCAGACTGAGTTCTTCCGAAACTCAGCGATGGGGCAGTGGCGGTATTACGCTCTAGAACCGGAAATGAATCCCAAGAACATTAATTGGAAAAAGTGGTTGGGTGTCGAAGAAGGTTTAGCTGACTACGAAGATTTCGATCGCGCGAAATATAAACAGTGGCGACGTTTTTGGCCTTACGGATCGGGAATGTTTACCGATTTATTTGTCCATCGGACAACGACGATGTTGAAGGCCACAGGGCTTCGATTTCCGGGTCGGGTTTGCGGTGCCGGTGGAATTTTTCTTGAGTATGACGGTCGGGACGTGCCTGACGTAGCGACGGTGGTTGCTGATTTTAAAGAGGGTGTTCAGGGTTTGGTTACCGCCACAATGGCTTGCCAAAACACGCCTATTAAACAGCTTATCCGTGGTCATTTTGGATCACTTGTCTTTGGGACGGGTGAGCAGTTTGACGGGTTCGATTTTATTCCTGAACGACCTCAGGTGACCCGTAATAGTAAGCTCAAGGACGAACGACTTCAGACTGAGAGGGTAAAGGATACGACTTATGCCCACTTTAAGAATTGGCTAGAGGCGATGTATGCCGATGATCCGTCGATGTGCAACAACGATCCGTTGCTCGGTGCAGCGGCTATCACCACGGTTATTCTTGGTGCTCAGAGTTACCGCGAAGGAAAAGTGTTCTTCTTTGACGATGAAAACTATACCGTCAGCGATTCCAATCCTTCGTGGGCGAAGAATTGGGAGAAGATGTCGGAACAGCGGTCCAAGCCGCACCACATTGCGGGATGGAAAGGGGGCGACATCGGAAGCGTTCTGGAGGAGCCTGACTATATGAAACTCGCGGGACCGTGGGTGGATGGCAAAGAGCCAAAACCGTAGTCTACTTTTTCGTCCTGCGACTTCGCTGAAATCGTAGTCCGAGGAAATAGCCGCCAAGTTGTCATTGGGTGTTTGAGATTAACACCCTAGGGCTTTGCTTGGCGGCTTTTTTTATGTTCAATCAGATCAGTGGATTGGGTAAGTCTGGGCATCGCAATGGCTCTTCATTAAGTCGTCGCTCTGTTTGCGCAAAAAATTGATTATCGAATGCCAAGCCGCAAATCATTTCGTTTCCAGGGTGATCGCCATTGTCACCGGAGCCGTCTTGTCAGCTCCCTTGATTAATCGGATTGATTGGATCGGTGCATTTCGCTGAGGAATGATAGACAGATATCTAAGTTGCTGATTCCTTACGGCGAATGCAAATTCAGATTTTGGGACATCGGTTCGGTTAATATAGTCTGAAAAGTGTTGCCCATTAATCAATTGATGGTCTTCGGTTTTGCCGTCGTTATATTTGAGACGCATGATCATGGAAACGGTCTCGTCCCGGCTGTAGGGGTACGACCAGCCGCCAACTCCCCCGAGCATATGGATGGCTTTGATGTTGCCAACGCAGGGGAATTCAACTGTTTTGGGCATTTTTCGACTGACGTTGCCGAGTGGTCCAAACAGTTCAATGGCATTGGGGACAGTGCCGTCTTGCGGGTCAATCAATTGAAACGGAACGCCTTTGAAGCTTTTCATGCCCCAATCTTTGAAAATCAGTTTTTCTGCGTCTCCATTGCCTATAAACATGGGCGTATCACTGCAGATCGTGGCGATTTTTCGCAAAGAGACTGGCACAAATTGCCCCCGTTGTGTCAAAAACTCTAGTAAGTCTGCCATGCTCTGTTTGTTAATTTGTTTTTCAAAACCTTCCGGCATGATTGACTTGGTCGACCCAGAGAGCTCATCAATATCTTCCCTTAAGATGACTTGCTTTTTGCCTTTCTCATCATACAGTTCGATCGCTGTCTTTGATTCGGCTGCGAGCAATCCATTGATTAGAAGTCCGTCGAGCGTGGTAACGGTATACCTCCGGTAATTCCCTTCAACATCACGGCTAGGGTCAATTATGTGGGTTAACAACTCCTGTTTGGGGTGGACAGCCATGCCCGTTAGGTCGGGTCCGATTTCTGCGCCCGCTCCGTTGTGCTTGTGACAGTTAGCGCACTGTTCTTTGAAAATTGCTTTTCCTGCGGTTGCGTCTCCCGTCATTATTGTGACAGGCATCATGTCAAGTAATACCTTTTGCCGATCGGTGTTGGGAAGCGCTCCGCCCTGCTCAAGAATAGTTTTCGCTCTCGCGCGGGTTTTAGGAACGGGGTGACTGTTGAGCATTTGCTTTTGTTCGAGTGTCAGCTCTGAAAGCAGGAGATTACCATCTTCAATTAACGCTAATAGCGAATTAGTCGATTCGGGTCGCCTCAGTAGCACGGCAATGGCAGCCCTGCGAATCCGCGGAGTCAAGCCACGGATTTTTGATGTGAGTTCTAGTCCTACCTGTTTTGATTGGCTCAAGGCAAGGGACTCTACGATGCCAACTCCGAGTGCCGGCTCCACCTGTGAATTGACGCGCCGCAGGAGTTCGCTGACGGTCTCATTATCAGTGGGACGGAACGAAATTGTTTCACGGGCAGCGGTCACCCGCTCGTCGAGGCTAAGCTGGGAATTGTCAACACGTGCCAATAGATCTTTGGAGACTTTTGCAGCGTAATCAGCGAACTCGATACTGCCCCAGCTTTGGGCAAGTTTGACAAGTGAGCCTCGATCACTCGCGGCTAATTTCTCGACCAATATTTTTAGATTGCTCTCCAGTGATTCACCCAAAGTTGGTGGCTTATCTTGGGGCCAACCCTGACTCAGACCAGCAACGACGGCATTTAAAAGCCTTGGTTCGGCGTTTTTGAGTTGGGTTATCAATTGAGGTAGGTCGAGCGAATCACCTGCTCGAGCGTAGTGTTCGGTCACGATTCTGACTATTTTTAATAGATCGGGATTGGCATCGTCGAACCTTGTAACGGATTGTAAAAATGTAGAATCATTAGCAGCGGCGGCAGCGGTAAAGGCATCGGGGATCCAGCGATCCTGGTACCTGGCCTGTTGCCTCCACATGTCGACTAGAGCCGGTCCAGTTTCCTTGACAGGCGGCAGATCGCAGAGGCTTAGCAAGGCGGCGAGACGGACTTGAGCGTCGGGGTCATTTAGTAAATTAAGCGTCAAGAGTTGACGGGTCGATTTTGCTGTTTTGGGTAAAACCTGAATCGCATTTCGACGAACGCCTCGAGATGGATGGCTTAAGGCAAGGGCAAGTGCAGCCTCTGCAGTGGGATTTTTTCCTGTGAATTGTCCGAGTCCGTCCAGAGTCCAGAGCCCATGGATTGCGCCGACGTTCAGTCCAATTTCATCCACTGACTGATCGTGGACGAGTTGAATCAACGAATCGATCACGTCCGTTTGCTTGCGTTCGACCAACAGGCGTTGAGCGTGCTTTCTCACCAGCATGGTGGGGTTTGTCAATGCGTTTACAAGCTGCTCTGGCGTAGCGGTATCAAGATTAATCGCCGGGGCGGGCGGTTTATCTCCATAAACGACGCGATAAATCCGTCCATGTTTTTTGTCTCGCAGGTCTGATTTATAGGCATTCCCTTTTCCCGTTTCGAATCCACGTGGCGTTGGGTTGTGTTGCACGATGTAGTTGTACCAGTCGATCACCCAAACGTTACCGTCTGGGCCGACCTCGGCCATGATGGGGGCGGTCCACTCATCGTCACTGGCAAAAAGATTAAAAGGACTGGTTGAAGTAAAATCGGTTCCATCTGGTTTAATGACAAACGTACCAACCAAATGGCCAGTGGGGCCATTGACGAAGGCCGCGCGGTTCCAGTACTCCCGAGGGTATTCCCGGGCTGTGTAAAGTGCATGCCCCGCTGCTGCGGTATAACCACCGTGCCAGTCGACCTGTCGAATGTTTTTGGTGATGGGGGCAAATTTGTGCGTGTCAGCGATTGAGCCAAGGACTAGTGAAGGAGTCCATCCTCGAACCTTTTCATAGTAACGATTGGGAATTGGCATGTAGACGCTGGGGTTGCCATTGGCGGTCGAACCGAAAATGATTCCCTCCTCGCTAATCCCAAGCCCCCACGTGTTATTGTTGGTGGAACGAAGAAATTCTAATTCCTGCCCGTTGGGTCTAAACCGGAAAAATCCTTGTCGAAAACGTTGGCCTTCTTCGGAATTCGCTACTGGCTCCGAACTGTTATATCCCTGCATTGCCCAAATGTGGTTGTCGAGGCCATATTGGAAATTGCTGACACCGCCGTGGGTGTCTCCCAGCGACCAACCGGTAAACAGAACTTTACTTTCATCGGCTACATCATCGCCGTTGGTATCTATGAGGAATTTAGTGGCGGCGCCATCTTGAACAATTAGGCCTCCGTTTGAGAAGGCCATGGCCGTTGGGATGCTAAGACCTTCTGCGAATACCGTAAATCGATCTGCTCGACCATCTCCATCGGTATCTTCGAGGATTCTAATTCGGTCTCGCCCCTTACCTTTTGGCTGGAGTTCATTCGGGTAGTCCTGCGTTTCGGCGATCCAAAGCCGTCCTCGGGCATCCCAGTTCATGCAGATTGGCTTCCCGCCGATATCGGGTTCGGATGCGAATAGTTCAACGTGAAATCCCTTGGGAACCACAATATGTTTGAGCGATTCTTTGGGGGCGAGAGGCTTTTGCATCTTTGATTTGGCTTGCCCCTGAGTTCCCCAGTTTTCTCCGGGCGTGTAGTTGGGGATTTTGTTTCCCACTTCGAGGAATTGAAATGGGGCTACGTCCGTGCGAGGGGGATTCATTTCCGGGGTAGGGAATGGTTTCTCTTGCAGGTAGTCATCGACCTGTTTGACGTCGTCCTTACAGCTCCAGCGAATACCTCGTTCGACGAGATTGTGAAATCCAGGATTTCGCCAAGTGCGATAATCGTGCCCCCAAGCGGTATAGAAGACTCTGCCTTGACCATAAGTCTTAACCCAGGTCCAAGGTTCGCGCCCCTCTCGATCGACTCGATATGACAGGACGGTTCTATTTTCGTCGTTGTGCAAGTGATGGACATAAGTTTCATCCCAGCTTTCGAAACCTCCAAATCCTTCCATCAATGGGTGTTTAGTTTTTTCGATTTCAGTTCGAAAGGTGCCGGTTCCATGTCTTTGAAACTGAGCTCCCATCAGGGCGATGAGTTCGGGTGAGTTTCTGAAGCAGAACGTTGCGCAATGCACTGGTACAAAACCACCACCTTTAGAAACGAAATCGAGAAGCGATTTTTCATGCGGCTTTGAGATATTGTCGATGTTTGCATAAAGCAAAACCGTATCGTATTTTGATAAATTTTTGGACGATAAATCGTTAAGATCATCAGTGTAGGTCAGCTTAATGCCAACTGCCTGCATTGCGGGCTTAAGCATTTCGTATCTATGGCGGGGTTGGTGATGACCATTGTCTCCTAGAAATAGAACGTTTAACTCGTTTCCATTTGTGAGTGAGACGAAAGATAGTGCTGCCCAAAAAAAGACTGCGAAGATGGGGTTCAATCGACGAAACATCAGATTACCTCTTGATCTAGTTAACGCGTCCAACCCTCCAATTATATTCGTTGGAAAGCGCGTCTGAAAGTCTCTCGAAGCCAATACGCGGAAAGGCAGCGGCGATCGCCGAGAGGCAGCCAGTATTGTCGAGCGTTAACGTCGAATGCCACCCTTTTGCGGGGCAGGTTTCAGAAGCGGCGGTTCCCCGTCGGTTGATCGTCCAAAACCAATTCGGTTGATGCAAATCGATCAATGTGATTTGATCAAAATGAATCGATCAATGTGAATTGATCAAATTGGCAGGGGAACGCTCATTGAATCAAGGGTTACTGAGCGCTCATTTGTGCCGGCGTAAAGAGACCAACTTTGATATCGTCGGCTGTATAAATCACTTTTCCGTCGACGGCGACAGTTCCGTCCGCGATCGCCATGATGAGTTTTCGTTCGATCAGTCGTTTGATATCGATTTGATAGGTTACTAATTTAGCGTCGGGCATGACTTGCCCCGTAAATTTAACTTGTCCGCATCCAAGAGCCCGCCCCTTGCCGGGATTCCCTTTCCAGCCAAGAAAGAAACCGACGAGTTGCCAGAGGGCATCGAGGCCAAGACAGCCGGGCATGACGGGGTCACCGGGGAAGTGACACTGGAAGAACCAGAGGTCTGGATTAATGTCTAATTCAGCTGTGATTTGTCCTTTGTCAGCAACGCCTCCGGTAGCCGAGATGTTGTTGATTCTGTCGAGCATCAGCATTTGACTGACTGGCAGTTGTGCGTTTCCGGGTCCGAAAAGTGATCCGTGGCCGCAGTCGATTAAATCTTGTTTCTCGTAGCTGTTTTTGGGCTCAAACATTCAATAGCTTGGGGTAGTGGGGTGGCGTAAATTAAAAGGCCGTCTTAACACGTCCGGAACGTGCCTAGCCGTTGGACTCGCTTGCCTCATAGGATAACTATAATTGTGCCGATTGAGTATCCCGAACAGGAATGAATCTTTGCCGGTCTTCTTCCCATATTGTATAGAGCGACATCAAAGATTCACGGATTGAGTCGTTGTTTTGGGTGAAGACTTGTTTGAGTAGCTGTTGGTCAATTGGCTGAGCGGGAGAAAGCAGGGAAACAATTCTGCTGAAAATTTGAAAGCTAGGGGCGATTTGGTAGACCACAGGGACTCCCCGGATCGCTCGATGCGTAGTCAGCAGCAGGCCACCAGCCATCCGTTTGATGGATTTGATGAAAATCCTTCGCTGAAGCCAACTCATATTTTCAATGCCGTCAATCACAAATAGCGTGGATGGATGCAAATTTTTGATACCATTTTCTCTGATTCTGCCTGACACATCTCCATCGGTTCGAATCGTAATTCGTTTGATCGTTGGAAATTGGGATTCCAGATAAGGCTCGAGACTCTCGGTGAGGGTCGTTTTACCACATCCATGGGGGCCCACGATTTGCCCCTGGAAACCCTGCCGTTCAAACTCAGTTAGCAATCGTTCCGGTTGATCAGGGTCCGGGAAAATAAAAGATAGTTTCCCGGGTGCAGTGAAGCAGGTGGAGTACGGATTGCGCTCAATTTGCATGGGAACAGAAATGCTGTGGGACTTGTGGATACAGGACTTGGACTTGGACGTGGTTATTCTCTGGTCGCCGTCGAATCCGGTTGGATTTCTTCAACGATTTTCGCAAACGACTTGGTTTCCCCCAGGCTAAAAAAGCAATCATGAGTAACTTGGTGTGCGTTGGGCAGAAATAGTCGGACACGGATACACCAGCGAATCTTTAAAATGTTTCCCTCATAAGTTAAAGGACTGGCTGGCATCACTGTGCTAATCCGCTGCGGTTGTTTAAATGTGTCCGGGGTCAAAGCCTGTTTGGGGCGGCGTTCAAAATGGTGTACACCGATATCGGTGTCTCCTTTGCCCTCGGTCATCCAGATGACGGAGGTCTCGATAGCTTGAATCTCGTGCTCGGGAAGGAGGCTGACCGTGTACTCGCACCGGAGGAAATCCCCTGGTTGAAATTGGTCAACATCGTCTTCAAAACCAACCTCCAGCGTTGGATCGGTTAGTGAACCTTCGGCTTGGTTTCCAGTTGCGCTGGAGGATGAATCGACAGGGTAAAATTTCTCTCGAGTCGAGGCCAGCTTTTTGCCTGACCGGTTACTACGATTTTCCATAAGATTCGATTGTTGAGGGATTTAAATGAATGCATCGATCCGCTTGGGATCGTAAGCTCAAACTCAGTCTCAAATGGCTTGGCTGGTTTCAAACCAATACCGCGTCGGCGAAACAAGCGTTGGGAGAACACGTTGGTTACCTCGGTGCGAATGTCGGTGCCCTGATTGAAAGTCGCCTCTTCCTGGCAAATTAGATCTACGTCCAATAACTTCAATCTTACCCGCCCAGCTTGTGATAGAAAAATTTGATAGGAATTTCCTGGAGTCAGGGGATAGTCGGAAATTTCTAACGAAGTAGAACCAATGCCCGTGAGCTTGAGGAGTTGTCGGAAAAATTGATAAATTGACCACAGCGCCGCGAGTACGATCGGCAATAACCATCCGGCGGCTAACCAAGGCCGGTTGGAAAGATCGTCAAAAGGGTTGTTGGTCATGTTCCATTGCAATTTTTGAAACCAATCATTGGTCATTACACCAAAAGAATCGGCGACAATGATGGACAATACGGTTCCGATCGCGACGAGAATTACACTGAATAGTCCCATCGTCACAAGGCCCCAGATGTTTCGTGGCGAGGGGATCAAACGAAAAGGAAGAATCTTTCCAACTTTGGGAGGGAATTGATCGCGAGCCACAGTGGGAAGATCTTGTCGTTGGCGTCTTAATTCATTAAGTAATTCAACTTCACTCTTGCGAGTTGCAATCGCACCGCGACGTTCCGCCGATACACCTACATGCCATAACAGCCTGCTAATCCATAGACCGCCAATGAAAATTAGGGCAACGGAGAGCAGGAGCTGGAATACCACCAAGGATGTAATATTGTTTTCAGCTTCAGGTATCCAGTTCAGTGCAGTTAGGGTCAGTACAACACAAAGCGTAATGACACCTGCGAGCATTAAAACGCCAGCAAGTGATGCCTCGGCAACGCCAGCCCACCAACGTCGGTTGGATCCGCTGAATGGGCGACCACGGAAAAATTGCATGTACCAACGACGCATGATTTCTCCGTAGGTTGGGTTGAGCCTGATCTGGTCAACGGGTGATTTTTAGATTTGCGACTGTGGATGAAGAAATCCTGAACCCAATTTTATTGGGTTGTGATTGCGTGTTTCCAGAGAATTCATTCTATAAGCGTGAACGATGTTGCGATACCAACCCTTTATTAAACTCAAGCACTTTATTTGCCTGGGCTAACCTTCCGCTGTTAAAACCGTTTCGCTACTGAGTGATAGATTGTAACTCGAATGGGGCGAAGGCCTGTTATGCGAGTATTTGATTTTGGTGGAGCAACCTTGAATTGACCCTCTAAAAAGTTTTACCTTTTATCGGCGGGCTTGTCATTGCTCTGTTTGCGAGGCTGAATTGCCTAAGCCCAACGTTCCGCAACCAGTGCGGTTTTGGTAATTTATACCAAAGACGATCCTGGTTGGCTCGGCTAATATGCTTGAGTTCGACTGGAGGGCAGGGTAATTCAGTTAAAAACCATGCTCCGATACGGCTATGCTGAAACAGGTTGACCGCCGACACATGTTGAATCAGAAATTGCCGCCCACCACTCAAAACCTAAAAGAGCCACTGATGATTAGGATTCGATCCGCGAACTCGGAAAAGACATTTAACTCACGATTTTTTCATCTCGATTGGATGCCTGGGAATCTGCTGGATTGCCTTTTTCAAATTTCGTTTCGAAAGTTCTCGCCACGAACGCTAATTATCGTTGCCGCGTTTTGGTTTTTGGCTGCAGGATTCAGCGGTAAAGTTGTTGCTGACGACTGGGCTCAAATCAATGGGCCAACTCGGAACGGGGTGGTGTCCGACACTTCGCTCTTCGGCGATTGGGATTCCAAAAAGTTACAAACAGCATGGAGTCGAGAAATTGGGCAAGGGAATTCTGGGCCGGTTGTGGTTGGCGATAAGTTGTACATTTTTCACCGTCCGGGCAAGAGTTATTTACTAGAGGCTCTGAATAAAAATACGGGTGCGTTACTGTGGCAGCGTGAACTACCAGCCGGATACACCGGTGGAGTCGATGGAGATTTAGGGCCAAAAAGTGTCCCCGTTGTTTCTCAAAGAAAAATATTCCTTCTGGGTACTGAAGGGAATTTGTTTTGCGTCGACATTGAGAGCGGTGAGCTAAAGTGGCAAAAAGAATTGTTAAAGGAGTATCGCGCTCAACCGGGATATTTTGGAGTTGGATCTTCGCCAATCGTGGTCGATGGTTTGCTCATAATCAACGTTGGGGGGCGAGACGCGTCGGTTGTCGCATTAGATATCAACACCGGAAAAGAAGTTTGGCGGACTTTTGACGATGATGCGAGCTACTCCTCACCGATCGAGGTGGACATTGATGGCGCTCGTTTAGTTGTGGTTGTTACGCGGTTGAATTTGGTTGGTATCGATTCACTGACGGGAAACGTTTTGTTTAAGACGCCGTTCGGGAAATCGGGGCCGACCGTCAGCGGAGCGATCCCTGTGCTTGTAAAGAATAAACAGGGTGCATTTATTTTTGTAAGTGCCGCCTACGGAGTTGGGGCACGCTGGTATCGTATTTCTTCAGACATGATCGAAACTGTTTGGAAGAATGACAGTTCGTTTTCCAGCCAGTATTCGACCCCTGTAGAGTTTCAAGACGCTCTATTTGGGACGGCGGGACGAGAAGATTACGGAAATGGTTCTTTCCGATGCTTTGATCCTACCGACGGAAAAGTTTTGTGGGAACGAGATGGTTTTCCTGTCGGTCATACCTTTTTAGTTGGTACTCATTTGCTGGTGCTCGACTGCAAGGGCGGTTTGCACATTCTAAACGCGAATCGTGAGAAATTTGATCGAATCTACACCGGCAAACTGTTTGCGGGTGAGGCACGATCGATGCCTGCGATTTCCAATGGGTTACTGTACGCGAGATCAAATGCGGTTGCAGGTAAAGGCGTTCTGAAATGTGTCGTGATTGGAAAATCCCGTTAGCAGATTTCAAAATCTTTGGCTTGAACAGCTTAGGGGCGTGCAATAAATTTCCCCGAACGTTTGGGTATCAGTTTGAACGAAATGCACGAGTTGAGACTCATGTTTTCAACTCGGTGCCTGTTCTCGGCGGCCGATTTGCTAATTCACGGCCTGCTAAGTGAGTTTTGTAGAGTCCGTTCCGTTTGTAGGGATTGTGATACGAGATTTACCGAAGGCTGGGGTCTAATTTCTCGCCCCTGCAAAAGTTCATGACGTAGATTTATATATAGTTCCGCGTTCTAGCGTGTGAATCTTTAAATTACTACAACCATAATGACTGGAAACGCTCAGTTAAATATAGACAAAAAGAACTGGAAAACCCGTTCCTAGCGGCAGTTTAGCGTCTATATTTCTGCACCGAGAATTGTCTTCCCCACCTGGGTTGCAAAACAGTCAAACCGATACGACCTTGGAAATTAGCAATGTTCCCTCAAGAAATGTCATCGATAATCTTTGTTGGCGTATGGTCTTTGACCAGCGTCGGCGTTGGATTAATCAGTGGTTTCTTGATTGGACGTCTCTATACGCTTGGTAACGAGCCCCGGAAAATCAAAAAAGACCGGGAAACAACGATGAGCACCTTGTTGGAGGTGATGAATAGTACTCACCAACTCAACGAGGATGTCGATATTCATAACGTGGCGTTAGAGTCGGCGAAAAAACAACTAGAAACCATCGATAAGGATTCTCAGTACGACTCAATGCAGACTACGCTCGTTGATAATATTACCCGCGTTGTGCAATCCAATCGGCGTCTGGAAAACGATTTAATCGTTTCGCGATTCAAGCTTGAAAACCAAGCTCAGGAGATCGACCGAACTCGTCGAGAGGCCAGGACGGACGCACTTTGTAGTGTCGGTAACCGAAAAGCTGTGGATGAGAATCTTCAATTCCGCATTTCCCGTTACGACAACAAGGGAATGTCGTTCGGTTTGATGTTGATTGACATTGATCACTTCAAGCGAATTAATGATACGTTTGGCCATAAGGCGGGTGATGAGGTTTTGACCAGCATCGCACTGGCACTTCAGGAATGCATTCGACCCAAGGACTTTGTCGGTCGTTTAGGTGGTGACGAGTTTGTACTGATCCTCGAAGAGTTGACCGAAGAGTCTGCTGAGTTGGTAGGTAAGAGGATCCGTGCTGCGATTGAGTTGTATGACTTTAGCATTAACTCGCTTGGGCAGTCCACAGTGGTCACCATGAGTATGGGGCTATCCGTTGTCGCTCCTGGCGACACCGTTGCCAGCCTTTATGAGCGTGCCGATCGAGCGTTATATAAGTCCAAGCAGTTAGGCCGAAACCGGTTGAGCACGATTACTGAACGAACTTTGAACGCGTCTGCAGAGACGGCGAAGTTAGGTAATCCTACCGGCGGGATTTCTTACGAAGCCTTTAAGGCATCTTTTGCGGATAGCAACCTTGAAACATAAATCGTGGCCTAAACTACGATGTGTTGACGAGTAAAGGTTATGCGGTTGTCTCCAACTTCGTTGTCTTTGTATGCATTGCAATTTGGTTCTCAATCCAACTGAGGTTGAAGATTCATTAGTTGTCCAGAGGGGATACTATGCAAGGTGGATTCTGTCCGAGGATCATAAGTTTTGATTGAGATCAATAATTTTTCGAAAGCATATGGATCGACGCTGGCGGTCAATGACCTAACGTTTGCGGTTCCGTCAGGTCAAATCCTTGGCTTAATCGGACGCAATGGTGCTGGAAAGACAACGACCATGCGGGCTTTGAGCGGAATAATTCCGAGTGGAGCCGGGGAGTTCATGGTCGATGGTTTCTCACTTTCGGATGCGCCACTCGAATTAAAGCGGAGAACCGCTTACGTTGCTGATGATCCACGATTATTCAGCGATCTAAGTGTAGAGCAACATCTTAAATTTCAAGCAAGCGTTTATGGTATTCAAAAACCTGCGGATGAAATTAGAAAACTACTCGAGCTCTTTGAACTAGAGTCAAAGAGGCATTCTGCTGCGTCAACGTTATCGCGGGGTATGCGTCAGAAGTTGGCGATTTGCTGTGCATATCTTCAGGCGCCAACTGCACTATTGCTGGATGAACCGATGACGGGTTTGGATCCTCATGCAATACGAGTTTTGAAAGACACCATCGTTAATCGAGCGGCTCAAGGTTGCGCTGTCATCATTAGTTCGCATCTTTTGGCGATGGTGGAAGACATCTGCAGTCAAATTTTAATCCTCGATTGCGGTGAACGCCGTTTTTGGGGCAGTAATGAAGAATTTAAGCAAAGGTTCGCTCAGTCCGAAAACAACGATTCGAATACACTTGAGGCAGCATTCTTTTCGTCGCTTACAGAACTTGGCCAAGATCTTGCCTCCACGATCCACGGATCCACTGGTTCCGCTGACCGTCATTCTCAAAACATCGATTCCATCACTCAACAATAGATATGATACGGCGAGTTGATTTATGGAGTTAGTCTTTCCAAAAGTGCTGAACCATCTGTTATGGATAAGGTTCCAGGGAAAACTGAAACGTTGGTTCGGTGGTTTTCAATCACCCCGACGTCGCCTGATTACTTTGATTGGAACAGTGCTTGGTATCATTTGGGTCTCTCAGGCAGTGATCGGAATTCTATTTCGAAAAGCCGCCGAACACGATTCGATGGTTCGTTTGTCGGCCGTCGCGTTAACTTTATATGTGTTCTGGCAAGTATTAAAAACGGTAACGCGAAAACCGTTTGAACCGCATGAATGGACTGATGCTGAAAAAGAAATTTTACTCGCTGCCCCAATTTCCCCGCATCAGTTAGTTTCCTTCCGTTTGACGGGACTTGCAGTCGGTACGTTTGTGAAGGCGTTGTTTGTCTCTATCATACTTTTACCAGACCTTCCTATTTGGCCGATTGGGTTTATAGGTCTGTTTCTTGGATTGGTTTTTATAGAATTTTTCCGAGTTTGTTTCGAACTGATTTTTATGGGGATTAGTCCAAGGTTACGTTGGGTATGTCGCGGTTCGGCATTTGTGATGTTACTGGGGCCAATTGCGATTATTTGGTATCGGACTTTGATCGTGATGAACTCGGCGGCGACGCAGGATTTGCCGATGTCCATTTTGTTGTTCAAATCCATTTTGGTGGAAATGAATGCGATCGTAAGTTCCAAAATTGGCGTCGGTGTCTTAAGCGTAATGGCGAGTTTCAGCGAAGCGATTTTTACGCAGGCGTTTTCAGTTGCTGGACTTTTAAACTTATTAAAGATAACCCTAATTACGGGGGCGAGCGGTGCTTTGGTTTATCGCCTCGATCAATGGTCTCGCTTGCGTGCGAAACAGCAAGAGAGCCTTGCGGTGCGGAAGGGCTCACTGGGATCGATTGGTGCTTTTTCTCATGCGTCAGCGAGCATGGCTAGAATTCGAGTCCCATTGCGTATCAACGGCATGGGTGCCGTCGCGTGGCGGCAATTGGTAGGGGCTTATCATTACCGAATGACGTTGTCGATTAGTCTGGGGATTCCAGCAGTGTTATGTTGGTGCCCCTTGTTTTTAGATTCAAATCCAGAGGTGACTCTGGTTAGCGTGGTTGGTGGATTGTTGTTCTATTCATTCCTATTGCTTCCCTCGGCTCTCGTGTTGGATTTTCGTCGGGACATAGATCGCTTCGATGTGCTTAAATCTCTGCCCGTGGCAACAATTTGGCTGGCAATTGGGCAGTTAGCCACACCTGTTATTTTGGCCACGGGATTTCAGGCGGGAGTGTTATTTGTAGCGACGGTTTTTAGTTCGATAATATGGTCTCAGGCAATTTTAGCCGGGGTGATTCTGGTCGGGTTTAATCTCCTTATTTTTACTGGAGAGAATTTGATTTTCTTGTTGTCGCCGTATCGGAGGAATCAGGAAGGTCTAGATGTCTTTATTCGTACCGTGTTGACATTCACGGGTAAAGGAATAGTCTTCGCAGTCGCGGTGAGTGCATTGTTGTTTTGGGCGACACTCTCAGTGCTTATTGTGAGCAGTTTGGGTTTGTCGGCGGGGTGGGCGGTCGCCCTGTTTTGTGCTGGACTTTTGCTGATGATGGGAACAGTCGAGGCATTGCTCCTGGTTGGACTGGTGCGTCTTTTCGATCGATTTGATCCAAGCGAAGATTGCCCCGCCTTGAACTGAGTCGGTTGGTCAGGCACCCCTCAGGATATGAAAACTGGAGTTGCCAAGCAGTCGGTTTGTTGGGTACTGCTGGTCGACTTTGAAAGTTTCCCGCTACTTGTTTTCGGGTTGGCAATCCTGAACGACTTCGATGGGAACCATTTTGCAAACCTGCCGAGGGACAACGCACGTGACCTGATAGGGAACATCGACCCAATAAGTCTCAACGCGGTCTCTGGGGATTTGTTTGGATTTGCGAACCCAAGTCACCTTTTTCCTAGTCTCTGGTTCAGTGGTCCAATAAAACTCAGTCCTCGATTGTGGGACATCGCGATATTTCGTTTTATAGACTGATCGTGTTCGAACCTCAGGTGCCATCACCATGAATGTTTTGATGACCTGATCAGTGACGGTTTTGGTTTCCGTGCGGAACGTTGTTCTTGTTTTTATCCTCGGTACCATTTCAACAATTTTTTTCGTAGTGAACACAGGAACCTTCCGTTGGACAGTTCTGTATTCAGTCCGAGTTCTAAGTTGTGGTATTAGTTCAGTGTATTTTTCTTGTCGTAGTTTGGGGACGTCAACATATTTTGTTTGGCGAATTTCCTGGTAATCCATTTGTGGAATTTCAACTGTGTACGTTTCTTCCGTGACGTTAGGGATTCGGACGGTGAATTGTTCTTCCACCATCCTTGTTTTTTCAACGGGCACCGTAACAACCACTGACTCCGTAACGGTGTAAGGTTCTTTAACGGTATAGGTCTCTGATGTTTGCCGTTCGAGCGCGACGGGGTTTCTGTACTCCTGCTCTATTTCTATTTCAGTTTGAACTGTTTCGTATTTAATAAACGGAATCGTTTTATTACGCGTCTCAGTTTTTACACTGCTGCGGTTGACTTTTCTAGTTTTGGCAACCCAGCGGTATTTCGTAACAGTAAAAGACTCTGTGCGAGTGGATGGGACGAAGTCGAGGACGTCCAGTTTTGCAGTTCGACGCTCCTGTCGAAAACGAGTGACTGGAACCATTTTGGAGCGTGTTTCTTTGCGCTGGACAATAGTGCTGTATTGATAGGGGATTTTACGCTGAACCGTAACGTAGTCGGTGTAGGGCACTTGGTAGGTTGTCGTTTGAGGGCACCAGACTTTAGTATTGCAAAGCGTAGTTTCCGATGGCCACGTCGAGAGATTTGTAATCGGATTACTTGGGTATCCGCTAGTGTTGGCCGAAGGTACTGTTTTCCAGTATCCAGTATCGCGTGTTACACAACGGTATTTGGTTACCGGTATCTGCTGTTCAATGAAGCGGTAAGCAGTGTTGATGATCTGAACAGGGATGTCGATGGTGTAAGATTTTGCAACGTGTTGCGTGTAGGGAAGGGGAACCACAAACGTTTTCGAGACTTCGCGTGGCTTTTGGATTTGAGTTGGGAACGTTTTGGTGATTGTTTCCTGATACGGTTCATTCACAAAATAAGTCTCATCTACCGAGAGTGTGATCGGGGTTGAGATTTTGTATTGGTGAGTTATATCTGCGTTGACGGTTTTCTGACTTTGTTCGCTGACAGGGAATGCCTTGGTGAGCGTTTCGTAATCGTAATACTTTTGGGTCACCGGACGCGATTTTTCTACCATGCGATACCGGGTTACTTTACGAGGGACAGTGCGTTTCTCATATTGGATGTATGTTTGTTCAACCTGCCGCGTTCGGACTTCGGTGGTGTAATCTACCTTGGGTCGTTTTAATTCTTGTTTGAGCATGCGAACGACAGGCTTGCGGATGATTTCTTCCACCGGGGTCTTTTGGTAGTCGGTGATGACGCGCACTCGTTCGACTGGGACTTGGACGGTGTATCGAACTTGATAGGGTTCCTTTTCGGCTACTGTTTTGTAGGTTGTCTCCTGGACTTCCCGCTGCACAGGTTGGTTTACGGTGTACGCGGTTTCCACTGGTACTTCGTAGCGTTCCTCGCGATCCACAGTAACCACCCGTTGCTGTGGCATGGGAACCATGACGGTGAATTTCTCTTGGACAGCTGCTTGGTATTCTTCCTGTCGATTCACGGTGATTGTTCGGCTTTTTTGCCGGGGAATTTGAACGGTATAGGTTTGGATTTGCGGTACGTTTTCGTAAACAGTTTCAAAAATCCGTAGGGTGCGTTGTCGTGGTTCTCGGCAGTAACGGGTTTCAGAGATAGTGTCATATTCAGTTGACCACTGCGGAACATAGACAGTTGGGGAATTCCCATTTGTGTCTCGCTCTGTTTTTGAACGAATGCCTTTTCCCGATGCCGTTACCGAAGGTTGATTCGGAATGGTGCCAACAGTTGTCAGGTTGGCCTGATAGATCGGTGGATTTCCCTGTTTAGAGAATAATGCTGAATTACCCGTTATAAGCAGCGATGCAAAAACCGCTGGGAGCGCGTATGTTAGGATTGATTTGGGATAATAAATCATTCTTCGAAACACGGCTGAATTTGGCCGTAAGCAGACTGTGCAGTGAGAAGAGGGCGGGCGATTGAAGCCGAATCCCTAGGCTAGTTGGAGAGGTCGGCCTTCTCAACTACTTTGCACTCATTATTCAGCAAATTAACTTTGATCGAGATTTTTCAGTTTTAAATCATTCAGCATTTGCTGACCGTTCTCTGTAAATCCGTAGAACAAGAGATTTCGTGAATCTTCCGTTGGAGCCTCAATTTGGATTTCTAGATCGATCACTGGCAGCAAGGTCTTGATTAAATCGACCCATTCAACGATCAAAGAGACGCCATTTTCGAGCATTTCATCGAGACCCAGTTCATCGACTTCTTCGGGAGACTGAATTCGATAAGCGTCCAGATGCAGAAATGGAATTCGACCTTCATGGGGAACGCAGATTGTGAAAGTTGGACTTACAATTTGGCCGTGTTCAATTCCTAGCCGCTCACCGATTCCTTGCGTTAGGCGTGTTTTCCCAGCACCGAGTGTGCCGTTCAAACCGATCAGGGTTCCAGCGGTCATTGCGTCGCCGATCGCATGACCAATTTGTAAGGTTTGGGCTTCTGAGGCGGATTTGAGAATGAGTGAGGGAGTCAGTGAATTCATTGGTTCGTTAGTGGACGTACCCGCGCGGAATCAGAGTATTGAAGGTGCCTGTAGTGTCCAAAAGCCGTAGCCCCTGAGTTGCTGGAGTTATTTCGCCAATATTGGTCAATTGACACGGAACATTGGTGTCCGAGTTTATTTGTTCAAAAACATCAGCAGTCATGGTAAGTATAAGTTCAAAATCTTCGCCGTCGTAGAGCGCGCCGTCAAGCTGAGATTGAGTCGTTTCTGTTTTTAGGGTGTCTGAGATCGGAATTTTATTCGCATCGATGTCTACGCCAACGCTACTAGCTTGGGCGAGCAGTTGTAGATCTAGGGACAGTGAATCGCTGGCATCGGTAGCAGCGTGGATTTCATAACGCTCCGCAAGGTAGTTTGCTAATTCGATACGTGGTTCAAAGGTAAGGTGATGGCCATGGATGCTGCCTCCAAAACTTCCCGAGACAACCACTCTGTCGGATTGCTGGGCACCGTTAATTTGCCACCCCGTAGTAGTGGGCGACCGGTGTCCGATTAAGGTTGCACCAATTACGAGTTTTCCATCCCATTTATTGGTGTCTCCTCCAATGATGGCCACATCGTAATTTTCCGCAATTTCAAATATTCCAGAACACAACTGTTTTGTGTCAGCGAGTGAGAAATGACGCGGCAGCAAAAGAGTCAGCACAGCGTGGCTGGGAGAAGCACCCATGGCAGCGATATCACTTAGGTTCACCGCGAGTGCTTTGCGACCAATCAATTCAAGAGAGTGAATCGAAGTGTCAAAGTGAGTCCCTTCGGCGATGGTATCCGTGGTTACCACGGTCTGTGCATTGGCTTCAGACAAAACTGCGGCGTCGTCTCCAATCCCAACCAAGATGCTTTTATTCGGCCGGTTGATTGAAGGGTGGTCTCTCAACCATTGGTGGAATTCATGTTCCATAGCAAGAATCTAATTCGAAAATCGAGGGACGCTGGTCGCATATCTATTTTGTACCTGAAGGGAGTCTCAGTTCAAAATATCGATCGGCTGTTGCGCGTGCATGGTAATTTGAATTGGACCAAAATTCCAGCACTCTTCTGGGAACTGCTCGGATTAGCGGTCGAATCAAAAGATCCGAGATCCTCATAAAAGGAAACCGCCAGCCATTCGGGTTGGCTGGCGGTTTCCCGGTGATAAACCGTAGGGGGAGGTCAACTCGTCTGGGCGAGTGTCAGCAGCAGCCCTCCTCTAATGCGTTGGCAGGGTAGCCACACGCATCTGACCCCAAAACGGTTCTCTATCTCGGATGATGTAAAACATGAAATCTTTTCTCTCAACGACATCGGGTCGTTGGAGAACGTATGCCAGATTTTCGAGCGATTCTGTTTTCCAGCCATGCATGGCAACTAGAATGTCACCTGGCATGATGCCCTCTTCTTCGGCGGGGCTGTCAGAACGAATTGATTTAACTTTGAGCCCACGTTTGTAGTTGGGATGCTGATCCACCATTTGCGAAGCGGGAATCGGTTCCAGTTTTAACCCCAAAGGGAGCCACGCGATTGAATTGGGAGCAGATGACTTATTTGATTTTTCAAGACTCACGATAAAGTTTTTAGTTTTACCGTCCTGAACGGCAGTAACTTTGACTGACTTGTCCTCGGCTGCAAAAAGTAATGCTGTTTGAAAATCCAATTCCAGCGTGACTTCTTCTCCGTTTATCTTGGTGATTGTATCACCGCTCTTAAGGCCTGCTTTCTCGGCAGGGCTTTTCGGAATGATCGCATTGACGATTAGACTTGGCGAGTTGTCTTCATAAACTGTCTGTGTCGAAATGCCATGATAAAGATCACCGGGGACAATTTGACTCATCAATTCAGCGGCAATGTCGATGGCATCATTGACTGGGATTGCGAATGCGATCCCTTGGGCACCGATGCGTACAGCAACGTTAATTCCAATCATGTCGCCGTTAATGTTCAGTAGCGGGCCACCGGAATTTCCTGGATTGATGGCGGCGTCCGTCTGGATCAGATTGCGATAGATTTGGTCGTCATTTACCTGGACGGTTCTTTTCAGGGAACTGATGATTCCCAGGGTCACCGTATGCTCATAACCGTAAGCGTTGCCAACCGCGATGACTTGCTCTGCCAACATTAAATCTGACGAACTTCCGATCGTGATGGGTGGAAGAGGGTTCTTCGTTTTGATTTTCAGGATTGCCAGATCCGTTTCAGGATCGTGAGCTAACAGCGTAGCGGTTGTCTTTTCTTGCTGAGCGGTGGTGACCTCAATGGTCTTAACACCTTCGACAACGTGGTAGTTCGTTAACACATAACCGCGTGAATCAATGACAACGCCAGTTCCCATCCCGTTTACCTGTTTGGTATCTTGAGATGATCCGTTTGCGGGATCGACGGGGACGGTTTTACGCCCTCGTAAGTTGACGACTGAATTTCTACAATTTTGGACGGCGTTAACCAAAGGCGAGTTTCGGTTCGCTGTCACGTCGGCACGCTCGTCTGCTGATGAGCGGCAAGGCAAGTTGATTGAAACTACAATCAAACTGACTAGCATCAACAGATGCGTATGGTTGGGTCGAAATTGCATAAAGCTAGGTGCTTCCTGATGGGCCTTCAGCGCGTTGATTGACCATGCGGGATAGGTCGCTCGTCGCGGCATCTCTTACAATGGTTTAAATCGGACCGATGGGAGCATCCCGTTAAGACGTTAAAGCTTGCCGGTAAAGCTTACCAAGCTTGTCATCATTGGCTGATTGAGTTGCTTTCGGGGGCGATTTCTCTACGGAATTTTTGCGAGTGCTTCGACAATGGCTAAAGTCTCAGGAGTTTTGAGCTACTTGAGTCCCGTTTCTGCTTCCAGTGTTAGCGGGGGATGTAGAACTTAGTGGTTTGACTGGGGTGCCAAGGAATTCCGCGCGATGGATTGGGGATGGTTTCCCGCCCGAGCGTAGCCGACGGCGGATGTTTGTGACTATTTGTCGAGTTGCAACCATGTCGGTAAGCGGACGACTTTACCGGTTGGGTTAATCGCGGCGACTACGGTCTCGCCGTCGGCGACGAGTTGGCCGTCGAGTCGGATTTCATAACGGTGGTGGATTCGAACCCCTTTTGCCCGCGTAACAGTCGTTTTTACGTGCAATACGTCGTCATCTTTTGCACCGAGATGGTAGTTGCATTGGATTTTTTTCACGACCAGCATTATTCCCTCGGCTTCGAGTTCGCGGTAGGAGAGTCCCGAGGCGCGGAGCATTTCGACTCGGGCGACTTCGAAGTAATTGAGGTAGTTGCTGTGATGGACGCGACCCTGCCCGTCCGTTTCCTGATAACGGACACGAATGGTGATTTCATGTTCACGGGGAACAACTGGGGATGAGTTGACCAAGGTCATAGAGTGCCTTAAAGTTAGAGAGGTTGATTTAACGTCCAGTTTTTATGTTGGAATCTGGCTTGCCGGCTGGACTCCACGGTTTGCAATGTTGGTTTTTTACCAGTGATTCAAATGAAATTCCTGCGACACGCCTCCGTTATTGTTATGAAAAACAAATCATCAAATCAACAGGTTCAGTTGAAATTCGGGATCTGATGATGCAAGGGGTTACCATTAACGCTGCTTTATTGATGAGAACAAGATGAGCCAGGGAGAAGATTTTGGATCGGGTGTTGATTATCAGACTTTACGAGGTCGAGATTATCCAACGATCTGTCAGTATACCGTGTTCCTCGAGAATCGTGTCGGAGTTCTATTAGGGCTGATTCGACGATTTCGAGGAACGCCAGTCAAAATTATGGCGCTGAACATTATCGATTCAACGGAATGTTGTATCGTTCGTTTTATACTTAGCCACCCCGAGCAGGGACGTGAGATTTTAGAACGTGCCGGGATGGCGATGATCGAGAGTGAATTGATCGCTTTGGAATTGGGTAATTGTGATCAGCCATTGCTTGAGGTTTGTGCGGCGCTCTTGCGGGCGGAAGTGAATCTCGTGCAAACCTATCCGTTGATGGTCATGAACAACGAGCGTTCGTTCGTTGCGATCATGGTGGATAACGTTGACATTGCTCAGCAGATCCTTCACCAGGAGGGTTTTCATATGATCACCGAGAATGAGCTGATGGACTTAAGTTAATTTGGTTCGGCCGAAGGTGATTTGAAGTATTGTTTTGCCGTGGTTGGATGAGTATTTCCCCGTAATTCATTCGCACCGTCGGACTGTATTGAAGCCGCTTCATTTTTGAAAGATTCAGAATACGCTTATGCCGATTCGTGTCACATGCACTAAATGCTACACTCGTTTTAATGTCAGTGAAAAGTTCGCGGGCAAAGAGGGGCCTTGTCCCAAGTGTAAAACGAAAATCCGGGTTCCGGAGAAGTCTGAAGAAGTTGTAATCGAGGCTCCGAAGACCGATGGCCCCGTCGATTCGACCGGGCGAGCAGTTCTTGACCCGGTGAAACGCAAAGAAACCAATCTCTCATCGGTTCAGTGGACCTTGATCATTGGTTCGATCGTTGGGTTCCTGGCGATTGCCTTAATCTTGCGATTTTCGATTGGGAATGTTGCTCAGTTTCCGCTGTGGTTGATGGCGATCTCCGCAATTGTGGTTGCGCCGCCGCTGGTTTTCGTCGGTTATACATTTTTACGGGAACAAGAGCTTGAGCCATATCGAGGGAAGGAACTGCGTTCGCGAGTAGGAATTTGTGCGATCATTTATCCAATTACGTGGCTTGCGATGCCGCTGGCTTGTTTTGCCTTTAACGACAACTACGAGACGGGTTCCTATATTGCTGCTGGAATCGCCATGATTGGAATTGGCGGATTCACGGGCATGTTCTGTTTTGAATTCGATTTCTTGATGGGGGCCGTGCACTATGGGCTCTACCTTGGCGTTTGTTTCGTCGGTCGGTTCTTATCGGGTGTCGGTTGGCTGCCGGTAACACCGGAGAGAGCGCCTAATGGTGGCGAGGCTGTGTCGGAGTTGACTTGGGAACCAGCGATTGAGCTAGTTTGCAGTTTGTGCACGATACTGACCTGATTTTGTGGTTAGGTCGTACTGTCCGCGATTAACTTCTTGGCAAACTTAACTGGCGGTTGCATGAGCTCGTTGCTTGATATTCCAGAAATTCGATGTCTCGACGGTCGATCTGATTTGATTCGGATCCCGAGTCAAATCGATGTTCCAGTGACGCCGCGGATAAAAAGCCTGATTGATGCCCCTGAATTTCGGCGTTTGAAAAAAATCAGCCAGTTGGGGATGGTCTCTTTTGTCTACCCTGCCGCGACGCACAGTCGTTTTGAGCATTCACTGGGAGTATATCGGAACGCCCTCTTGTTCTTGCGGCAGTTCGCTGAACAACCGGATTTTAATTCGCTAGTTACAAAACGAGATGCTGAGATATTAATTCTTGCGGCGTTGCTTCACGATCTTGGTCATTGGCCTTATTGCCATCCTATCGAGGACATTGAACTGGAAGGGATTCCGTCTCACGAGAGTTTTGCCACCCGCTATTTGGAACGCGATTCGATATCCGAAAGGATCACAGATCAGTGGGGGATTGAGCCGTCCGAAGTTCTCGCGGTGATCAATCGAAAAAAAGAAACGGCCGTGCAAGCCGTTTTAAGTTCGATTCTTTCTGGGCCGATTGACATCGACAAAATGGATTACCTTTATCGGGATAGTCTGCATGCCGGTGTTCCTTATGGTCAGAACTTTGATTCGTTGCGGTTGATTCGCAGTCTGTGTTTGAATGAAAAATCTGACCGCCTTGCGATCACGGAGAAGGGCAGGACTGCTGCGGAATTAATGGTCTTTGCTCGCTATGTAATGTTTAGCGAAGTTTATTGGCATCATACGGTTCGCAGCGCGACCACCATGTTTCAGCGCTCATTTTTTCGATGGCATGAAATGAAGAGGTCGGAAGCTGATTTTCAGTATCAAGTATCTAATCTCTTTGAATCTGGTGAGACTGAAATGATTCAGCAGATGCAGTTTGATTTAGAGGGTGAATCCGCTGCTGAAATGTTGAGCCAACTGTTTGGAGTTAATCGACGACTTCACAAACGCGCGGCTAACTTCAGCTTTAACGAAAACGCAGCGACCTTTGAAAAAGTCGCATACCATCCTTACCCTTGGTTGGTTGCCACCAGTGAGCGACTGACGAAGCTCATTGCGGAGCAGGTTGGCATACCGATCCCTCCAGATGCAGTTCTGATTGATGCGCCGCCGGTGGGTTTGGAAGTTCAGTTTGACGTGGATGTATATTCCCCAAAAACGAACACGTATCGCCCTTTGGGGGAAGTCTCACCCGTGGTTAACACGTTGGCCAAGCGGCAATTCGACGATTTTGTCAAGCAAGTTCGGGTGTTTGTCGAACCGAGTCTGCTGCCTCTTGTTGATCGGATCGATCTTGAACATCTGCTCGTTGCCGCGGCTGAAGATTAACCTAATTGGAACAGGGGCGTCGAAGACTCTGTTCCGCAAATTTTTCGTCGCGAAAGTTGACGATTTTCAATTGCTCAAGGGGCGATAGTTGACTGTCCTCGGCGGATGTGAGAGCCGTCTCAAAGTAACGATCAACAAACCCCATATCTATCAGCTGCGTCAGAGATTTATCCCGCGGTGGCAGTGTCGATTTTAAAAGAGTTAATTCTTTTGAGTTAAGGTAACGCGCGAGGACAACGGCAATGGAATCGCTGGTGACATCCCATGACTCAGGAAGGCAGACAATGGTATTGCGAAGCCAAGCTTCCATTCCAATGAAATTGAGAGTTGTTGCGAGAGATTCTTGAAGTGAGTCGGGTGAATCGAAAAAACTCCAGTGCTGCGAGGTTTGGCTCAATGAAATCGCGTGCCTGTCCATCTGTTGGATCGCTGCCCAATGGGATTTTGAACTATCAATAGTGCGGGCGAAGTCCTTTATTTTCTGAACGGGTTGTCCTCCACCTACGATGCAGAAATTCAGCATGGGTGGCTGCTGGGTTAACCAATCCTCAAGTCGGCAAGTAAGCTCAGGTAGTTCTAAAAGACTACCTCCAATTTTGATGACTCGCACCGGCGTGGAGAGTGACGGTTTCAACTTAATTGATCCTCTGATCGTGCTGGGCTCGAAAATGGGCAACGGCAAGTGCAGGAACTGATTGGTTCAACGCAATGTCAGAGGAATAGGCAAGAATAGAGGGCGGTGTATTTGGGGATTCTGTGGCCAACTTTTGAATAATTTCGTCGGCGATGAAAGCTCCTCGCCCGAGTGTTTTGAAAACCAGTGGAACTCCCGGATGATTCTTCATTACTTTTTCTAATTGGCGTGAAAGCAATGTGACAAAAGAGGATTTTACCTGACGTGAAATTGAGTCAATCTCATCTGTATCCAGTTCCCCCGAGTCAGCACAAACTAAACGAGCAATGCGACTTCGACTGTGGCGTCGAGACGCGGGACGACCGTCGGCAGTCGCAGTTGAATCTAAATCTTCCTCGATCTCGTTAAGCCAGCGAAATATGTCGGCCATGGTCGCGAAGTTTTCTCGAGCGATGGTAGCCGTTGCGTTGCGCAGGTGAAGTTCGGATAAGATGCCGAACACGGGAGTCCGGCCAATCCCTGCGTAAACCAACTGCCCATTAGTTAGACGATCAAAATCGTTTTGGGTCGAGGTGACCGGAACACCATCAATTACGGGAATAATATCAGTAGTCGTCGAACCGATATCCAACACAAAACCGGAAGTGTGAAGATCGTCGATTGAGTAGAGGTAACTCGAAGTCGCGTGCCAGTTGGCTGCCGCTGTTTGTTCCCAGCTTTCGATAGCTTCGGTGCCTGTGCAGAGACGACCCGTCGTCTGATAAAAAAGGGGACTGAATTGAGCCAAGGACTCTGCCACTGAGTCGACAATATATTTGACTCCCTCGCGCTTCGTTTCGAAACAGTCTGCCAGTTCGGCGGTCATGGTAATGCCAATTTTGGCATCGCGCGGAAAACTCGAGGTGATGCTATTTAGTACTGCGGGAAGCTGTTCGGGAGATTGCCAGATGGCAAACGGGATTTCGAATGCGTTGCCGTCAAGATCGCCCCATTTAATATTTGCGCCACCGATATCGAAACCGAAGTAATGCATCTGGGCAGTGCCTATGGATTGATTGCATTTTGAAGTGCGGACTTAATATCAGCAAATTGGAATTGAAATCCATGGGAGAGTGCAACCCCGGGTACGATTCGGGAGGAAATAAACAGACTGTTGGCAAATTCGCCGAGTGCTAATCGGACTGCAAACTGAGGAGCGGGCAAGAATGCTGGTCGACTGACAGCGCGGCCAAGCGATTTTGTGAATTCTAGGTTGCGAACGGGGTTGGGGGCGGTTGCGTTAACGGCGCCCGAGACAGGCTGTTCGATCAACCACTGAATCATTGAGACTAGATCGAGCACATGGATCCACGCCATCCACTGTTTGCCATTACCCAGAGGCCCACCGAGTCCAGTTCGGAAAAGAGGAATAAGTTTCTTCAAGGCCCCGCCGTTGGCGCCCAGTACGATGCCGATTCGGAGGTGAACGACGCGGACACCAAGTTCCTCCAGCGGCGCGGTGGCAGATTCCCATTCTTGACAGACTTCGGGTAGGAATCCGCGGCCGGCGGGTGCGTCTTCTTCAATGATCGTTTCACCAGTGTCGCCGTAAAGGCCGATGGCGGATGCAGAGATGAAAACTTTGGGTAGGTTGCCTGATTGAATCAGTGAGTTGACTAAGCTCTTCGTCCCATCGACGCGGCTAGTTCGGATTTTCGCTTTCTTAGTCGCAGTCCAGCGACCTTCTGCGATTGATTCGCCCATCAGATTGACAACCGAATCAATCGGCGAGACTCGGGAGAGATCTGTCAGGTTGAGTCCGTTGCTCCACTTGATCACATCATCGAGATTCTCAGCCAAGCCTGCCTCTTGAAGACGCTGCTGGGCGGACTCAGGGTTTCGAGAAACAACGGTAACCCCTTGGAGTCGTTTGATTAGGCTTTTACCAACGAATCCGGTTCCGCCGGTTAGTAGTGTTGTCATGGGTAGAGTTCGTATGAGGATGGGACAGAGACGCGAGTTTGGACAACATAACGCTGCGCACAAGGTGGATGCTCGGCTTTGTGTATCGTGTTACCAAACCGAGGTTATTGGCCTGCTGTAACGAGCGATTTAAGGAATTCGCCTGTTGAAGTTTGTAACAACTTCGATGCGGTGCTACCATCCTTATGTGCCTTTTTCCGTCTTCCGGACTCAGTGTGAGCCTGCGAAACGGGGACAACCTTGAATTATCATATTGAATCGAATGGAGTACCTGATGGTTTTCTCGCTGAACCATTTGCGAGTCGCTTTTCTAAGCACTTTGGCCGTTATTTTTCTATCTACCCTCAGTTACGCTCAAAATGAAGCTGGCAGCGGAGATCGCGGTCGATCATCGGCGGAGGGAACCGAGCGAGGCGCATCAGAGCGCGGCCGCGGAGGCCGAAGACCACGTGGTGGAGCAGAGGGTAGGGGGGCGACGAATCGTGGGCCTCGTACTGAGGCATCCGAAGCGAGGAAACCGCAAGTAGATCAGACCAAAACGCCTGCGAAGGAGGAGCCCAAACCTGCACCGGAAGCCAAGAAAAAACTTCCCCCAACTCTGGCACAAAATGTTGCCGATCAATTTAGCTGGCGATCGATTGGGCCAGCCAATATGGGCGGACGGATCACAGCCATTGCGGTTAGCGAACACGATCATTCGACTTGGTGGGCGGCAACCGCTTCCGGCGGGCTGCTGAAAACAACCAATGACGGTAACACGTTTGAGCACCAATTTGACAGCGAAGCAACGGTGTCGATTGGCGACGTTCAGGTTTCAGCGAGTAACCCCGACATCGTATGGGTGGGAACCGGTGAATCTAATCCGCGGAACAGTGTCTCCTGGGGAGACGGAGTCTATAAGTCGGTGGACGGTGGTAAGACATGGAAAAACATGGGTCTGAAAGATACATTTCAAACCGGTGCTTTAGCGATCCATCCAGAAAATCCGGACGTGGTTTGGGTCGGTTCTCTCGGCCGCCTCTGGGGACCTAACCCCGAGCGAGGTTTGTTTAAAACGAGCGACGGTGGCAAGACTTGGAAAAAGGTGTTGTTTGTTAATGACACCACCGGCGTGATTGACGTTCAATTAAATCCGAAAAACCCAGATCACCTTTTGGTAGCAACCTACGAGCGAAAGCGGGACGGATTTGATGGAAATGATCCTGAGCAACGGTTTGGTGCCGGTGCAGGGATTTACAAGTCCACCGATGGTGGTGAGTCGTTTGAGCGGGTAACCAAAGGGTTGCCAACTTGTAAGATGGGACGAATTGGATTGGATTTTTACGAGAAAGATCCAAAGTATGTTGTCGCGATTGTTGAATCAGAAAAAATCGCAAAAGAACCAGAGAACTATTCTTTTGCGGGACTTCGCGGCGAAGACGCGGAGCTTGGCGCGAAAATTGTCTCGGTTACCAAAGACGGGCCAAGTGATAAGGCCGGCTTGAAGGCTGGCGATATCGTCGCTTCGATTGATGGACGAGTGGTTCCGTCTTATTCGGAAATGCTTAAGGAAATTCACAAACGCCCTGCCGGGAAGACTGTCAAACTCGTAGTCTCGAGAGAGAGAAAACTGGTTGACATTAATTTGGAACTTGGCAAAAAACCAGAATCGAAAAGCTCGTCCAGTTCACGAAATCGCCGGAATGATTTCACAGGAACTTTAGGTGGTCAAGCAGCTAACCTGCAAGACACTCAAGGTCCAGATGGATATGAATACGGCGGTATTTATCTTTCCAAAGATGGCGGAACATCGTGGAGTCGAATCAACTCGCTCAATCCGCGACCAATGTACTACAGCAACATTCAAATTGACCCGCTGGATCGTAACAATATCTATGTGTGTGGAACGAGTCTCTACCGTTCGAGTGATGGAGGAGAGACGTTTACCGGAGATGGTGGAAGCGATGGAATTCACGTCGATCATCACGCACTTTGGATCGACAATAAAGATCCGCGTCATATGATTCTTGGAAATGACGGCGGTGTGCATGTGACCCGCGATCGAATGGAACATTGGGATCACTACAACCATGTAGCGATCGGGCAATTTTATCATGCCAGCGTTGATTCAAATCTAGATTTTAATGTTTATGGCGGTCTTCAAGACAACGGGAGTTGGGGGGGACCTTCCCGTGGTAAAAATGGAAGTGGCCCAATTAACTCAGACTGGATTAGTGTGGGAGGTGGCGACGGATTTGTAACCCTTTCCGATCCTAATGATCCCTCGCAAATTTATTATGAGAGCCAAAATGGAGGGATGGGACGGATTCACCTTGAAACAGGTGCTCGCGGATTCATTCGCCCGCGGGAGCGAGGCGTGAAATTCCGATTTAATTGGAAGACGCCCTACATTCTCTCGCCTCATAATTCACAGATCCATTACAGCGCTGGAAATTACGTACTTAGATCGCTCAAAAAAGGCGACGGAGTGAAGCGGATTTCTCCTGAAATCACCAACACTGACCGTGGTGCGGGAAGTGCAATTTCTGAATCTCCTGCGGAAGAAGGAGTCATCTATGTCGGAACGACAGACGGCGCCGTTTGGATGACTAAAGACGGAGGCAATAACTGGGAACCACTGTTTTTCCAACCTAAACAGAAGGAAGAAGAAAAACCGGCGGAGAAAACACCACCGAAAAAAGAGGAAACGGACAGTAAACCTGCTGGCGATTCAAAAACGGACGCTGTATCGGGGAATTGGCAAGGCCGAATGATCTCAGATCGAATCCCTGAGGATCGTGCAGAATTTAATTTAACTTTGAAATTAACCGATGGAAAGATTTCCGGGGAGATCGATGGGTTTCGTGGCGCGCAAGAGATCAGCGAAGGAACCTACAACGCCTCCAGTGGTGCGGTGACCTTTTCGGTTGAAAGCCAACGCGGTAGTCGTGAGTACTCCGGAACCATTAAGAACGGAAAGTTCAACGGCGAGATGACAGCCGGTGGTGGGCAATTCCAAGTTGATATCGAGGCAACTCGAAAAAAGAAAGATCCAAAACTTGGAATGCAATTAACGCCGGTTTCGCTGTTGACAGCCAGCGTCCAGTATTCCGGTGAGTCTAACCGAACCGTTGAGCGGATCATTCTCGATGATCCGATTTCGGGCGATTGGGAATGCGTAATCGAAGATGAAAACGTGCCAGGTGGGAGACTAGAGTTTACGCTCGTCCTTGCCCAAGGCAAAGATTCCAAAGTAACTGGGCAGGTGACTTCCCAGTTGGGCGATTCGGAAATCGAAGACGCGGTTTTCAACTCGAAAACCAAGAGGCTGTTGATTTCATCATCCAGTGAAGAATTTGACCTCGAATTTAAGGGGACGGTTTCAGGAAACGAAATTTCTGGAATGTTGGAAATCAACGGCGGTCAGCTAGAGGTTGAGTTCTTCGGGAAGCGTGCTGTAACTCCGGAAAAGATGAAGGCTGAAGAAGCTAAAGCTAAGGCAGAAAAAGCTAAGGCAGAGAAGGCTAAGGCAGAGAAGGCTAAGGCAGAGAAGGCTAAGGCAGAAAAAGCTAAGGAAGAGAAAGCTAAGGCAGAGAAGGCTAAGTCAGAAAAAGCTAAGGAAGAGAAAGCTAAGGCAGAGAAGGCTAAGGAAGAGAAAACT
>JAQXDZ010000091.1 GCA_029251085.1 Mariniblastus sp.
CGGCCTGTATCCCAGCACCTCCGCCGCTATCGGATCCGGCAATCGTCAGTGCCACAGGAGTCGTTGTTTCGTTCGATGGATTCATTGGTTTTATGTCGCCTTTTCAAACTGTTTCGTCAGCCGGGCAATTCGATCGGCAAGCTTTTCACTTGATAATTTCATCCGCAGCCGGTCGACCAAAATAGGAAACGCCAAAGGAGTCGGTTTGGGTGGCTGCTTAACGACCAGCTTTGCTTTCGACAATCTCCACATGGCTTCACTTAATCGCCGATGCTCCAACTGGAGATCTAGCACTTCTCGTCTCGCCTGTTTGAGCAGCAAGTTTTCAGAATCATATTCTCGGAATACATCAAAAAACATATCACTCGAAGCCTGCAATTGACGCGACGACTTTCCTTGGCCAGGCAAACCGCCAAACACGAGGCCTGCAATTCTGGCGATATCGCGGAATTGACGTCGGTCGAGCTCTCCAGCGTTCATACTTTTATTGATCTGGTCTAACAAATTGTTTGTGTCAAACAATCCACTCTCGATTGCTTTCTCAAGCGGCGGTTCGGTGGGTGAAAGCAATTCAATTCCATAATCATTGATGGTGGTTGCAAACGTGATGGGCTGAAGTCGGCTCATCCGCCACGCCAGAATGGCCGCAAGTCCTTCATGAACCAGACGACCTTCAAACGGATAAACAAACATATGAAAGCCGTCTCGAGTTTTTACCTGCTCGATCAGCAATGAATTTTCATCCGGTATTTCCGACCATTTCGACTGCAGCTCTAGAAGTGGCTTCACCGCTTTCATTTCAGGGCCACTGAATTTCCCACGTTTCGCATCTCCAAGTTTATCTCTAACCGCTTCGGAAAGTTCACTCGACAGTGGTAGCCGGCCTCCCGCCCATCGAGGCAGGGCCGCAACTTTTCCCTTGGCACGTTTAACCCAGGCGGTCATATCTCGAATCATCACCAGTTTTAAAGTACGCCCGGCAAACAGAAAATTATCACCCGGCTTGAGTTTCGAAACGAACCGTTCCTCAATTGTCCCGAGCCTCCCACCCTTGAGGAATTTGACCAGCACTTCCCGATCACTTGAAATGGTTCCAATCGACATCCGATGCCGCTTGGCGATTTTATCATCGGAGATGGTCAACCCCTCCTCGGCTTCAACCACCCGTCTAAAATCGGGATAGGCCCGCAGACTCTCGCCCCCTCGCTGAACAAAGTCGAGCACCCATTGCCATTCGACTTCGGTTAAATTCTCAAAGGCATTGGTTTGGCGGACTTCATGAAACAGCGCCTCGGCATCCACATGTGTTCCTGCAGCAAGGGTAACGACATGCTGCACAAGAACATCGAGACTGCCCGTCAACGGAACACGTGACTCAATCCGATTTTGTTTGAGCGCATCTTTTGCAGCAGCCAATTCGATCAGTTCCAGCGCATGGGTTGGAACAAAAACGAGTTGACTTTTACCGCCAGGATAATGGCCACTCCGACCCGCCCGCTGCATCAGCCGCGCGATCCCTTTGGGACTGCCTACTTGCATGACCTGTTCGACTGGAAAGAAATCAACACCCAGATCGAGACTCGAAGTGCAAACAACGCAGTGTAAATTTCCGGCGTCTAATTCCCGTTCCACCCACGCCCTTTTTCCGCGATCCAATGACCCGTGATGGAGACCTATTTTCCCGGCCCATTCCGGTTTCGCATGCAGAATCGCGGAATACCATTTCTCTGATTGCGATCGCGTGTTGGTAAAAATGAGCGAACTTCGTTTCGATTCAATTGCTTCGATCACCGCAGGCACCGACTTCAATCCCATATGCCCCGCCCAGGGAAACCGCTCGATCGTTTTTGGAATCAAACTTTTCATCGACAATTTCCGACGGGCCGGCGCCTTGACCACCGTAGCTGGCACACCCCCCTGCTCTGCTGCGCAGCCAATGGCTGTTTGCATTGCCTGTTCGACGTTGCCAATCGTTGCGGACACTGCCCACGTTCGCGCGCTGGGACTTAATGACCTCAATCGCGACAATCCAAGTTCGGCTTGAACGCCCCGCTTGGTTCCCATCAACTCGTGCCACTCGTCGAGCACGATCAATTTCAAACTCGAAAATTGAGCCTGCGTTTTTGGATACGAAAGTAGAATTGAAAGACTCTCAGGAGTCGTGATCAGGCAGCTTGGCAATCGATTCTTCTGTTTCGTTTTTACGGAACTGGACGTATCACTCGTCCGCCGCTCAACCAACCACGGTAATCCCAAATCACTCACAGGCTCTTGTAGAGCGAGCAGTGTATCGGCGGCGAGTGCTCGAAGTGGCGTCAGCCAGATGACCTGAATCGACTCAAAATTGTTCCGATTGACTCGCTTCGTTTTCCGCTGGGCTTTCTCTGTTTTAGCTTGCAACTCGCCCGCGGCCTGCTGCTCGTACCAGGCTGCGATCGCTCCCAACCAAATCGCCAACGTCTTTCCAGTTCCAGTCGGACTGTGGAGGATGCCATTATCGCCGGCAACAATCGACTTCCAGACCTCCCGTTGAAACGGGAACGGTTTTCGCTCTTTGGAATTCATCCACTGCGATGCGCGTCGGATGCCAGAGGCTTTCGATTTGGAGACGGTGGTACTCAATTTTCGCCTGAGCGTTAATGGTTTCAATTATTTTGTTTGGTTAATCAGTCGCAGATTTTGCTGCTCAATCTTCCTCAAGCATCGCCACGATCGTTTCGAGTCGATCTGCATCCGCTGGTTTCTTATCGTGACGCCACCGGCTAATCCGGGGAAACCGAACCGCCACTCCAGACTTGTGGCGAGTGGAGCGTTGAATATTCTCAAACGCCAATTCGAACACCAGCTCCGGCGTTACGCTTCGCACAGGCCCAAATTTCTCGTTGGTATTTTTACGAACAAACTTGTCAACCTTCCGCATTTCTGCATCGGTCAGACCCGAATAGGCTTTTGCGAACGGCACCAGCCCCTCTTCTTTCCACACTGCAAATGTGTAGTCCGAATATAGATTGGCCCGACGTCCGTGTCCCCGCTGCGCGTAGATCAACACTGCGTCGATCGTGTAAGGATCAACCTTCCACTTCCACCAATCACCAACAGGACGTCCAACTTGATATTTCGAATCCGCACGTTTGAGCATCAATCCCTCGGCCCGCATCGCTTTACTCGACTCGCGAACCGTTGCCAGACTATTCCAATCTCGATTTGACTCGGTAAGAACCTTGGGAGGCTCTTGAATTGCCGCCGATGGAAGCCCCTCCAGGACTTCATGCAAGCGAGTTTGCCGATCAGCGAGCGGCAATTCTCGGATATCCTCTCCCGCGTGTTCAATGAGATCAAACGCCAGCAACACGACTGGAACTTCGGTGAGCAATTTCTTGCCAAGCTTCTTTCTTCCAAGCCGCCGTTGCAACTGGTTGAAGGCAAGCGGTCGTCCCTCGGTTTCATCCCAGCCGAGAATTTCTCCATCGAGTACCGTCCCGTCCGGCAATTCGCTGGCGGCCGATTCAACTTCTGGAAATTGATCGGTCACTAAATCCTCTCCGCGTGACCAGATGAACGTCTGACCCTCACGGCGAATGACTTGAGCGCGAATCCCATCCCACTTCCATTCGGCAACCCAGTCACTGACTTCGCCAAGCGATGCTGGCTCATCCTTGAGTGGATTTGCCAAAAAGAAAGGATACGGTTTGCTAATCGCTGTTTCGTTTTCATCTGGGTCGACGAGCTCTTCATAAAACTCGGCCGTCGGTTCCCAATGTCCCATCAGTCGATGTGTGATCGTTGCTGCATCGATACCGGTGTGCTTGGCAAGAGCTCGAATGACCAGACGTTTGGAAACGCCCACTCGGAATCCACCCATCATCAGTTTCCCAAGCACAAACCGCTCACGTTGGTCAAACTGTTGCCAGAGTTTGACAACGCTTTGCCGAAGACCTTCCTCTTCCATCTCTCGAAGAGGCATCAATTGATTTTCGATTAAGGATTGAAGCGAAGGTTCTCCTTCAGCCAGCGACGACTGCTTCGGGGGCAAAACGAGTGATATCGTCTCCGCCAAATCGCCAACTCGATCGTAACATTCCTCAAACAACCATTGAGACAGGCCGGCTTCCTCGGTTGCCCACTGACGCAAGAGCCCCGTTTTCACCAGCCGTTTGATGCGGCTGCCGGTCAAGAAATAGACCGCCCAGATCGAATCTTTTGGAGCCGCCTGATGAAAGTACGCTTCCAATGCCAAAACCTTTTCAGTGGTCTTGGTGGTCGAATCAAGTCGCCAGTAGAGTTCGCAAAAATCTCTCATGATTTGGTGATTGGAATGTTGAGCCAATGTGCAGACGGTCTCGCCGCCAGACTCAGCTCGCTGGTTCCGTATCCCCCTCCAATTGCTCACCCGTGAATTCTGTTTCGACGACCTTGGCGTTGAATCCTTGCTCTCTTAAATAACGAACCACAACATCCGAATAGCCGTGCGTCACCCAAATGTTTTCTGCCTCGGTTTCATGAATCGTTTGCATCAAATCAGCCCAGTCCACATGATCCGACAGAATAAATCCAGCATCCATTGAACGACGTCGGCGCGTTCCCCGGATCTGCATCCACCCCGACGCCATCGCCACACTCAGCTTGCCAAACTTTTTTGCCCATGGCCCACCAACGGCGGATGGCGGAGCAACGACTAGCGACTGGCTCCAATCAATTTCCTTAGGATCGACCTCACCAACAAAGGTGGTTTCAGGCAACGCGACGCCCGCCTCCCGATACCCCGCGTTTAGTTTTTCAACCGCACCGTGCGTATAAATTGGACCGATCGACGCATCAATCCCTGACAGCAATCGCTGAGCCTTGCCGAGCGAGTACGCCAGCAAGATGCTGGTTTTGCCAGAACCTTGATTCGACTTCCACCACTGGTTAATCCCATCGAAAACAGTTTGCGGATCGGGCCAGCGATAGATGGGCAGGCCGAACGTCGATTCGGTAATAAAAGTATTGCAGCGGACAGGCTCAAACGGCTGACATGTTGGATCAGAATTACGTTTGTAGTCACCCGAAACGACGATCGAGTAACCCGCTTTCTCAATCTTAACTTGAGCCGATCCAAGAATATGACCGGCAGGATAGAACGTGACCCGCACGCCATTGATGGTTTGCGACTGACCAAGGGGTTGAAATCGGAGGTCTGCCTTCTCCCCCATTCTTATTCGCAACACCTCAGCACTCGTATCGGCCGCCAGATATTTTTTTGACCCCCAACGAGCATGATCGGCATGGGCGTGTGTGATGACTGCGTGGTCGACCGCTCGCCAAGGATCTACATAGAAATTCCCTTGCTCGCAAAAGAGCCCTTTGGGGGTCATGGTTAGTAGATCATTGCTCGGGGCCATTTTTGTTGATTGAAAGGAATATTCCTAATCCTTCCTCTTCTCAGTACCGAGATGTTAATTTGCCGGGTAATCAATGGCAGGTTGGAACTAACCGAAATCCCAAGACCTTTGCAACGGTGGCCTGTACACCTCAGAGACTTTCGGTTTTACTAAAGAAATGTCCTTATCCCTCTCCACAGAATTTGAGCTCGAGTGTGCCGGTGAACCCGTAATTCTACGAGGTGATGGCACCGTGTTGATTCCAGGCTTCAATGCACTGCTCGTTGCCGATTTGCACTTAGGGAAGTCAGCTTCGTTTCGTGCTGGGGGCGTTCCCGTCCCCGAGGGCGTCGATCAAACCACCCTTGAAAACTTGACGGTCACACTGGAAGCAACAGCCGCTTCGCAAGTTTTTTTCCTGGGCGACCTCATCCATGATCGCGATTCGATGACACCCACTTTAATTGCCAAGTTTACTCATTGGCGTGAGGTGCATTCCAAAATCGACATGACGCTTGTACGAGGCAACCACGACCGCCACGTTCGACAATTCCCGGAACCATGGTTGCTGCAAGAGACAACTTCGTCGTTCATTGGTCCATTTCAACTGCTTCACGAAACCTCTAATTCACTTCCACCCCAACAGGTCGATAGCACCGGCGAATCAGTCTCGTTCCAATTCGGCGGGCATTGGCATCCTGTCGTTTCGGTTGGTCGAGGTGCAGACAGAATGCGTTTGCCTTGTTTTGTCGTAAGCCAACATCACATCACCCTCCCAGCCTTCGGGCCGTTCAAGGGGGGAATGAAACAAGACGCAAGCAAGTCAGTCGACTTTTTCCCCATCTGCGATGGAAAAATCTGGCAAGCCTGACAGCCTGAACAGGATTGATCTAAACATCTTAAACTTCGTTCAAGTTCAGCCAAAGCTGTTTATGGGCCTAATCCCATCCGAATGCTTAGTATGCAAGTCCTTCTACTTCTTTAAATAACGGTCAGGTTCAATCCATGGCTTCGTATTTACCAATGCTCTAATTATTTCCGTCGCAGTTGGCGATTGTGGATCCAAACGGTATGACCTTTGAAGTTCACATTCCTCTGGCACTAGTTGCAGCTTTAGCGCATCAGTAATAGCGATTGAATACTCAGTGTGTTTCCCGACGGTTAGTAACGTCCCGTCTCTCCGAAGTCGAATTTGATTAGCCACACGGATACGTTCTGAACCAGCTCCCTCGCGATACAAAATCCACACTTTGCCACTGGTGCTCGCGTTGCCAATTAGCTTTAACACCTCTTCTTCAAACTCAACAGGCCAAAGCATCGCTCGCACTTCATCTTCTGCGCTTGGGTGAATCAACTGCGCCTTGGGTCTTTTATTTGGCTTACCTGCAGTAACCTCCATTTTTTCAGTGAGCCACAAATGCATTTCACTAGCAATATTCTTCACCCGTACCGAAATAAAATCACAATACGCTTCACGGCCTGCTTCGAAATTGCCTTCCGAAAGCAATTGGATTGCAGATCGATATCGCAACAGAGTTTTTTCGCGCGACAGTTGATGAGGAGATAATAAATGACGGTCAATCTCCCAAAGTCTAATCGGGTCCGAGCCGTGAGCGTAGTTAAAATTCTCTGACACAAATGTTAGGTTACCAATTGAATTAACAATATGTGCTCGGCTGTGTCCGCCCTTTGCTTCGAGCTCCTCATACGCTGGATGTAGTAATGAGAAAGGTACAATATGCTCTTTGTGTGCAAGTGAAGCTGCATTAAGTTCGCTACTGCAGCTGTCATAGCTCTTCCCAGACAAACCGATGCCGCCATAATCGCGTGCCATTCGACTCCGCTGAAACCAATAAAGGAGCGAAACCCAGCTATCCTGCATGGATTGCGAGGTTTCCAAAGCGTTAAGCAGCTCTTGTTCATCTCCCAACACCGGGAAACAGTCCAATGCTTTTTCTAGTGTGTTTGCATGGCGAATTTTGGACAGAACATGCTGAGGCTCTTCGCACTTCACAACCACCGAGCGGTTGAGTTGAAGTGACAATAAGCATCGAGCCAATACTGAATCCTCCACGTCAGGAAACCTACAAATTAATGTAAACACCGGGCGTAGTGCCTCCGCCGAAGGAAGAAATCGGAAATCATCACAACACAGGCTTTCCCGAAGAACATCAGCCACTCTTTTGATAACCACTCCTGCGATACCAAAAACTTCCAAGCGTTCCTCACTAAGCTCCATCCACCTGTCATCCCAGAGCCATTCATCTAAACGACTTAGATCTTTATCATTCTGCCCCATATGGTGCGCAGCTATTTGGGCAAACGTTCTTACAAAAAGTCGAAACCCAAACAACCTCTCTCGTTGTCGCTTTAGTGCATCGTTACGGTTCACAACAGCATTTCCATGGACGGCAGCAAAATTATCCTTAAGCCAGGCACCCGTATTCGCATTAAACCTAAACATGGCAGCAAAGGCTCGCTCTTCTTGCTTAACAACTTCACCACTACTATTGATACGGTTATAGAGCCGTACCATTTCTTCAAGACACTCTTCTCTTTTGATCACGACTTGTAATTGGCGATTGAGAATCCCTTGAATACCTGAAACCAATTTGCTCCAAATATCTGGCCGCAAAGCACTATACGGCCAAGCATCCTCACCCTGTTTTTGAATATTATCGAGTAGTACTAAATCGTGCAGCTCAGCTTGACGTCTACCAATCATTCCCGCGCTGGCTTCATTGTCCAGTTTAGTTGGTTGTTCTAAGAACAGGTTGCGACGACGTAGACGTGGCGATGGTTCTTTATCAAACACTGCGCGAAGCTCCGGTATCGCTGCAAGATTGATAGCCCATCGCTCTTTGGCTTTAAAAACTCGTGACAGAGCAGTCAATCTCTGCTGCCCATCAACAACGAGATAGTCAAGACTTTCTGTACCCCACATCTGAACAGGGACTCCAATTTCATTGGGAACCTCTTGCAGCTCCCGGGGAGCCCACAATATAAGTGAACCACATGGAGTATCCAGCATCAGAGATTCGAGCAAACGCGAAATCGAAGAGTCACTCCACACTTGCCCCCGCTGAAAATGCGGTAGCCCTAATTGGGGCAGGCAACCGACCAGGTCACCGATCGAACAGAAACCATTGTCGTTTATTGGCGGAAATGACGTCTTTACCTTCTTAGTTCTCATTCGCTACTCGCGAGGACGCTTTGATTATTTAATTTGCGAAACTGTCATCAAACGGCGGAACCAATGAACCTAAACTAAAATAAGTTAATGGCAACAAAATTTTGTTTCAGTTACTCAGCTTGTCCCCTCTAACATCCAATCCTTTTGCAAGCTCGAGCTTTACGAGAGCATCCTTAGTTTCATTCTAAAAACTAAACATAGAGATTTAGCCGGTTCGGCACCCCCAAAAGGTCGCATCCGCTACACGATCACGTCCGAGGGCCGAGATTATCACGACTGGATGGTGGGTGGGCAGCTCACCCTATTTGGCCGCTAAATTAAGCCGCGAATGACGCCGCCATCACAACAGGCGATTGAATTACAACAACATTCAATCAAATGATATTTCATCCATTTCCGTAGAGGGATTCTCAAGATTTAGGTCAACTGAAAACTCTCGATCATCAACGGTACCGAATATTCCATCGGCACCTTGATGCTTGATTAGCATTTCAGTTTCGGAAACCTTCGTTGCGTTCATCATTTCCGCTTCGTCTTCGTCGAGTAGCAGCTCCACACACTCAACCTCAGTCGGTGCTCTATCATTTTCTAAGTAGAACCCGCGAATCTTATATTCAACGAGACCGGCTTGGTTAGCAACTTGCATTTCAGCAGCGAGCGCCGAGGCTCCGGCAACTCCAACTCCCATTGCCGCCGCACCTACGAAAAAAAATGGGATGATGAAAAAGACCAAAACCAATAGAAACTGAAAGCCTGTCACTAAACTGATAACCAAACCGGCAATCGCAAAAGCAGCTGGCTGCCGGAACATTCCAATCAACGAACAAGTAAAACTAATTGGAAACAGCAGCCCTCCACACATGACCAAAGATACTAACGAGGTCACAAAACCGATCATGCCGATCGGATTGGATTGGGGATTCTGCACAACAACTTGCGTGTACTGAGCGTAGCCTTGGTTTTGCGGTGGTTTACCAAATTCACTCATCAGATTTCTTTCTTTTAGAGAAGGTCGTCAAGCCGGAGACTGGACGGTTCATTTCTTTAACAGCTCAAGCACGCCGCTAGACATAGTCACGATCCCGGTCACCAGACTTGGCTCCACGTTCGGGGCAAACTCTGCCGAGTGTAAAGACGGAGGCGCAATCTCATTCGTTTCGTAATAGTCAAGTTTCCGTGGTTCTACAACGCCAAGAAAGTACATCAAACTTGGCACTCCCGCACGACCGTATTGGCTAAAATCTTCACCGCCCATCACAGGCTCCGCATCAAGTACATTTTTCGCTCCAATCGCCCCTTCGAATACCTTTTTCATTTTTGCAGTTAGTTCAGCATCGTTAGAGAGCGAAGGCGTTCCTTCTGAGATTTTGATTTCCGGCTCTTTCGCTCCGGCGCTGATCGCCGCCGCCCTTGCCTTTCGCTTGATCCCGTTAAGCAACAACTGCCGAACTTCTTCGGAATAGCTTCGCACCGTCAACTGAAGTTTACAGCTATCTGAAATGATATTGTGTTTCGTACCAGCGTGAATTGAACCGACGGTCACCACCCCCGCCTCAATCGGTTTCACTTCGCGAGAAACCAATGTCTGCAAATCGACCACAAGCTTCGCTGCCTGGACAATCGGGTCAATCGTGGTGTGAGGATAGGCTCCGTGCCCACCGCGCCCAAAGACTTCAATATCAACACTATCGACGTTTGCCATGGCGTAACCGGGCCTCACCGAAACAGAACCGCTGGGGGTTACTGAATTACAGTGCAACGCCAACGCGTAATCAGGTTTGGGAAATTTTTCAAACAGACCATCGTCAAGCATCGCCACCGCCCCCATTCCTCGCTCTTCAGCGGGCTGACCAATGAACATGACGGTCCCTTGCCATTTATCTTGATTGGCAGCTAAAAACCGGGCGACGCCAACAAGCGTTGTCATATGAATATCATGGCCACAGGCATGCATCACGCCAACAGTGTTTCCATCAGCGTCAACCGTTGTGACTTTGGATGCGTAAGGAACGTCTGTCGCTTCGGCAACAGGCAACGCGTCGAGATCCGTGCGAACCATGACAGTCGGCCCGTCGCCATTTTTCATCAATCCCACAACGCCAAATCCACCAACATTTTCGGTAACAACGGCTCCCACTGACTTCAATTCCGAAGCCAATTTCGCGGCCGTTTCTTTTTCATGAAACGACAACTCTGGTGTCTTGTGGAAATGCACATATAACTTGACGAGGTCGTTTAAATTTCCCTTGACCCATTGCGAGGGGTCTTGAGCATTCACGGTTTGGGAAAACATAACGACAGAGAGGAACAGAAAAAAAAGGGGTTTGTACATCGTTACATCTCGAGCGAAAGGAATGACCGTGGCCTCGTTGCCGGCAGGAACAAGTCTATGTTCTAACCCGTTCCTCGCTGTTTTCCCAGTCGCTGAATCCTCTGGCTCCCGGGATGCACCTATTTCCAACAACTGATCATGTCTTAGTTACTTTTCCAACCAAGAATTAACCCCGCCTTTGACTTCCCCAGACCATCGGTGCTACCATCGACGATCACAAAATGCCGACCTCTGCTACCTCACGACCAACGAAACACTCCGGACATCAACCTATGTCTCTATCAACCTCCCCTTCTCGTTTTCTAAACCGTGCTTGCTTCCTGCTAATTCTCCCTGCATTATTTTTTGCAACCAATGTGAATGCAAATATGTACCAGGAAGACTTTCAGATTGGCGACGTCGTCGAGTTTGATTTCCTTGGGAAGACTTATCAGGCGGAAATTTTCGATTTCACAGGAACGGGCTGGCCCAAAGTCAAATTTGAGTACCGTGGAAAATTAACAGAGAGATTTTTCCCTCCTTCGCGAATAAAGCTGATTGAGTCTGCGAAAGATAAATCAGCAGGCCAGAGCATGTCACCTCCTGCTGAAATGCGCAAGTGGACAGACTCGACTGGTTCCTTTTCAGTCAATGCAAAATTAGTCAGCGACGAAGACGGCAACATCAAATTAGAAAAAGAGGATGGCCGCGTCATCACTTTGCCGCTCGCTAAATTAAGCGACGAAGACAAAACCTACCTGGAAGAACTCAAAAAACAAAACAGTGCAGCCAATCCATTTGCGGGCGGTGACATGAAAGCGCCTGCGAAAGCTCCTGGCATCTCCGATTCGAAACCGTCTACACCCAAAATTGAACCTATCAGTCCAAATTTTCAGACCAACGAAAAAGTACTATCTGATAACGGCAAATGGGCCGTCCAACCTGACTCAGCAGGCATAGTCGAGCAAAACCAAAGAGTCATTAATTTCAAAAGTGGATTCACAAAACACGAGTTCCACAATCAACTCTCGAGTGTTCAATTAATCGATGACGGACAGATGATTGCTGCTACGATCACCAATCCTTTCGAGAAAGAAACTGAACTTTTGATAGCCAACCTGAACACGGCAGAATCAAAAGCTCCCCTGAGAATCAGCTCGAAAGACCTAACTCTCCTCGCTGCGACCGAGAAGCAAGCCGTCACCTACAAGAAAGGAAGCGGTCGTACTGCAGGTGAAATTACATTTTGGGATTTAGGCAACGAAGCTCTCCCAACCGCTTCGTGGAAGGCAGCCAGTTTTTTTGACCGAGATGGATTGGCACCGACCTTTGGATATTTCGTTGATGAAAATCGTTTACTCACCGCGGGTCGACGTGTCACTCTTTGGAACTGCGAATCAGCGACCGCAGAATACTCTTATACGATTTCGGACACGACTCAACCGGCGATCAGCTCAACGGGAAAACAATTGGCAATCGCCTCGGGGAAATCGGTTTACATTATCAACGTTGACGATGGTAAAGTCCAAGGAAAAATCGAACCGCCAACCGCCACGAAACTCATGGCTTTTTCCCCAAACGGAAAACAACTTGCCGGAATCAACAGCAGCAGTGGCGAAATTTGGACATGGAACCTGTCCGACAACCAGCTCAGCCAGGAATTCTCCGCGCCTCCAAGAATCACCAAATCAATTGACTGGGTAGGCGAAGAATACCTACTAATTGACGACATCTATTTGATGGACGTCCGGTTACGGGCCGTTGTTTGGGTCTACGAATCGACTGGCGGAACCATAGTCAATGCCAACGATGGTCGATTTTGGTTCGCTGGGAAAACAAAAATATCACCCATTCCACTTCCCGGCACGAACCTCACCAAACGCACAGAAAATCTCAAGCCAGATGAACTATTGGTGCTCGGCCCCGACTCAAAGGTATCCCTCGAATTTAATTTACCATTCAAAGGGGATGAACAGGATAAAATCCGCACTCGGATTACGACAACACTTAACAAGAACGGTGTGGCAGTTCAAAACAAGGCAGACCTTCAATTGATTTTTAAAATTGTCAAAGGGAAACAGGAAAAGGCAGAGATGTCCTCAATCACCGACCCCTTCGGTCGTCGTGGAACCGAGTCAATTAAGTACACACCCCAAATTGGCTCAGTGACGCTTGTCAAAAACGGAGATCGCGTTTGGCAGAAAAGCCGCCAGTTCGGCCCGATGGGAATGATTCAATTGAAGCGTGGTGAGTCTGCTCAAGCGGCAGCGAAACGTTTGTGCAAACCCGATCCGTCCTTTTTTGAATCCATTGCTCTTCCCAAATATATTGGCCAACTACCAGGTGGAAGACCTTTGGGGCGATCTAAGATATCGGAGCAAGGCGTTAATTAAAGAAATCATTCTCAAGCTTGTCTGCTATTTAATCGCAAAAAGCACATAAACCAAGAACGTTAGCGAAGCTCCTTCTCGCTCGCTAAATGGCCTGCTTGATGTTTCAATTTTTCATCAACCCCAACGGTTTGGGGGAATCTCAATTTCTTCGACCTAAGCATACTTTTCGGGTATCATAAAACGCTTAGCGAA
>JAQXDZ010000134.1 GCA_029251085.1 Mariniblastus sp.
TAAAAATCAAATCCGACGTTATCCAAACGATCGAAACAAAAACTACGCAAGCTGTTCTTGGACTGGGAACGGTAGGAGCCTCTGTTTCAAAAATCAACGCCAATGGCACCACCGAGGCCTACATTGCAGATTCGACCATTGGGCACGGCAAAACCCCGGCGGGCGGAGACAATCCGTGTGATACCGGAATGGCCACGGTTAACAATGTTCAAGTTAAAACCAACGCCAACATTAATTTAGAAAGCAAAGCGACTGCGATAGACGCCGGGATTGTCTCTGGAGCCGGAACGATCGCAAAGGTCAATGCCACTCCACAGTTTTTGACATGGGTTGGAGACGGATCTCACCTGCAAATTGCAGAAAATCTGCTCGTCAAAAGCAATACTTTCCTTGATGCCTCGACGGACGCCTTGGGGGTCTCTCCTCTCAACGGCGTAAGCTATGGCGTCGCAATCTCAAAAGCGACCGTCCAACCGATCATCCGAACACACCTTGGCGAAGTCAACACTTGCGTCGGAAACGATGTCTCGATCCAATCAAATAATATTTCCAATGCCACTTCCGAAGGACAGGCAGTCACCATCGCAGTCGTCAACGGCAATGGACTGATTGCAAATTCCATCGCCAAACCTGATGCCCGAACATGGCTAGGGAACCGAACGACTCAGCTAGAAGTTGGCAGGGACGTTTTGGTTGCCTCCAACGTCACACAGAATGCAGAAACAGACGCACATGGACTCACCGTCGCTTTGGTAGGCGGCGGAGTAATTCGCAGTCTCGCCGACGCCTCAGGCTATATCTCAACCGAGGTGGGCCGTAATGTCGACCTGGTGGTTGGAAATAATCTCTCCGTAATTTCAACCGTCGATGGCGATGCCGATGCCTTTGCCACAGCTCCCGGCGGTGGAATCTTTAACTTCTTTGGTACGCGTGCTAATTCGCACGCCTCCTTCGATTCCAACTCGATGATCTCATCCGTGTCCAATCTAGATATCGGCGGAGACACGCTTGTGGAGGCAATTTCAAATAGAAAATCTAATGCAGAAATCGACGCATTCAATTTATCGGTGGGTGCTGCCATAGGAGCAACGAAGGCAAACGCGTATTCCGAAGGTAAAACGATCGCCCGTGTCACGGGCAAGATCAATCAAACCAATGATTTAATGATCAACGCAAATGACGAAAACATTACAACAACTCGCGCTAAATCAACCGCCATTGGCCTAGTTTCTGGGGCGGGCGTGAAGTCGAACGTACACGTCAATCCCGTGGTGACATCCGAACTCTCCTCTACCGTCAATTCCGCTGGCAGCATCGCCATCAGCTCAAACTCAGACTCTAAAGTCCAGGCTCACGCCCAAACACTCGGCATCAGCGGAGCGGGTGCTGGCCGAACCGAGTCTACTGTCGAAGCTGCACCAAATATAAGTGCGAGACTTGGTGCCAACGCCAGTGTAACCGCCCTTGGCAACCTGACTATATCCGCGGATCAATCGCTAAATACCCTCACCGGTGGGACAGCCTCAGTGACTGGCGAAGGTGGACAAATTGGAATCGGCTTGAGTGGCTTAGCTCTTAACCTAGATGCCTCAGCCGCCCCTCTGGTGACCGCAAAAATCCAATCGGGAGCTTCCGTCATCGATGTACAAGATCTTACGGTCACCTCATCTTCAGCTAATCAACTCTCCGCACTAGACAAGTCCTACAGTATCGGCGGACTGCTGAGTGGTGGAAAAAGCAAATCGAACGTCCAAAGCGGAGGCGCCGTTACCAGTGCTGTAAATGGAGCCATTGGAAAGGTCCACGACGTAACGATCTCTGCCAGTGCCACTGGAATATCGAATGCCGAATCCACAGCTGGCAGTTACTCCCTAGGCGTTGGCCTCGGTGGAGCAAACACCAATACGTCCGTCAATCATCAAGTGGCTTCCAGGCTCAATTCAGACGTCTTCGCCACGGGCGACGTCACCGTTGTCGCCGAATCCATTGGCGATGCCAATTCCAATTCAAAAGGAGTAGTCGGCTCACTCGCCGTAGGCGTCGGTAATACGACAGCCAATTCAACAGTAAATCCGTCCGCCGAATCAAAAATTGGCCCCCGCACGAACGTCCATTCCGCAGGTGACATCACAGTTGAATCTCGCCACAACGTCGATGCCTCCGGAAACCGCTTAAATTATGGTGCTGACTCAAAGGCCCAATCAGCGAACGTCGCAGTCGGAGTGGGAATTCAAAACACCAGGGCAATTGCCAATTCAAAACCAATTCTTAATTCAGTGGTAGACAATTCAGCAAGCCTCAATGCTGGTTCGGGAATCGACGTCACGTCAAATTCGTTTAGTGACTCAAAGACTGACGCCGATGGTTTCGTGTTCGGCCTAGTCGCAGCGGTTGGAGGATTGCATTCAGAAGCAACCTCAGATGGAACAACGGAATCCACACTAAACAACATAGATTCCGCGATTGCCAACGATGGCGAGATCAACATCGTCGCCGAGAGTCGTAGCAATGCTGATGCGAATGCAAAGGTCGGCGGAGGTGCTGCAGTAGTCGGTGCCAATGCTGCTACCTCTACCGCAACATCCGCACCGGTTGTGTTGGCCCATGTCGACTCCCGCAATCCGATCACGACAGAACGAACCTTTGACGTCAACATCGTCTCCAACGTCTCCGGCGACGTCACTTCTGCCGCGAAAGAAACCGGGGTTGCAATAGGGTTCAACACTGGCAGTGTTAGAGCCAACGCCAACTGGGAACCCACCGCAAAGACTACCGTCGGTGACGAAACCCCAATTAATTCTGGGGGAGACCTTTCGATCAAAGCCTACAGCAATTACCTGGACAACGGAAATGCTGACACGGATAGACAAGTTATTGCCGAAACAACCTCTCAAGGCGGCGCGCTCTTTGGAGGACGGGTTGCCCGATCAAATGTCGATCTTCGCCCGACCGTCCATGCCCAAATTGGAGAGGGCGTTGAGCTTGAGGCACTTTATGATTTTGAGTTATCAGCACGTTCAAATAACATTCTCGACATTGACGCAACAGCAAAACTAATTGGATTGGCTGGCGTCTCAAAAGCATTTGCTCATGCAGACGTGTGGATTTCTACAAGGGCTGAAACACAGCCGTCAACGCTACAATCCACGATCGTTGCCGGCGGGGATATCGACTTCGATAGCGAGACACTTTTCACCGCCGATGCCTATAGCAAGGCCCGAGCAAAGACCCCCTTGGCGTTCAGGAAAGCATCGTCCATTATCGACACTCACCTTTTAGACACACTATCGATTGTCGATTCCGTTGACCTATTCGCAGCAATCGACCTGAATATTATTGCTGAAAAGATCAAGCAGGCTTCCACAACTGCAATCGTATTCGTTGGAAGTGCGACGTCAGAGATCAATGACTCAAACGTTTCGACCAAAACCATCTTGTCTAATTACACCACCACTTTTGGTAACACTTACTCAGATATGGAAATCCACCCGTTCGACCCGATCATCTCAAAAGCGAAAGCAATCATTCTCGACGATCTTCGAATAAGCAAAACAGATTTCAAAACTCTTCTGAATAAAGGATATATCTCAGCCAAGGCAAACATTTCTACCAATGCCCTCATCTTCGCCCAATTGGCCAGTGACCAAGAACCGACGTCCGGAAACACCATCAAGGTAATTGCCGAATTGAAAAAACTTAAAACGGACGCTATTGCGGAGTTTAGAACGAACCGGAAAGGAAAGTTCGATGTTCAAGCAACTGACGATTTGAATCTAACCGTCGTTGCCGATTTCCCATTTGTCAAAACTATTAAGAAAACCTTTACCCAAAGCCCTGACAGGGCACTCAAATACAAGGCAAAGATCATTTGGAGAGCAAGTCAGGGCCGTGGATTTAATTCACTCATCGGTTCCAGTGGCGACGATGGTAACAACGCGAACAACCGACCTTCTTTTCGCGCGTCCAACGGAAAAAATCAACTGGCCAATTCAACTACAGCACGATCCTCATGGAATAAAAACATGCTTACCGATCAAGATCGCAAAGGCGAGCGAGACAAGGCATTCACCGATTGGAGCCGTGACAATAATGAAAAGAAGAAACTAACTGATTCGCTTACGGATCAAATGTTCGAGGAACAGTTCTCTTTCCAAATCAACTAACCTGCAACTCGAATTTAGGCACCAAGGTGGGAATACAGTAACACACCGCAGAAACCACAGCCAACCACGACTTTACGGCAAGCCATGGCATCCACTTCATGCTCCAAGCCAACCTTGACGCGATGAAACATGTGCAAAACCGAGCCAAACGCCAGCAAGGAAGATAACGACGCCCGGCATAATCGCACCCGAAGGCCCCATCACTCTCAATCCGCCAGCAATCAACATTGTGTAAGCCATCTGGATCAAAACGGCAATCAGACTTGTCAGAAAGAGAGGGATGCAACTTTTCTTTTTGGCTAACAACCGAAGGCTACCAAGAATCCCCGTACAGACTGAGAGACCAAAGATCACGTAAATCCAGCGAGGCGTAGACCGCATCCACTCTTGCTGCTCCGGTTCAAACCCAGCGATCACCGCCTCCTGCTGAAATGTCTCTCCGAAAAAAATCACAAACCCCATTACGTTCCAAATTAACGCACTTCCAGCAACCAGCCAAAACCATTTTGGAATCCGTGCCGCGTTTTCATCATCCATTTTCAAATCCCTGTGTATGCCCAGCTATTAACGCTGCCATTGGTTGCAAATTTATAATCCAAACCAGTTTCTTTTAAACCGCCGCAAACATCACAATCGGCTAAAAAACATTCGATAGAACGGGGCTTCAACATAATCGAGAAACCGAACAGTCTTAGTCCGTTCAATTTTATAAAGAATAGAACGAGGTGCAAGAAACGATCATCGCGACAACTTTGCTTCCCCACTTCAAAGCCAAGAGCCTCATTCGCCGGTTTGCTGCGTTACGACTCCCCTGACCTAAGGTGCACACCAACCAAATCATGCTGATAAACCAATCTCTTGGTAATCAATCTTTTCAATTAGACTGCTTAACAGGACACGTTGCCGCAAGAAAAACAATTCAATCGTGTGCACAGTTGGGGAATAAAAATTAGAAGAATCAAACATTGCGAAACGATTAAATGAGCTGTGCTCAATCGGCAGTAAGCTCCTAGTTAGCTCTAATCTCAAGTTACAGCAGTTGACCCTCAAGATTGAAAATAGGCCTCCAACGAATTCTGACGCGATTAATTGTTCAGAAACAATTTACTGCCGAAACTAAACCTTCAGCTGCAGTTCAGCGCAAAAAAAACCGGACAAAGATCACAAGATCGTTGCCCGGAACAAACCCTATCCCCGCGGGATTATCTATTTTTCCATCGATGGACGCAGCGGTCGTTCTGGGCGACTATCTTGCGTTCTCCCGCCGTATCCAGCGCCTCCACGACTTCCGCCACGGCTGCTGCCGCCAGATCCGCCGCGACTAAATAGCGTTGAAATTCCCGTACTGAATTCCTCTTTTGAGATCACATCGTCGCTATTTTTATCCAACGTCTTAAGCCGATCTGCCATTCGGTTTCCGGCTAACTCGGCCGAGGTCACATTCCCATCTTTATCCGTATCGAGCCCGTTAAACATGCTCATCGGATCAAAACTCTGGCCTCCACCCGGACGACTCCCGCCCGAAGGTCTACCACCGCCGGCGCCTGATCCAGCCGCTGGCCGACCACCGCCTGCTCGCGGCTCAGTTTCAGGTTCGCTACCCGATTCGTTCTCTGCCTGAGGTTCGACATCTTGGCCTTTGTCGGCAACACAATAAAGATTCTCAGAACTACGAATCACTAATTTGTCATTGCTGACCGCAGGGGTACCCCAAAAGATTTCCTTATCGTTGGTTACTTTATTGACCGCCAACTGTTCCATTTTGTCACCTAACGCGAACACATACATCTGGCCGCTGCCGTTCATATAAAACAGACGGTCGCCAACCACGATCGGAGAAGGATAATCTAGCGATCCAAACCGCCCTCCGGTTTGTTCACCACCTTTTAATCTAAGTCGTTCCAATTGCTCGCCGGTATCGGTATCCATCACGGTAACAATCCCCCTTGCGATTGCATAAATCTTAGATTCATGCCTCACAGGAGACGCAAAGCTTCCCGAAACGCCACCCGTCCAAACGGTATTGGTCTTACTAATATCTCCACTTCCACCAGCATCCACCGCTACGCTACCACCTCCGCGACCAGTCACAGCAAAGACGCGACTTCCATCCTGAATGATGCTTGAGTAGGCATTTTGTGCACCAGTCGCATCGGCAAGCCAACGCATCTTGCCAGTTTTAGGGTTTAGCCCCCAGAGCTCCTTTGAGACACACATGACGAGATCCGTGCGTTTGTCATCAATCTTTACCAGCGCCGGAGTGCCCCACATGCCATCAAGACCCTTCGCTTCCTGACGCCAAACCTCTTTACCACTGCTCTTATCAAGAGCCACGATTGACTGACTCTCAGCAGACGCCGTCACGATCACTAAATTTTCAAAAACAATCGGGCTGGAGGATGAACCCCATCGTGTTGGATCAGATTCCTTGCCAACCTCAGCTGACCATAGTTTGTTACCATCCATGTCAAAGGCATGCACGCCACTTTTCCCAAAAAATGCATAGACATTTTTTCCATCCGAAACAGGAGTGTGCGACGCGTAGCCGTGAGCAGTAACGCCGATACCAGAATAGGGATCCTCAGGGAGAACTACTTTCACATCCTTTTGCCAAAGCTGCTTTCCGGTTTGCATATCAACGCAAACAAGGTGGCGCACTAAATTTTCAAGTTCTCCGGGGTTGGACTGATCCAATCCATATCCAGAGTAACAAGTTACGAAAGCCTTATTTCCGACAATAATTGGACTCGACGCTCCTGGCCCAGGCATTTCAACTTTCCAGGCCAAATTTGCTTTGGGAGACCATGTGGAGGGAACCGCAGTTCCAGAATTGGCGACTCCGGAACCCATTGGACCGCGAAATCTTGGCCAATCTTCGGCCACCGCCGTCACCGTCATTAAAGTCAACGCCAACACAGTTAAAACAGTTTGTCGATACATTAAATTCTCTCATGGGGAGGTAGGTTAATTTTCCTCGCGAATATAACACAACCAACAAAATAGATATGCGTCGAGTTGGAGCAAAGAGCTCCCAATCGAGAGGAACTTAGCAAAAATTGACAACGAATGTTTGAGATTTCACTAATGTTGCATGCAAAGCATGACAACTTCGGAGGTTTCGCACCGATCACTTCATGAAATCAAAGCCAGGCTCGTTGCTGTCGATTCCATTTTCCAAATCTAAATACACCGTTGTCGCTAACAATCTACCCAGAAACTCAATTAATAAACCCCAGGCAGCTAGATTTCCCCTGCCCTGTCTAGTCCTGTTCTTTACCCGCGAGCCTACTGTCACCATTTCGGTATCCAACACGAGACCTGCGACCGGTACTCCAAATAGGATTCGCCGAATCGCTTTTCCATATCTGCCTCCTCAACCGGTCGAACAACGATGTGCCAAATCAACGAGCCAAGCAAAGAATAAATTAAGATTCCCAACGACTGAAAGATTATTGCGATTGCCAGTCCTTGAGAAATCCCCGCAATCGCCATTGGATTTCTCACAAACCGGTAAGGACCCGTGACGACGAGAGTGTTTGTCTGATCAAGTGGGAGTGGAGTCCCTTCACCATCACGCACCATAAAATACGCGCTTACCAGCCCGAGGAAACTTGCCATCGCGAAGATGACGGCACCTATCGCAGTTTGTAGCCCATAATTGATTGAAAAATCGCGACCAACCGAATCCAGTAACACGAATGGAATAACCAGCAACGCAACACACCAGATACAAACGATCTGAACAAGAGTTTTTGTCGCATTTAAAAACAAACCCGTAGAGGAATTTCTAAAAAGGCTCGAACTAAAACACAGAAAAAAATTATATGCCAAACCAAGCGTCATCACCCCGCTTGCCAGATAACCCGAGGCCGTCAAAAAACTAGCATTCCAACAATATACGGTGGCGTATCCGAAAGCTCCCAGGATCACAAACTCAATCTGCACATTTTTGTAATACGCTCTAATCAATGACAGAATTACTAAAAAGATAAGGTCAGCAGCAAAGAATGACCAAAACGAAACCGATGGAATTCCTTCAAACTGGAATACTGCAAAAAAATTAGAAGATACCGTAAGGCCTGCCCACCAGAGGCACAGAAGTGCAGCTTGGAATAAATAGGCTGTCTCTTTCAATGTCTTACCTTTATATAAACCGACAACAAAAGTACCGAAAATCAACCAACCTAGCCCCACCGCCAAGACAACTGGCCGACGTATACAAAAATAAATTGTAAATTATTCTGGTTCCTGCCAAACGGGCAAGAAACCAATTCCTAGGTGCGGCCGTGTCGAGTCTTCCAATCCTCCGCCAGTTCATGGCGAGAACAATCGTGTGCCGCATTTACCATTTCTCTGCCGGTTCGCTCGTGACAGTCAACGCGACAATACCCATAGACGCCGCTTTCTGCCGAGAAACTAGTCAAGCCAAATAATTTACAATTGGCACAGGCAACGCATTCAATCGAATCCTTTTCGAGCAATGTTGATATTTTAATTATCTGACCGTAAACGTGAGCACAGCCTTCGCTCGATTCATCGATATCGTACAGGCTGACGTTTCTCGGCGCTATGCGGTATTTCTCCCCATAGATACTTAATTCAGTTTCTTCACGATGGCCAAAATTTTCTTCCCCAACTTCAAGCCATCCCTCATCTTCAAATTTGCGTACACGCACCGTGCAATCCTATTCCAAGCAAAATCATTGATTCATCTCTCGGGATATGCCAGACTCAACTAGCAAACTAAAACCCTTCATTGAGTTCAGGAGTGTCTTTTAATTATAGCGAAAGATGAGGCAACAAAACTCACTGTCCACTGCTAAAAATGCTCTAAAGAAAAAATTCCCCGTAACAAAGTCACGAGGCGAGGAGACCAACTAACCCTAGGAACACCCCGCAAGCCCGTGACAAGCACTTTTGCTCACCAGTTCAAACAAGACAAAGCTGAAAAAAAACGGAGAGTACTAATGCCACAAGATTCTACCTTTGACCGCCTCACGCTACCCACTGCTGACCATAAATTGTTAACTCTATGTGATTGAGGTACACTTCGGTGTCAAGTTGTACGCCCTTCCCCTTCTTTAATGAGACAATTCAATATGTTCAATCGCCTTGCAGCCGGATGGCAACTCGCGAAACAGTCATTAAACGTCTTAAGACTCGACAAAGAACTGTTAATGTTTCCGATTTTAAGTGGATTGGCCTGCCTCGTCGTAACGGCAAGTTTTGCGGCTCCTATTTTCTTTTCGGGGATGCTTGAGAATGTTGCGAATCAAGAGGGTAACGACGCGGCCGCTCCTGAAAATCTGTTGTTTTATGCATTGATGTTCCTCTTCTATTTTGCAACCTATTTCATCATTATCTTTTTCAACTCAGCCTTGGTTGCCTGTGCCATCATTCGGTTAAAGGGCGGTGACCCAGTACTACGGGATGGAATTGGTGCCGCGATGGCGAGGTTGCCGCAAATCATCGCCTGGGCTTTTGTTTCTGCGACTGTTGGACTGATTTTAAAGATCATTGAATCTCGAAGCGAAAAGGTTGGACGGATTTTAACCAGCCTGCTCGGAATGGCTTGGTCGGTTACCACATTCTTTGTGATACCCGTTTTGGTAGTTGAAAAGGCCGGCCCCGTCGAAGCGATTAAAAGATCAGTCAGCATTATGAAAAATACATGGGGTGAATCACTGGCAGCCAATTTTGGTATCGGAACCATTACATTCCTTGGCACGCTTGTTGGCATCATTCCGATCGGATGTGGGGTTGCGGCACTTAGTGCCCAAATGGTCGTTCTGGGCATCGTTTTAATTTCGCTCGGTGTAATTGTGATATTGACCGTCTCTCTTATCTCATCGGCAATGAGCTCAATCATGCTTGCGGCTCTTTATATCTACGCGGAAGAGGGAACTGTCCCCGGCGGGTTTGATGAAAATTTGATTCAGTCGGCTTTTGCGAGTCGGCGATAAATATTCGTGAAGACGCGGCTTAATTTCAGACATCAAAATTCTGCCCTCACCCTTTCGTTCACCCTCCCATTAGCCTCATGGCAGCAAACCGGTGGCGATTCCAATTCAAGAACATTCGCTTGCACCTTCCTAACAACAGGCCTCGCGCACCCAATTCGATTGAACCGAATTCCGAACTAACCTGTTAAACGCTATCCAAACAAGTCCTACAGACCAGTAAAAATAAATGGACAAACAACGAGTTGCTATCGTCGGGAGTGGAACAGCAGGGTCTGCCACGGCGCTATTTCTATCTCGTTTGGGGCACGAAATTACGCTGTTCGAAAAAGTAGACCGTCCGACCGCTATCGGTGCAGGTGTGATGCTGCAACCAAGCGGTATGCAAGTTCTTCAAGAACTTGGCCTCGAAGAAGAGATTCTACAATTGGGAGCAATCGTGGAACGCCTCCACGCGACAACAACCAAAGACAAAGTCGTACTTGACCTTCGGTACAAGGAGCTAGACCAGAAATATTACGGCGTTGGCCTGCACAGGGGCGTTCTGTTCCAAACCCTTTACGATTCTGTGCAAAACCAGAACATTATTACCGAAACCGGGGTCGAGATATGCCAGATCGTCCAAAGTGATCGTGGTGACTGTTCATTGATCTCCAGGGAAGGACGCGAATTTAACGCCTTCGATCTGGTGGTCATCGCCTCCGGGGCTCGCACCAATCTGAGAGAGGCAGTGGGAATCCCACACACCGTCAAAGAATACCCTTGGGGAGCATTATGGTTCGTTGCGAACAGCACAACGGAAGACTCAGCCGACGTTCTAAGACAATATCTTGACAGCACCCATACCATGCTTGGATTTCTGCCGACAGGGAAAGAGCAACATCACCAACAAAAGTTAACAAGCCTATTTTGGAGTATCCGAGCTGACCAAGTCGACCACTTTCGCGCTAACGGACTCAGTCAATGGAAGGCCAAAGTTTTGGATTTAGCTCCTCATGCCAGCCACCTTTTAGATCAGATTCAATCGATCGATCAACTTTTGTTCGCCCCCTATTATGATGTTGTCCTACGACGCCCGTTTCAAGGTAACGTGATATTTTTAGGGGATGCCGCTCACGCAACCAGTCCACAACTCGGCCAGGGATGTAACCTTGCGCTTGTCGACGCGATGACTTTTGCAAATGCAATGTCGCAGTCGAATACAATCCCAGCAGCGTTTAAGCTGTACGCAAAAAAGAGACGTGGGCAAATCCGATACTATCAATGGGCCACCCGCTTCCTCACTCCCTTTTTTCAATCCAACTCACGAATCCTCGGCTGGTTACGTGACTTAACCATGGGAATCTCATGTCGAATCCCGCTCATCTCAAAACTAATGATTTCGACAATGTGCGGATTCCAGGAAGGCCTATTAAAGTCTAGTAGAAACCGATAGGCGTTAGATAACTTCACCATTGTTGAAACGTCGAAGTAAAAAGGAACCGGGCCGCCGCACGCACTGCCTTTAAACGACTGAAATTTTCTCAGGTCGTAATCAGCTCAAGTTGAGATAGAGCGCAGCCCCTGTTGGAACCAAAGCAAACTGGTGGTGCATTCAGAGTTGTAGCTGAAGGATAATATTCTCACAAATTTTAGGGTATAACATTTACCCGCGAATCCGGTTGCTTTTGATAGATCTAGATTCTCAGGCTAAGAGACTTAAACTCGCTATCCAAACTGATTCCTCAGCAACGCCGATTCAACGATTGACACAGGCGGAACTAGCCGTGCAACGACTCGTACCAGTCATCGATTTGTTTTAACATTCCCTCGATTTTTAAATCCCGAATCGGAGTCACCATCTGACTGTTTTTATACTCGGCCTCAAAAATGATGTCTTGCTGAGGTTTTGTAGAATGGGGTGTCATATATTCCGTCACCACTCTTTCGATTTTCCAGCCCTTATAATTTTCGTCGACAAGAGTTCTAGTCGCTGCCATATACGCCCTCCGATTCCGCGAGAAACACGTCAGTTAAAAAAATAAGAAGCAAAACTAAGCCGACAATTTTGAAACAATCTTAAGCGATTTTCGTTCAGATGTCTAAAGATCTAGGCAACTATTCCGTGACAACGCTTAACACCCAACCCAAAAATTGGTTCAAAAGATGTAGCCCTACAAACAATGCCTCCCACCTAAAAATTGGGGGCCAATAAAAAAGCTCTCCCCGCGTCTCG
>JAQXDZ010000054.1 GCA_029251085.1 Mariniblastus sp.
ACGAAGAAACTAACTCTGATTTAGACGTGACCTCAAATGACCCCCGAGTGTTTTTGGGGTTTGAAAGACCACCTTTGTTGACTGCTTCGGAGTGGTTACTGGAGCGTTTTCGATTGGAATTGCCGGGCGAAGCACGGTTCGATTTGTCGAATGTTATTGTCGTAGTGCCAACGATGCGAGCGCAAAACCGTCTGCTTCAATTAATGGTAAAGCAGGTCGAAGGCTTGGAGGGGTTGTTTACACCTCCGCGAATCACGACGCTCGGACAACTGCCTGAGTTTTTGTACAGCGCGGCGAAGCCATTGGCATCCGATCTGACGCAGCAACTCGCTTGGGCGAAAGTATTAGAGCAATCATCGGAAGCACAGATTGAGTGTTTGACCGGTCGAGACGACATCGAGGATGGGTATGACTGGCGGCCGATGGCGACACTTGTTTCAAGTCTCCATGCCAGATTAGCCAATGATATTTGGAGTTTTAACAGTGTTTCGCGAGAAGTTAAGAACTATAAGGGCTTTCTGAAAGAGGAGGGAGCTCGATGGGATGTTCTGAGCGATCTACAAAAGCGTTATTACAAGATTCTCGGCGAAGTTGAATTGTGGGATAAACAGGCCGCTCGTAATTTTGCGGCCGCTGGTTTGATGAAGGCGAATGAAATTCGCTGCCAAACGGAATTCGATATTGTTCTGGTGGGGACGGCAGATATCAATCGTTCCGTCGCTGAAATGTTAAAGCAAATCCGAACCGTGAATTCAAAACAGGTTTCCGTTTTGGTCGCTGCTCCGAGTTCGATGGCTGATGCATTTGATGAGATTGGTTCTCTGGAAACCAGTTACTGGGTTAACCACGTCGTCGATTTTGCAGATGAAAAGATCCTTGTGGCTGATCAGCCTGCTGATCAAGCAGATGGAGCTGCGAGCTTCATTACTAATTTATCTTTTGAGTTGTCTGCCGATCAGATTACGATTGGCGTACCCGATCCAACGATTATCCCGCAGTTGGAGCGGACGTTGAATTTAGTTCAGCTGAAGCATCGAAACCTTGCGGGAGTTGAATTGACGCAGACGGGCCCGGTTCGTTTGTTATTAGCCTGCCGTGATTATCTTGAAAGTCAAAATTATACAAATTTCGCTGCTTTGGTTCGGCATCCTGATTTATACCGTTGGCTTTGTAATCGAGTGGAGGATGACGGATGGCTCCAGTCGCTGAATGACTATCAAAATAATAATCTTCCCAGTTTGTTGGGGTTGCTCGATGTTGATGCATTTGGGAACCCGGAACTGATTTCTACGACCTTCGATCCGACGGATGATGGGGCCCAACGGCGAGCGGCTCGACTCGCCGACTCAACACGGATCTTGAATCAAGTGCATCAGGCGTTGGCAGAATTGTTAGTTTCTTTAGCTGGTGGTGAAGACGCCAAAGTGCTTCCCATTCGGGAATGGGCAACGCCGTGGATCAAATTACTACAACAGATATACGGTGGATTCGAATTTGAGCGTCATGATGTGGTTGGGCTCAAAACCCTGAAGGCTTGCGAGGCCGTTTGCCTTGCACTCGCGGGTCAAAATGCAGTTCCCGAGCAATTTGGAACCGAGGTTTCGGCGAATGAATCTCTTACGTGGGCCCTGGAGTCTGCTGCGGAGCATCGCGTGGTCGAGTCGCCTGATCCTGAATCAATTGAACTCGCGGGGTGGCTTGATCTAGCGTTGGATGATGCACCGGTAATGGTGATCACCAGCGTGAATGATGAATTCGTCCCAACCTCTGAAGTAGGGCATCAGTTTCTTCCCAATGAGTTGTGTAAAGAATTGAAAATTCTCGATAATGACCGGCGATATGCACGCGACGCCTATGCCTTAACAGTTATTTCATCGGTGCGTGAGAACTTTTTGCTGATCGCTGGTCGCAGGTCCAGCAGCGGTGAGCCGAGGCGACCAAGTCGATTGTTGTTCACTGATCCAGAAACTTCGGCGCGGCGTGCTAAGGCATTTTTTGACTATGGTGGGAATCCGGAGTCAAAGCTTTGGATTACTTCGCAAACTGAGTTCCCAAATGGGCAACAAATAGAAATCCCTGCTCCCAACGCTGCGGTTCCAAAAAATATATCAGTGACGAAATTTAAGGATTTCATTCAGTGTCCTTATCGTTTTTACCTTAAGCACATTATGCGATTGCAAGCCACCGATGATGATTGGCGTGAGCTCAGTGGCGGCACGTTCGGAGATTTGGCACATAACGTCCTCGAGGCCTTTGGAAAGAGCGAGGTGCGAGACACGACCGATGAAAATCGGATTCGAGAATTTCTCTTTGATAAGCTGAACGAAATGGTGAGCTTTCAATTTGCAGGATCCCGCTTGCCGGCGGTTCGTATTCAGATCGAGCAGTTGCGACTAAGGTTCGAGCGATTTGCTCAGAAGCAAGCGGAAATGCGGCGAGATGGCTGGCGGATCGTTAGTACAGAAGAGCATCTGTTTCATAATTTTGACGTCGATGGCACACCATTTGTGATCAATGGGAAAATTGATCGCGTGGATCAGCATGAAATTTCGGGGCAGGTCGCTGTGTGGGACTATAAGACGTCGGACCGGGGGGATCCTCCTGAAAAAGTTCACTACGCAAAACGCAAACAGGAGTGGAAGGATCTCCAGTTGCCACTCTATCGGCATCTCGTTAAGGAAGTGTCTGCGGTGGAGGGAGCTGATTTTGCGAATGTGGCGACGGGGTATGTATTGCTGGCCAAGAATTTGGATGAGGTTGGGTTTCATGCGGCAGAATGGGAGCCCGAGGTTTTAGCCACGGCCGATGAAAAGGCGCGCGAAATTATCCGTAAGATTAGATTGGGTGAATATGAGATGAGCGGGAAGCCACCAATGTATTCCGAAGATTTTGCAGGTATTTGTCAGGATTTCGTATTTGAAAAAGCTGATTCGCCGGGCGAAGAGAGCACGGAAGGAGAACTACCATGGTAGCTAACACCAGCGTACGTGAATTAGAAGGGTTGTTTCCCAATGAAGTCATTCGGGCCTCGGCGGGAACGGGAAAGACGTTTGCGCTTTCCAATCGGTATCTGAAACTGTTGGCCTCGGGGGTTGAGTGCCAGTCAATTTTAGCGACCACATTTACCAAAAAGGGCGCGGGCGAGATTCTGGATCGAATCATTGGCCGTCTCTCAGATGCTGCGCTCGATGAGCCCGCGGCTGCGAAACTGTCATCGGAACTTGATTGGAAAATCAGTCGGATTAGGGCTCGGGATATATTGCATGAGTTGCTTAGAAATCTTCATCGATTAGAGATCAGCACGCTCGATAGTTTTTTCAATCGCGTGGCGAAAGCGTTTTCTTTGGAATTGCGTTTGCCGCCTAACTGGGAGATCGTTGAGGAGCAAGAAATTAATCGCATGAAGGACCGAGCGATTCAAGCAGTTTTGCGAGACGATTCGGTGGTCGATTTACTTCACATGCTGAGTAAGGGAGAAGCGACTCGTCGGGTTGCATCGATGGTCCGTGAAACAGTCGATCAGATTTACGAGATTTATCGGGAGACTGGACCCGAGCCGTGGTCAAAAATCCCGGCGGCGGGGAAGTTGTTAAGCCGTGAAGAGTTGGACGCGTTGGTTCTTAAGATGGAGTCGATCGATGCGGGGGGGAAACAACTAACGAAGCATTGGGGAGTTGTCACTGAATTCGTGAAGTTAGAAGAGTGGGACAGTTTTATCGAAAATACGTCGTTTCAGAATATGCTGATAGGTGTACCCAAGTACTCTCGAACGAATTTGCCTGCTGAAATCGTTGACGTCTACAACTTGCTGATTCCTCATTGTCGAGCCTTCATTTGTCAGCGTTTGCGGATGCAAAATGAAGCCGTTTGTAAATTGCTTGCGGCTTATGGCCAATTGATCGAAGCTGATAAAAACCGTACTGGTAATTTGCGATTTCAGGATGTGACCGAGAGGTTGCAGGAGTTTGTCGCATCGTGGGATGCGGAGCGATTGTCGTTTCGTTTGGACAGTCAGATCCATCATTTGCTGCTGGATGAGTTTCAGGATACTTCGCTTGGGCAGTGGAGCGTGATTCAACCGTTTGCCAGAAAAGTGACCGAAGATTCTGATGTGCTCAAGTCATTCTTTTGCGTTGGCGATCTGAAACAGGCAATTTTTGGTTGGCGAGGGGGAATCGCTGAGATTTTTGATTTAGTTGATCAGCAATTGCCAAACCTGAAATCCGATAGCCTTGCGAAAAGCTGGAGAAGTTCGCAACCGCTGATTGATATGGTGAATCAAGTTTTCATGAATGTGAAACAGTATTCCTGCGGAGAGGAGTTGATTGAAGAGGAAATTTGCCGTTGGTCCAGCAAGTTTGAAGAGCACACGACCGCACGCGACGAGTTGCGAGGTTACGTTACGGTTGAAATGGCGGCCGATTGTTCTGAGAGTTTAAGGCGTTTTGCCGATACCAAGGATAAAATTCGTAATCAGAATATGATCCAACGGACAGTCGAGCGAATACAACAGCTCGACAATGATCTGCCCGCACATCATAGCATTGGGGTGATCGCCCGGACGAATGATCAGGTATCTGATTTGATATTCGAGCTTCAACAGGCGGGTGTTCCTGCCAGTGAAGAGGGAGGAGGACGCTTAACAGATTCCGCAGCGGTTGAAGCGGTGTTAGCCGTGATGAAGTTAGCAGACCATCCTGATGATAGCATCTCACGATTTCACCTGTCGCATTCGCCACTAGCAGATTATTTGGGGTTGGCACCTGAAACGAAAGAAACCCGACTGGAGAATGTTGCTGCAGCGAGGGAAGCAGCGCTAATGCTTCGCGAAGATCTAATCCATGTAGGTTATGGACCAACCGTTGAGAAACTGGCAAAACAACTTGCTGAGCAGTGCACGCGTCGTGAAATATTCAGACTGCAACAATTGGTTCGGGTGGCCTACGATTGTCCATCGGATGATCCTCAATGGTTGCTCCGGCCTGGCAGATTCGTTGCGTTCGTTCGAGATGAAGTGAAGGTAAGTGATCAAAGTTCGGCTCGGGTGCGAGTAATGACGGTTCATAAAGCCAAGGGCTTGGAATTCGATGCGGTGGTCTTGCCGATTAGTTGTTCTTCACGCGGTTGGGCTGGTCAGACACCGACGGTAGTTGCTGGTCGTGATGAACCTACGGCACCGATTAATGTGGCGACCCGCTACATCGGATCAAAATCAAGGAAGTTGCTTCCTAAAGATATCCAGGAACTGTTTGATGACGATCGCCGACAGACGATTCGGGAGTCCCTATGTGTGCTTTATGTCGCATTGACTCGGGGGGTGAATGCAACGCATATCATTCTCTCACACGGTGCTAAGCCGGAGCATAAGTCATCGGCTGGGATTTTGCTATCGACCCTGTGTCCTGCGGTCGAACGTGCCGAAGGGCTCCTGTTTCAGCACGGTGAAGCGGATTGGTACTCATCTTCGAGCGAAGTGGTTGAAGTCGATTCGCATCGTCTAGCTGATTTTTATCCCCCAGAGAATTGGCTGGCTCAAAAGGGAGTCGTTGGTTCTGTGCAGCGGTCTGGGCGTGGACAGCGGAGCGTATTGCCTTCTCAGATCGAGAGTGATTCCACGATAGCTGCGAGCTCCCTGTTTACCTCTGTTTTGAATGCCAAATCGATGCAACGTGGGTCACTGTTACACGCTTGTTTTGAACAGGTTGGTTGGCTTGATGAAAAGGTTCCCACTCGCGAAGAACTGGAGGTTCACCTCAAAGAGCTGACGACAGAGTTGGTCGATCTTGGTGGAGTGATTGATGAATTTTTTGAAGTTTTGAAGAGCGACAATATTTCTAAATTGCTGTCTCGTGGAACCTATCAAGAGTCTTATTTGATGGAATTTGCGGGAGCGGGCGAAATCATTCTAGAAGCAAACCGACTGGAGGTAGAATGCGAGCGTCGATTTGCAGCGACGGTTGACGGAAATCTTGTGCAAGGCACCATGGATCGCGTTGTTTGGGTGTATCAAGGCAGCCAACTGATCGCAGCGGATATTATTGATTTCAAATCTAATGTCGTCGACGTGGACAACTTGCAAAGTCGGATTGAGTACTATCAACCTCAAATGGAAATCTATCGTCGAGCTGTCAGCCAGTTCGCAAAAATTCCAATAGAAAGGATTGCAACAAGGTTGGTGTTCAGCGATCCGCGGCAAGTAGTTAATTTGGAACTAATAGAATCGAAGGTTGGCTATTCACCGATTCCGAAGTTGCCCGAACCAAAGATATCCGAAACAAAGGTATCCGAAACAAAGGTATCCGACACAAAAATACCGGAAGTGAAATCCTCTGAAGAGAAACTTCCCGAAGCGCCTTCCGGGGAAGCGGATCCACCGCCTATTGTAGGTAAACAAAAGACTCTTTGGGATTAAAGTGCGGTTTGAGCTCTGGTACTTTCAGCAGTCGTTAAACGATTGCCCAGCATGTCGAGTTAGCTGAGATTTTCTTCGAGATCCCAATTGTCGGGAATGACAGCTTTCTTGATGATAATCGGAATGCCGTCCCGGATAACACAGGTGTCGTGTTCTAGGTTGGTTTGGTCGCGTTTGGATTGATTGATGATCTTCGCGTTTTTACCAATGCAGACGTTTTTATCGACAATCGCCCCTTCGATTACGGTTCCTTCACCGATTTCCAAGAGTGGACTTTGGCGTTCTGATGCTCTCTCTTCGCTGTCGTAGAAGTCATTCCCCATCACAATCGAATTTCGGATGGTAACGTTGGCTCCAATGACCGTTCTCAGTCCAATTACGCTGTTTTCAATAATCGCACCGGCTCCAATTTTACATCCATTGGAGATTAAGCTGCTGGAAACAGTTGCCCCGCTCATCCGAGTTGGAGGTAGGAATCGAGCACGCGTGTAGATGGGAGAACCGGGTTCCATCAGTTCGAATTCGGGGTCGTCGGTCGTGAGATTTAAGTTGGATTCGTAAAACGAACGAATCGTACCGATGTCTTCCCAGTAGCCGTCGAACAAGTGCATCTGAACATGATGGCTATGGATGGTTGCCGGGAAAACTTCGTTTCCAAAGTCAGTGTGTTCGGTTCCTGACAATACTTGGGTTAACAGTTTTCGATCGAATACATAAATCCCCATGCTGGCAATGCAATCCCGCCCCTTCGAGTCGACGCCATGGCTGTCAATCCAATCGGCATCAGTACTGACGGCGTCAATTTCTGCATCGGTTTGTGGTTTCTCAACAAAGTCTTTGACCTTCCCGTCGTCATCAACTTTTACGACGCCAAATCCTTTTGCATCTTCTCGGGAAACGGGCATGCAGGAGATGGTCACATCGGCACCGCTCTTGATGTGGGTGTCTATTAATTCACCGTAATCCATTCGGTAGAGTTGGTCACCCGATAGAATGACGACATAATCAATCCCAGGTTGATTGAAGTAAACGAGATTCTTGCGAACAGCATCAGCAGTGCCTTGGTACCAATCACTTCCGTCACTCAACGTTTCCTGAGCGGCAAGCAATTCGACAAAACCGCCGCTGAAATTATCGAACGAATAGGCTCGTCGAATGTGTCCATGGAGACTCACGGACATGAATTGAGTTAAAACAAAGACTCGATTAATTCCACTATTGAGACAATTCGAGATTGGAATATCGATCAGTCGGTACATCCCAGCCAGGGGCACGGCAGGTTTGCTGCGAATTGCTGTGAGCGGAGCCAATCTTGATCCACGTCCGCCGCCGAGTACTAAAGCAACCGCATTTCGCATTTTTAAATCCTGCGTGTTTTTGAACAGTATCTGT
>JAQXDZ010000058.1 GCA_029251085.1 Mariniblastus sp.
TTGCCTTTGAGCGGCCAGTTAAAACCCATTTCCAGTTTTTTTAGACGAGTCAGTTTAATAAATAATGGGTTGTACCCCTCCGCTCGCAGTTTGTGGTGACCGAATAACCCGAGGAATTCCAGAGAGGTCATCTTCTCCAAGTGCTTGATACCCTCGTTGGTTAGCCCACCATTGGAATGGTAGTTGCGACTTCCGTTCGCGTTGAGATAGGTCAGCATCGTTAGCGGTGCCAGCTCTTCAAGATCAGCATCTGTAATTTTACCGCCGGAAAAAACTAGATGGGTCAGCTCAGTCAATTTGCCTAAACCAAGAGTCTTGCCAGTTGCCCCGCCTCTGATTTCAAGCCACTCCAGGTTTGGCATTGTTTTTAAATATTCAGCGGCTTCCCGAACATTAAATCTGGCATCACTAATATTCAGTCTTCGCAAGGTTTGGATTCCCGCTATCTTTTCGAAAACCGCACTGCTGAGGCGGTTACAGCTCGACAGGTTTAAAGACTCTAACTTTGCAAGCCCAGAGATGGAGTCGAATCCAGCATTCGTCAAACGATTGCACCCGGACAAGTCGAGCTCGTGAAGATCACGATTGGTACAGATACGTTTTAGATCTTGATCAGAAAGGTCCGCCCCCTGAGTCTGCAGCAACTGTACAACTGCCTTGTCGCTTAAAATCTCGGTTTCAGTTGATGGCTGCCCTTCAGCTACGCCCCCGACAAAGAGTGTAACCAAGGCAAAAAAGTAGACTGCGAGACAAATTTTTCGGTGCGACATAAATCGCAGGTCGTCGATTGACACCATCATGCAATCAACTCACTTAAGGGACCGTATTGGCTCTCTGGTTTGCCAAGTGCCATATCAGGCTGGCCAAAAAAGTCTTGTGGAACTCCGGCAACATGGCACAGCGTTGTGAACCAATTGCAAATAGTATGGTTATGATTCGGGGTCCCATAGCGAGGATAGGACAGATAACGCCCGCTGGATTTCAGTGCACCCCCACCATTCCCCAGAACTACCATTGGCCAATCCAAACCAAAAGAATGATGGTTAGCCGCGTTATCACTGGTGTAGACGATGATCGTATTATCGAGCATCGTTCCGTTACCCTCGGGAACTTTATCCAGCTTGGCCGCCATCGAAGCGATCAACTCAATATGAAACGTTCGAATGGCATTGCGGCAATCTTGTGAGGTGAGCGTCGCATAGCCTGCACCATGACCGATTGCATGGACGTTATTCCCCACACCAATACCCGAATAGACACAATTTAAGTCGTCCGCATGGACGGTCACAACATTAGTCAGTCCGGTGATTAATGCAGCAGACGCCATATCAAAATGGGCTTCGAGATGGTGAGTTTTGATCGACGAAGTATATTTCTCATTGAGTTCCGGAGCATTTTCCTTCAAAACTTTTTGCATCGACACCAATTTGATTCGCCGGTCTCTGAGTGCCTCAAATCCGTCTAAATAGTACCCAAGTTTCTCGCGCTCGACGGCTGGCAAGTTCTTTTGAAGTTTCTTAATGTCTTCCGACATAGCATCTAACACATTGCCCGTCCGAGTGTACTTTTTCTTAAGGTCTCCACCTTCGAGAATACTCCCAAAAACATTTTCAAACGCACTGAGTGGGTTTTGCTGGAACGGGAGTTGCTTACCCTTGCCCTTCGCAGAAATTCCAGGAAAAGTAGTCCCCTGACTTCCTTCTCCCATTTTGAACCCTAGGTGATTAAACACCGCCGGGAATTTCTCCGAAAGATGACCGTCGATGGTTGCAAATAACGGGGGAGCATGGGCAGATGCTTTGTAACCACCCAACGCACCGTAGAACGAACTATGACCGGAGTTCGTCATCTTCCCGCTCAGGCCCTGAATAATAGTTAACTTGTCCTTGAAGACCTCAAGCGACTTCAAACTCTCAGGCAGTTTACGCCCCTGAAGCGTCTCATCCACCAGTGTCTCACCGCGATGAGTCAGACCATCAGGATTAAGATAGTCGCCTTGCAAGCCACTGCTTTTGACAACAAAAACAAAACGCTTGGGAGCCTGCTTTTGATCCGCTGCAGAAATGCTTTTAATGAATGGCGAAAGCGCTAAAGCACCCGATCCAAGCGTAACGCCCTTGAGTACAGATCGACGATTGATTTTGTTCATAATTCTCTATTTCCGATACACGAAAGAGTCCGAGGTAAGCAGACTGACTAGAAGTTCTCGAAAACTTCCCTGACTCTCAACATAGGCTTGATCCATCGCAATCAAAGTTTTGGAATCACTCAGCATTTCATTGCGTCCCATCCAGAATCGAAAGACGTGCCGAATAAAACTCTGTCGCACTCGATCAGAAGTCGCAAGTTTTTCCATCAGCTCCCGCACTCCTTGAACGTCTCCCTCGATCGCCGGCTCCCCTGAATAATCGATGCTGCCTGACACATCCACTGGTTTGTTCTTCTCACTGGCTCGCCACCGACCAACGTGGTTGAATGATTCAAATGGCATCCCGAGCGGATTCATTTTTTTATGGCACCGCCAACACTCCGCTTCATTAACGACACGAAAGCGTTCCCTCAACGTCTGATGCTCGTCCTCCGGGATTTGCGCGTCGACTGTTACCGGAATATCAAGAACGGTACCAGCCAGAAGTTTTTCACGAATCCATTTACCCCGGCGGACCGGATCGTTATCAAAATTGCCGCTGTGCGCCACCAACCAACTGGGCTGAGTTAAAATTCCGCAACGCTGATCGCGTGAAACTTGTAAAGCCTTGCCGTTCTCTCCGGACTCGTAAGCCATTTCAAATGGGTCGAGGTTGTAACCCTGCAAGTGATGCGTTTCCACATACGCCTTCTCACCTCGGGCTTTCTTTATCTGATCCTTGGAATTGCTGCCGTTCCAATAGCTCACGACAATTTTGTCTGTCGTCAACAATTCGTATAACACATTTTTATCTTCCGCCAGAATCTGCTGAATCAAACTATCGGTGTCATAGGCGAATTTTGACGCGGTGCCGGCATTAAAATGTTTAAAACCCTCGCGATTCTTAAATTTCTCAACGTCCTTAAAGACTTCACCTGCTTTGTAGTAACCAAAAAACTCTCGAAAGAATTGAATCACTCGAGGGTTCGCAGTCGTCAGATATGTCCGATTGTGATTAATGGATCGCTGCTTTCTCTTGACATCCAACATCTGCCTGACGACCCGCTCAACATCTTCCTTCGTTTTAAGTTTTCCCTGCCGCATTTCCTCGACCAAATTGCTATGCCTCGCCGCCCACGCCGGATTGGGAGTCGACATTGTTTTACGAATGGGAGCCTCACTCTTTTTGGTGTAGACGTCGATCGTCTCAATTTCATCAATTCCAAACGCCGGTCTGTTATGAAGCGCGTAATTAATCGCATGGACTAACTCTTGAGATGAAAGAAAACGTCGACCGTCCGAATCTTTTCCACCAAGCCCAAGTTCCATTCGGTAAACAAATTCGGGGGATAACGTCACGTACATCAAAACGGCTTGTAAAGCCATTGTGTTACCCAATGATGAATTCTTTTGGAAAACATTTTCCCAGTAATGTTCGTATTCCGTTTCAGCTGGAAGGCGGCGCAAAAACAGATTGAAGGCCACATTTAACGCCTCTCGAAAATCTTGTTGCTGAACCGAACCCTCGGCATCCATAATCTTTCGAAAAATAACGGGAACCCGACCACGATATTCGTTTGCCGAAGTTGTAACGCCACCGACAAACATCGCTTCGTTATTTCCAGTACGACTACCTTTGTTTTTTACCTGCGTGACAATCCGTACCTTTTGCCCCTTGGTCATGATCTCGGCCATCGTTTCCGCGTTCAGCATCAAAGCCTCTAACGAGGACTGATCGGCAACGATCGTCGAGTAATCCGTGAAACCGGAAGCGTGATGAACAAACTCAAAAAACGGATTCGCGTATTTGGCATCGGCAAAATAACGGTGCGCCAAAAGCTTTCCTTTGTGCGGACCACGTTCGATCAAGTGATTTCCGGTACCCCCAATCTTGACGCTGTACCACGGCGCCCGACCATAGGCTTTTTCCCATACTGCGTCATAGATAAGAGGTCGCTGCCGCCACAGCCGAGCAGGCGTGTAAGGCATTTCTGTAATGCTTCCGTCAAACAAGGTCTCATGATCGACGTAGTTACCATATTGCGGTAGCAGCATCTTTTCTTTCAGTCCAAACCCAGCATTAAATCGCTCTAATTCGCTTTCAATCGACTCAACGAAACGCGACCTTTCCTCAGCAGTCGGCTGGTCGCTGTCACTTGGCGGCATCTCTGCAAACTGAACCTGCGCAAAAATATCACTCCACGTCTGGGCAGCTTTGGAATCAGACAGGTCATGTTCGATCTGATCAAACCGCAGACCCGACTCCTGGGAATCTGCGCCATGGCAATCAATGCAATAAGTCTTCAAAAACGGAGACGTACTCGACTCAAACTTCTCCGACGGCGACTGCGGTTCGTCTGACTGTTGAGTTCCAACACCAGCGCACAAGTCCGCACAGTTTAAAGACAAAACAAGTGCGACCATGCAAAACGCTGGAAATCCGACACAACTTAGATTAAGCAACAAGAGTTTTTGAAACATATTCAGACGTTTTCCATGGCGAGCGAGTCACCTGCTTGAATTCAACTGGCCTCCAGTGAATTGTTTGGCGACTTAACTCGATCGATAGCGCAGCGATCAAAGACCGCCCACCAAAATCGGCTACCTTCATCATAGCTTGTGCAAACATCCAAAACAATTTCACTCAGTATTCGGAGGGCAGGCTATTTCACAGATCCCGAATAAAAAACCATAACTTTTTCGCATTACAAGAGATCTGTCTCAAATAATCGCTTTATTTGCAATCCATTAACTCTTAAGACTGCGGATTTTAATTTTAAAAGTATCGCTGAAACGAACTCTGCGAACGTGGTAAAGGGAAGGCAAACGCATCACTGAATTTTGAAGATTTTCAAACACTTTGGCGATGGGATTCGTCCCCAATATGGCGTATGCTGGAAACATTCAATCCGTTTTCCATCGCTCAAAAAGTCCATGATCCGCACCAGCTTAATCGTTCTCACGATATTCTCCGCTTTATTTTCCAACGCCCCAGGCCTTTACGGTTTGACTGATTCGCCCAACGCAGACGCGATCAAAGCACTCAGTTCGTGGGCGAGGCAAGCGGAATCCGCCAGATCCCAATTGACGGACCAAGACTTTTCGAAGATTCCATTGAGTAAGGCTCAAGCGAAAAAGGCTGCTGACATCCTAGTGAAGGACTTTCGAAATCGGCTGGCCGATCAACGCAAGAAAGAATGGACCGACAAAGTTATTCGGCTAGACAACCTAGAAATGAAATTTGATTACCGCGTCTTTGGAAAAAAACCGGAAACCGGTCGTCGATTATTCATCTCGATGCACGGCGGTGGCGGAACGGCGGCGCGGGTCAATGACCAGCAATGGAAAAACCAAATTGGGCTTTATGAGCCGAAAGAAGGAGTCTACTTAGCGCCGCGAGCACCGACCAATACCTGGAACCTTTGGCATCAGGGACATATTGATGACTTTTTCACGAGGATCATTGAAGACGCCATTCTGTTTGAGGATGTCAATCCAAACCAGGTTTACATCATGGGGTATTCCGCAGGGGGGGATGGCGTGTATCAACTAGCTCCCCGGATGGCCGACCAACTTGCCGCCGCGGCGATGATGGCAGGGCACCCCAACAATGCTTCTCCACTTGGATTAAGAAACATTGGATTTACCTTGCACATGGGGGGACAAGACAAAGCCTACAATCGCAATGGGATCGCACGCCAATGGAAAGAAAAGTTGGCGGATCTGCAAAAAAATGATCCCGACGGCTATCAGCACGAGGTCACAATCCATGAGAAATACGGACACTGGATGAATCGCGATGATCGAGTTGCAGTCCCCTGGATGTCAAAATTCAGCCGCGACCCGCTGCCGGAAAAGATTGTCTGGTACCAATCCGGCCGAACTCATTCAAGGTTCTACTGGTTGGCGGTTGATGAAGAAAACAGGGTAGGGGGCAGCGACGTTTCGATTTCTATGACAGGTAAAAGAGACTCAAAAGCCAACGCCGATTCTCCAAGTGCCGCCCAATTCAAAATCGCTAAAGCAGATAAAGTCAAATCATTGACCATTCGAATGAATGACGACTTCGTAGATCTTGACCAGCCCGTAACGGTCGTGCTCCCTTCCGGGAAAAAAATAACAAAAACGCCGCAGCGAACAATCGGGGGGATCTACAAATCATTATCGGAGCGATTTGATCCCGAGTCCATTTTCTCAGCAGAAATTGCTGTCACGCTTGAGTGACCTTTGCAGTCGCTTTCCTCGCTGATGTCAAGATTTTTACATTGGCTGTAATCGCCAATAGCTAAGCGAGCGGCACAACCATTCGAACGGACCGAAACGGAATCGCTTCAACCACAAGGGGGATCCGATCATTTGCAGAATCCAAAACACCAGAACGACTCCGACTAAACGGCCGCGACTCAGATAGCCATACCAGCCAAAACCGTGACCGTAGAACAAAGTCGTACAGACAATGGTTTTGCAGCAGATAATTTGTCAAAGCCATCTGGCCAACTGCCGCCAGTGAATTCTGCAACCACCGCAACCAACCGTTTCGGCAAAACAGCACGACGATACAGACGTATGCGAGGCAGATAAACAGACTTCCCCAATAATTAAACTGGCTGCCAAAAAAGAATGAATATTCAAAACTCCTCCTCGCAGTCTCTAGCTTTTCTATGCCTGTATTAATGATCCCCAAGCCGAGCAGCAATCCGAGCATAGCTCCAACAAAATAAAAACGGTTGGATTTTTCAACGTTAAAGATGCCCAATTTCAAAAACCCCACCCAATCAGCATCAATCCACCGGCTCGCCAAAATCCCCATATGATTAGCAAGAACGTTTCCATGAACAGCGCGTTGAGGCTGCGGTGCGCAACCTGCTCTAGCCAATTTCCACGATAGATCGCCAGATTTCCCTCGACTTGATTCAATGTCGGACTCCAGCTCGCTATCAGTTCGGTCATCTGCGGTTCGTCCCAATACGGCCATGACAAACCGATTAAAAATGAGATGCCGGATGCGACTTCGACAAAGGATAGTCCGAGCGGTATCAACCAACGCGGCCTTAGTCCACAAAACCAGTAAACAGTTATTCCACAAATGCTATAGAGAAAAAGAACGTCTCCGTACCAAAGCAAAAGTGCATGGGTCAAACCAAAGAGCATTAACCAAAACATTCGCCGGTAGTGCAACCACGTTGACTTGCGAACTGCTTGGCCGTTCCTCTGCCACATCAAAACAATACTGGCACCGAAAAGCAACGAAAAAATCGCCATGAACTTCGAATCAAAAAACACGTACGTGGTCCACTAAGACCAATGGCACGTGCCTGGCAATTCGCCCATCGCGGTGGGGTCAAGTATTTTGCGTCAATCAGTCCAAATGACTGGATGTTGACCATGAGGATTCCCAGCAACGCGAAACCACGTAGAACATCGAGCGACGTAATTCGTTCAGTTTGAGTGACGGGTGCATTTAGGTTAGACAAGGGATTCGGTTCGCTTTTAAACTTCGTTGACTTCAAAAGGAAACCACTGACAACAATCATTCAGTATTGAATTATTTGTTGGCAGGGATCGGCGGTGTTTCAATCAATCAATTATTGATTAATTATTATTTCCGACTTCTTATGGTTCTCACATTCAAGGGCCATCTTTTCAGGGTTTCTTCGAACCTGGCTGCCACACACCCTCATAAATTGTGACCGCTTTAATTTCGCCTTCAAATGGATACAACTCGTCGTTGTCCTTGTAAGCACCTACCGTTAGCCAACTTCTTTGATCGATCAGCAAGCCTCCTCGCTGTTCGCTACTTTGGGCAACCTCTACGCCGTTGACATACAAACGCATGGTACTTCCGTCGTAAGTACCGATCAGATGCGTAGGCTTTCCTTTCTCTAGTGCCGCCGGTGCCATCAGATAAGTCAGCTTCTTACTTTGGAATGTGGCTAAAGAGAAAAAGAATTTGCCATCATGGATTCCGAGCATACAGCCTCGTTCATAACTTCCATTATCCTGCACGGCACCGACGATTCCGGTCCAGTCGGGACATTCGGCGACGGAAACGCGCGCTTCTAACGTGATTGTTTCAGGCATTGGGGGCAAATTAGCAAAATCAAAATTATTGGCGAGCCACTGTTTTTCGCCAAACACCAAACCGTTGGCGGAAAACTCAGGCTGTTCCGCAGCCGACAGTGAGACGTTTCCGATAACAGGCTCAATTGATTGATTCTTTGCACGCTTTGATTCGAACTCCCAGCGATAAAGCGGCCTTAGCGGAGGGACCTTCACAGCGGGAATAAGGTCTGGCAAAGTCGGTATCCCCACATCCGTCGTTTCTGGATTGATAGGTGCAAATGCCATCGAAGTTTGGAGGGAATACTGACAGACACAACTAGCGCTCCCCTCCGGGATGAGCAATCGGCCACCAGCCGGAATCATGTTAATCCAACAGCCTGCACGAGTCGGGGCAAGCGGTGTGAACTGAGAGCTAGCCAGATTCAATACCGTTGGGTTGCTGGCGCGAAAGAAGAGAGAATTGCCGGCTCCCGATAATGTCCCGCAACTATGCCCCGGTCGTCTGAGTGCCCAATCCGCCCCAGCTCCCATCGGCACCTTTTGTTCGCCTGTGTTGAGGTCATAAAGATAGGGCTCGGCAACGAGCAACACCTGTCCGTCAGGACGATTCAAGACAACTGGATGATGAACCTGCTCACCATGAAATAGACCATTTTTAACGTGCTCATGCTCAGTCTCCCAAATCAACGATCCATCTTTAGCGCTCATCACGCGAATCATGTAATGCGCTCTATCATTGATGCTCTTGGACGTAGTTAGCACAATCTTGTCATTTGACATTTGTGAATAAAGTACATTCTGTGCGCCCTCCCATTTCAGCGGAACCTCCCACGTGATTTCTCCCGTCTGAGGTGACAACCGAACCAGGTAAGCATCTTCCATCAAAGTCGCCATTGGAATTCGATCGGTTTCATGCTCGAGACATTTTTTAGACCGCGCCTCGACAAAGACAACCTGTTGGTCATTAAGTGAAATGGTTCCATTGAGAATCACGCCCCTAGCTACGTGTGTCCAGCGATGAGAGCCATCCGGTTTTAATTTTCGAAATTCACGACTGGTCACCAGTGGTCGTTCAGAACGATAATCAGAATCGACATAGGTAAATCGTGTCTTTTTATCAATCGCGGTACGTGGAGCCGATGATTTCATCACCGACGCGTAAAGATAACCCTCCGCCTCGGCCACGTATCCCCAGCAATGACTCTCGTTATCGACCAACGTTTTGTTGGTAATTTCCCCCGAGTAAGCATCCACCTGCCAAAGTTCTCGATGAGCAGCAACCATTAGGCGAGTTCCGTCCTCCGTCAAACACGCGTACCCAGAATCAAACGGCGTCACGTATCGCATCGCTGATTCAGGCATCTCGAGTTGCCATCGTTCCGTCCCATTCGCTGGATCAATCCCAATCAGCACGCCGTCTCCCTGCATGACGGCCGTACCACCAGCGGTGAGAGGTGCTGGTCCCCTGAGATGCCTATCCGGCATGCGACTAGGACCAACACCACCGAACCAAAGCAGACGAAACTCCGAAGCGTTGCCGACAATCTGGTCGGCCGTCGAAGCACTGTTTTCCGGATTTCCATACTGATGTCGCCAAACGCCTGCTCCGGTTCGGCGAGGAGCTACTATGGGAGCCTTTTCGCCAGCCCGCCAGAGGAAACCTGATTCAGCTGCCGCCATTTTCAGCAGCAATTCGCTATTGAGGCCAGTTGGATTCGCTTCCAAAACCAGGTTAAAGAGCCCCTTGGAAAACGGCAGCGGTTCAGCAAGGTCATGCCGCCAAACCGATACGCGATGACCGTACTGACCTTTCCGATGAAAATCGTTTTGTAAACGCTGAACCTCTCGTTGGTCTGCTACCAGAGAAACGATTCGCAATTCGGTCTGCTGCAATAATTCTTCGACAAGTTGACCATCACGATCTTCCAACACGAGCGCCCAGCCTCTCGGCGATTTGAGCGATCGACGAATTTCGTCAATTCGTTTTTTAGAACCTCGCCCAAGGGAAACCGAATCCGTGTCACCCGTGTTAGACTTGGGCCACACACTCGACTCTGCCTCATCAGAACCTCGCCAGGCAAAGACCTTGCCGGATTTCGTCGAAGCGATCAGCACTTCTTGGCCCGTGTCGGGCAGTCGACTTACAGCGAGATATTTAATCTCAGCAGCCGAATCATCTAACGATAGACGCCCTCTCGATTGTCCAGTTTGAGCGTCATACAATTTGACTTCCGCACCGCCAGCCACAAATAGCGTCAACGACCCGGGCTGTCCTGAAACAATCAATGATTGATCCAGTTTACAATCGACAGACCACGCAACTGATTCTTCACCCTTCAACACGGCTCGCATGTCGTGACCTACCAATTTCGCTCCGTTGGCGGTCCAAATCTTCCCGTTCCCCGCGGCGAATAGTTTCCCTTGAAACGAAAGCATCTTGGCATTTGATTTCTTCGGTTTACCCTGAATCATTGAGCTATTTCCAGGACCAGCAAAAAATGCATCGGGGGTGAGCATGCAAAAGCTCCCACCCGGAGAAGGCAATTTAAAAAGAAAGCTCCCATCAGCTTTCTTCACAGCAAACGGTTCCGTTCGCCCAGTCGGCACAAAGACCTTACCTGAGTCAGCCAAAAGATAGCCTTGGGGAGATTGCGGAATCTTTCGTCGCCAAACAACTTCGCCAGTCGAACTTTCTAGTGCCACCGAATACACCCCCTGGCTTGGAAATAGACCTGCCGTCGCAAACACCTTCCCGTCCTCGACGAGCACCGATGTGCGAATAGGATGGGAACTGATTAAGCGATCATTCCCAACGATGAACGGCATCTCCGGTCCAATCCGAGTTTCCCAAAGTTGATTGCCGTTGGCGATATTGATCGCTCTAACCAGACCATCGTCCGAACCGAGATACGCAATTCCTGCTGAAACAGAAGGAGCATAGCGAGTAGGTGCCCTAGTGACACACTGCCAACGAATTTCCCCATTCGATGGATTTACAGAAATCAAACGATCATTAGCCGAGGAAATAATCAATACATGAGACGTTCCCTCCGAATCGCGGACGACAAGAGGGACATCAGCAGTATCGTCGGTAACCCTCGCTTCGATCTTGTCGAGCTTTTGCCACAAGCTTCCTTTGGCTGGAGCAGGCCACGCCGGTTTTGGTGGAGTTAGGCTGTCATGTTTCCAAAACGGAACCCAATATTTTGAGGCTAAAGGTTGTTCGCGATAACCGGTTCTCTGAAGATTACCGCGATGCTCTGGCCAGTCAGCCCACCCCGCTGTACTCCAGCATAAAACAAGCACTAAAAACGTTACCCAGTGAATACTTGAAAATCCATTTTTTAGTTGGTCGCTAATCATGCATTCTTCCATTCGCTGTAGTGACTGGCAAACGCGCCGTTTCAAATTAAACCCGACGTTTGCTCGATCCTCCCAACAGACAACATACTCTATTTAGATACGCAACACTCAATAACAAACGGAATCTTTGATCCGATGAATTAAGTCAATCTCAGCCAGTTGATTACCCTGGAACAAGTTCACGCACGCATTTCATAAAAAAACGGATCTGCCCTTAATACTCTGGCTATCCTCAACGCCAACAGATTTATATTCGCAAAATTGCCCTTCACTTATACTGACGGTGCATTCTAAGGAAACCTCAAGAAAACAAATTCAAAAAACTGCTGATGTTGGCCTGAAAATTCAACAAGCGAATTTGAATCTAAACCGTATGATTTCCTGCATTTTCCAGTCTGAAAAAAACAGGTTCACGGGCAGTTACTGAGGCTTTGACGACGACTACCATCCCTCTTCAAAGCACGAGCGGCGGCCAACTATTCAAGCTTATTGGAAGACATTCCGATGCAATTAAGAACCCAACACGGCTCAACAATCAAACACGACTCTTTTTAGTTGCCAAGCTTAATCGCCATGTGCGTTGCAAATAGGTCCTTAATGTTTGCCATCTTACGATTACAAATTGGGGGATACCCGATCATTATGAATGTACTTCGATTTAACAATTGCTGTGCGCCCTCGCCAATCAGTTACCTCAAACTGGATGCAGAAACCAAAATAGCCGCTGGTTAAATTGAAGTTTACGAAAGCGGATTCGCCGGGTGCAAGTTCCACTTTCTTCACGTAACGGTTGTATGAATCCAACTCCAACCAATGAGGATTCATTTGTACGATCGCTTTCCCATCATGCACCAAATCAAAACTAGATACCAAATGTTCGGCTGAGGGAGAGCTAGGATAGTAAATACTCGAGATACCGTTATTAGTGAATTTGACCTTCACTCGGCTTGAAGAGGGATCTGGATAACGCAGGGAGTTCAGAACGCCATCATCTCCGTGGAATTCAATCTCGGGAGAAAAGGGCAGAAAAAACCAGCAGCAACCACCAATCAATAATGTCACAATAAAAAGTGTCTTGATCGTGAATCGCATTCGGCAAACAGTCCATTTGGTTTCGGTGGAGGCATTTTTATGATGTCGCATAATTCGCTTATGACAAGCCTTCTTTACTGAATGGAATTCTATACCTTTTTTATTTCTTTGAAACGCCTGACGATTTTCGCGCAATACAAACAAAATCCGATTAGGCGTTCCCTTAACCACCTCTCAATTCCCCAGTCCACCACTGCCGAGCAAACGCGCCGAACTGCTAGCTGCAGGCCGACTAAAAAACTTCCCAACCCTAACAAGGGCAGAAACCCTCAAAACCCGCTCACTCCTCACCGATAAAACCCACAACGAAGTTTCGAAATAGCGGCACCAATTGAGCAACTTTATCGTTCCGTTTCTGCTTGCAATTTAATCAATAATCAGATTTAGGTTTTGAGGTTCGGTTAAAAATGGGTCGTTTTAAAATGATCGCCATCGCTGGCGTGTTCACAGTTGCTCTTCTTTCGAATCAAGTAACTGCTCAGGTTTTCCAATCATCAGTATTGCAAAATCGCAGGCCACTTCATGGGCAGCCGATGGCGGCGAATTCAGACAGTCGCTTTGCATTAGAAAGCGCGGGCTACCGATTTGCCTCTCCTGCGGCGGAATCAAAAAATCCATTCGACGAACCAATCGAAACCGACCGACATGACTTCACCCAATCCGCCAAAGTGGTAGGCAAAGGAGTTCGCCAACTCGAGTACGGTATGTTTTATTCAACACTCGAAAATGGCGTCGAACGCGAAATAACCTATGCTGCTCCTGAAATCCTGCTTCGAGTCGGCTTGAGTGAGCGTACTGAGTTTCGAACTCGCTTTAACTACGCCTGGAAGTATAACAACGAAGAAGAAGACTTCGACGGCGGCCAAGACATGATTTTTGGTTTAAAGTATCAGCTTTCAGAACCACAAGGTCGTCGACCAGAATCCGCCGTTGAATTGAGATTGTCCGCTCCAACGGGAGCGGATTCTTTAAGCACCGGACGTTGGGAACCGGGAATCGACTACATCTATACTTGGGAA
>JAQXDZ010000046.1 GCA_029251085.1 Mariniblastus sp.
GCAGCCATTTGATCAATGTTGGGCGTGCGAATGTATGGGTTTCCCATGTGGGATAACTCAAAATAAGCAAGTTCGTCGGACATGATAAACACGATATTCGGAGGTTTGGCCTCCGTTCGGCTCGATCCGGGATGGTCGGCCACCGCAACTGCGTTTGGAATCGTTATTAATATTGTCAACAAGAAAATAACGGGACGTAATCTCATGATGTGATTCCAGTGGACTTTCGAAACGTAGCTATTTATTGAATGGAGATCCGGTGATTTGCCAGTGGCAGGTCGCCGGATGTTACTCGTTGAAGGATGCTCGCTCGGGGAAGTAATTGCGTTTGCTTGGTTGCTTCACCATGATTGGATCCATTGCTAGATTATAAAGTAACGGAGGGGCAGCGAAGCGAGTTGTCAGATTGTCGCCTAATTTTGCAGGGTTGGAAAGCGAAATTGCGGCGTGACTGGATATCTTTGTCGGTTGAGTTTAAGTCTTGGCACGGCCGGTTCGGTGGTGGTCCGGCAAAGTCGGTTCCGCTCACTGGTGGCCTGCGGATTAAATTAATTTCGGCGATCAATTTCGCTGGGGGATGCGTCTTTTGAATTTGTGCCTGACGAGAAATTGCAGGTACTGTTCGCCCGACCCCTTCAATCTCTCAAAGAGAGTTCAGTTCGTATCGGTTGGGAGGGTCCCGCAGTAGACCTTGTCGGTCATTGAAACATTTTGCCCCAAATAGACTTTTCTTTTAAGGCAAACCTTGCCGATGACCCCTCTATCGAGAAAAGGCTATTTGACGGAAACAGTTTTTTCTTGTGTAGGTCAATTTGAAACTACGCTCCACATTCAAATTAATCTACGCCAAAGGATGGCAAACTTAAGGACAACGGAAGGTCGTTCCATACCTTTCGGCTGATTATTGATCCTGCACGGGTAGGTCAAACAGTCGCCTGAACTCCATTAATCAGGTTGTAGTCCAATGAATAGAACCGCTCCCCATTATTTGTTATTTACCGAGGCCAAATACGTATCCCAACCATCGCCCGGCGGCCGCTGGCGATTCGTTCTGGAACAGATTGGCACCGCAACCCGATTCGAAGAAGCAGATACCGAATCGGGTATACGGGGGGAGCGGTTACAACTTCTTTCTGTGGTTCGAGGTCTCGAAGCACTTGAGCAACAGTCCCACGTTACGTTGATAACGTCGAGTAAATACGTCGGTCGTGGAATTCGGCGGGGGATTTCCCAATGGCGTAAAAACAACTGGCAGTGGGAAAAATTCGGTACGCTCACGCTGATAAAAAACCATGACCTCTGGAAACGAATCGATCAGGCAATGGCGATTCATCAAATTAACTGTCGGATTTGGCAATTCGACCCACCACAGGTTCGAACTCAGGTGGCAAATGAGTATGACCAGGTTGAACAAGGAGGGAATAGCGTGACCGTCGATGCGATCGGCGGCGGTCATCGTCTCGTTAATGGTGAACCGGCGGTTCGGAATGAACGTTCATCGTCGGCTTTGTTGGTTACCGATCGGGTTCACGCCGCCCAAGCCCCCCTGGCGGCGGGTAACCAACTGAAATTGAATCTTAAGCATCGTCGGAAGTACGCAAAGAAAGGCTCGCGAAAAGAGTCAAACCGAGTCGCTGAATTTCTTTCTGATCGAATTAAACCGATTGGGCAAGGACAGGCGTTTGGTTATGCCGCAGGCTGATTTCGATGTTAAATCCTAGCTGGTTCCACTGTATATTCTTGGCCACTAAGGTAAACTTTTCTACTCATGCCGCGTAATTCAATTCAGGGCTTTCGTATTTAGCGTTCCTGGGGCGATGTTTGCAATACACGGTTTCCAATCATGGATTGCAGGATAAAATGAGTCGAGAAGCGTTGACGGTTGGGGGTAGTTCTAAATTCCATCTGTTAAGTTTAGGAAAAGAAAGCCAGCCTCATAAGCTATTGGGGCCGCATCTCTCGAATGATTCGGGGGCGGAAGGAACAACACTGGTCCGGGCTTATTTTCCAAAAGCTGAGTGCGTTTGGTTACTAGACTGCGGTGAAGAAATTTCACAACCGATGATACGGGTCAACGAATTAGGTGTGTTTGAAACAGAGTGCGATTCCGAGATTTTCGGAACGGCAGCGGGTAAATATAAATATCGATATCTTCAGGACGGCGTCGTTATGACGGAGTATGATCCTTACGCATTTCCTCCGCTCTTGAGTGACGAGGATTTGTATCTGTTTAATGAAGGTAACCAGTTTCAAATTTATGAGAAGCTTGGTTCACATCTTCGCGAGGTAGACGGCGTCGCAGGCGTAAATTTTGCGGTATGGGCACCGGATGCACAGGCGATCAGCGTCGTAGGCGATTTCAATGGCTGGGACGGTTGTCGGCACCAGATGAGGAAACGAATTCCGAGTGGTGTTTGGGAATTGTTTATTCCAAATTTGGCTATCGGCGAGAAATACAAATATCGTGTTGTTGATTGCAATGGGCTGGAGTGCGAAAAGACAGATCCATTTGGTTTTGCCAGCGAATTGCCGCCAAGAACCGCGTCGGTTGTTGCAAATCTAGAAGACTACCACTGGAACGACGGTGACTGGATAGCGAAGCGTGAGTCGATCGACAACCAGGATCACGCTATTTCAGTTTACGAATTTCACCTGGGAAGCTGGCGGACGGACCCAGCCAAGCCGAATGGTTGGATGAATTACCGCGACATCGCCCACCAAATTGTGGATTACTGCAAGCAACTGAATTTTACTCACATCGAATTGATGCCCATTTCAGAGCATCCTTACACTGGCAGTTGGGGCTATCAAACGGTCGGGTATTTTGCCTGTACAAGTCGTTACGGTACTCCAGAAGACTTCATGTATTTCGTGGATTATTGCCATCAGAATGAGATTGGCGTGATCATCGACTGGGTCCCGGCTCATTTTCCAAAAGACGCTCATGGGCTAGCTCGGTTCGACGGAACCGCGTTGTATGAACACGCCGATCCAAGGCAGGGAGAGCATCCGGATTGGAATACATTAATATTCAATTACGATCGAAACGAAGTTCGAAATTTCCTCGTGGCCAATGCTCTGTTTTGGCTCAAAAAATATCACATTGATGGACTGCGGGTGGATGCCGTCGCCTCGATGTTGTACCTCGATTACAGTCGTGAAGATGGAGAATGGATACCCAATAAATACGGTGGTCGCGAAAACCTTGGTGCGATTGAATTCATCAAGAAAATGAATGATCAAGTGCACCAAGCGTTCCCCGGAGTCTTAACGATCGCAGAGGAGTCGACGTCTTGGGGCGGAGTGTCCCGCCCGACGTACGCAGGTGGTCTCGGGTTCAGCCTCAAGTGGAACATGGGGTGGATGAATGATTCGCTTCACTATTTTCATAAAGATCCTGTTCACCGAAAATACCATCACGACGAACTCACCTTCAGTTTGATGTACGCTTTCACAGAAAATTTCATGCTTCCTTTTTCACATGACGAGGTCGTCCATGGAAAAGGAGCATTGATTGACCAAATGCCAGGAGATCACTGGCAGAAATTTGCGAATCTTAGATTGCTTTATTCGTACATGTGGACGCATCCCGGTAAAAAACTAATCTTCATGGGAAATGAAATTGGCCAATGGAGTGAGTGGAATTGCGATGGGACTCTCGATTGGAGTTTATGTGAGCACGACATGCACGTTGGGTTGCAGAAATTGGTTGGCGACTTGAACCGAATGTACAGGGAAGAAAGTTCCTTGCATGAGCAGGATTTTGAATCGGGCGGATTCGAGTGGATTGATGGCTTAAATCGAGAAGCGAGTGTGGTTGGATACCTTCGGAGAGCGAAGGATAGCAACGACTTTGTTGTGGTCTGCAATAACTTCACGCCTGCCGTGCATCGCAATTATCGATTGGGTGTACCTGAGCGAGGACGGTACCTTGAAGTTTTCAATAGTGATTCGTCGTATTACGGCGGCTCGAACGTTGGCAATGGGATGGGGTTGTACGCAGAGTGTATTGAAGCCCAGGGACGGCCTTATTCTGTGAACCTGTCAGTCCCACCTCTCGGATCGATTGTGCTGAAAAAGGTAGGTGAATAACAGGGGTTCCTGTCGGAGCTGCCCGAGCTAGGGCTCCTGCTTTTTTGAGTATTGTGTGCGGTTAATCAAGCGGGCTTAAAGGTGGGCCGAGCATGGAAATCAAGAATCAATTTGTACATCACGACTACGCGAGTAAACCTTCCGCTGAGTTTTACGAATTGCTGACGCCAAAACTCGCAGACTTTTCGAGTGCAGTTGATACTGCGGAGAGTTTATCGGCAGCACGTCAGCAATTTTCAAACTCGGGTATAGAGCGGATTATTCTTGTACACGGAACGATGGTCGGAACCGATTCACTTGGTTGGTACAGTCATTGGGAACGAGGTGTCCCTTGGTTGAGCAGGAAGCTGAAGCTGGGCTACAAACAGCTAGTGGACACGCTTTCGGGAGATCGCGGCAATTACGATGAAAGGTTCGCTTTAGCATTTCAAAAGGGGATGAACGGAACCGACCCGAGAGAATCGATATCGGTTGATCGGCTCGATTGGACCGGTGAAAATCATCACCTCGGGCGGGCCGATGCGGCGGTCAAGCTGTGCCATCTGCTTCTGGACAGCCACGAGGCAGACGAGCGATTGATGCTTTGGGGCCACAGTCACGCGGGAAACGTGTTCGCGATTGCGACCCAGTTACTTCAGGCTTCCACTACAGGAAATCGCCGGTTACTTTCACGGTTCTTTCACACGACGTCTTTCTTCCATGATTCCACCGGACGCATTGATATTGCTCGTTGGCGTCGATTACAGGAACGACTCTCCGAATATTCAGAGCGGTCGGAAGTGTTTTCTCCTGTTGAAATCATCACCTTCGGAACACCGCTCCGGTATGGTTGGCCAAAGTCACAGGAAGGCCGGCTGCAACATTTCGTGAATCATGCACCGCAAGATCCCAATCAGCTTTTCAGGGGGCAGTGGCCGACAAATTCCAAACAGTGGATCCGCGCGATGAAAGGTGAGGACGGGGATTTTATCCAATTGGCATTCATTGCGGGGTCGGATTTCCCGCCCGCATATTGGAGTCGAAGTGCATATCGGGCGAATCGCTGGTTAAACCGGTTGTTTGAACACAATTTTCGAAACAGTAACCGACTCGCAAATCTTAAAAAGGCACTACGTGTTTCCCAACAGGGGCATGCAACGCTGGTCGATTATGCAAGTGTGGATTCGCGGGCGCGCGAATGTTGCGGGCATTCGGTCTACACTGACACGCGGTGGTTGGCGTTTCATGCCAATCGGATTGCGGGTCGAATCAAAAACTCGCGGTGAGTGACTGATCAAGAGGTTGGTTAAGAGGCGAGGCCGGTTGAAATTAGAACTGGCCGCAATTTATTTTTAGTCATTAAAGAAACTGACTGCGTTTTGGAAAAGCGCCAATCCGTCGCCTGCCGCTGTGTTTCCCTCGCGAGTCCATCGTGGATGATGCGTCGGGTCGATGAACCTTTCTGGGTGTGGCATCAGTCCAAAAATCCGGCCAGTTGTGTCGCAGACGCCTGCAACATTAGCGGTCGAACCATTGGGGTTGTGAGGATAGACCACGTCGTCATCACTTCCATTGGCGAGGCAATAACTCAAGGCTAGTTGATGATTACCTTTTAATTGACTGAGAACTTGTTCGTTGCGTGGAACAAATTTTCCTTCGGCATGCGCGATTGGCAGGTACATTTGCTCGATGTCTTTGAGGAAAACGCACTTCTCATTGTCAGTTTTAAGGTTTACCCAGGAGTCTACAAACCTGCCGCTATCGTTCCAGGTGAGCGTTGCTGGCAAGCCTTGGTCGTCTGAGGGGAGCAGAAATCCAGATTTGATCAGTATTTGAAAGCCATTGCAGATTCCAAGAATTAATTTTCCTGACGCATGGAATTCCGCGAGCACGTCGGCAAGGCGGGACTGCATTTGGCTGGCGAGAATTCTGCCTGCAGCGATGTCGTCACCGTAGCTAAACCCACCTGGAAGACAGAGGATTTGATAATCTCTGACCATGTCCGGGGACTCAATCAATTGGTTAATGTGGACAAAACTAGAAATCCCACCCGCTAAATTAAAAGCGTAACCAGTTTCTTGATCGCAATTAGTTCCGGGAGCTCGCAGGATAAGTACGTTCGGTTGAGGCATGGCGAAATCGCAAAGGGTTAAATGATTATCGTTTGAAAAATGAATGATGGGCGGGGTAACGTCGGTCCGGTTATTTCCAGTCGAGTGTTCCTAGCCAGGCATTCTTAAGTGTTACCAAATCGCTCTGGATAACAGTATTGTCGCCAACTTCAATGGTCAGCAGTGGATCCGAAATCACTGTTCCAAGCGGTTGGACATCGATGTCTCCCATGGTGGATTTAAATTGCTCGACATTCTCCGGCGTGATTTCAACCACAAACCGTGTATTGGATTCAGAGAATAGCAACGCTGCGGTAGCAAAGCTAAGCTCAATATTTGAATCTGGATCGCTTGGAAGAATTTCGATTCCGACTTCGTTGGTGGTGATTTCGGCGCCGAGTCCACCGGCGAAGGCCATTTCTGCAACGGCGACCGCGAGTCCACCTTCGCTCATGTCGTGGCAACTCCGCACTAAACCTTTTCGGATAGCATCGTGCAGATGAATGAATGTTTGTTTTGATCGCTCCGGATCAACGGTGGGAACTTTGCCTCCCGACAGTTCGTTCACGAGGTTCCAGTGTGAACCACCGAGGTGGTCGCCGGTGACACCGATTTGAAACAGAACGTTGCCTGCCGTTTTCAGATCCATGGTCACACAGTTGGCAACGTCGGGGACTTGGCCCATGGCGCTGATCAAGAGAGTCGATGGGATTGAGATTGTTTGCCGGCTACCTTTGTCGTCGGTATAGCTAAATTCGTTGTGAAGACTGTCTTTGCCGCTGATGAAAGGAGTTTGCAGAACTACAGAAAGATCTTGACAGGCGATCGCGGCGCGGACGAGTGAGCCGAGCGTCTCGGGTCGATCAGTGTAGCCCCAGCAGAAGTTGTCGAGGATTGCGATTCGAGTCGGGTCGGCACCCACGGAAACGCAATTTCGGATCGCCTCGTCGATCGCGCTGGTGGCCATGTGGTATGTATCGAGGTCACCGTACAGTGGGTTCATACCACAGGAAACAGCCAATCCGCGTCTTGAATCGAGCACGGGGCGAACAACGGCGGCATCACCAGGACCGTCATTTTGAATGCCAACCAGTGGTTTAATAACGCTACCGCCCTGAACTTCGTGGTCGTACTGTCGAATAATCCAGTGTTTGCTGGCCACGTTGGGAGATGCGAGGATCTTGCAAAGATCGGTTGTCCACTCATCGGTAGCTTTGAATTCAAAGGACGGAAGATCGCTAGATGGAGCAGGTGAATAAGTCGCCTCGCGGATAATCGGAGGTCGACCGTCATGAAGCATGCTCATCGAAACATCGCCAACGATTTCGTCACCATACTTAAGTACTAATTGTCCGGTCGGCTTGAATTGTCCGATCACCGTTGCTTCTACCGATTCGGAAGCGCAAAGTGCTTCGAACTGCTCCCAGTTGGATTCGGGGATAGCGAAGACCATCCGTTCTTGAGCTTCAGAAATCCAAATTTCTGTGTAGGATAAACCGTCGTATTTAAGAGGAACTCGATCGAGCCAAACTTCAGCGCCAAGTTCTTCGCCCATTTCCCCAACAGCACTGGAGTAGCCACCTGCTCCGCAATCGGTAACGGAAGAATAGAGCTCCCGATCGCGTGCAATCAGCAGCACGTCCATGAGCATTTTCTCGGTAATTGCGTTTCCGATTTGTACGGCTCCACCCGACGTGATGTCGCTAGATTCCGTCAATTCAGCAGAGCTAAAGGTTGCACCGTGGATACCATCCCGTCCGGTTTTGCCACCAATGGAGACAATCAAGTCGTTGGGTTGGACTTCTTTAAATGATTTTTCTTTTGGTATCAGACCGACATTGCCGCAAAAGACGAGTGGATTGCCCACGTAACGTTCATCAAAGAATACAGCGCCGTTGACGGTTGGAATTCCCATTCGGTTGCCATAATCACGCACGCCGGAGACGACACCTTTCATAATTCGGCGGGGATGCATCACCCCGGGAGGAAGTTCTTCGTAAGGTGTATCCGGAGACGCAAAGCAAAAAACGTCTGTGTTGCAAATTGGCTTGGCACCTAATCCTGTACCGAGGGTGTCGCGGATGACACCACCGATTCCGGTATTCGCGCCGCCGTACGGTTCGAGAGCGGAAGGGCGATTGTGGGTTTCTACTTTGAATGCGATGTTGTAACTGTCGTCAAATTCAACGATGCCCGCATTGTCCTTGAATACGCTGACACACCAGTCACTCTCACCTAAATCTGCGCGAATCTGCATCGTGGCAGAAAAAATGGTTTCTTTGAGCATGTTCTCGAATTGACGTTCTCCATTCTCGTCTCGATAAGAGATACGTCCAGCCAGTGTTTTGTGGCTGCAATGTTCGCTCCAAGTTTGGGCAATGGACTCAAGTTCGATATCGGTGGGAGCCCGACCAAGTGTTTCAAAATGATCTCGAATGGTGTGCATCTCGATCAGCGAAAGACTGAGCGTCCAATCCTGACTGATTTTCATAAGCGCTTCATCGGGAAGATCCGTCAGTGGAATGTCTCGTTTTGAAAACTCGTAAGCTTGACCGAGTTGTAGTTCATCGAGTTCGAGTTTGCCGACGACAATCATTTCAATTGAATCGTTGCACAAAATTTTCCCGTGCAGCAGGTTTTGGTCAGTCTCGGATAGAGCGGATGTCCAGAATTTCTTGAAGGTGCGGACGACATCGACAGGAAATCCAAGGTGCCTCATCGCCATCAGAGCGCTTTCCGCCTGAGGGTCGGTGACCCCGGGAAGCGGAAGCACGTGGAGTAGATTCGGTAGTTTGCCCATCGGTTGTGATAGCGACTCAGCTCCAACCAGTGCGAACTCACAACGCTCGACAACCGGTTCGACGAGCAATTCAGATGTCAAACGAGCCAAGTCCTCGTGAGTTAGCGAGCCCTGAATGAGAAACCCGTGGGCGGCTATCACTTCAAGGGACTCATCGACCCGCAGATCCCTCGCGTTGTCGAGTACCTCGGCGGAGAGACGGTTCGGTTGGCCGGCGACCGGAAATATATCGACCTGCCACAGCGTGGTCGTCCCCTGGTTTTGAGTTGTCGGGGAATCATCGGATGAAGTTGTGGTATTCGTCACGCTATCGACCATTTTGAAAGAACTGAGGACTTTCAGCGGGCATTGCCCGCACAGATTAATCCCAATTCTATCTTAGAGAGCGTTTGCTGACAGGGGTTCTCTGATTTTACTATCTATGCGTTTGAGGCTGAAAGTTTCAGAGTGAACTCGCTGATCGACCGATTGTCCGCACCCAGATATAGTAGGAAATCAGTGAGTTTTATGAAGGGCATCGAAGGGGTATGTTCATTCCGTTGCGAGAATGCCGCATTTGGGAAGAGTGCCTCACGGTAGCGATGCTTTCGAAGTGGCTTCCTTGAGCCGCAGGGATACCAGAAGACGGATTTTACGGCAGTGAAAGTTTTTGGGCTCGCCAAGATTTTTTGGAACCAAGCAGCCAAAAAAAACGCCCACCTTGGCAGGTGAGCGTTTGTAGTTTCCGCAACCTATTGGGAGAGGACTCGCGTTGAGTCAAATCCAAATTAAGTGTTTAGCCTTCTTCCGATTTCTCTTCTTCAGCCGGAGTTTCCGCAGGTGCCTCTTCAGCAGCCGGAGCAGTTTCCTCGGCAGGAGCGGCTGCCTCAGACGGAGCTGCGTCCTCGGTTGGAGCTGCTTCTTCAACTGGTGCGGCTTCTTCAGTCGCTGGAGCAGCGGCTTCCGCAGGCGCGGCTGCTTCAGTAGCTGGAGCATCAGGCGATTGAATTAGTAATCCGCCACCGCCAAGTCCACCTTTAAGGTCTGCCTTGGCAATATTGGGTCCACCGGCAGTTCCAGAAACCTCGGCTGCTTCTTTCTTAGCTTCCGCTGCTTCTTCTTCTGCCGTCCAATCAACTCGCCGTCGAGAAAGTCCAATTTTTCGCTCTTCGGTATCAACCCGGAGAACTTTGACCTCGAGTTCGTCACCGACCTTGACGACGTCCTCAGGGTTTTCGACTTTGTGCTCGGCAAGTTCCGAGATGTGAAGTAGTCCTTCGAGTCCATTTTCGAGTCCCACGAATACTCCAAAATTGGTAATTTTGGTGACCTTGCCGGTGATTTTCTGGCCAGGTGAGTATCGTTGTGGAATGTCGCTTGTCCATGGATCTTCGTTCATCTGCTTCAATCCAAGGGCGATCCGTCGACGGTCGGTGTCAACAGCCAAAATCCGGCAAGTCAACTCCTGACCTTTCTCAAGAACTTCGTTTGGATGGCTGATTTTTCGCGTCCATGACATGTCAGAAACGTGTAACAGACCATCAATTCCTTCTTCGAGTTCGATGAAGGCACCGTAGTTGGTAAGGTTCCGAACACGTCCGGAAATTTCCTTGCCGATTGGGTACTTACCTTCGACTTTGTCCCAAGGGTTGTCTTGAGTTTGCTTCATGCCCAATGACATTTGCTCACCCGACTTGTCGATACCCAAAACCGAAACTTGAATCTCGTCGCCAATGTTAACCAATTCGCTTGGATGGTTGACTCGCTTGACCCATGACATTTCTGAGATGTGCACGAGACCTTCGATTCCAGGCTCAAGTTTAACGAAGGCACCGTAGTTCATTACGTTGACAACTTCACCCGTTTGAACCGATGCAATCGGGTATTTCTCTTCGACCTGATCCCATGGGTTAGGTAGCAATTGCTTCAATCCGAGAGCGATCTTAATTTTCTCTCGGTCGATGTTTAGCACCATGACGTCAAGCTCTTGATCCATCGAGACCATTTGCGATGGGTGTGAGATACGTGTGTGCGACATATCAGTGATGTGTAGCAAACCGTCAATTCCACCAAGGTCAACAAAGGCACCGAAGTCAGCGATGTTTTTAACAATACCTTTTCGGATTTGTCCAGTTTCCAATTCGGCCATGAGTTTTTGTTGTGCGTAAGTTCGCTCTTTCTCAATCAGTGAGCGTCGTGAGACAACAATGTTTCGGCGAAGTTCGTCAATCTTGAGAACTTCACATTGAACCACGCGTCCGATGTAATCACCGATGTCGCCAGGACGTCGAATGTCGACTTGGCTGGCTGGTAGGAATACTGGGACGCCGATGTCGACCAGTAGTCCACCCTTGATTTTTCGTGTGCAAGTACCGGTAACGATATCGCCTTCGGCGACTTTCGAAATTACATCGATCCAATGGATGATATGGTCAGCTTTGCGTTTGCTGACGGCAATCAGACCAGAAGGATCGTCGGCACGACCTTGCTCGTCTTCAAGATCTTCGATAAGCACTTTGATGCTTTGCCCGACTTCGGGTTGATCTTCGTGTTCTTCCCACTCGTTTCGGGGAATCGTACCTTCACTTTTAAATCCGACATCGACGACGACGTGGTCACTGTCAACGCGAACAATCTTTCCTTCTACGATCTCGTTGAGTTCGTATTTTTGTTCGGCGCCAACGCCGTCAGGATAATAGAGTTCTGTAAGATTGAGTTCTTCGAGATCTTCCTGGGCGGTTGTGGAGAACAACTCTCCCATTTCCAGTTCGATTGCGTCGTCTTCAAGTGAGTGAATGAGATTACGATTTACCATTATTTAAGTTCTTTTGAGATCAGCGACTGGTTCGCGGCTTAATTAGTTGATTCCGACTAAGGACGTCAGGTTCAAAAATGGGGCGTTGAAGCGATGGCGCTGCCTGGGTTGCATGTTGATTTGATCAACACGTCAGAAGTGAAAAAAAAACTGTGAAGTTGTCCGAGCGTCAGAGTTTCCGAACAGTAATCTAGCCAAAGCCAAGAACTCGTTCGCAAATCATTCAGATTAGAAGGGACAGCGTCACAACGATCGGAATAAGCTAACAGAAGGATTTCTCGCATGCAACGGGCAAAATCGACCGTCTAAGGCCATTTCGCCTAGCCTATCCAGTCCATTTTGGGACGGAAAGGATCGTATCCCATGGGGAGTTGCCTTGAATTAGTTGGGTTTCCGCAAGTTTAATCGGCAATTTTGGATAGAAATTCGTTTGTTTTCACCGCTCAACCGCAATTTTATTCCCAGTCCGTAAGGTGATAGCAGTTTTGGGAATGGAAGCGATAGCGTTTTGGGCGAGTGTGACATGGGACCAACCACGGGCGTTCACCGCCGAAACGCAATTTATTGGGCGTGTTTTTGTGCGCTACGTGGGACGGTCAACGTCTTGCGTTTTCGAAAGAGTCGTTTGGCTTCGATTGCCCAAACCCCATCGACTCGAGATGGGAGTTCTGAGTTTTGTGACCAGGGTCAATGCCGCCATTAGAAATGCTGCTAACAGAGTGGGGAGTGTTCCGCGAGCAGTCTGTTCGAACCGTCCAACTTTGAAATGTGTTTTTAAATTGCTGTTGCCCGAGAACAGATCAACTTTGCCTTCCAAGTGAACCTAAAGGTGATGGACGATTTGCGTGAACGAATCGTTTATTTTCACAATTCATCTCAAAACTAGGTAGCAATGTTCTTTTAAAAGGAAATAATAGAGCATCGGATCGCAGATACGCACTGCGATGGTCAGAAGCCCGCTCCCACCGATCTTTACGGCTCTGGTTGGGATTGGGATGTCTTAAAGAAAGGAGGTGTTTTTGTGAATTATTTCTGTACTAGCCGACGAGGTGGCACCGCATAAACGGTTGCCGGCGGGTTGCCGTTGCAGCCACCCTTCGTTCAGGTCGTTTCACAACGAGCCTCATAACGATAAAAGGTCCGCTCTCAATTTTGGGAGCGGGCCGTTTTTTTTGAATTGTGGTTTTTCAGCGTGCCTTCTTTGGTCTGACAGCACGAAGTGCATGCAATGTCAAACTTTGTCGGATAATTCAGCTGTAAGGATTAAACTATCACATGGTTCGATGCCGATTCCTTCCTACAGAGAGGGCAATTTCGCTCTAACTCTTATTTTCGAAGGACCGATTGAGTGTCAAATCAACCGAAACAAAAGGGAAGTATCATGCGTCGGCTTCTGACTGCGGCGTTCTTGGCAGCTGTATTAACCAGTAATGTAGGCTGTTTTCTACCTGCTTACGATGCGGATCCGGCAGTTCGTGCCAAGCAATTGATCTACACATCCGAGAACTTGCGGGCAATTCGAACAGAATGGGAACGGTTCTGGTTCCTAGATGCTCCCGATCACATGGCGCCAGTGCGAACGCATGGCGGCATTCTCTAAACCGCTTACGATTGTCGCTGGCTCAAGGATTGGGTTAGCGGCATTTGCGATTTGAACAATATAAAAAAACGCCGAACCTGCGACTCGCGGGTTCGGCGTGATTGCGTTGGACTTTTAGGTTCGTCGGAGGGATTCTACCTAAACAGTCGCGGCGTTTGATTGGAAAATTTGCCAGGTTCGTTAGCCTAGCCAGTTATTTCGCAGAGTTCGGCTCCGTTAACAAACTCGATCCCCACAAGAAACATCGGGTGGGTTTCGCCGATCGATGTGTTGTGGCGAACGCGGCTGATCACCGAAGCGTTCTTGTTGAGCAGGCCCGTTCTCACGAATTCATAACCGAATGGTTCCGGGCAAATTAGCCCCATTCCCATCGGGCTGATATCTCGGGAAACGACCCAAAACTGTGCACCAACGGCATTGAAGTCTTCGTCCAAAGGCTGAATCGAAACAGAAATGCTCGTGGTTGATCGGTGGTGTCGTCGGACGTTGCTAAGCGATGGTGGTTCACGATCCACCATTTGTTTCAGCTGTTGCGCTGCGAGAAAGAAATTGTATTTCTCATCATCGAGCGGTTGTTGTTGTGTTAGAAAGTTGTATTCGTGCATCACGCTTCCCCCTTTGCCCGACCTGACGATGTCGAGACAAATGTTTTGATAATAATTGATGCCAAATTGCGACTTGAACCAGCGGGGGAGCATAATAGTTCGAGTCGACCGAGCCAGCGATTGGGTCACTGCTAAGTTCCGGTCATCACATACGAAGCATAGATTACGTCTTATAGCGCGTGCGACTGAAATTCAAAAATTCATGGTTTCCACGCTGGAGCTTCCGAACGTTTTTGATTAAGTCCAGTAGAAACCGTTATTGTCCAAAATTTCAGGACAACCCGCACGAACTGTATCGCCGTTTCCTCCAACACCTGAACCCCCTCGGATCGGAGGTTTGTGCGAGTTTGTCCGCGAAAAACCATGTTGTGTTATGCCCACATCGATTCTCAGGAGAGCTCGCGCGACGTTGATAAATTACAACCTCAATCGTGTCGTTCGTTAGGCAGCAAGGAGGAGGCTGACGGGACCTCCGCCAAGACCTCGGTAGATGGCGGCTGCCAACTGGGATCGTGTGACCTCTCCGATGACTCTTCCCGATTCAACAATTTTACAGTGATCACGGCGTTGATTGGTGAGCCAAGCTGCGACAGATTTAATTGAAAGGCTGGCCGGAACTCCGCCGTCATTTCGGAATTCGTTTTCACTAGCCCAGCGAAATCCGCGTGAGTTAGATCGGATCGGTTCGGCCGTTGTCTGCGAAGCGTTAGCGGCATGTTGGGATTGAACCATTCGGTTTTCGGACCCAGCAGCAACGTAAACGAAAAGGGCGAGCGGAAGCAGCAGCAAATTACCTGAAGAGAGTCCAAGTATTCCAAAGCCGACTGCGCAGAGTTGTCCGGTTCGTGCCGCGATCGCAGTTGCTCTCTCGTAGCGAATTCGGAATGCGAGTAGGCTGCGCAGGATACGTCCGCCATCCATCGGGAAGGCCGGGATCAGATTGAATAAGACCAAAGCCACATTCAAGATCATGAGCTCTGAAAAGAAATGGTTGCCGGCGGAGTTACCTGGTCCGCTAATAATTTGAATCGCAAAAATAATCATTGCTATCGCAACGTTTACGAGCGGGCCCGCCGACGCGATCCAAAGTTCTTGAAGTGGAGCACGTGGGATGCGATCAAGCGCGGCGACTCCACCAATTGGCAGGAGTGTAATGTCGCGGGTGCCGATTCCAAATTGCTGCGCAGCGAAAGCATGTCCCAGTTCGTGCAGAAGGATACAGCCAAATATTGCAAATATAAAAAGAACCGATGAGATCGCCTGTGCTAGTCCCGTTCCCGATGAAACTGCTGACGTAAATATCCATAAAAGCAATGGTAAGAAAGTCCAGTGAATGCGAAGCTTGATCCCTCGGACTGAACCGATGTTCCATGATTTGATCATTGTGCCCTCCTTTTGATGGTGCTCTAAAGGCGCTTCCATTGACGGAATGTCATGCAGTGCCTGTGCGTTATTACGTTCGCAACTCGCGTGCCACAGCAGCGAATTGGCACAAATGAAACGGTTTTGATCGATTTTTTGTGAGACCGCGGGTGGGGGTGTTTTAGTTCACCGTTTCTTTGGACTGCATTTGCAGGTGTGCCTTTTTAAAGTACCTATTTATAATTACGGGACTGTCAGGTGTTGGGTTCTGTTTGCGATTTGGGTGTCGAGGGATTGTAGAGAAAAAACGGGCGGTTAACGATTTTCGATGTTGAGAAACACTCAGCTGTGGACCGGACTGACGTCAAATCCACGGTCTATTCTGTTTTTAGAAAGGGTTGCCTCTACCCTTGGTACGCGCGTCCGTTAAGAATGCGATCCGTTGGGGGAGGTTCACGGTAAGTTTGGAACAAACAGGGAGGCGTATTGTGGCAGATTTAAAAAACCCAAAGTGGATTTACTTGAAGGGGATTTTGTTTTTACTTTCGGGCATCCTCGCATCTGTTTTACTCGTCGCGGAAGCACCTACTTTAAAAATTGGCTTGCTGCTTGGTTTAGCGATCTGGTGCTTTTGCAGATTTTACTATTTTGCCTTTTATGTCATCGAGCATTACGTTGACAGCGAGTTCAAGTTTTCAGGAATTTTTGATTTTGTAGGCTACTGTTTGCGCTCGAAGAATTAATTTGGGAAATGTAGTGCTTGGCGATTCTGTGGATATGAAAACCGACTCGGTGGACGCCCGGGAGACTTGCTAGGCTCTCCGTGTCTCGTGCCCATCAGTATCCTCGCGATGTTCCTGATCGTTTAATTTTTTTACTTTTTTTACATAACGCACCGCCTGGCTTTCCACCTCTGAATACATCATTTTCCGTCGGAACGAGATTTTGTCGGGCAAAGGCGGGTTTTTAACTTGACTGTGATAAGCTTGGTTTGGTGGTTTGGGTCTCCTCTTAAGTTGGTGAAAGTTTTTGCGTTTCTTTTCGTAGAGTGATTTCAGCTTCGTTCTAGGCGTCCCAGAGTCGCTTTGTTAAACTAAGCCCCTTAAAGTCGCACCACTATTTTAAATTGAATGCTTAATCATGAAGGTACTTTCCGGGATCCAACCCACAGGACGACCGCATTGGGGGAATTATTTCGGTGCCATCCAGCAGTACATTGCTCTCCAAAATGAAGAGCAGTCGTTTTACTTTATTGCCAACCTGCACGCGTTGACGACCATTCGAGATGGGGAAAAGTTAAGGCAGAATTCATTAGACACTGCAATGGATCTATTGGCCCTTGGACTCGATCCGGATCAGGCAACGTTATTTATTCAGTCAGACGTACCAGAGATTTCCGAGTTGTGCTGGCTTTTGATGTCAGGCACCCCAATGGGTTTGCTTGAAAGGTGTGTTTCCTACAAAGATAAAATTGGAAAAGGTTTGCCTGTCGTAACGGGATTATTTACTTATCCCGTTTTGCAAGCCGCGGATATTCTTGCCTACGATTCAGACGTTGTTCCCGTCGGCTCGGATCAGGTGCAGCACATTGAAGTTTGTCGCGACATTGCGCAGGCCTTTAATCATAATTTTGGCGAGGTTTTTACCCTGCCGAAACCAAAAGTTCTCGACAGTAGCGCTAAAGTTCCGGGGACGGATGGCGAAAAAATGTCAAAGAGCTACGGTAACTTCATTGAGATCTTTGAGGAGGTCAAACCAATGAAGAAAAAGATCATGCGAATCGCTACCGATTCCCGTCCGATGGAGGACGCGAAAGATCCTGAAACGGACCATCTCTTCCAGTTGTTTTCGTTGTTCGCAGATGACCAAGCAAAATCAGAGATGGCTTCGATGTATCGTGCCGGTGGATTTGGCTACGGTGACGTAAAAAAAGCCTTGGCGGAAGTCGCGGTTTCTTATTTTGCAGAGGCGAGAGAAAAACGAGCTGAGTTGGAAAGCGACATGGATAAGGTTCATCAAATTCTCGGGGACGGTGCCTCCCGTGCCCGTGCAAAAGCCGGCGAGGTAGTCAAGCGAGCAAAAGACGCCTGTGGGGTGTGAAGCAGATTTTAAAAACAGATCGAGGTCATGAAGTGCTTCCCATCGCAGGTACATTGGTCAACGGTTTTCAAACTTTGAAGATAAGTGTTCGAGTGTTGAAATGAATGTAGTTGGAATTGGTACTGACATCGTTGAGTGTTTGCGGGTCGCGAAGATGATCGACAAGCACGAAGAGATTTTTATCGAGCGAGTCTATACGCCTGATGAAATCGAGTATTGCGGGTCCCGCAAAGCATCCACGCAGCATTACGCGGGACGATGGGCGGCAAAAGAAGCAATTCTTAAAGCCATGGGAACGGGATGGTCCAACGGGATTCAATGGACCGATATCGAAATTCTCAATCACATGGGTGGGAAACCTTACGTGCGGCTGGGCGGACAGGCCAAAGTCATTTGCGAATCTCGCGGGATCGCCGAAATTATGATCAGTATCTCTCATTGTGACAATTTTGCGACGGCCTTTGCGACTGCTCTAGGAGACGCGATCGGCGAGTCGATTTGAAACGCGGATTGGGGCATCAGTCGCATAATCGTTTTGTGACCTAATTGTTTTGCGACCCAATCGGTGTGTTTGGCCCTGCCTGATTACCAAAACATTGGCTCGTCTGTAAAAAATCTCTGTAATCGTTGGTTCTAATCGCTGGCTCTTTAACTAAGCTGGTAACGCGTTAACCAATTCGACGAAACCGAATCCTGTCGATTGGGAAGTTGAATTATTCTCACCTGAATTGAAACGCGAGTTGACGATGCCCCTCTCTTTGCAGACCAAAGCCTTTGTTTGGATTTTAAAAGCGTTCGTGGTTCTTGTATTTTTGCAAAGTGCCGTTCCCGTCGAGGGACAGTGTTTGCGAAGGAGACGCGTCCCCACTTTAGATTTTCCAACTAATATTCCGATGTGGGAAATTTACGGGCTGAACCCCTACGCTCCCATCAAAGTGCAATCGATTCCTTTCACGCCGCTGCAGGTTTCCAACTACGCTTCGGTTCGAGTAGCGAAGTCTGTAGAGATATTAGGCGACCGCGAGAAAGCGATTGAGAGTGAGATTCAAGAGCAAGTGGTTGGTGATGCTATCCGCGAAGGACTCGCAACAAACAGCGAAATTGAATCGCTCAAACGTGAGTTGGGTCAGGCCCAGGCAATGGCTGATGAAAATCTAAAACGCGCTAAGCGGGCAGAGTTGAAAATTGCAAAGTCTGAAGCGGAGTCCAAAGGAAGGTCCCAGGGGAAATCCAAAGGGGGGGCGACTGAAGCTCCGGCAATGAGTTCAGCTAGAGGAGCCTCCAAAGGTCGGCGGTCTGCAAAACGGGGAACCGCAGCTTTAAAACAAGAATTGGCCAGAATTGAGAAATTGACCAAGCAGCAAGAGGAAAGGGCTACCCAGAAGATTGCCCGTGAATTTCAAAAAAAGATAGAATCGGTAATGAAAACGGGGAAGTCTAACTCCGACTCGGCAGTCAAATCCCTTGGCCGCGAACGAGACGAAGCAGTGGCTCAGGCCGTGAAGAGAATTCAAGAGAAGAGCAAAAAGCGGATTTCTGAAATCCAAAAAGAACTGTCTGCTCGAGCGAGAAGCTGAAAAGATGCGTCTGATTGATCAATAACGACGAATTAAGAGACATTGGGGGCTCAAATTCGGAACGTTACGTTGGAAATCAAAGGGGAAAGAGGCAACAACCAGCGGTTTCGCATTGTGGGAAATGCTGCTGATTTTTATACTCTGCTTTTCCGATTTTCTTCCCTAAGTACATTTTCAATGACACCTGATGATCAATTTACCGCACCGCTGTTTGCCGGTGTCGATGTCGGCGGTACGAATGTCAAAGTAGGTTTGGTGGACAATCACGGTAAGATCGTGGCTGATACGAAATTTCCGACGTCCCCTAACGAGACTCCGGACGTCGCCATCCGTCAGGCTCGCGAAGAGTTTGATGCGCTCATCGAACCGACCGGTTTTCAGTGGAGCGATGTTGCGGCGGCGGGCTTGGGAACGCCCGGTCCCATGGATATTCATCGCGGCGTGATCTTGACGCCAACGAACTTGCCAGGCTGGCATAACTTTCCTGTGCAAGGGAAATTGGCCGAGGCTTTGGAGAAACCGGTTACCTACGCGAACGACGCTGGCGCTGCTGCTTTCGGAGAGTTTTGGGTTGGGGGCGGTCAGCAACATTCCAGCATGGTCATGATCACGCTCGGGACAGGAGTCGGTGGTGGTATCATCATCGACGATATTTCGGTCGATGGAGCCAACAGTCACGGCGCCGAGATTGGGCATATTGTGATTGATACGCGTGAGGATGCGAGAATGTGCGGTTGCGGCCAAGCGGGGCATTTGGAAGCCTATGCCAGTGCCACGGCGCTCGTTGAGAGAACCAGAGAAGCGATGGGGAACCCGGATGCTGGAACGGTGCTCCGTGATTTAATTGGAGAGACATCACCGTTGTCCGCTTTGATGGTGGCGACGGCGGCGGACGAAGGTGATCCGCTGGCAATGAAATTGGTCTCCGAAACGGCGGTCTACCTCGGTCGAGGAATTGCACAATTGGCCCACTTAATTGACCCCGCGGCGTTTATACTTGGAGGGGCGATGAATTTTGGAGGTTCGGATTCACCCCTAGGTGTAAAGTTCTTGAACGAAGTGAAAGCGGAAGTCAGAAGGCTAGTCTTTCCAGTCCTAGGGGAACGCTTGGTCTTGAATTTCGCGCAACTTGGCTCAGAAGCCGGTTTCGTTGGCGCTGCCGGATTGGCAAGATCTCAATACATTAGAACGCGTTAACGATCCTCTTTAAATTTGCTTTTGCGACGACGGCGAGTTTTATTACTTCAACCCAGCGTTAGATTCACCACGGCATGGCCAAAATCAAAACCGAGAATATTCGAAACTTTTGCATCATCGCGCACATCGATCATGGCAAGAGTACCTTGGCTGACCGCATGCTCGAGCACACCGGTACGGTTCAGAAACGGGAAATGCAGGAACAGGTTCTCGATGATATGGAACTTGAACGGCAGAGAGGGATCACGATTAAGGCCCGTGCTGTTGCCATGCGAATTATGCATGGGGGGAAGGAGTACGAACTAAATCTGATTGATACACCCGGACATGTTGATTTTCAGTATGAAGTGTCCCGCTCACTTAACTGTTGTGAGGGAGCTGTTTTGCTCGCCGATGCGTTTCAAGGAGTGGAAGCCCAGACAGTAGCGACCGGGTATGCCGCTATTGAACACGATCTCGATATCATTCCGGTCATCAACAAAATTGACCTGCAATACCAGCGAGCCGATGAAGTTGCTCAGGAGATGGAGCAGACGCTGGGGATCGACGTGGATAGTGTGGTGCGGGTGAGTGCAAAATCCGGTATTAACATTGATCAATTGATTGACAGTATCGTCAAGAATATCCGTCCGCCTGAAGGCGACCGTGATGCGTTGTTGCAGGCGATGGTTTTTGATTCTCACTACGATGAATTCCGAGGTGCAATCACCTACGTTCGCGTTATGAACGGAACGGTAAAAAAAGGCGATAAAGTTCAGTTCGTCCGTGCTGGCACGGAATATGAAGTGGTCGAATTGGGTCAATTCACTCCCAAGCAAACCCAATGCGAATCCTTGACGGTCGGCCAAGTTGGTTATTTAGTGTGTAACATTAAATCGCTTGAGGAAGTCAACATTGGTGACACCGTCTCTAACGCGGGGAAAATCCACGCCGAACCTCTGTCGGGCTATCAAGAGCCAAAGCGAATGGTTTATTGCGGTCTGTATCCTTCCGATGGCCAAGATTTTTCGGAACTCCGAGATGCGCTTGGAAAACTTGCGATCAACGACCCGAGCTTTGAATTTACTCCGGAGTCGAGTGAGGCATTGGGATTTGGTTTTCGTTGTGGTTTCCTGGGAATGCTTCATATGGAAGTGGTTCAACAAAGGCTGGAGCAAGAATCGGATGTTGATCTGGTTCAGACCGCTCCCAACGTTACCTATCAGGTGCTGACCAAGCGAGGGGAAGTCATTCATATTCATCGTCCTCAGGAAGTTCCTGACCCGGGTGAAATTGAGGAGTTTCGTCAGCCAATTGTCCGAGTGAATTTGATTCAACCGCAGGAGTACGTGGGTGCGGTTATGAAACTGTGCCAAGAGCGACGTGGAATTCAACAAACTACTGAGTACCTTTCCGCAACTCGAATGATGCTGACTTACGATCTCCCGTTGGCCGAAGTCATTTATGACATGCACGATAAATTAAAAAGTATCACACGTGGTTATGGGACAATGGATTACGATCTGACCGGTTACTTCCCGGCTGACCTCGTCCGCCTTGATATCATGGTAAACGGTAAAAAAGTTGACGCCTTGAGTGTGATTTGTCATCGGGCTGATGCGGATCGGCGGGGCCGCGTTGTTTGTAAAAAGTTAAAAGAGGAAATTAGTCGCCACATGTTCGAAGTCGCGGTTCAGGCTGCGATTGGAACTCGGATTATTGCTCGGGAAACTGTGAAAGCCCTCCGCAAGAATGTTACGGCGAAATGTTACGGTGGTGATATTTCGCGGAAGCGTAAATTGTGGGCCAAGCAAAAAGCCGGTAAGAAGCGAATGAAGTCAATTGGCAGCGTCGATATTCCACAGAAGGCGTTTATGGCTATTCTGAATACGGGCGAAGAAAAGAAGTAATCCCGTTGTGGCCCGGCCCTTCATTCGGTCCGATTCCCCCTCAGATCCCGCTTGGTTTGGGGTGTAAAAGATTCTCGCTAAATGCGTTGAATTTGTTTGACGTTCGCTCTCCGCTGCTTAAAAATGAACGGCCAGTTCGGGAGTACCGCTCGATTGCCTGCAAATGGAAGTTTGCCGTGCAGATTTCATTCTGGCTTGGCTTTTCGAGAAGTGTTATTGGTTCTTTAGTTATTAGGAAATGATTGTGCCAAATTTCAAATTGATTCGCGTTTGGAGTTTTCTACTCGCGTTAACCTGCGTCCATCCTCTTATCGGCCAAGACGCTGACTATGAAATGCAAGGGGAATATGTTGGAACGATCTTATCCGGCGAACAGCGAATAAAATTTGGGCTCCAGTTAATTGCTTTGGGGGACGGCAAGTTTACAGGAGTTGGTTACCGGGGGGGATTGCCGGGTGACGGTTGGAACAAAAGTAATCCCAAACGCGTTGAGAATGTCAAATCGGTTGACGGCGTATTGGCATTGGCCGCGTGGGACGCGACTATCCAAATCGCCAAGGGTGGCGGCACAGTCATTGCCGACGGTCAGACGATTGGGAAATTAACAAAGCTCGAGCGAAGGAGTCCGACTCTCGGGAAAAAGCCCCCCCAAGGTGCCGTTGTGTTATTCGACGGGTCCTCAGTCGACGGTTGGGAGCACAAAGGTAAGCCTGCAAACATGACAGAGGATGGATTGCTGAAGCAGGGTGCCCAAAGTAAAAAAACATTTGGTGATCACAAACTACACATTGAGTTTCTGTTGCCATACATGCCCAAAGCCAGAGGGCAGGGCAGGGGGAACAGTGGACTGTATTTGCAAGGTCGATACGAAGTGCAGATGCTTGATTCGTTCGGGCTATCAGGTGAAAACAACGAGTGCGGCGGGATTTATTCGATTAAGAAACCTGATGAGAATATGTGTTTTCCACCAATGCAGTGGCAAACCTACGATGTTGAGTTTCATGCCGCGAGGTTCGCGGATGGCAAAAAGGTAGAAGACGCATGGATGACCGTGGCTCACAACGGCGTGGTGATTCATGAGAAGGTAAAGCTACCTAAAAAGACAACAGCTGCGCCTAATAATGAAGGGCCTGAGCCCGGCTTTATCTACTTGCAGAATCATGGCAACGAAGTTCGTTACCGAAATATTTGGGTTGATAAAATGGATTCGGAAGATGCTGCGGAGTCAACCAAAACTGAAACGAAACAGGATTGCGTGCTTGAGGTAAGTCGTGAACAAGAGACGCGGCAATCCAATGAAACTTATAAGGCACAAATTGAGATGGATATGGATTACGTACTATACTTGCCAGCGGAATACGAAAAAAAAAAGAGTGGCCACTAGTCGTTTTTCTGCATGGTGCAGGTGAGCGTGGTGATGACCTCGGAAAAGTAAAAGTCCACGGCCCACCTAAGTTAGTGGAGCAGGGGAGGGACTTTCCATTTATTCTCGTTTCGCCACAGTGCAAGCGTAATCGCTGGTGGGAGCCGATTTCTCTTTCGGCACTGATCGATGCGATAGAAGAGAAGTACAACGTCGATCCCAAACGGATTTACCTGACCGGTTTGAGCATGGGTGGGTTTGGTACTTGGGATCTGGCGTCGTACTCGCCTGAGCGGTTCGCCGCGATTGCGCCGATTTGCGGCGGCGGAGATGCGACGAAAACTGTTTACACGATTGGTAATAAAGTTCCAGCCTGGGTTTTTCATGGAGCCAAAGATTCGGTGGTGCCGTTAGTTCGGTCAACAGAATTAGTGGATGGTTTTAAAAAGCGAGGCGTAGATATTAAGTTCACGGTTTACCCGGAAGCGGGGCATGATTCGTGGTCGAAAACCTACGATAATCCCGAACTGTATCAATGGTTGCTTTCCCACTCGATCGAGTAGTCGGCAAATAGACTTATCTTTCAAATCGGTTCGTTGAGAGTGGCTGTCGTTTTCGGTCTTCGGCAGAGCAAGGCGGTGTTGCTGGCAAGGACCCGCCGGCGTGCAGTCATTGGTTTTAAGAGTTTCACTCAAGTAAGGCAGTTCATGGTCGGGATGTCGAGGTTGGTCAGCTTTGTTTTCCCAAGTTTGGTTTGTGCCTTGATTTGCGCCTTGGTTGGATGCGGGAATGAAGCAACCACCTCTCAGGATTTATCGCAAGATTCCAGTCCGGTTGGCGACGATTTGGTGATTCGAGTTGCTCCAAAGCCTGTTGAGCTTTCTGAGCGAGATTGTGAAGTGATTCATTTTATTCTGTCAACGGAAACCGTTTCCAATGGTGGCAAGCCACTGTATCTCACGCCAACGAATCGGGAACAGTGGAATCGGGAGGGTGATTGGGTTTCGATGCCCTCACAGTTAGAACCCTGGCTTGCTCAACTGGCAGTGAAATATAGGTCGGCGACAGATGCCAAACTAGATAAGGGTTATGTTCGAGACAAAGCAACCAACGCACGCGGCACAATGGTGTGGATCATTATCAGGGAGTGGACGTCGGCCGACGAGGTAACGCTTGACTTTGGTCTGTGGGGTGGCCCATTGGACGCTTCGGGCAAAACGATTAGTTGTCTGAAAAAAGACGGCCAATGGCAGATAAAAGAGATCACCGACGTTTGGCTTAGTTAGTTTTTAATTTTCCCTCTTTTGATATTCGGTGGCCATAAGTTGTCCCAAGGCGATAATCCCAAGTTCGTCCAAAACCAGTTGCTTTTCTTGTTTTGGGAGATCAAACGCGCGGATGTGAATCCAGTTTGGATCTGCTTCTGAAACTTTGGCAAGCTCGGCAGTGACGTCGATAGCGTTGACTTGTTCATGGTCTGTTGGGGGTTGTTGCGAAACAAACCATCGTAAATTGGGCTGCTTGAGATCGATGCGGCTTTGTTTAATTAACGATTCAATCCGGTCGGGGGCATTTTTTCGGAATGGGCCAAACGACATATCATTTTCGCCGACGTGGTAAAAAATTCCTGCCAACTCAACGGGATGCCCCTTGGCTTTCAAGTCCGACATGGAATCCTCAATAAACTGGATGAATCGGGGGTACAAGTTTCGAGACTTTGCTTCGCTTCCTTCGGGAGTCCAGTCGACAATTTGAGATCCGCTATGGGTGAATTTTGCGATCGCGATATTTTCTTTGTTCTTTTTTAACGCCGCACCAAAACTCAATTCCGGCCCAAAGGTGTCGTAATATCCGGTTGGACCGAGCGATTCCCAATTATTGGATACTAAATAATCACCGCCCAACTGGTATCGAAATGGAATCTGTTTCTGATTTCGTAATAGTTTTTTTAGTTTCGCATTGGTGGAAAGGTTTTGCGTAAAGGCTCGCTCGCCTTCCATGTTGCGGTGACCCGCGAGGACAAAGAGTTTGACAGGTTCTTTTGCATTAAACGGGAGTTTTGAGAGCTGAGCTCGTTGTTTTGCTTTAACCCCGGTCGATTCAAGATAAGCATTGGCGTAATTAACACCGTGTTCTAATTGTCCGAGGGTTCCGTAGTGATAATGCAATCCTACTCCGCCACCAATTTCGACTCCGACGTGAGAGGTTGGAACGTACATGACGCTGGGGTCGTTCGCGGCAACCGATTTTTGACCTACGCTGATCGCGTACATGCGAGGTCGGAGATCCATTCCCCAAATGGTTTTGGTGCAGAGTTCGCCAACGAAAAACTTCAGCTGAGGTGCTCCCAATTCATCCCGCCATTTTTGGATAAAGTTTTCCAGGTTCTCTCCATAATTTGCCATGTATTGTTCATTAAACATGTCGTTTTCGCCTTGATGCCACATGAAGCCTTCAAGTTGATATTTAATGTTTTGGCGATCTAGTTCGGCAAGTGATTCACGGACTAGCTCGATAGCAAGCGGGTACATTTTAAAACCGCTTGGATCATCGGGGTTCCAGTCACCACCAAGATGAGTCCCGCCCGCGGCACACTTGATAATAGCAATTGGACCGTCTGAATTGTTCGTTACTTTTCTGGCAAAACTTAATTCCGGACCGACGATGTTATTGACGGGACTTAAGGCTACCCAACCATTGGATTTCAATTTGTTTTCGCGCCCAATGCAGTAAGAAAATTTAACGTTTGGCTGTGGAGCGTTTAGCCCTGCAAATGGCGGAAACCTTTTAATATCAGAAACCTTTGAATCTGATCCGACCATGTTGGATTGACCGGCAAAGATAAATACGCGAACTGGTTTCTGTTTGTCCGATTCATTTGCCGAGCAGGCCGTCGAAAAAGCGAGGATCGCGAAGGTTGCGATGGAAATGAATTGCATGATCTTCGAATTCATTGGGATATGGCTCCAGGCGGTAGAGAGGAAAGCATTAAAGGCGGTGGCGTCAGGGAAGCGGAACGGGCGTTGCAGCAGTAGTCTTGCCGCACTGCACCGCTGGTTAGAAAAATGGCTGGTCAAGAAATTTCACAAAAAAAGGGGGATAAGTAACTTACCCCCCTTCTCATGAAAGTTCGATCGTGGACGGGGGGTTAGGATCCCAGATCATCAATGACTTTTCTTTCGGCGTCTGAGACTTTATTGCCTAGTCCTAAAAAGCCGCCCGCCGCTTCCGCGACCTTTTCAGCGCGTCGCATCACGAGGGCTTTAAGTTGATTGAACGCCACCGGATCAATTGATTCGTTCAGGGCGGTCATGTAATCTTTCCAAGCTTCGGTAAGGGAAGCGTCGGGGCGATTGTCCAGCCATGCGGCGATCGATTGATAACTGGCCGAACCTTCCGCAACACCCGCTTCGTTGGCAGCCTTCAAGATTGCCTCTTTTTCGTTATCTTCCATTTTGTTGTCAGCCCAAGCGACGGCAACAAGCGGAATAAGTGCAACCGATGCCATTGACTCTGGAGTAATCCCACAGTTGAGCAGGCTGTCGAGAACTGCGGCGTCGTCGATGCCCGAAGCAAGGGTCATGGCTTCACGGGCTTCCGAAGCGGCCATTTCTTGTCTTAACTTCTGAATCAAATCTTGATCCCGAGCATTGAAAAATACATCCTCAATCGCTTTACCGCGGTCGTTAAGCGAATCTGACATTAAAATCTCCGAACTATGGCGGCGAGCCGCAATGGTTAAAGGGGTAAAAGATCGTCTATTGCGAATCAGCTTGGGCGAGAATTGCAGGTTTGCAGTTTTCGCCTCCTCTAATGCTACGCAACTCGATATTTCGAGGAAAGGGGATGCAAATTGGCGAAATTCCATGTAATAAATCGTTTTATGCAATCATTCATCTAGAATCAGATGCGTTAATTGATAACAATCCCAATCTGCCTAGTTGTCCCGTTTTTCGAAATCGGCACAGATTACGCCGTCGGGCGTTAGCTGGAATCAACTGGTACCCGACTTTTAAATAAAATGACCTATTGGGAATAATCGATGGGATTTGGAATGAAGCCTCTGCAAAGAAGTCGTCTGATATTGCTTGTTTTGGTTATTGGCGTGGCGTTTTCGCCATTTGGCAATGATCCATTATTGGCTGATAACGTGGCGGCGGTTGGTGAACCGGTGGAGAGTGCCAAAGCCACGTTTAATTCGGATACGAGTAAGCGACTGCAAGAGTCGGTTCGTCGGCTTAATGCATGGATTAATTTCAAGGCAACGGACCAACAGCTACGAGGTCGGTTATTACTGAACGTCCTCGACACGCAGGCAGCTAAGGGTGAGAACGCCGATTTGGTGGAGTTGGAACGCCTGCGAGAACGCTTTGATTCGGTCACCGATGCGGAGTTGGCTGAGAATGTTGAATTGAGTGAAGTCGCTGACGCGCTCCTGAGACAAATTGCCAATCTAGAGGGAAATCAAAATTTAGATATTGAGTCTGGCCTTTCGGCCGCCCGTGGCAATTTTCACCAGATATCAGTCGCCGAATTGATGCGTCAACGGGATGTTATGAAACGGGATCTCGAGGGTTTGATTCGGTTTTCCCGGGAATCGATGGAGAGTAAGGAGCGAGCGGAGCTGTTCGTTAAGTTAGGTCTTGCTGAGGCGATCGAAGAGCTCGATCAAATTCAATTTGAATTGCCGCCGGCCAACAGCGCCACAGATATTAATCTCAAGGTAAGGGAATTAAACGCTGAGCTGTTGAAAATTGAGCGAGCTTTAGATGCATTGCCATTGGCTCCGGAGCCGGGAGAGGGCGAAGATGAGATCGTCGACCCCAAGGCCGATGAGCGAGCTGCGTTGCTTAAGCAGCAGGGTGTTTTAAGTCTCGAAGTTGCCGAATTAAGGAAAGAGATGGCCAAGGCTCGGGCAAAAGATCAACCTAGACTCAAGGCACGGGCAAAGACGATCGGGATACTTAATCGGTTGCGAATGAGTTTCAATGCGTTAGATGAGACTAACGGGGATCCGTTTTTCACCTCTGCCGCTGCAACTACCGAGAAGTTTGCCTACAGTTTTGCCTATGGAACGTCTTCTTTAACCCGTCATGAGTTTGATCAACGTCTGGCAGCATTGGTCACAGATTTAGCGGACTTAAGCGGCTCGGGTTCAACTGAGGCGGAAGGTAGGGTTGGTGCCGGTCTTGAGTGGATGGAACGATCCAATCAAATTCCTAAGCTGTTGATCGCCATAAGAGCGAAATATTCCAAGCCAAACATCTATGTCTCGATTGGAGACGGATTGATAAATCGCCTTGCGTCGCGGAACGTTGTTGAAAGCCAACCATTGTGCGAGAGAATCGACGGTCGGCTCGTCCGGGGCCAGGTGACAAGCGACACCTTGGTTACGATTAATTTTAATGAAGACCCTAATCAGGTGCATGCTGAGATTCAGTTGACCGGCGGGCTCTCATCCGCCACCTATATTCAACAGGGTAAGATTCGTGCCTACATCAATACTGCTGGCTCAGTCAGCGGTACACGTGGTATCTACGCAAATTTAGGCGGTTTCTTTGCCGTTGATCCGACTGTCGACGCGAGCGTCGCTGCGTGTTTCAATGGCACCTCGTCGAAACTTAGGGTCGTCGATTGCATTGCTGAAAAGAAATTTGCTAAAGAGAAATGCAAGTCAGAAGCCAGTGCGACCCGGCGTGCAAAGAGCGAAACGTTAACGCGATTCACTGAGCAAACCGACGAGGCGATGTCAGACGGAAGAGAGAGACTGAACGAGTCGCGGCAAAAAATGCGAGCCAAATCGAATTTGGTTCCGGAAGTCTACCTTCGGTCGTTTGATAATTCAGTTTTGGCGACGGGTGAAAAATCATCTTTGTCAAGATTGGGAGCACCAGGATTACCTGTGGCGATTGAGGATGGATCGGACGTAACCGTCGCGATTCACGATTCGATGCCAAATAATTATCTAGCAACGCTTTTTGCTGGAAAGACCTTTTCTAATGAAGAGCTTGCTGATGAGTTGGGTTCTATTCTTGGAGAAGCACCAGCAACGTTAACTGGCGGTTCAGAAGGCGATAAAGATGATTCGTTTAGTATTACCTTTGCCGCTATTCGTCCGATCCAAATTGAGTTTCGTGACAATGCATTTCGGATTGTTGTTTCGGGTTCAGGATTTTCTCAGGGTGCGAAGAAAATTAAAGAGGGATTGAAAATCGCACTCAAATTTAAAATCGTCAATCGGGATGGGAAGTTATTTCTGATGCGGGATGGAGCTGCGGAGATTGATTACCTTGAGCCGGAAAAGAAACGCCCGACAACGGTCGCATTCCGATCATTTTTGGATGGCAAGTTGAATCCCAAAGAGACCGAAGAAGAGCTTGCCTCTGAACTCCCCGCAAATTTGGTTCCGGTCGATACTGTCGAAGCACTGCAGGACAGCGAAGTCGCTGCGGCCATGGTGTTAAGCCGTTGTCGAGCCGAGGGTGGCTGGCTTCACTTGGGGTGGACTCATAACGAGTCGGGAGACGAAGTTGATTTTTCTGAAGGAACTCCGGCGGTTTGGGTTTCGAACCAAGAATAATTAGCAGTGTTCAGTCTTATTGGCTGGGTTATTGAATCTCAATGCGTTACAAGTGGCTGGTTTTTGCTGGTGAGAGGATCGGTAACCTCCAATGGCTTGCGAGTTGAGACTGGGCTTGAGGGGTAGGGCTTAGCTCCCGGGCGTCCAATAGCATTGGCGAGAATTTTTGATGTTCGCGGCGGCGTTGTTACTTCTGATTTCGAACGGTTAGCGGGAAAACCCAATCCCTTTTATAATGCCGCGATGGACGAGAAACCTAATAATTCGCAAGAAGCCGATGATTCGGGATTAACGCCGTTTCGACGTGCCGCGGCTAAAGTCCGCACGTTCCCGCAGACGCCGGGCGTTTATTTGATGAAGAATGAATCTGGCGTCGTTATCTATGTTGGGAAGGCGACCAATCTTCGTTCGCGGGCAGGTAGTTATTTTCTAAAAGCTGCTGCGGAGGATTCGCGGACGGCACCCTGGATTGGTGAAATCGCTGACGTCGATTACTTAGACTGCGAGAGCGAAGTCGATGCTTTATTGGTCGAGTCTAGACTAATCAAGGACATTCAGCCTCAGAACAACAAGATTCAAAAGGACGACAAGTCGTTTCCCTATCTGCAAATTTCAACCTACGAAGATTTTCCCCGTGTTGAGATAACACGAGAACCTGAATCGTCAGGGGTTAAATTATACGGCCCCTTCCCGAGTGCGGGTTCCCTGCGAGGTGCTGTGCAGGTGTTGCAAAGGATTTTTAAGTTCCGAACCTGCTCGCTTGATATTGATGAAGGCGATGAGCGTTGGCGATGGTTTCGCCCCTGTCTGTTGGCAAGCATTAAGCAATGCACCGCACCCTGTAACATGAGAATTTCCAAGGAAGAATATCGGAAAGATATCCGTCGCCTTCAAATGTTTCTCTCGGGGAAAAAGAAGAAGCTTATCAATCAGTTGCAAGACGAAATGTTGGCGGCGTCGAAATTGATGGATTTTGAGAAGGCAGCCAAGTTGCGTGACGAAATTGAGATGCTGAACTCACTGGATCGGCGGGGCGAGTTAGACACCCATGCGCAACCCGAGGTGTTTCACATTGATCCCAAAAAGGGGCTGACTGGACTTAAGAAAGTCTTGAAATTGAAGGAGGCTCCACGAACCATTGAAGGCGTCGACATTGCCCACCTCGGTGGTGGTGACACCGTGGCGAGTTTAGTGAGGTTTGTTGACGGGATGCCTTTCAAGCCAGGGTATCGGCGATTTAAAATCAAGAATGTTTCTGGCATTGATGATTACCGCAGTATTCACGAGGTTGTTTCGAGGCGTTTTCAGCGGCTTTATGACGAGCAAGATGTGTTTCCCGATATCTTATTAATTGACGGTGGAAAGGGGCAGTTGAGCAGCGCTGTTGCCGCCTTTGAGGCATTAGGTATCAAGCCGCCGACTCTTTTATCGCTTGCCAAAAAGAACGAGGAAATTTACTGCCCGGGGGAGTCTGAACCCATTCGGTTGTCACGACACGCTTTCTCGCTTCGGCTGCTCCAATATGTGCGGGATGAAGCCCATCGATTCGCACAGCATTATCATCATATTCTTCGAAGTAAGTCTCAGTTTGAATAGAAGTTCGTTGGATTCGAATTGCATGCGAGCTGGAGTGGTTGCCTTCCCCGCTTCGTTAGGGTTATCTCGGTTGGATCAATTTGCCGTGTTAAGAAATCCTCACTGTTGCGTTTTGACTACGTCACAGCCCGAATGACCCCTGTAACCAACGGGGTTTCGCTGGGGAAAGAAAGTTTTGCTGAGGAGAATTAGCATCCCGTTTACGAGGGTGTATATTTCGTTGAGTGAATTGTCTTCCCCAGCAGTCGTCTCTCCAAAGGGTTCCAGTTTATTAACGGAAACTACCTTCGAGACGCGCTCCCCTCGCTGAGGAGGACACCAATCGTGGGCCGATTGGAAATTAAGAACTTGCCGTCAACCGCATCCGGAGTTCCCCTGCTCTGATTGAGGTTGGCGGCGGTTCAATTTCCCCGCTGTGATCTTCCGAAGCGCTTCATCGCCTGAAGCACCGCCCTTGCGAATCCCTCCTTGGTTAATCGCTGACCTCCCCAGACGAACTCCATCCAGGTTGCGAGTTGACTCAACAATCGCGGGTTGAAGTTAACTATAAACTCTCTCAAGGCGAGACTACTTGCGGGTCCCGACATTGAGTTGGCGTAGCTTTGTGTCGGTTTCATATTTCGAAATGACACTTTGAACAGTCGACGCCGGGATCGCATAGCTTGCGGCACGGCCAAGCCGGGCAATATTAATGCCTACTATTTCGCCGTCTAAATTTGTAATCGGGCCGCCGCAGTCCTCGGGGAACAGGGGAGCATCGTGCTGAAACACCGATGGAAAGTTATCGTAGCGCTGACTCGGTACTGCTCCCAGTCGATTCATCATCTTAAATCGTGCCGCCTGTTCGCCTGAATATTCGCGTGCAGCAAGCGTCGCGGTTGTCGTCTGGGTTGTGCCATTGCGGTTGAACGTGATTTCGATTTTATCACCGGGTGCGCGGTCTCTGATCGCTTTGACGAGTGTAGAAGCATCGCTCACAACGGTTTGGTTTAGCTTTGTGATAATGTCACCATCTTGCAGGCCGGCAAGCGCAGACGCAGTGCCCGGTCGGATGGCACTGACACGGACGCCCGCGGGCGTTGTTTCGGGTTGAACTCCTAAAAACGCCTGTTGGCCTACGGCAGTTGACCGTGTGGGAACACTGAATGTCCCTAGTGCCAATACGTTACCAAAAGGGTCGGGAGTCAGTAGGAAGTTTCCAATGCTGGCTGACTGGTTAGCCCATTGGGCGGGCACTAAGTCATCGGCATCGATTTTCAGAATAGCAAGATCATGCTCTTTGCTGACTTCTACAAGTCTGGCTCGTTTCTCAACTGAGTTAAACAGTTTGCATCGAATCGTATCGGTGTCATCAAGTTCACTCGCTTTGGTGAGGATGTAACCGTCTTGGCGAAAGATGGTACCCATCGCGACCGAGCGGTTGTCCGAATACACTACTACCGAAGACTTCGCCGCATTCTTGACCGCGGGACGAAGTGAAGCGAGCAAACCGCTGTTTTGTCTTTCTAAGGGGTGAATTGAGCGGTTCCGAATGTCTGGCAGTTCGAACTTAAGCGCGATAATGGTCCCGGACTGGTTGACTGCCGCGGATTTTAGGCCTTCGAAAGGGTTGACTGGACTTTGCCGGAATCGCTTGAACTGTTCCCGGGTTAGTTTAACAACGGAAGAGTCAGTCTTGAGAGCTTCCTCAAATTTAATTCGGATGTCCTGGTCGAGATCGTCGAGCATCGATTGAAAAATATTTCGTAGGTCACGCGAGATTTGCGCGTGGGACGCGTCAATCGGCCCTAAAAACAAACAGACCAGTAGCCCAATGCAGAGAAAAAAAATCGTTTTCGTTTTGAATTTCATATCGTTATGCCAGTTTTTGCGGCCAAAATAATTACTGGGGAGTGATTTCGAACTTGAACGTTCGTCCACCGCGCCGAACAGAGATGGGATAGGATTGACCGGCGACTTGTCGCTGAATGACGTTTATCAATTGCTGTCCGGAACCAATGGAAGTGTTTCCAAATTTAGTAATGACGTCTCCTTGTCGAATACCGGCAGCCGCTGCTGGCAAGTTTCGGATAACCGCGGTGACCACGCATTCGCTTGCTGTGAGGTCAACCGTGACTCCGATCAGCGGACGTGGTTTTCCTTCGCGTCCTAAATTCGCCAGCATGCCCCACTGTTGGCCTTCCTCTAAACGTTGCCAGTCTGTGATAAACAGCTCGATTGGGATATGCCGGTTCTCACTGACTGAATCGCCGATCGAACTGTGGATCCCAACGACCTCGCCTTCAAGATTAAAGAGTGGCCCACCGGAGTCGCCCCCGATCAAAACGGCGTCGGTTACCAACTGTGAGTTCTCCATCTTGAGAAATCGTCCGGTTCGCACCGGAGCGTCTCGTCCAAGTTCCCAACCACCAGAGTGTCCGATGGAAACAACCCAGTCGCCTCTTTTGATATTGTTGTTCCGATTTACTTTTGCATAGGGCCATGGGCCGGGTTCAAGAATTTGAGCCATGCCCAAATCGTTATTGAGGTTGTGTCCGAGCGGTTTCGCTTTGACTCGGCGTCCCGAGGAGAGGACGATTTCAAAACTTCTTAAATTTGTGTTTTCAATCACGTGACCGGCAGTAAGCACTAAGCCATCCGCGGAGACGATGACTCCGCTTCCTGAACCCATGCCGTCCACCAAAGCGACGCAGGCGTCCCGGTTTTTATCAACAACCTGCACAACTTTTCCCCCAATCGCCTTGAGAGACTTGATCGTATCGTTGTCGACAGCAGCAGCGGTAGCGAAAAGAGTCAGAGTGACCGCGAGGCTAAGAACCAGTCGCGAATAGTCTTTGAGAAAGTAGATGTTTTTATCAAAAGGCATAATGAACAATCTGAGTAGCAGTTTGCGAACGGTCCTAATTATCAGCATCATCCAAGTTAAAATGAACGCCTGTTCCGATGTTAGAAAAGCAGGAAACCCGAGTTTGTATTATACGCGTGGCACAGAGCTGGAACTAATTCTCTCACTTCGCCTAATATACGAACCCGATAGCTTTACCGTAAGTTTCGGCGATTTTTCATCAAAAATTCGGCAACAACGTTACTCACTGGTTACAAATTTGCGGTGGAAACTTTAGTTTTTTAGGTTAAAGCCACAGCAAATTAAGTATTTTGGGGATTCCTTTTGAATGTATTACTGAAGGTCATATTTTATACTTGGACCTCTCCGAACTCGCTAATCGGTTCATTGTTGGGATTAATTGGTTTGCTAACAGGAGGCCGAGTTCAAGTGAGACAAGGGTGTTTGGAGTTTTTTGGGGGCTTTGTTTCGTGGTTGCTTGAGCGTCTCGGAAGTCAGGGAGTGGCAGCAATGACATTGGGGCATGCGATTTTAGGGCAAGATCGCGAGACGCTCGAAATCGTACGAAGCCATGAACAGATTCACGTCGACCAGTACGAAAAATGGGGTGTTTTGTTCATTCCGGTTTACTTGGGCTGCTCGGCTTATCTCTGGTTAGCGGGGAAAGATTGCTATCGCGACAATCCGTTTGAGCAACGGGCATACCGGGAAGAGGCTCCTCGGGTAAAAAACTGACAACGTTGCGGACGTGGTTTCAAAAGGTTGGGTGAAAATTGGGGTTTGCGAAGCGGCGAGATTTCAAATCACAAAAAGAGAGCTGTCGCAATTGCCATTGCAAATTAGTAAAGATAAGATGGAAGCGACAACAGAATTTTTTTCTTTTTACTGCCGCACATTTTTTTCGTCTGCGACGTAGTCATACGCGTGGGAGGCAGTCTTCTAAATTATCAGAGAGACGCTCGATGAGCTTTACTTCAGCAATACCAACTCAAAATTCGGTCAATCGTTTGAGATTCGTGATCATCTCAACGCTGTTGATGTTTTTGTCTGGGTTTTCGATTTCGGCAGGGCAAGAGGTTGGCTTTACGGAGGTTGGCTTCACGGAGGATGCTCCAAAAGCTATTCAGCAAGCGAAGGCCGAAAACAAGGACGTGATCTTGTTGTTTACAGGAAGCGACTGGTGTCCTCCCTGCAAAAAATTAGAAAAGGAAGTGCTCGCTGAGAAAGAGTTTCTTGATGAAATATCCAAACAGTATGTACTGATCAAACTGGACTTCCCCAAAAACAGTCCTCAGGATCCGAAACTGGCGGAGCAGAACGCTGGGTATTCGAAAAAATATGGAATCGATAGTTTTCCAACGTTGGTGCTTGCTGATTCAAAATTAGTGCCGTTTGCCTTTGCCGGTTATGAGGCGGGTGGTCATCTGAACTACCTTGATCTATTGCAAACTGCGAGGAAATTGAGAATCAATCGAGACGCAAAATTAGCGGCAGCCAAAGCGGAAACAGGTGAGGCGCGAGCGAGGCTGCTGGATGAAGCGATTAGTGAAATGCGTCAGGAGATCATTGGCGTTTACTATCCAGAAATCATTGAAGAAATCGTTGCTCTCGACAAAGACAATGCCCTTGGTTTGCGAAAGAAATGGAATGGGGCGGCGGACGCAGAGATGAGGAAAGTCATCATGACTGACCTGCTGATGATTTCCCGGGTGGAAAAGCCAGCACGCGCTATTAAATTCATCGATGAAGTTGTTGAGCAATTTGATTTTTCAAGCGCTGAGCTACTTGAGATTTATCAATGGAAGCTGAACTTGGCGAGGCAGCTGAAAGATAACTCAATGACAGATTCAATTCTCGACCAGATGATCAACCTGGAGGGCGTGGTTGGTGAAACGCGTCAGCGGCTAATCGTTAAGAAAATTTACTTGATGGTCGGTTCTGGAAGACGCGCTCAGGCAATGGAGTTGCTTGATGGCTCGATTGCCAAGGCTCAGGGGGCTAACTATCTAAATTTAGCCAAAGGTTCTTTGTTGGCTGCCAATGGCGAATACAAAGAAGCGATTGTCTGCTACGACGTGGCGTTACAGAATTCACGAAATAACCCTGACATTCGAATCGATTTAATTGGAGCAAAGGCGGATTGTCTGTATGCTATGGATGACCAGGAAGGGGCGCTCAGGGAGCTGGATGATTTCTCGGAAGACACACAGATGCCGGCTGATCTAAGAGCGGAAGCATTGTTGCATAAGGCGATGATCATGCGGGACCAAAAGCGAACCCGGCAGGCAAGGCTTGCAGAGAACCGAGCAATTGAGACAGTCGAATCACCTAAAGAGAAAGCGGAGATGCAAAAAATCGTCAATCGATTACGTGAAAAGGTGGGCGGTTAACTGGCTTTGCCAAAGCAAAAAGACTCGACTGACGAACATATTTGATGGGAACTTCAGCAACGTGAGGTTACCACTGATAAAATGTTAGACGCGATACAGTTTTAAAAAGTGGCCTTGCTCCTGATAATCCTATAGACAAAGCGAGTGCTTTGGCAGTAATAAGTTCAATCGGCTCGTTGCCGAGTTAATTTATGGCTGAAATGTTTGAATTCTCAGCCATTTCCGGATAACTTGGGTGCAGCTTAGCTACTTCAATTTTCAAAGATAATAACCAGGAGAAAAAATGACGAAGGGTTCTAATCGTCGTGAATTCGTAAAGTCAACTGCGGCACTCGGTGCTGGTGCGTGGGTTGCAGGCGGGATTTCTATTAAGCCGAGTATTTCTGCTTTAGAAGAAATTCGTTTTGGCTGTATTGGCGTGGGTGGAAAGGGTGCAAGCGATTCGACCGACGCAGGAAACCATGGAAAAGTTGTCGCGATTTGTGACATCGATGACAACACTTTGAACAAGAAGAAGCAAGAGTTCAAAGATGCAGCGACCTACAACGACTTCCGAAAAATGTTCGACGAGATGGGTGACAAAATCGACGCTGTCACCGTAAGTACGCCGGACCACTCGCACGCGGTTGCAGCACTTCAGGCTCTTCGTGCTAAGAAGGCGGTTTATTGCCAGAAACCTCTCACCCATTCGATTGAAGAAGCGAGAATGCTCGGCGATGCAGCCAAAGAGTCGGGTGTCGTGACTCAGATGGGTAATCAGGGCACCGCTCTAAGTAATCTTCGTGAATCAGCAGCGCTGATTCGAAATGGAGTGGTTGGTGACGTCAAGGAAGTTCACGTTTGGACCAATCGTCCTGTGTGGCCACAAAGTTTCGGCCTGAAAGTGAAAGAAGAGACTCCGCCCAAGAATGTTCACTGGAATGAGTGGATTGGGCCTGCCAAGATGCGTCCATACAGCGCAGAAATCCATCCATTTAAATGGCGTGGGTTTTGGGATTTTGGAACGGGAGCTCTCGGCGATATGGCTTGCCATACGCTGAACATGTCTTACATGGCTCTGGATCTTAAGTTTCCAACCTCCGTCGAAGCGGTTTCAGAAAAGCATGATGGCAATTGCTACCCTGCTTCCTCCAAGATTGTTTTCGAATTTCCTGCACTCGACGGTCGGAAGGCATTGAAAATGATTTGGTACGACGGTGGCGAAAAGCCGTCGGAAGAATTAATGGCTGATTTGCCAAAACAGCAACGTGGCAAAAAAGAGAGACACTTTACCAGTGCCGCTTTGATTGTCGGCGACAAAGGCAAGTTCTACTCGCCAGGTGATTACGGTGGCGAACCGCGGTCAACCGGTGTGATTGTTGACGGTGAATTCACTCGCCAGAGATCGATCACCAACCCAACCGGCGGTGGCTCTCCATACGAAAAGTTCAAGAACATTGAATACGTAAAATCGCCAGGCCATTTCACTGAGTTTGCTCAGGCTATTAAAGGCGAAGGCAAAACGGTTTCCGAATTTGTTGAGTATTCTGGTCCACTGACCGAAACGATTTTGCTAGGAAATCTTGCTGTTTGGTCTGGTAACCGCATCGATTGGGATGCGAAGACAATGGTGGCAGCGAATGCAGATGAAGCCACCCAAAAAATGGTGCGTCACGATTACCACAACGGCTACACGATTCACTAGAATCGAAAACGTTGTAGCTCGGCAAAAATTGATTGTCGAGTAAGGAATGGATAAATTTGCCCGGCACGGTTTCGTGCCGGGTTTTTTCGTTTTGATAACGAAGAATCCCGATCGCTTGTCTGCGTGAGATTGGTTTTACAGCTTGGTTGTGGAAGTTTATGTTGAGAACTAGGTGGGGTGAACTATCCCGCCGTTGTTAGGGTTGGCGATAGCCTGGGACAAAGGTGTAAGTTGTTCCGATATTAACTTGGATTTTTCGTTTCTTACGGTTTTGATTCTCGGTTATCAACGACGTACAATTTGTTATATTGAAAAAGTTAAGCGGACGTTTGGCCGTAAGCGTAAGCCGGCAAAACCGAGTTGTTTGTTAGGGAGTTGAAATGCGTTTTTCCGTAATCTTATGCGTGCTATCTGTCTTTTTTGGTGCGGGGCTAACGGTTGGTTGCGACAGCGCTTCCCAAGCAACGGTTGGGGGTGAGGTCAATTCGGAGCGAAAATTGAGCCAAACATTTGCAAATCTTGAGGAAGCTGGTGGTATGGAAAAGGCAACATTCGGCGGCGGTTGTTTCTGGTGTGTTGAGGCAGTCTTTCTGGAGTTGAAAGGCGTTAAGTCAGTCAAGTCGGGCTACATGGGCGGAGAGACGTTTTTGACGCCGGATGGTGGGACCGACTACTCTTTAAAAGATGTTGTCTCCGCAGGTTACTTACCTCTATCGGTGTTTCTGAACGGCAAAGAGGTGAAGGAAGGGCGGGATTTTAGATTTGTGGTCAGTGGGCGGAAGATGACGCTCAAGATGGCGAAACCCGTTGGGTTGGAGGAAGAACTCTACGTGGTCGTTGACGATCCAACCTACGAACAGGTTTGTAGCAAAATCTCGGGCCACGCTGAGGTGATTCAGGTGGAATACGATCCCGAGGTGATTTCTTTTGACGTCTTGCTGCAGGTGTTCTGGAAGACGCACGACCCGACGACGCTAAACCGGCAAGGCAATGATGTTGGGCCTCAATACCGGTCGGCTGTTTTCTTTCACAATGATTCGCAACGGGAAAAGGCCACGACCTACAAAAAGAAGTTAAACGAGACAAAGGCTTTTTCCCGGCCAGTTGTAACCGAAATCAGTCAAGCCACGAAGTTTTACGTGGCGGAGGACTATCATCAAAATTACTTCGAGAGAAACTCAGGGAATCCCTACTGCCGAATGCTGATTCCTCCAAAGCTCGAGAAGCTCAAAGCCGTTTTTGGTGATCAGCTAAAGAAATAGCCAGTGGTTTAGGCCGAATAGGGGGCATGGGTTGACCCTTGAGATGGTTAGCTCTTCGGCCTGCGGATGGCGTCGGGTGAACGATTTGCCCAAAAAGTTCGCGGCTGGGGAAACGCGGCTAAAACGTGTGTTGTATAATTTGCAAAGTCAGTATGATTGCGGCATCTTAAGCGTCCAAGTAATGTTACTTTGCAAAGGTGGATCTTGACTAACCTACTAATCGTTGACGACACAGACGTTGATCTGATGCTCATGGAGGGATTACTCAAGGCACCGGGTTTTACTATCGTCACAGCGGGTGATGGGTTCCAGGCGCTTGAGAAAATCAGCGAGTGGTCCATCGATCTCATTTTGACCGACCTTCAAATGCCTCGCATGGACGGCCTGGAACTGGTTCGGGCAGTCAGGGAAAAGCACCCCGACATTCCAGTGATACTCACGACTGGCAAGGGCAGCGAAGATATCGCCGAGCAGGCATTGCTGGCCGGCGCTTCAACGTACATTCCGAAGAGTAAGCTCAGCGAAATGCTCGAGTCGACGGTCAAGGAAGTGCTCGATTTACTGTCGTCAGCATCCGTGTCCGATGGTCTGTTCGATGAGTCCTTTGGTTCCCGTTTTCAGTTTGAGCTAAAGGCGGAACCGTCGCTTATTCCCAAGTTAGTGGCGTTATGTCAACGGATGCTTCACGCCTTCACTCCGCTTGATCGGATTGATCGGTTGCGGATTGCGATCGCCGTAGATCATGCTGTTCAAAATTCATTTTACCGCGGTAACTTGGAAATTCCGGCTGAACAAAAGATTGACCTGCGAGATTTGGAGACAATTGAACTGGTAGAAGAACGTTTAGCCGACGAGAAGTATTCTAGTCGTCGAGTAAGTGTCGGTTTTGATATTAATCATCGTCGGTTCGCGATTCGAGTCGAGGATGATGGTCCAGGATTTGACTCCTCATCGGCAGGAAGTTGGAACGAGCCTGCGAGCCGTGGAACGGTACTGATGCATTCTTTTATGGACACAGTGAGTTACAACAAGAAGGGGAATGTTGTCAAAATGCGTTTCGTGTTTGACAAATCCATTGTTGTTGCCGAACCGGTAAGTGGTGCCGCGAAAATGCCGACGCTAACCTGTTTGTCAACTGAGAAGGTGTATCCGCTAGATATTCCAAAGCTAGTGATTGGCAGTCGCGAAGGTTGTCACATCAAGCTAAAAAGCGATCACGTTGCCGCATTGCATTGCACTGTCACGTTAATCAGTAAGAAATGGTCGCTGGTTGTTCTTACGCAGCGGGGCGTGACTAAACTAAATCACTCGACTGTGATGAGTGCGACGCTTACTTCTGGCGATATCGTTACGATTGGCGATTACGAATTTGCATTCGATTCGTAAAGAAAAATCGGGTTACCCTGCGGTGGATAACCCGGTCGATCTAAGTTTCCCTAGTCCTCCGTGAAGACTTCCCTGCCATTGCGTGTCGATAAGGCTTGCCAAACAGGCAGGGAGATGTTGCTGGTTTCAAATTGAACCGAACCGTCGCAGCGAGTCGTGTTGACCCCGCCTGGATGATAGCTGCGTGTTGTAACCGCTGCGTACGTGCTGGCGGTCATTGATTTACCTTCCTGCTGGTTTGTCCAGTCAATGTCGTACAGTACGTCGCCAACTAAATAGGGCACGACAGTGTTCGGCGTGAAGGTCGTTGTAAAGCTGGTTTGGTGTGCGCGACCATCAACCCATTCGGTATGCCCCGAGCTCGATTTGAAATCGCCTCCGAATCCGGCAACGGCAGTTGTGTCGGAAGGCATTGGAATACTGCCGGTAATACCAGCGTTTCGAAAGTAGGGAGTGTAGGCCTTTACCTCACCCCAGAACAACGTGTTGCTGGTGCCGTCAGTTATGGCACCCATCGAAAGCTGCCGGTTGGTGCAAAGGGTACCTTGGCCAACCCGGTTGGCCGATGGATTGAAAACGAACCACGTTCCGGCATTCCCGCCGTAGTTTAACGGGTAGTGGTAAGGTTCGCCGTTCTTAAGTCTCATCTCATCACGAACTTCACTTGGGCAAAGGTAGGTTGGGATGCGGGTCGCCTGTAAGCGTCGGGTTTCTCCGCCGATTGTGATTGGCGGTTGATCACCATAACCAAGATTGAAATCAACGTTGTCAAAAAGATTGCCCTGCTCCAAAAACGGTAAGATCAGTGCCTGGGTTGACCATCCTGTTGTTGAACCGGATCCGAGGCTGTTGTTGTAAGGTAGTTGCCAGCTGGCAGGAAACTTCTGAAACGCTGACTCGTAATTTAATGTCGCAAGGCCAATCTGTCTTAAGTTGTTTGCGCAAGCGGTTCGCCGCGCCGCTTCACGAACTTGTTGCACGGCGGGGAGCAGCATTCCAATAAGGATCCCGATGATGGCAATGACGACTAGCAACTCGACTAAGGTAAACCCGCTCCTATTGCGCGGTGAGTGGGTGGTTTCCGCGAAAAAATGCGAACGCATATCTCTTACTCCTAAAATACCAGCTAAGAAATGAAGCCCCTCGCCACGATGGCGTTTGGGGTGGCTCCGTGCGTGGCTGGCTGAAGAAGCAGAATTAATTTCTGCAGTGATGGCTTGCTGGGCAGTCGGATTATATTAAACTAGGTCTCGCTAATTGAGACTTAATCTCAATAGCAAATTCTAGCCAGTTTCTTTGGGGAAGCAAGAGAGATTGGTGTCGAAATTCTAGTTTTTATCTGAATGCACGTTTTGCCAAGGCACCGGTTGAGTAATGAGTAATCAAGAACCAACAAATCAAGATTTGGCTGGGGACGAAGTAGTTCAAGAAGAAATTTCTTCCGTCCCCAATCTTCCCAAGATTATTCGATTTGATTCCTTGGCGCGGTGTGGCGAAGAAGTCTGGATTGAAAATAACGGTCAGATTTATCGATTGCGAAAAACCAAACAGGGAAAGCTAATCCTGACCAAGTAGCAGGTGAGTGTCTGGTGTCACTTCAAATACAATTTGGAGCGACACAAACCCTCTTTGATTTGGCAGTTCGGACGTTACGCTTGATCCGCGAACTTTTGCATATCTTCAGCGTACCCATCAATTCTTAAATCCATCTCTCGTTTTGAGACGGCGAGGTCGTTTAGGTCTTCGGCGGCCACGTACGTAAACATGTAGAATTTGACTTTAGGCTCGGTCCCAGAAGGTCTCGCGGCGACGTAATTGCCGGGTACGTTAGTTTCAAAAATCAGAACGTTCCCCGTTGGCCCCGTCATCGGTTCAGAATTCCCTAGAGCATCGGTGCGTTTACCTGTTTGATAATCTCGGACGCCAACAATGTCTAATCCACCGAGTTTAGTGGGAGGATTGGATCGGAAGTTTGCCATCAGGTTTTGCATTCGTTTCATCCCGTCGCTTCCTTCCATTCGGATGTTTACTAATCGTTCGTGGTGGAATCCGTGCTTTAGGTAGAGTTCATCGAGGTGTTCGAATAGAGACTTGCCTTTTGACTTTACCAGTGCTGCCAATTCTGTCATGAGCAAACAGGCAATCGCCCCGTCTTTATCTCGGCAGTACTGACCGACAAGAAACCCGTGAGATTCTTCAGTGCCAAAAACAAAATCATTGGGACCATCAACATCCATCACATTGCAGATCCATTTAAATCCAACGAGATTTTCCTGCGAGCAGCGAACCTGATAGGAGTCGCAGATTCGGCTTAACATTTTGGTAGTAACCAGAGTGGTTACGACATAACTGGATTCATTGAGCGAGCCGTTTTTTTGTTTTTGCTCGAGGACATAATCCCCGAGAAGTGCGCAAAGTTGGTTACCATTAAAAGTTCGCCATTCACCGGTTTGGTCACTAGTGACGGGCGCGGCGGCCCCCATTCGGTCACAGTCCGGGTCTGAAGCGAGGATCAGTTCCGCACCAGACTCTTTGGCTCGCTCAATGATTGCGTCAAACACGACGGCATTTTCCGGGTTGGAAACGTGCCCCGGAACATTTGGGAAATCCCCATTAGGTTCTCGGTGAGGTTCGTAAATTTCGAGTTGGTCGAACCCAACAGCATTCAAGAGGCTTTTTACATTAAATTCTCCGACGCCATGCAGTGGCGAAAAGATCACTTTTAAATCCCGGGGGCCATCGAAGCTGTGCTGGACGTGTTGCGCAAGCAGTGCATCATCGACTTCTTTTCGAATGATATGAATCCTGCCTTCATCAATTCCCTGTTGAAATTCAATTCGGGGAATCTCTTGGACGTCACCAACTTTGGCGATTACCGCTTTATCGTGCGGTGGAATTAGCTGCGCTCCGTTGGCCCAATAAACTTTGACAGCATTGTCGCAAGGTGGATTGTGACTTGCCGTGACCATGATGCCGCAGTCGCAACTCTTATAGCGAATCAAAAATGAGAGTTCAGGAGTGCTTCTATAGTCGTCAATGAAGTAGACTTCAAAACCGTTCGCTACCATTACGCTGGCGCACAATTCCGCAAACTCTCGACTCCTGTGCCTGGTGTCATAGGCAATTGCCATTTTCCACGGCCCGTCCGGTCTGGTTTCTTTGACGTATTCAGCGAGTCCTTGTGCGCTTTCACCGATCGTCCTCTCGTTGATCGCATTGGATCCAAAGGGGTACATTTTTCCGCGGCGGCCACCAGTTCCAAATGGAATGATTGTCCAAAACACATCGTCGAGAGCGTCCCATTTTTCGTTTTCGATATGTTCGATAATCGCAGAAGCATATTGAGCATACCGCTCTTCGGTCAGCCAACAGACCAAGTTTTCAACCGACCCCTCCGTTAAGAGTCCCTTCTCACAGGCTGCTTTAATTCGTTGTATGTATTGCTCTGTGTCCGGAATCGCGTTTTGATCGGTCATGGGTTTGCTTGGGTATTAAGTTTAAGTTTTGGTCCGTGAATCCTATACAATTGGCTGCGAACAAACTGCTGAATTAGAAACGTTCGGGGGGGAATTACTTATTCATCACGTCCGTTGGATTTTAGTTTGCCAGCCCAAGCGACTTCAACCCCTTTCCCACGCGGGATGGTCGAATTCGGATTGTTCGGATTGCATTAAGTGTAAGCCGGCGAATGTCCATCTTGGGACTAACACGGGGGATCGTTCTACCGAAAACCCAGAATTGTAATTATGATGACGACGGACACATTAGATTTAATTTAACGGTAGAAAATGAAAGAACCCATCATCAGCGTATCTGGGTTGCGCGGAATTATAGGGGAAAGCCTAGATCCAATTTTGGCAATTAAATATAGCTGTGCCTACGTCGGCGGATTGGCAAGTGACGGCCCCATTGTTGTGACACGGGATGGCCGGTCGACCGGTAGCATGCTCGCTCAGGCAATTTGCAGTGGCCTCTCGGCGATCGGTCGAGACGTGATCTATGGCGATGTAGCGGCGACACCTACCACGGGAATTCTGGTGCGTGAACATGGAGCTGCTGGAGGAATTCAAATTTCTGCCAGCCACAATCCGGCGCCCTACAATGGAATTAAGCTCTTTGAGGCCAGTGGGAGAGTGATTCCTGCTGACGCGGGAGAAAAGGTGATTAAAGCCTATCGTGAGTTCACATTGAAGACTGTTTCTCACGACTGCATCGGAGCAATTTCCAACTTAGAGGATACCACGAGTGCTCATCTCAAAGCGGTCCTCGGAACCGTGGACGTCGATCGAATCAGATCGCAAAAGTTCAGGGTGGTGCTGGACAGTCACCATGGAGCCGGTTCGGTGCTTGGGAAGGAGCTTCTGGCGGCGTTAGGGTGTGAGTTTACCTGCCTGGGTGATTCGCCTGATGGTTTGTTCACTCGTTCTCCAGAGCCCACCGAAGTTAACCTTCGGGAGACGACGGCAATGGCGGTCGATTTGAAAGCACAGGTTGTGTTTTGTCAGGATCCCGATGCTGATCGTGTTGCCTTGATTGACGAACGAGGGGTCTACGTCGGTGAGGAGTACACTCTGGCGATTGCTTTGAATCATGCGTTGGAGTCCCGGCAGGGTCCAGTCGTTATTAACTGCTCGTCAAGTCGCATGTCAGCTGATATCTGTAAGCTACATGGGTGTGAATTACATCTAAGTGCGGTTGGTGAAGCGAATGTCACCAACAAGATGAAGTCGCTTGAGGCAGTTTATGGAGGTGAAGGCAATGGCGGTCCAATTGATCCCAAGGTTGGGTTTGTGCGTGACAGTTTCGTCGCAATTGCTCAGGTCCTTGATGCGATGGCAAAGAACGGAAAGACAGTAAGCGAACTCGCTGCGGCCATCCCGTCCTATGAGATCTGCAAAACCAAGATTGCGATCGACCGCGACAACATCGACGCTCTCTATGAAAAGTTAGGCGACCATTTTGCAGATGCAAAAATTAGTACGATGGACGGCATTCGATTTGATTGGCCGGACAAATGGATCTTGGTGAGGCCGAGCAACACCGAGCCGATCGTTCGGGCGATCGCGGAGGCCAGCGAAATGGCCGAAGCCGAGTCTTTGTGCAGGATTGCGGCAGACCTAGCGGCCAATTTTTCTAACTAAACGGTGTACGAAAGTTACTTGTCTTCCTTGAGGCTCTGCATCGCTTTGCGTGCTGCCATCCGAACAAGTGGGTCATTGTCGCTGTACAGGGCCTTAATCTGGTTTTGATACGCGGCGGCACCGCTGCCCATGTTGCCGATTGCGGTTGCGGCGAGTTCCCGGATTGCCGGTTGCGATGATTTGAGAGAATTGGCGATTGTCGGGGCAAGCGAAATTGCATCGGGCCCCATCTTTCCTACCAGAAATACAGCCTCGTTGACCATCGCGGAATCATTTAACAGTTTCCTAAATACCGCTCCCGCTTCTTCCGAGTCTCCCGTGATTTTCCAAAGGGCGAAGGCCGCGTGACCTTGCACGAACTTATTCCGACCCGTCAGCTTTTCCCGAACGGTTGGAAGTGCCTTGGTTGCCTCTGGGCCAAGATAACCCAGGCCGGTCAGGACACGCTGCTGCTCGATGGGTGAAATGGGTCTGCCATCTTCGCGGGGTTGCAGTTGCTTTGCGAGCAACTCGGCGACGTCGACACTCGACGAAGTTGGTCCAATTGCACCAAGGACGAGCGCTGCCCAACCTCGGGTCGACGGTCCGCCGTTCTTTTGAACTTCCAAGAGAGCGTCCTGTGCTTCGATGGCATCCGGTCCGAAGTTTTCAAGAATACGGCATGCCATACATTGGTTGTTTAAATCTTTGTCGAGGACGCAGGCAATGATTTCTTCCATTGCCGGTTGAGCCTCCATTCCCATCCCCTGGAGTGCGTACAATCCGCACTTCCGATGAGTAGTGTCGTCAGCTTGGAGTAGTTCCCGAAGTTCATTAATGTAAATCTTACTGCCGGGCCCGATGGCGCGGAGTGCCGAACAGGAAACCCGAAACCCTTTGGTTGTGTTTTCTTCCATGAACGGACGGATGTGTTCCGCCGCGGGGGCACCGATCAGTTGAAGCGATGAATCCGCTGCGTTCTTGATCATCTCGTTGTGAACCGTCGCAAGTTTGGCCAACACGGGCACAGTCTTGGAGAGGTCGCCTGGTCGAACACCAAGTTGAAGGATCGCGTCGATTTGATTGCGAGAGGTAAGATCTTCTGCGGCCGTTCGCAGTTCCGCTTCACTCAGGGCTCCGAGTCGATCTTGCCCGAAAACGGAGTTTCCCGTCCCCAGTTGATAGGCCGCGTAAATCCCCACTAAAACGAATACTGCGACTAAGATGCCGGTGAAGTTTGAACGCATTCTTTTCTCCGATTCGAAATTAGAGGTAGGATACTATTATGGCTGACCAATTAAGCGTCAGCAGGCCGTTTCCCTTGGGGGAATTTTAAGCAACTAGTAGAGCCAAAACCACCCTTGCACTTTCGTGGCTTACCGAGAAAGCTTAGAACCAAACAACCGGTTTTTTTGACATTCGCCTGAAAGCGTCATAATAAGTGATGTTCAGTTCAATCACCATCAATCTCTGGTATTAAAACGAGGAACCGCAGTGCAAAAAGATAACCCCAATTTCGCCGTTAAACTTTCGTTTGCCGTGTTGATGATGAGCTTATCGAGCTGTTTGGCAAATGATGCCAATGCGCAGGGCGCGAACCAACAAACTATTAACTCAAAAGATGCGTTAGAGAGTGAATTAGAGGAATTGCTCGAGAATCAGGTTTCTGCATGGAACGACGGTAATCTGGAGAAGTTTATGGATACCTACTGGAAGTCCCCTAAACTTACATTTAGCAGTGGTGGTAAGACCAATTTTGGCTGGCAAGCAACTCTAGACAACTACAAAAAGGCCTATCCAACTCCGGAAAAAATGGGGAAGCTTCACTTCGATAAATTATTAGTGAGTAGGATTGAAGCTAGTTCAGCTTTGGTGTTGGGGAACTGGCATTTGCGACTGGCCGACGGTCAGGAAAGGGACGGGAATTTCTCTCTCGTCATAAGAAAATTTGGCGAACACTGGAAAATTATTCATGACCATTCCTCGGAGCTTCAGAAACCAACGAAGTGAACAGGTTTCCAAACAGTCGAGGGGTTAGATTTGGTTTTTAAAGTGGGGACAAAACGAACCGATCTGGGATTAGTGATTAGAATTTGCTTGAGTTTGTCGTTCGACAAACCGTTGAAACAATTTTGTGTCTCAACGGGTATAATTTAGGGAACCCTTTTTACTCAGTTGCTTTGGGAAACGGGGGTTTGTTTGCCAGTTCGGGTCGGCGAGTTAAAATATGCGACAGAAATTTGAATCACGGTTGATTTTTGGAGTCTTATTCTGGATTGGCATTATTGCTTTTTCAGTAATATTGTTGCGCAAGACGGTTTCGGATACGCCGCGTGCGTCGGGAATGTTGTTTGACTACGTCACAAAACAGCGTCGATTGGTTGAAATTGAATTTCCGAATGAGGTCGTTTTGTCTCGGGGAACGCCTGTCTTTTCTTCGGATCCCTTACAAGTAAATCCGATCGGCGTGGTTTCTTCACTCGACGGGTTTGAAAGTGATTTTACAGGAGCGGCTTGGACTGATCGTGCTTCTATTTTGCTCTACGGCAATGCACCGCGTCTCACGCAAGGTGATTCCGCTACCTACCACGCAGCACCCGACAACACCGAGTGGGTTTTGAAGACGATGCTCCCGGACCGGAAGCGTCAAGAAATTAGTGCGCTGATCGCAGGTGCCTATAAAGAAAACCAACAGGAAATTCTTGATGCTTTTCGTCCCATTCTCAATGAGTCCATTGCCATTGCTAGTAGGGTGATTCGAGAGGAACTGACAGTCGCGTTGGAGAAACGTGAGGATCAATTGGAGGAACTCGGTGGTCGCTACCGGCGAGAGTTGGTCGAAGAAAAAATTGTTCCTTTGGTAAGATCGGAAATTGTGCCGATTGTCCAAGTGGAGAGTGAGCCATTAGTTGGAGAGATTGGACAGGAGATTTGGGGGGAAGTCTCAGTGTTTGGGTTTGGCTGGCGTTACCTTTACGACAAGACGCCGCTTCCAGATCGCAAATTGACCGAGCGGGAATTTAAGCGTTTCGCCGATCAAAAAGCGATCCCGATAATAATGGCGCACATGGATGAAATTATTGAAGTCCAAAAAAGAGTGATCCGTAAGGTGGCAAAGAATCCAAAGATCAAGGCCAGCCTTGCCGAGAGTTTCGATGCAGTATTGAAAGATGCCGAAACTCAGGCTTTGTTAACAGACATTTTTGAAGACGTATTAGTTAACAATGAGCGGTTAAAGATTGCACTAGAAGAACAGTGGCAAAGCCCAGCTGCTCAGGACGCCATTGCTCTCGCCAATAATAAACTGGAGCCGACTATCAATGAAATTGGTGTTTCCCTTTTTGGTTCTCCCGATGGTGAAATTACGCCGGAATTTGCAAGAGTTGTGCGGCATCGAATCCTACACAAAGACAGCCGCTGGCTAACGTTGAAAACTGAATCCAATCAAGCGTCTTTGAATCAAACGGATGAGTTGCCAGAGTCAGGGGAGGTTGAGTCGGAAGTGGGAGTCGAGCCTAAGTCCATTCCTGGAATGTCGGCATCTGAGAATTCAAGCATCCCATACGCTGCAACGCGGGGTGATAGGTGAACCCATCCGCTCCAGAAAATATCGGTATCTCCATTAATCAAATCTGTGTGACAGCAGGTGAGAGGACGCTCTTGGATCAAGCGAACGCTGAGTTCAAGGCGGGAGAAATTACCTTGATCGTTGGTCCCAGTGGCGTTGGTAAATCAATCCTGCTTCGGATAATGGCAGGGCTCTTAGATGATTCAACTGAGGGTGTTCGTTGGTCAGGGGATGTGGTCATCGACGGTGTCAAAGCTAAGTGCGGCGCTGCGGGTGTTGTTTTCCAATCGTTCGCATTGTTTGATGAATTGTCAGCCTTGGGCAACATTGAAATTGCCAGAGCGAGTGGCGGGAAGCATGCGACCCGAAAGACTCCCAAAGAATTATTGGCTTCTCTTCGGATTCCTGCCAATGTCCCAACTTCACGACTCAGTGGCGGTCAGAGGCAACGGCTGGCAATCGCAAGGACGCTGGCCTACAACCCGTCGGCCATTCTATACGACGAGCCAACCTCTGGGTTGGATCCTTCGACCGGACGTCAGGTCGCAGACTTAATACGAGATACGCATCAGGAGTTCGGTAAAACGTCCGTAATCGTGACGCATGACTACCATGCGCTCATGCCAATTGCGGATCGAATTTTTTTGCTGGACCCTGAATTGGGGAGACTTGAGGAAATCGAATCCGCCGATTGGGAGGCAATTCCTGAACGTCTCGCTCCAATGGCAATTACCTCCGTCGCTCAGGAGGATGACGTTGATTCATTTTCCGTTGGCGAGTTGTTGAGGCAAAGAATTGTAGAAGTCTTTGTTGGAACGACCGGGGCGGTGATTGCGTTGATGATGGGATTAATCAGCCTGATTCCGATCTGGCGAAATCCTGTTTGGGGGCTGCGTTATTTTGCCTACTACGCTCGGATGGTGTTTGGGCCTACGGCGTTTTTGTACCTGATGGCGTCGGGGCTCATTTCAGGATTTGTGACGACCTATTTCACGTTTAAATTTTTACCATACTCTGATTATACGGGGCCGTTGTTAGTCGAAGATTTGTTGACTGCGCTGGGATTTGCCACCTATCGGATTTTCGTGCCTGTTCTTTCGTGTGTATTGGTCGCAGCACGTTGTGGTGCGGCGGTGACTAGCGACATCGGTGGACGACAATTCGGCAACCAAATTGATGCTCTTAAAACGATTGGAATGAAACCTCGGTACTATTTACTGACTCCAATTATGTGGTCGTTCATGATCGGGACTCCACTGTTGAGTTACGCCGCGTTCTATGTTGCGAAATACACAAGCCTGGTCACGTTTGTGTTTGCTGACGGCGTTCGTGGTGCCAATTTCTGGGATCAATCTTTCCACCGGGGCCTAGAGGAACCAGGGCTGTTTGCCTATCAAGGGTTTGGCTGGCTAATTTCTAAACTCCTTTGTTGCGGAGTCGGGATTGGGATAATATCTTATTATCAAGGACTTAAAACTAAATATTCAACGAGTGACGTGAGTCGCAGTGTGACTTCTACGATACTCTGGGCGACACTTTTCTCGTTAACGGTGCACTTTATATTTGCATTGTTTGAATACGAGGGCGTCGTTCCCTAGTGCATGTCGTTTTACTAACTGCCGTCGCGAACTTACAGAGGTATTGAGATGGGATTTTATTGGTCGTATTGGATAGTTGCGTGGGTGTTTATGGCGCTGACCTTTATGATTGCAACCGGCGCTATACTCATGGGTGCGTTTGCTCTAGATAAAGAAAACCAATATCCAGACGAGGGAAGTCACTAACTTCTGATTCGTTAGTTTTGTTGGGAAATGCCAATGGAATTGGGCTTCGTTATTCGTTACTCTGACGATCGAGGAGAGGTGGGTCTTTTGGGGTGGTTAGTATGAAGTCCGCGCTCGTGAAGAGGCTTCGGTTGGGGCACTTCGCTGCGATAGGATGAGCGAGGGCGGTTTTATTGCCAGTTGGTTGCGTCCATAATTTCATGCGTAAATTTTGGATTTATTTTTAATCGTAATAGTTAATTTGGAGAATCACGTGAAAGCAAGCGGTTTAGCAACGCTCCTCATCATCGCCTTAGTTGCGACAGTAGGATGCTTAGAGACGAAGGAGGAGACGCGAAATTCTACTCCGTCACAGCCCAAGACCTACACGGTTACCGGAGGGCCAGTGGTTGGCGAATTAGCTCCTGAAATCGAAGGAGTCGATCTCGACGGTGTCGCGTTTAAGTTGAGTGACTATCGTGGTAAAGTCGTGATGCTCGATTTTTATGGCGATTGGTGAGGACCGTGTCGTGCAATGTACGACGAAGAGCGGTCGCTCGTTTCGGAGATGGAAAAAGCAGGGAAGCCCTTTGCCCTCGTTGGTGTAAATTTTAATGATAAACTAGAGCACATTCAAAGTGTCGTAAAAGAAAGAGACCTCAATTGGCGTTCTTTCTTCGCGGGCACGGATCCTGCGATTGTTGAATCCTATGGTGTTCAAGGTTTTCCAACGATTGTGATCATTGATGCCGATGGAGTTGTTCGGTCTGCAGCGCACGGACCACAAAATGACTGGATTGAGTTCTTGCTGAACGAGATGGAGTAGCCCCCGAATTGTTCTCAATAGCTGATCAACACAAAAAGCGGAATCAAAAATGATTCCGCTTTTTTTATTAAGCTTTGGTTGCGGCTCGCAGATTCGCAACATGCTGGAGAAGTTTCACGTGGACGCGCTACTTACCTTGATTCATGAGAATCCAAGTTCCATCTTTGCCGGCGACGGCAATATCAATTTTTCCATCCTGGTTTAAGTCGCCGGTTCGAACTTGTAACCCGGTTCCGATGTGCCCCTCTTCAATAATATGACGGGTGAAGTGAGTTTTAGACTTGTCCCATCGATAGTAGTACATGCATGGCATTTCTAAACCACCCGGGTCTCTGCCGTTATGAGCGAGTACGCGTTTTCCACTAATCAGTTCTTCCACTCCATCGCCATCGAGGTCGGCTAGATGGATTGTATGAGGTTGTGAAAATGAATCGTCGATTAGGTGTTGTTTGAAAACTAGTTTGCCGTCTTTATCAGTTCCCTCTGCTTGCCACCAATAAAGCCCGAAGTCATGTCCTTTGCCCCAGATAATGTCGTTTTTTCCATCGCCGTTTAGGTCACGAATTAGCATTGGGCAGCTGGCATGTAGGTCTGCCCAGTCCGGATGGAATTTCCATTTAGTGTTGAGTGCATCTTCTTTGGGTCTCTCGTACCAGCCAGTCGCAATTAAGACGTCCTCAAGCCCGTCGTTGTTGATGTCACCGAATCCCATCCCGTGTGTGTTCCCGTCAACTCCGATGACATGTTTCAAAAGAGTTGGAACGGTGACGTCTTCAGTTGTGGTTTTTTTATTCTTGCCTCTGCCTGTTGTCTTCTCGACTTTTTCAGTGGCCGTTCCGAATTTCCAAATTACAACAGGATTGTTTTTGTTCCAGCTATTTGAAATCCATTCAGGTGTTTGATCACCATCGAAATCGTGTAGAAAACTAGCTTCATTCTGAGATAGTTCTGTGTCTTTTAGTAATTGTTGTTCCCAAAGTTTACCCAACTTTAATCCGTCGGCTCCGGGGTTTTTGTACCAATAGACTTCGGTTTTAGTAAAGGCGCCCGCGACAACATCCACCCAGCCGTCTTTATCAACATCCATGCAGAAGTCGCCGTTGGAGTGAACATAACCGTTCCAGTCCTCGATCAAGCGAAGTGGGTGGGGAGCGAAATCGGGTGCCGGGTACCAATTGCGTCCGGCAATGACGTCTAGTTTCCCGTCCTGATTAATGTCTGCTAAATCAATTCCCTCATTGGCATCCACTGTTAGGAGCTTATGAGAAAACTTAACGGTAGGCGAATTGGCTTGTCCCCGGAGGTTGGAGATTGTTGCGCAAGTGAAAGCCAAGCAGAGGGTGAGTGTTTTTACAAGTTGACTTGAGTTCATCGAATAAGATCCTGAAAGGCTACAAGGCGATGGGTGGGTATTGGAACTAATATACAGGTTGCCGGTAGGAATGGAAAACTTCATTGAGTAAATTAAGTGTCCGGGATGTTGGACTATTCGAACTGCGGAGACACCGTGCGGTTTTGGCTGCCTGAACAAACTTTAGGTGAGTGACTCTCCATTGAGGTTTTTCAGTCGCCCCGACTCGCGTGCCGCAACAATTTCAATCCTGCTTCGGAAATTATCCTTTCGTTCATTAAACATGGTGACTTTTAGATCCTTAAAGCCAAGCCATAAAAGGATGTCTCGAAGCGATTCTTTTCCGTTTGGAAACCAAGATAATTGATGAACGCCAGACATGACCTTGGTTCGGCTTTCCCTGGCCATGGTTAGACCGCGCGGGTTATTTGGATCGAGCATCATCGCCGTGTTAAGAATAAGGACATCGGTGGTAAGATCCGCTGCGATTTTTAATCCGGTAACTGGATCGGGAAGGTGATAGAAAATTCCACTGAAATAAGTCATGTCAAAAGGTTGGTGGTTCTGCTTTGGCACGTCGTACAGATCCATGACATTGAATTCGAGTCGGTCAGTTGGGAAAACCGTGCGATGCTGTTGAACAAGTTTTGCTTGTTGGATCCAATGGTCGCGCACATCAAATCCGACACCTCGTTCTAGATCTCTTTCGCGAGACCAGAAGCAATAGCCACCCCCGTTGCATGCGCAATCAAGAAAACTCTTCCCAGTCATCCCATCCGGATAAATCTGATCGAGTTGTTGGAGATAGCGAACCCGTGGAGAAATAAGGGACACGCCATCGTTATCCGGTCGGTCGAGTTTTCCATCAGGCGAAAATACCCGTCCTGTAGTGAAGTCGTCGAACAAGTGTATGTCGTGGTGCCACGGACCCATGGATTTGATTTTCTGAGTCAATTCAGCCATTGAATTTTCGGTCATAAAAGGCACAGCCTCAAAGTACAAATTAAGAAAGAAATTAAGTCGGTTAGCCGTTAATTCGACTTTCTAGTTTGGGTCAGGTCAAATTATTTCTCTTAATTAGTGGTGGTTGTCAAAGATTGAGGTGGAACATGTTGATTTTAATAACCGTTCCTATCAAAAATCGAATCGGTGATGGCATTGCTTTGTTAATGGGTTGTGTGCCTTGGCAGACTTAAAGGTTGGGAGGCTATTGGTGTCGACGACGGCGGTCGGTATCATGACGCGGTCCTCGCATCCAATTTCGAAATTCTAATGCAATCCGTTATCCCCAACGCCCGCCGAGGTTTAGTCTGTGCTGTCGTTGCGCAAGTGCTTTGGGGTTGTTTTCCTATTTATGTAAACGCATTAAGGACAATCGCTCCTTTTGATTTCGTGGCTCATCGCGCTGCGTGGTCGTTTTTACTATTGGGAAATCTAGTTCTGATTTCGAAGTGGTCTCCCAATATTGGCTTGCCTGAGCGGGAAGAGATTCGCTTAGGCCTCTCTTCCCGAAACACGATAATGCTGTACGCAGCGGCGGCAATTTTGATTGCCTCGAATTGGATAGCGTTCGTCTGGTCGGTAATGAATGACCATGCGATAGATGCAAGTCTTGGTTATTATATTTGCCCGTTGATTGTCGTCTTGCTGGGCGTTGTTTTTCTTAGGGAACGGCTTTCAAGGTTAAGATGGATAGCGGTAGGATTTGCGACGGTTGGAGTCGGATACACGACATTTGCGGAGGGGACATTGTTGTGGGTGTCGCTGGCGATCGCGGGAAGTTTTGGATTCTACGGATTGATCAAGAAAAGGGCGCCGCTTTCAGCCCTCGCTGGTTTAACATTTGAAACCGGTGTTCTCTTTTTACCAGCCGTCGCCTACCTCGGGTGGCGACTTTGTACATCGGATGTCAACTTAGGAGAATATCCTTTTTGGGTTTATATTCTGATCGTTGGTAGCGGAGCAGCGACAATTTTGCCTTTGGCCTTTTATGCAACTGCAGTTAAGCACTTGCCGTTGTCCACCGTGGGGTTTCTCCAATACATTGGCCCGACAATCCAATTTTTCATTGGTGTCTTTTTCTTAAACGAAGCGATGGATCACGTTCGTTTGACGGGTTTCGTTTTTGTGTGGATTGGCGTTGTCATCTTTATGGTTCCGCCGAAAAAATCTCCGAAACGCGTTTAGTGAAGAACGAAATGAAATAAGTCTTGCTATTTATTAAGAAATTCCGGCGTGTCGACGACTGCATGAATCAGAGACCGGAAACCATAATCTTCTTTCTCTGTAGCCGCGACACAGGCGATAATTGAAGACCGGTCTGCCAAGGCGACGGGTGCTCCAGTTGCGTAGGTTAGGAGCTTGTTCGCAACATTTTTGGCGATTAAATTTTTCCTGGTTAACAAGATTTCTTTAAAGCTAGAGATTCCCTCAAATGGCTCACCGCTGGGCATTTTTGAACTGGCGTCAATCGCGAGGCGTTTGGTTTTTTTTCGCCCGACACGAGTGGTATATACGTCTCGCCATCGTCCAGAGGGATCGTAGTTTTCCAATGCGAATCCAGGAGGGTCAATGATCCGGTGGCAGGAAGCGCAGGACGGATCGTTCTGGTGCTTTTGCAGTTGTTCGCGAATGGTTGCGGCACCTCGGGTATCCGGTTCAATCGCAGGTACGTTTTCTGGCGGAGGAGGAATCTCAATTCCTAATAATCGTTCCGAGATCCAGGTTCCGCGGGTGACCGGAGACGTTTGCGTGCCATTCGCGGTGACTTTTAACACTGAGCCGTGCGTGAGTATTCCGCCACGATGGTCTTTGGGATTGAGAGTAACCTTTTTAAGATTCCCTCCAACTACATTCTGGATGCCATAAAAGGACGCGAGGTGGCTATTAAGGAAGGTGTAGTCAGAATCGATGAGTTCGCCGACGGGTCGATTGTGTTGAATCAGGTATTCGAGAAATGCGGAGGTCTCAGCCAGCATTGAATGTTCGACGATCGGATCAAATCCAGGGTAAAGTTTGGGGTCAGGCTGAGTGAAGCCGATCAGGCGTAGGTCGAGCCATTCAGAAGCGAAGGCCGAGGCAAATTGTTGGCCGTTAGAATGGTTGAGCAGACGTTCGACTTGTTGGTGGAGCACCAATTTGTTTTCCAGTTGACCTTCTGCTGCGAGTTGAAGAAGTTCGGCATCGGGCAACCGATTCCAGAGAAAATAGCTGAGTCTGGAGGCAAGTGCATAGGAATTTAGTTTCCCTGCCGGAGCAGGGAAAAGTAAAAACCGTGGTGAGCAGAGAATGGCCCGGTAGCCCATTCGAATTGATGTTTCAAAAGATTGCTCGTCTTTAAGTGAGGCAGAAACGGGGGCGAAGTATCGATCTACTACATCCGGTGCACATGGGCTTCGAAAGGCGGCATTGGCGAAACGCTGAATCAGCGTTTTGGCTTGTTTTAGCTTAGCCTTGAGCGTTTGCTTATCCTCCGCATTCGTTCCTTCATCAGAGCCAAATAAAATCTCCTTGATTTGTGACTGAGATTGACCGATGTGAATTTTTTCCAAAACAAGTGAATCGATACCAACCCCCGAGACGTTTTGTGACTCACCTTCGCCAGTGCCAACCTGGCCGCCGGCGAATCTAGCTTTTTTCAATTTTGCGTCAGAGGGTTTGACCTCAAACATGTGCCCTTCTGGAAGCCATGCGATTATGGTTTTCTCACTGAGCTCGGGTGTAACTTCAAATGAATCAACCCAGCTCATCAGCGGAGCACTGGATTGGCATTCACCTGAGCGAATGGAGCACCAGACATTTCCGTTCTCGGGAGGTCTAACGGATTTGGCTCTGATCGTCATCTTATACCAACCTGCTTCGTTGGCTGTTGTAACTGGTAATCGCCCGTAGAAAACTAAATTTGATGACCAGGTCGTTGCCAGGCCTTCACGCAATTCTGGTTCTCGGCATCTTCGGGAGTGATTGCGCCGCGCAATTTGTTTGGGTTTGAATTCACGTTTCCAAGTGCTTTTGAGACTTGGTTTAGCGCGATGAAACGCTTCTTCCAAAGCGGCGTCGACAACCGACACATGCTGTCTTAGCTGGTGGTGAGAAATAGGTTGTCCTTCGCCAACGGTCGTGAACCCATGGACCAGCGGTTCTTCCGGAATCATTTCGGATAAGGGAAGATCGATGCCGAGCAAATCGTGAAGCGTATTTTCAAGTTGGATTCGGGTCAGTCGTTTTCCACGCGAACGGCCAAACTCGCGGTAGGATTTTCGTTGTTTTTGAGAAATCCAGTTTTGGGTCGCCTTTAAGAATTTACTCCGTTGCTGCTGATCCATGTTTGAATCTTCGGGAGGTGGCATCTCGCCGCTGGCGACACGATCGTAGATGCGTGTCCAGGCTTCCCAGTTGATTTTGCCGGGGGTTTCTCCCAATGATCCGAGGTCAAATCCTGCTTCTGAGTCTTCGCCACGATGACAATCGGAACAATTTGAATTTAGAAACTGGCTGATTTCTTTTGGTGGGGAGTCGGTTGTGGCCGAAATGGCGGATCCGCCAAATAGGCCAATTGTCGAATAGATCAGGAGGTAAGTGAGTCGAACCATGGTACTGAGTGGAACTCAAAGAAATGAATTGGATGGATGATTGAAGATTTCAATATGAAACCCAACCTGAATCTAGGACGTTTCGAGGAAAGCCAGAAACGTGTTAAATTCAACAAACTGGCAAGCCATTACTAAGATACTTGGTAAACCGTCCATATTGTGTAATATTAGACGCGTCTAAACATTTGATTAGAAAATTAGTGCCGTAACAAAATAGGTGAGTTTGCATGTCAAGACAATTCGGAATCACTTCATTGATTGGTTTTTTAGGTGTGTTCATAGTTGGATGGTTTTGCCCATTGCAGGGCGAGGAAAAGCCCAACATTCTGTTTATTTTCTCAGATGATCACGCACCTCATGCAATCGGTGCGTACGACGGATGGCTAAAGAGCGTCGATCCAACTCCGAACATTGACAGTTTAGCCCGGCAGGGCATGTTGTTTAAAAATAGCTTTTGCACAAACTCAATTTGTGGTCCGAGTCGGGCAGTGATTGTGACAGGCAAGCACAGCCACCTTAACGGATTCATGAACAACGGCAACAAGTTTGACGGCTCGCAGCAAACCTTTCCTAAGCTATTGCAAAAAGCGGGATATCAAACGGCGATGATCGGTAAATGGCATCTGAAGTCAAATCCACAGGGGTTTGATTACTGGGACATTCTTCCGGGGCAAGGTGATTATTACAATCCAATGATGATTTCAGAAAATGGTCGTCGTCAGGTTGAAGGTCACTGCACGGAGATCGTAACGGAATTAGCTGTCGAATGGTTGGATAAGAACCGCGATAAAAGCAAGCCGTTTCTGTTGATGTGCCAACACAAAGCACCTCACCGTTGTTGGATGCCGGCGCCGGAACACTTAAATCTTTACGATGATATTGAGATTCCAATTCCGTCAACTTTGTTTGATAAACATAAGGATGACGCACCTGCCGCCCGAAATCAGGAAATGGAAATCGATCGCCACATGCACATCGTATACGACTTGTTTACTGATCCTCCGGAGGGTTGGGATGGCGAGCCGAATCTGAAGACGGATAAGTCCGGTGTCAAGAATATGAAGAAAATGACGCCGGAGCAGTTGGCTGTTTGGAATGCGGCTTACAAAGATGAAAACGAAGCCTTTGCAGCTGCTAATTTAAGCGGAGACGACCTGGTTCGGTGGAAGTACCAGCGTTATGCGAAAAATTATCTACGGTGCGTTCGCGGCGTGGATGATAGTGTGGGGCGACTTCTAAAATATCTTGAAGAGAATGATTTAGAAGACAACACAGTTGTGGTTTATTCCTCGGATCAGGGGTTCTACGTGGGCGACCACGGTTGGTACGACAAGCGTTGGATGTACGAGGAATCGCTGAAAATGCCGTTGGTGATAAAGTGGCCGGGGAATACAGCGCCCGGGAGTGTTAATACCAACCTCGTCCAGAACCTTGATTATGCCGAGACATTTCTCCAAATGGCTGGCGCTCCGATTCCCTCAGACATGCAAGGCCGCTCACTGGTGCCGCTATTGAGGGGTGAGAAAGTCAACGATTGGAGAACGTCGCTGTATTACCATTTCTACGAATACCCAAGCGTTCACATGTGTCCAAAACACAACGGAGTGCGTAACGAACGGTACAAGTTGATTCAGATTTACGAATTTGGTGAATGGGAGTTCTACGATCTCTTAGAGGATCCGGATGAGTTGAATAACGTCTACGGCGATCCTGCTTATCAAGAACAGGTCGCGATGATGAAGTTGGAACTCGAGCGATTGAGAGTTCTCTATCAGGATGAAACGGTGACGGGGATGCGTGATGAAAACTGGCGAGCCAAATTCCGGAAATTCAAGTGAATGTTGGAATGGACGACGTCCGGATGAAAACCTTTTTGTGCAAATTTTGATTATTGGTTTGGGAAATGCGTAACGTTATCGGTATTTGTTGTTTGGTGGTCTTGCTGCTCGATTCGGTGGCGTATGCTCAACTTTCCACTGGTTGGAAAAGTCACGATCTCAGTCGGCCACAACCAAAAGTTGTGACGGCCGGTATTAAACCGGGAGGTCCGCCCAGTGACGCAATCGTCTTGTTCGATGGAAATGACTTGTCGCAGTGGCTCAGTTCCAATGGTGGTGAGCCAAAATGGAAAGTTGTTGATGGAGCGATGGAGTCGGTGCCTCGGAGTGGTTATGTCGTTTCCAAAGAAAAGTTTGGGGACTGCCAAGTCCACGTTGAGTTTGCGTCTCCTAAAAACGTGAAAGGAACCGGGCAGGGGAGGGGAAACAGTGGCGTTTTTCTAATGGGAGAATTCGAGGTTCAGGTTCTCGACAGTTATGAGAATCAGACCTACTCCGATGGAAGTGCTGGTTCGATCTATGGACAGTATCCTCCGTTAGTCAATGCAAGCCGAAAGCCGGGTGAATGGCAGACTTACGACATTGTTTTTAAACGGCCACGGTTTGACGATAAAGGCAATTTGACGAGTGCCGCCCGCTTAACGGTTTTTCATAACGGCGTATTGGTTCAGGATGGGAACGAAGCGCTAGGGCCAACCAATTGGATTCGCCATAAGGCTTACGAAAATATAGCTGGTAAAACCGAAGGCCCATTAAGTTTGCAGGATCACGGTAACCCAGTTCGTTACCGAAATATCTGGGTTCGAAATCTGGTGGATCGCGAAAAACCAAAACCAATTCTTGCGAAGAAACCGCCTTATCAACTCAAGCAGGATGAGATTGACCAATTGGTCGGTCAATACGGTGGGCACCGAGTCATTCAATCAACGGATAGTTTGGTATTCATGTTTAATGGCAACACACCGTTAACGCTGGTTGGTACTAGCCCAACCGCGTTTGAATTTGGAGAATCAGCAGGGACGCTTCAATTTGAAAAAGATGATCAAGGGAAGGTATCTGAGATTGTGATTCGGCTTGACGCTGCCGGGGTTCGGAAGGCCAAGCGAGTTGACTAAGTCCAGTGGAATTGTGGTTCTATCGACGAAGCTCAACGCCAAGTCCAAATCCTTGAAAACCGAGGAACCCAAGTGTTGGAGCTCCAGCTTCGGCCCATAGTTGACCGTCATATGTACCTGTAACGGCGAGTTCAGCGCCGCTTCTCATGGTTCTGGCCCACTCGATTCCAAATCCAAACTCGCCGATTCCTACGACTTCGTCCGCTTCTTGGAGTACTAAGAACGGAGATGCGGGGGGAATGCTAACATCTCCAATGACGGTTCTGTCGATTGTTTTTGTTCCGTAGAGTAAAGCTCCACTTCCTTTTGCAATCGCTGATAGGCCGCGGCAACCAATTCGTTTTTTAAGATCCAAAGCGACGCTTGGTCCGACACCATCGTAGGCGCGTTCCCAATTCAAACTGGCCGGCGCGACCCCCGTGACGGTTGCCGCCAATGTCTGACGAAGGCGAGCATAGCGGAGACCTACTCCACCATTTATTTCAATGTCGTGAGCGGTTGTTGAATAGGTTCCGTATAGATTTGTAATCTGAGCTTGAAGATTGCTACTTGTCTGGAGAGTGTCGCCAGGTACGGCGGCAATGATGTTAGCCGGAAAAATAACGGTAACTGCATGAGCCCCGAATAACGTAATTCCATTTGACACATTGTCTCGAACTGCCCCATCTGCGTCGAAGCTCCAGTAAGAGGCTCTGATTCCCATGCCCTCTGAATTTTTAAAACCGACCCAAATCTTTGGCGTTACCTTGTAATCGTATTGAAACGGGTGAAGGGTCTGCAGGCCAGTTGCGGTGTTGGTTTCGGAATACTCGAAAGCTTCTTTGAAGTGAGGTTTGGACCAAACAGCGGCGGCGCCAGCATAAAATCCCGGGTTGGCTTGCGTTGTATTTTGATTTGCGTAATCAGCGGTTGAAATTTGGAGAGCTTTTATCTGTTGCTCCAGTTCCATTACGCGAGACTCAAGATAATTACCTTTGGAACCGGGATTCGTACTTGTGACAGGAATGGTATTTAGAGCGTTGCCGCTGAAGGAGGCGTTGGTCGCTGTAGGTTGCTGCGCCTGCAAACTTCCACCCAAAGTTACACCGAGGATCGCCAGAACTCCTGCTAAGAACTTTACCAAACTGTTGAGTTCTAGACTTCGCATTTGAACAATTACCATGACTCTTCCTGACGTGTGCTGTGTGATTTAGCCTACTATGCCTGTTTATCGGTTATTCCGGTGGTATCGGTTAAGCAAAGCCCGCAATCAACCGGAGTAAGCGGCCATAATCAGAAATCCCCAAGAAAAGGCGGCAATTAGGCCTAAAAACTTATGCAGCCGTTTACCCACAACAAGTCTCAACCACTTCTTTTTCGGTTAGTTGGGGGGACTGGGAGTTAGAGGTTGTCGGTTTTGCGTTGTCTGACCATGCTTGGCTCGGGGGTTGGTAGATAGGAAATCACCCGGAATCGACAATCAAACGGAAATGTGGGTGTTGGCGTCGAATCGGAAGTGCCGAATCGAGACCGATTCTTCCTGAACGTTGCGCGGGCTCGCGACAGGCAGAAGTTAATGGGCGAAGGCTGATGGTCGACGGGGTTGTTCAGTTAAGAACACGACTCAAAACTTGGGCAATCGCCTTTTTATTGACAGGTTTGGTTAGGACGTCATCCATCCCTGCATTGCGATATTCGACGATATCTTCTTCTGTACAGTTAGCTGACCAGGCAACAATTTTTGGAGTATCCTGGCCGAACTTATTTTTTATTATCTGAGTTGCTTCGATTCCATTGAGCTGTGGCATTTGAATATCCATCAGAATGATGTCAAAGGTAGCGTCATCCAACGCTGCAATTGCTTCGTGGCCGGAGTTGACCTCTTCAATGGTAAGCCCAAACTTTTTAAACATCAGGTTGGCAACTTTTCGATTGACGCTGTTGTCATCCACAATTAACAAGCGAGCCGAATACTGTCTAAAATCGGCTTCAATAGAGTGCTGATCGGCGTGATCAATTTGTTTTGAACGAGTCAGGGTTAGGTCGAACCAAAAGATAGATCCAGGCTGTGGATCGGCAGGTCGCATTCCAATTTCCCCGCCCATTTGTTCAATCAGGCCACGCGTAATTGATAACCCAAGTCCAGTCGATGCTATTTTATTTGTGCCAGGGGCGTCCTTCGTCCAAAATTCACGGAACAGAAGTGGGCGATCTTCAACAGCGATTCCCGGGCCTTGATCCGAGACTGAGAAAGATAATTTCATTGCATTGGCATCTTCTTCGGTCGCCATAATGGCAATCTGAATTTGCCCTTCGTTGGAATACTTGATTGCATTACTGATTAAATTTGTGAGAGACTTTCTAATTTTAAACACGTCTCCGTCTAACCACTTGGGAACATTGGGGCTGATAAAGACCGATAGGTTTAATCCCTTCATTTTTGCCTGAGGTTCGAGAATGGCGACTGTCGAATTGACGGTGCTTTTTAAATTGAATGGCTCCAATTTCAATGTCTCGGCACCATCTTTCATTCGCGAGAAGTCAAGAACCTGATTCACCACATGCATTAAATAGTCGGATGAAGTTCGAAGCGTTTCTAAGAGATCGAGCGATTCATCATTGAGAGGTTGGTCTTCCATTAGCTCAATCAAACCCGTGATTCCCGTCAAGGGTGTCCTCAGTTCGTGGGAAACATGAGAAACAAACATTGATTTCGCCCGGTCAGCAGCCTGGGCTTCATCGCGGGCACGCATTAGCTGAGCGGTTAGCCGTTGCATGTCATCGAGCATCACCGTTTGCGTATGAAGGTGAAGATTGAAATCAAGCTGGGCATCCTGAACGGAAAAGTCAAAAAAGTTGGGCTGATAGTGCTCGACATTTTCATTCAACCAAGTCAGCCATGGTGAAGCTGCGATTAAGATGATTTCACGCCCGTTGAGCGTTCCGGGAATTACCTGACCGCGCAAACCAAAGGTGCCACTGAGATTTGAAAATAGAAAAAGGTGTGCGCGGTAATTGGAGAGGTCGAGAGACGCGTCATTCCAATCCACCCGTGGTCGGTTAAGCTCAAAAACTTGATCAAACCGTTTGCCAACACTTCCTCGCTTCAACTTGCCGTCTAACCGTTCGCTGACGTAAACAATCTTGTTGTTTTGGTCTAAGCCGATTACGAACGGATAAAATAATTCGCACTGAGCAGGGGTAACCAAATCCACTAGTTATTCCTTTCGGTAAGTCGAAATACCGTGTGCTGGCCATTGGTTGATAACGTTTCTTCGTCGATGGCGATGTCGATCGTGGTTTTGAAATGGATTGCCAATCCATTCAGTAGTCCAATGACAAAAGGAGTAAGCCCCTGGCGACTGCTGCGGTAATGAAGCAGTCGGCTGCCGTCTTCGTGGTTTTTAAGGAAAAAGGATGGAGGGTCATAACCGTGAAAAGTACTCGACATCCGATCATGCATGTGATCAAGGTTTTCTAGCAACGCCCACATGTCTGAGCCAAATCCGTCGATCATTTCGCTGTAGTGTTTGGCAGCGGTGTCTAAAACCCAGAATTGCCCGAAGGCGTTGAGGCATTCTTCTGGGGAGATCTGTAATGTCTCGCTGGCGGCAGTTACCAAGTTGAGGATAATTGAATCGTCATAGCTCTTCATAGCCAGAAAATCTTCGTCTCCCACCCCTGCGGTTGACCGAATTTGCTCCCAGGTTGCTGGGCCATGATTTTGTAGAACCATGTCGCGAACTGAAGTGTGAACAAGCCCGTACATTGCGATTGCCTTAATGATTGAATGAGATTTAAATACCGCGCGTTACCGGTGCGTTGGCTAGACAGAGGTTGAGCTCCCAAATTGTGTTAACACGGAACACGTTTAGCTAGATAACTAAGCACTGGGGAGCAGAACTGCTTTAACCATCGTTTAAACAATACAACTGTTTTATAGGATGGGGGCGTAAAAACAAACGGAGCATTGGTTCTGACGGGGAAACCCGAGCAAATTAAGATCGGTCGCGGAGCAAGAAAAACTTCACGGCTGCAGGACAAAGGCATTATTTGGGTGATATTCTTACTTGAGTTTGCTGTTGCTGGCAGGCGAACCTGAGCGAATCAATTGTGATCGAAAGGAAATCACGAAGGGCAGTGGAAACAGCAGAGCCGTATTTTCAGAGAGTTGCCCAGTCCGGTAGACCAGCCTGAATCTCCAAATTTTCTTTGGTATTCGGGTGGGTTAGTTCTACTCGGTAGGCATGGAGGCACATTGGTGGGTCGCCGAGCTCCAGTGACTGAGAAAGCTCACCGGCAGAATTGTAAGTCGGATCTCCAATAATTGGAAAACCAAGATGGCTAAGATGGATTCTGATCTGGTTGGTGCGGCCTGTTTTGGGTTTGCATTCAACCAAAGAAGTTTGGTCCTCGAAGCGTTGCAGAACGTTGAAGCTAGTTTTGGCAGATCGACCTTCCACGGTGATTTTACGCGAACCGGCAGCGGAAGCCTCAGAACTTATTGATTCCTCGCACTCAAATTGCTCTTCGCTTGGATGGCCTTGAACGCGGGCGAGGTAAGTTTTATCTACTTGGTGGTTGACGAATTGTGGATGTATAAATTGGGCGGCTGACTTTTTCTTAGCCATGATGACAACCCCTGTTGTATTGGCATCGAGGCGGTGAAGGATACGGATTTGCTCATCGACGTACACTTGGTTGATTATGTAGTCGAGCGTGTTTCGGTTGAAGCGGCCGCACGGGTGCATCGGCAGTGGAGCGGGTTTGTCGACGGCGATAATGACATCGTCTTCGTAAAGAACTTTGATTTGATTATTGACTGCCGGTTCCGTCGTTTGCGGTAGATGGTGTTCAATCCGCCATCCCGAGCGCACAATGGTTTCCGCTGATATGGGTTCGTGTTTGTAGGTGATTCGATTTTGCTCGCACTCCGAAAGCCAGTATTCAGATTTGAGATTGGCGTGCATCCCGGAGAGGAAGTCAATTGTTTTGTGTTTGTCGAATCGGAGTGGAACATTCATTGGACGAATGTTGTCGTAGGCCAAAGATCCTGGAAGCGGTGTCGTCTTGAGCGCAATAAGATTATTTCGCTCTTCGAGTAGTTCGGCGAGTCGCTGTTCGTCAGTGCGAAAGCAGGAGGGGCATGAATGCGGCGGTTGGTAAAGTTTTGAATCCTGATCATCCAAGGTCAAAACGGCTTGGCACGCGTAACATTGCTCGTAGTCGGATTCCTTCAGTTCGGAATTAACGGCTACTCGCTTGTCGAACACAAAGCATTCGCCATCATAATGGTCACCGCCACAGTCTTCAAAGTAACGCAGGATTCCGCCGTCCAATTGGTAGATTTCGCTGAATCCTTCTTCCTCCATAAAAGGGCCAGCTTTTTCACAGCGAATCCCACCGGTGCAAAACATAACGAGTGGTTTGTTTTTCAGATCATCCGATAGCTCTCTGGTTGCTTCCGGGAATTTTCGGAAATGGTCAATTCCGATGGGGACTGCGTTTGAAAATGTCCCGACTTCGATTTCGTAATCATTTCGGACATCCAGGAGTGTTACGTCTTTACCCTCGTCGAGCCAATTCTTTAAGGTCTGCGCCGGCAGTTTAGGACTGGTCTTAGCGACCGGGCGAATCTTTTCCATTCCCATGGAAATGATTTCCTTTTTTAATCGAACCAGCATCCGGCTAAAGGGCTGATGATCACTGATACTCTCTTTAATTGGTAAATCCGCGTATTCGGGCCGTAGTTCTAAAAAATCGACAAATTCGTCAATGGCTTTTCGGCCGCCGGCAACAAAGAGATTGATACCTTCAAGGGAGAGAAGGATGGTTCCTTTGAGTTTTAAGGATTTGCAAAGCGGAAGCAGTTCATCCTTCCGTTGGGCTAGATTGTCCAAATCAACAAATTTATAAGCCGAAATGTTGATAAATTCATTATTCATGGCAGAACTCGACAAAAAGTCTAATAAATATGACGTCTAAACGAATCTAATCTGAGCGTAATACAAATTTGAACCCCAAAGTTAAGTAGGGAAGTAAAACGCTTAGTTTCGCTGTTTACTATTTGGGTTGGCTAACTTGAGTAATCGGTGACTGGGTTGAACACGACTTTCCCCGTTTTGATGAGGCGTATCCCGTGAACGAAAAGTCGACTTCGTTCGTCGTTAACCCTTTGAAACAATAGCCAATTTAAGCATTGTTGAGTCCTGGGCAGGAACCTATTGTAACCGGTCGGCTAAGTTGCTTGAATTAGTGTTAGGCGACGTTTTTTCAAATTCTTAGACTGATTTTCCCATGACCTCGAAATTTAACCCTTATAAGCAATGGCTTGGTTTAGATACAAACTTCATCAAGCCGCACTATTTCGAATTATTTGATTTAAGTCCTTCGCTGAAAGATCAATCTGAAATTACAAGGATTGTTGACGAGGCTGCGAAGCGCTGTTTAAAGTTGCTGGCTGAGGTACCAGCTGGTGAAGATGATAACTTGGTCGAAGAGATTCAGGAACGTGTTCTGCGGGCTCAGAAGGTGTTGTCTCAGCCGAAGACTCGCTTGGCCTACTACGAGAAGTTAAAATCCAAGACCCGTGAGCGCAACACTCCAATTTCCACAAAACCTGATCCCGCTTTAAGTCCGCCGGTGAAGGGGAGGCCCGGCACGAAAAAGCCATTGGAATCGGCACGAGCTGAACCCATTGATCGAAAACCGCCGGCACCGCCAAAGAGGCCTGGCTCACCTGCCGCAGTTCCACCTTCTCCGATGAACTCTAAAGCAGTTCCAATGGCTGCGAGTCCAGTAGCCGTCGCGCCCCAATCTGCATTGCCAATGGCGATTCCATTAGCAAAACCTCTACCACGAGAACCGGTCGAGTCGGCGGAGCCAAGTTCGCCGATGATGGGCGATTTGAAAATTAATCGCAAGATTCGGCGTCGTCGGAGCAGTAAGAGTTTTGCGTTATTGGCGATGTTTCTAATGTTTGCGATGTTAGCCGGTGGTGCGTACTTGATCATTCAGAACTGGAGTGTGTTTGAAACTCTTGGCGGATCGGCGAAAGCGAACGATCCGAGTGCTGTCGACTCGGCTGATGGAAGTCCGGCCGATGATGGGGCGGGGGTCGCCCCAATTGTGTCACCGTCAGACGTTTCCGATGACCCGGATGTTGACACGCGTCCTTTGCCGAAAATTGATCTGACTAAGTTAGATGAGCTTGATGAAGAAGCTGTCAAGAAAGCCGAACGGGAAGCGAGAATGGCTAGGAATAACAGTAAGAAAGGAACCATGTCTGAGGGGGAAGATTCAGATGGTTCCCCCAAAGATGAGAAGTCCGAGCAAGAAAAGCCAGAAGAGAAGATGGCAGATTCGAGTGATGAAAAAGAGCCGGGAAACTCTGTCTTTGTGGAGTTTGATGGTTTACAGGTGGCTCAGTACGAACGTTACTTGAACCGAGCTCGCCATAGTCTATTCCGTCGCGACAAGGTTCGCGCAAAGAGAGCAATTGAAAATGCGCAGCGTATAAAAGATTCCATCAGTTCAGAGGTTGGTTCCGAATTCGTCAAAGAACAGTTAGAGGTTGCTGGACTGGTGGATGAGTTTGTTGAAATTTACGATCTATTCGATGGGTTTTGGGAACAGGTGATCGCGAGCAGTACTGAGATTCCAGGAGGGCAGGAGCTGGATATCTCCGGGCAGATAATTGGTCTCGTGGAATCGGATCAAGATAAAGTTATTGTTCGAAATGCAGGCTCTAACATTACTTACGGTTATTCATTTCTTCCGCCTCAATTGGCCGTAGTCTTGGCGAAACAGGGGAGCATTGAGGATATCCCAACCTGGAACAAACAGCTGGCCGCATTTTATGCAGTGAACCAAGTTGGCGGTAAAAATTACGCAAGTCAGATCGATAAATTGTTGAAAGAATCGGAAGCTGCTGGCCACTCCTGTGACGGTATTCGACATTTTTCTCGATTTGATTTCAATAAGCTTGGTCAGGTAAAACAAAAAGTACCGTTTCCAAATAAAAAGGCTCAGCAGGAGGGCGTTTTAAGTTTCCGGACTGAGCAGGAGTATAAGTCTGTATCGGACCTTTCTTCTGGTCGAGCGGTGATGGCAGCACAAGCATTGGAGGACCAGCTTACCGATGACGTTGCTCAAAACGTAATTCTCCTCGAGGAAATTAGAAAATTGGGAATGCGGTCTGGTGATTCCGGGATCGTTAACGACGCGGTACGTGAGCTTGGGGATTCATCACGAATCAACGTTGCTGACCTTTTGTGCGAATCGTACTTGGAGATGGCTGACTCCGAGCTATCGGTAAGTCAACGTCGAGGATTGATGGAAGTTGCGATTCCGTATTTGAAGTCAGACCTTGCTCGCAATTCGAAATTGAAACCCCGCGAGCGACTCGTTCAAGCGCTCTCAAAACTTGCACAGGCGTATGGAATGGCAGACGCCGCTCGACGCTTGAGCCAAGTGGAGTTTTAACTCGCACTCAATACGGCAATGCGGGCAAGTGTAATTTAAGCAATCATAAGATTAAGTGGGTATCGGTTTGCCTGTCTCCAACGATTAGTTCGGCTTCTAATGTCCCAGTGATGCGCTCAGACTTAAATCATTTTGTAGACGAAAACAGTTTACCGCTCTACAATGGGGACGTTAACGTTTTCTGTCTGTGGAGTCTTTCATGCCAATTAGGGTATCCGTTTCTGTTTTCTTTTGCCTGCTTACTATCGCCTCATTTGGGTTAGCCGATGTGAGGGCGGACAAACGGCCAAACATTCTGTACATCATGTCTGATGATCATACCAGTCAAGCGGTTGGAGCTTATGGTGGTCGATTAGCTGTTCTTAATCCTACACCGACGATTGACCGACTCGCCCGCGAAGGGGTGATGTTCGAAAATGCATTCTGTACAAATTCAATTTGCTCGCCAAGTCGAGCTTGTGTTTTGACGGGGCAGTACAACCATGTAAATGGAGTGTACGATCTTCGGGGGAAGGTTCCATCTGATCAACAGTACCTAGCTATTGAAATGAAAAAGGCTGGCTACCAGACAGCCATGATTGGTAAATGGCACTTGAAAATGGAACCCGGTGCCTTCGAGCATTATTGTGTGCTGCCGGGCCAAGGGAAATATTTTAATCCAGAGTTTCGAGTGCGGGGCGATCGAAAGTGGCCTAAGAACACCATTAAATTTGATGGAATGCACTCGGTGGATGCGATCACCAATTTATCAATCTCTTGGTTAAAAGAGGGGTGGGATCGCGACCGACCGTTCTTTTTAATGCATCACTACAAGTCTCCGCACGACTATTTTGAATATGCACCGCGGTATGAGTCTTACTTGGCTGATACCGAAATACCAGAGCCCGAAAATATGTGGAAGCGAGATCCGAAATTCGGTTCACTCGCGACTCGCGGTGATAATGATGAACTCATTCCTCATATTGGAACTTCCATTGGTAGAAGAAACCCGAGACGCAGTTATGCTGCTGATTTTAAAATTGACCCGGCCCTGTCTGACGAGGAAGCAAAGCGCGCAGCCTACAACGTTTATCTCAAAGCTTATCTTCGTTGCGTGAAAGGTGTCGATGATAATCTAAAACGGCTGTTTGACTATCTTACCTCTGTCGGACAGCTGGATAACACGCTGATTATCTATACGGGAGACCAGGGATTCATGCTCGGTGAGCATGACTATCAAGACAAACGGTGGATGTACGAAGAGTCGCAGCGAATGCCATTTTTGGTTCGCTACCCGAAAACAATTCCACCTGGTATCAAGACCGACGCGATCATTGAGAATGTTGATTTTGCACCAACTATGTTAGCGTTTGCTGGCGTCAAAACTCCGGAGTACATGCAAGGCGCGAGTTTTCGGAAAATATGTGAAACGGGTAGCGAAACGCCTGGTTGGAAGCAATCTGCGTATTACCGATATTGGATGCACATGGCACATCATGACAATCCAGGCCACGTTGGGCTTCGGACAAAAGACCACAAATTGATTTTCTATTACGGAGCCGGTTACGGAGCTACAGACGTTCGAACTCCGCCCGCGTGGGAGCTTTACGATCTCAAAAATGATCCGGGCGAAAATGTGAATCAATATGACAATCCAAAATACGCGGCCATCGCAGAGAGCCTAAAACGACAGCTCGCTGAGAAGCGGACGCAGATTGGCGACACCGGAGCTGATTATCCAGAGATTGAAGGAGTCATCCAGAAATTTTGGGATTTTGGTCCAACTGAAAAAGCTGAGTCAGCGGAAATTTCTAATCAATTCTTGCGTCATAGAACCAACGAATTGAAGCAAAAGAAAAAATAGTAGCTTTCGTAAGAGGAGCCGATTAAGCGTGGTTCGTTCGATTAAATGGTTGAGGCGAGTTATTCGCACTCGGAAAGAAAGCTGGATTTTTGCACTCAACTACGCCGTTGTTAACTTCGGGAATCTGTAGAAGCTTTCGCGATTAAATCGTGTGCGCAATTTTAGTCTCGATTCCGGTTTTGGGTATTTTTCCGTCTTTTGTTCATATCCGTTTGTCGATGAAACGCATGTTGAGATTAAACTGTCCTCGCTGTAAAGCTGAATTCGCGGTCGCGAATCCATCGGTGGGGTCGTTTTGTCCGGTGTGTAATTTTTGTAACACACGGTTCGAGCTTTTTATCAGTCAAGATAAGAACGGCCAGTTTTATTCGGAAACCGGATACGTTTCAAATATCGAAGTAACCCAAATCCGGAATGCGGACAGTTCGGAAACGTCGCTAGAACTGGTTCCGATTGAGGATGCTCTGAAGCAGGTTGGCGATCCGGATTCAAACCCGACTGCGGAGGATGGATCATCTAACCCGTCGGCGGAAGAGTCTGAGTTAGATTTGACAATGGCGGCGGGGCACTCGGATGATACTTCGGCAAGTTCAGATATCCGTGAGCGTTCCGAACCCAAATCGATTAATTTTTCTCCCTTAACTCCGCCGGCTGGAGAAGAACCTGAATCTGCCGATGAATCAGCTAGTGCAGTGACAGACGGTTCTGAGTTAGATTTGACAATGGCGACGGGTCACTCGGATGATACGTCGGCAAGTTCAGGTGTCCGTGAACGCTCCGTATCCAAATCAATTGATTTTTCTCCCTTAACTCCGCCGGCGGTTGAGGGAGTTGAAGCTACCGATGGATCATCTGGTTCAGGCACAGGCGGACCCGAGTTAGATTTGACCGTTGCGACGGGTCAGTCGGATGATACGGCGGCCGGTTCCAAGATTCGTGAGCAACCCAAAGCAAAGCCAATTGATTTTTCTCCCTTGCCTCCTCGTATTGAAGAGCCTGTTGAATCTGCGACCGGATTTCCAGCTGAGATTGGACCTTATCAACTGATAGATTTGATAGGCGAAGGCGGGATGGGATCGATCTATCTTGCAAAACAAATATCGCTCGATCGAAAAGTAGCCCTAAAGGTTGTTAAATCACATCTCCTGAAAAATGAATCGATGATGGTTCGATTCACACGAGAAGCATTCGCTGCGGCGCAGTTGATTCATCCTAATGTTGTACAGATCTATGACATGGGAAATGACCGTGGCAATTGTTACTTCAGCATGGAACTGGTAGAGGGGCAATCTCTACAAGATCGAATTAAGAATAATAAAAAACTGGATCCAGAGCAGGCCTCGAATTACGTTTTGCAAGCGGCACGCGGTTTGGAATGCGCCCACAATGCGGGGATGGTGCATCGCGATATCAAGCCAGCAAACCTGTTGGTAAATCAAGAAGGGCTCGTAAAAGTTGCTGATCTTGGATTGGTAAAGGTTCCTGAACGAGACGAGTCGGAGCTTGACGATGGAGATAGCAGTGCCCTGTCGTCCTCCAGGGAATTGACGCAATTCGGTAGTACCATTGGTACCCCCTATTACATGGCACCTGAGCAAGCAACCAGCTCAATGACCGTCGACTTACGTGCGGATGTTTATTCGTTGGGTTGTACGTTTTATGTGTTGCTTACAGGGCAACGGCCGTTTGATGGGAGAACGGTTATTGAAGTAGTTGCCAAACACACGTCCGCTCCCTTGGTGCCCCCAAGTCTGATCGTCGATCGAGTTCCTGAAGTGCTTTCCCAGATCATCGCCAAAATGATGGCGAAACTGCCTGAAGATCGTTATCAGAGTATGGGCGAGTTAATCGTTGAATTGGAAGATTATCTGGGAATCAGTTCAGCCGCGCAGTTTACGCCAGCCGAGGAAGATGCCCGATTGATGGAGACGTGCGCGGATGCTTACAATTTTTTTCCACTGACACGCGTTCGCACGGTGGCTCCGCTGACGATTCTTGGGATGTCACTTTTTATTGCGTTTAACCTCGTATTCATTAGCTGGCAATGGGCGTCCGGCGTGTTGATCTTTCCGTTGGCCGGGTTTATCAGCTATCTCATCACCCAAGGCGTCAATGACAATACTGTTCTTTATCAGCTATGGCGCGAGTTATCCTATCGTAAGAAGGGGGTGGCTTTATTGAAGTGGAATTTTGCCGTCGTCTTGTGGGTAATTGCCGCACTACTGGCGGGAGTGTTTTTCCACTGGTTGGTGATGTCAATCGCTGGAGTCATTGTTGGTGCTGGGATATATGTGTTCATTGATAAGCCCATTAAAAAGCACCGAAATCCATTGATTGCCAAATGCGAGCGATTAATGAAACGCATGCGCGTGATGGGAATGGATGAGTCAACACTTCAGATATTTGTGGCAAAGTATTCCGGAAACCATTGGGAAGAAATTTTTGAGCAGTTGTTCGACTATGAAGCGAAGAGAAAAGTTCGGAATGAGCTGAGTAATACCGTCATGGGGCGTCACAAGCCTAAGTTCCGTCCCTGGGTAGATGTGATGATCGATGCGTTTAAACGCAAGATAGACGCGGGTGACGTCGCGCAGGATGAAGTGCTTCTCCAGCGCGTCGAACAGGCAGGATTGCTCGAAAAAGGAATCACATCTGGAGAAGCAAGAAAGCAAGCTTTCCAGATGGTCGACAAGGGCGCTGACTACCGGTCGAACATGTGGGGCAAACGGAACGACTCTAAAAATGCAGCGGTCCGTCGACAGCAACACCTCGATAGAATCAACAATATGATGCGAGAGGCAAGGAGTGGCAAGCATCGACGTAGTTATACGCTTATTGGACGGTTAACACCCTGGTTAGATGGCTTTTGTGGATCGTTCTTTCGCGCTTTATTGGGTTCTTGTTTAGTGGTGATTTGTCTAATCTGGGCAAATCAAAACAATCTATTTCAGAACGCTCCCGATCCATTGACTGATGTCAATGTGAATGTTGTCGAACAACCTTTAAATGATGCCACGAGCTTAGACGGTGAGACGGTTCCGCTTGCAATTCCGCTTATCGGAGTTTTGATAAACAGTTTCAATCCCTTAGTTGCGGGTTTGTTAATGATCGCGTCCTCCATTTTTGTTGGTTGGAGGGTGACCGCCTGCGTTTTACCAGGCTTGGTTGTGATTTTGTTTGGGCGGTACTGGAATCTTCCGGAATTGGTAAATCTTCCGAATTTTGATTTGAGCAGTATTTTGTTGGGCGGAACAATTTTCATTGGGGGGATTTTTCTCTCAAGATATATCAAGTAGCTGGCTTTCTGAATTTTTCAGAGGATTGAAAAACGTCCTCCATCGAATTTTGCTTCAATCCACTGAGCACTATGCAATCGAAAATAACCGATATATTTATCAAGGATATCAGCCTTTTTTTTATACCGGTCCAAACAAGGGTTCCACTTAAATTTGGAAGTGAGACGCTGGATCACGTCACCTGTGCGCGAACTAAGATCACGGTTGAGGATCGTTCTGGAAATGTGGGTGTTGGATGGGGAGAGACGCCGCTTTCAGTCCAGTGGGTTTGGCCAAGTCAATCAGCTTACGCGGCTCGACATGAGGCCTTGGTAGAATTTTGCAAACGTCTAGCGAAAGCATTATTAGATTTTCAATGTTCAGGTCATCCGTTGGAAATTGGTCATGAATTCATTGAAAAACAGCTGCCACAAATTCGACAAACGTTTAATTTGGAACGTCAACAGGAGCCGATGCCCCAACTTGCGGCGTTAGTTGCGACCAGCGTGTTTGATCAGGCGGTACACGACGCCTATGGAAACATACATGCAATAGACATCTACAAAACCTATGATTCAGAATTTATGAATCACGATCTAGAGTGGTTCTTTCAAAGTGATTCAGAGAACGACGATGCGTTCACTGCATTTAAGGGTCGTTACCCAAACGATTACTTGATTGCTGATCCCCCAAAGCGTATTCCCGTTTGGCATCTTGTTGGCGGCTTGGATCCGCTGGTAGAGGAAGATAAGACGGGCAATGAGCCAGTAGACGGATACCCAATTGATCTCGTTAGCTGGATTGAGCGTGATGGACTTAAGTGTCTGAAGATCAAGCTTCGCGGTAATGATTCGGATTGGGATTACGACCGGTTGGTAAGAATTGGAAACATTTCCCTGAAGCACAATGTAGAATCGCTCACCGCTGACTTTAATTGCACAGTGAGCGATCCTCAGTATGTAAATGACATACTGGACCGATTGGAGGTTGAACACAGCGAAATTTATCGTCGCCTGTTGTATGTCGAACAGCCCTTTCCTTACGATCTTGAGGCTCATCGGATTGATGTCACTTCAGTTTCTCAGCGGAAACCGTTGTTTCTTGATGAAAGTGCCCACGACTGGCGTTTTGTGCGACTTGGGAAATCATTGGGATGGTCTGGGGTGGCGCTCAAAACCTGCAAGACACAAACCGGTGCTTTGTTAAGCCTTTGCTGGGCAAAAGAAAACGGAATGCCCCTCATGGTACAAGACCTTACCAACCCGATGCTTGCCCAAATTCCTCATGTGAGGCTCGCGGCGCACGCCGGGACAATCATGGGTGTCGAGTCGAATGGAATGCAATTTTATCCAGAGGCCTCACTTCCAGAACAATTAATTCATCCAGGGATTTACCAGCGGCGAGACGGCGTTTTGGATCTTTCCACGATTGGCGAATCGGGGTTTGGGTACCGAGTCGATGAAATTGAGCGTATTTTGCCAGAGCCTGTTCAGTTCCTTTGAGTCAATTCAACCTCGAAGATAGTGGCTGGAGTAGTACTGACGGGCGTCCGAAAATTTATCCTTTGCGCAAAAATCTGCGCTGGTGAAGACGCTTTTTAAAGCTCATTGCAGGTTGGTAGCTTTGTGCTGAATTACTAATCCGTTCGATTTTATATAGCGAGTCAAATGGTAGGGTTTACTCAGCGTTTGTAGTGGATTGGGTATAAATTTACTTTCGGGATTGCCTGATAAATATTGTGGTATAATGACTTGTGTCATGGTGCCCTCCATTACTGCCTCGAAATGCATATTAGATCTGAGATGTCATGAAACTAATTGGATACGCTTTTGAATCTGGAAGGATCGATTTTCCGGAGGAGGATAATTCGTGGGCATTCGCGCTGATTAAATCCAGTATGAAGGAAAGTCAAAAAGACCAAATTCGGTTGGATCCCAGTCAAGCTCCAATTGAACTTCGGTCTGCGGTCAGCAATGGTGACGTCGCTCCGGTTTGGATGGAATCGATGGAGACCGTTTTGGGCACTGCCAACTCGATTTATTTACAACTAAAAGATGGTCTTTTACGTTTTAGGCGAGCCAATCACGAGGCCGGGGCGAATCGGACTTTTATCACGCTTGGAACTCAGGACGAATTCGACGCCTTCGCAAAACAGAACTGGCAAAATCTTCGCTACTTCTTCGCGAGTCGGCGGATCGGGGCGTTCTGTTTTGATATGACCACGATGTTCACTTACAAAAATGACTTTGAGGAAAAAACAAAGCGGATTGAGCTCACAGCTAGACTGGATTCTCCAGATCCAGAAGGCGAGCCGCAGTTCACTTTGGATTCCTCTGGCGCCAATGCCAGTGTCGAAGTGATTGAATGGAGAGGTACTGTCAAAGAAGGGGAGATTGGTCGTTACCACCCCGAGGGTGCTCACATTGAGATGAACGTCCGGCTCGTCAATCGGCCCTTTACTATTCTTCACGAGAATCGCGTTGAGTTTAACAATCACTCATACACATTCAGTGGCGATAAAATGAGAAAAGCGTTCGATCGCGTTTTGCGGAATCGCCAAACCGAAATTGAACAACGCAACGCGGATCAACAGAATTCAACTGATAGTTGAGATCAGGCAGCGTCTACCTTCTCAAGCCGCAATGTGGCTGGTGCTTTGCCACGTCAATTTTCCAATCGGAATTCCGTGAACGTTTTTCGGAATCGCCCACTCGGCGTGAATTGCGACTGATTCACCAAGTCAGTTTCAATTTGCTTTGAGTTTGAAGATGGGATTCGCGTTCATGCAGTCAATGGCTCCAAAGTGAGCTAGTTTCAAGGAGCCAACTAGCTAAACAGAGCGTGAACTGGGTGCGCTTTTACAAGTTCTCTTGGTTGATTCAAGTGGTTCATGACCATCGTCTCGGGATTGATTCCAAAAGAATGATAGATTGAGGCGAGCAGTTCCCCCGGATGTACTGGGTCCTCAAGAGGCGCCGAAGCGGTTTTGTCTGATTTGCCATGAACATAGCCCCGTTTTGTGCCAGCGCCGGCAATTAAACCGGTGTAGCAATAAGGCCAATGGTCTCGACCGTCGTTGGAGTTGTCATTACCCGACGTGCTAACACCACGTTGAGGACTTCGGCCAAACTCTCCCACCACAACGACTAGGGTTTCATCGAGCATTCCACGTTGGTCGAGATCCTCGATTAGCCCGCTCACGCCGGCATCAAACATTGGAGCGGATTGGTTTTTCATTCTTTTGCTGAGGTCTTTGTGTTGGTCCCAGCTATGGTTGTCGCTGTTTGCAACCTTTGGCCAAATGACCTCAACTACGCGTGTTCCTGCCTCGACTAAACGTCGAGCCAATAAAAGACTGTCACCAAAGGTATTTCTCCCGTAACTTTCTCGCGTGCTTTCTGATTCGTTACTCAATTGAAACGCATCCCGGGCGCGGCCGGAGACGACAAGGTCGAGTGCTTTTTGATAATGTTGATCAAGTTTAAATGATTCAACCGCTTTATCAATTTCGGGCATTTGCCCATTCACCAGATCTCGAAGCTTCGCTCGCCGCCGCAACCGAGTTGAAAAGACATCGGCTGGTAACTGAAGGTCATCGATTTTTATCCGGGTCATCTTTTTCATATCGAGATCGCTGCCGGTCGGATAAAGCGTGTAGGGATCAAACGCTTTCCCGAGAAATCCAGCAGCACCTCCTTTGCCGACGACATTACTTTCCTGAAGCGGTCGCGGCAGCATAACAAAAGGTAGCATGGGGACTTCGACTGGTTTCATTTTCACCAAATGAGAGCCAAAATTTGGGAAATCCTTTGGAGACGGAGGCTCCAGTTGTCCGGAGGGACTGACCTTGTCGGTCGTGTAACCCGTCATCATCTGATAGATGGCAGCAGTATGGTTAAACAGGCCGACGGGCGTGTAGCTCATTGCCCGCATCATCGTAAACCGGTCGTTCAATTGAGATAGGCGAGGCAAATTTTCCGTAAACTTAATCCCGGGAATCTTTGTCGAGATCGGTTTGAATACGCTCTTAACATTATCTGGTACGTTTTCTTTAGGGTCCCAGAGGTCGATATGACTTGGCCCTCCCTGAAGGTAAACCATGATAATACTTTTTGCCTTGTTCCAGCCTGCTCCCTGAACGCTAGTTGGCGAGATGGAGGCGTTGGCAGACTTAAGTTTAAGCATGTTCCCAAGTGAAAGTCCAAGGACGGCACTTCCACCAACTCGCATGATATCGCGACGAGTGACCTTAAGTTGTGGATCGCAGAGATCTTTTGCGGCGTTGCCGACGATGCGAAACATTGTATTCTCCGTGTAAGGATTAAGGTTGGCTGGTTACCGATTAAACAAGAACGATGGACTGTTAATTAACGCCCAAGTCAGGTCCTGAGTTGCCGTTAGGCGCCGGTTCTCTAATTGTTTTTGACTGGTGATAACATCGGCCTCAAGCCGCTGAAGTTTTGCGTCGGCAGGAACGGGGAGTTCGTAACGACCAAGCTTTTCCCGCATTTTTTGAACATCAGCGGGAACCGCGATCATTTTTTCAGCGTTCGCAAGTTTAGCAGTTAAGTCCCTAAGAGTTGGATCGTCTTTTTCAAACAATCCCTTTAAAAGTTCAGTTTGTGCTTTTGATAACTCAGATACCGGTACCTTTATTTCTGCGACTAGATGATCGGGAAGACTTAGGTTAACTGGCTCCTGAAACTGAGTGGCCGAAATTCTGAACGCTCCAATTTGATGGTTTTCATCAAAGTTCTGATGCATTCTAAATCGAATTTTCGCGCCTTCGGGAAGGTTGAGTGGTGCTTCCAAGTGGAAAGTAGCCCAACTGATTTTTCCAATGGCGTTAGCGAGCGCCCAACCTCTTTGGTTTGTCGAATTGCCATCAATCACCTGGGCCGTCGAAAAATTCGGTTGGGTGATGTTCGAGGCACTGGTTGAAATTTTGACCTTTTCCCATTTGTCTGGTTGATCGGGTTTGGCAATTTCGATTTCAAATTCTGTGAGAACGATATTTCCGTTGGGAGCGAGTCCGGGCCCGTTTCCGGGCAGAGACGGATCGCTGAGAACTTCAAGACGAATGGCGGTAGTCCCATTAAGGGATTCATCGGCAAATATCGTATAAAGGTCTTTTCCAGGTTTTGGTTTCAAGAGAATGCTTTTATCTTCGCGAACAATAAATGCGTTTCCAAGGGTCGATTCAAGCTTAGTGGGCTCGATGGCTTGCCAGTTGATCTCTTTTTGTTGCTTGACCAACCAATTTGAAAAATTGGATCTCGCAGATTGAAATTCATTGATTTCCTGTTTGATTTTTTCAATGTTTGTAAGACGGTCCGCCTCTTGCTGCAACAGGTTCGGGGCTGTCTTGGCAGTCAGTTGGCTAAGTTTCTCTTGTGTTTTTTTAATGTTTTCAAGACGCAATTTTTCCGCCGCAGGTCTCGCTTTGTCGGACTCAATCTTTTGTTTGTCTCTGGCCGCAACGAGTGCCGTATGATCCGAGTCAATCTCAAGGAAAGCAGATTTAAGCACCTCAAGTTCTTGCGGAGAAGCGTGTCGGTTGAGAATTCGCATAAATAACCGATCGATTAGCTGGGCGTTATCCGGCTCGCTAGTAACCAGTTGAGCAATTTGACTGCTCGGATCACCGACAGCCCGGGAAACATCGGGGCCACTGACCAAGGCAAGAACGCTTCCTAGCTGAAGCTCGTTGACACGCTCGCATTCGCAGGCGCTCTCTCGCGGTGGACGCCCTAAAGTCGCCAGAAAACCACTTGGCAAACGAACGCCACTGTCAGGCAACGCCGCAGCTCGAGTTCCCGGATTTACCCCCGGAATATTTAAGACGCTTCCCGTGACTTCATGGATCGAATCGAAAAGAACCTCAGCAGGTAGCCGTCGAGCTATAGCGTGTGAATAATTTCGTTGATCGTCGGAATTAAAACCATTGGTGCTGACTGACAATTGATAGGTTCGAGAATTGCAAATCAACTTAATAATATGTTGGGTGTCGAATCCACTTTCAATGAATTGAGCTCGTAGATACTCAATGAGAGCTGGATTGCTTGGTGGATTTCCCGCTCGAATATCGTCAATTGGTTCAATCAGTCCAACGCCAGTTAAATAGCCCCACAGTCGATTGACATGGCTAGTCGCAAAATAGGGATTCTTGGCAGAGGTAATCCAGGACGCTAATTGCTCACGCCGATTGGCGGTCTCTGGAATTGCCACATCTACACTAAATGGGAATAGCGGGTTTGCGATTTCCCCGGTGCGTTCGTGTTTAACTTCTCCGTCTGGTTTGTCGGAAATGATTTCGTAGAGAGGTTTCGCCCCCTCGACCGCAGTTCCACCGATTTTCTTGCCTTTTGATTGCGGGTCAGTCTTTCGATCAATCTGTGCGAAGTAGGCTGCAGTTTCGTAATATTGATCCTGAGTCCACTTTTCAAAGGGATGGTCGTGGCATTTGTTGCAATTGAATCGCGTTGCTAGAAACAAATGCGTAGTGTTTTCCATCGCCTCTTCGGGAGTGCGATGGATTTTATAATAGGATGCGGCGGGGTTGTCCTTATTGGAACCCGAGGCAGTTAGAAGATCGTATGAAAAGTCATTGTAGGGGCGATTTGTTTTTACCTGTTCACGAATCCAGTTGCGCAGGTTGCTGGCACCGGGTGCTCCGAGATATTTGCGATTCACTTGTAACAGGTCCGCCCGTTTGTTTGCCCAGTGTTCAACAAACTGTTCGTTCCCAACCAGCTGGTCAATCAATTTGCTTCGTTTGGTTCGCGTTTCTTGCGCATCGGCTAGGAACGTTTTGACTTGCTCTTCGTTGGGGGGCAATCCGGTTAGGTCGAGATAAACCCTCCGTAAAAATTCGGCATCGGTACAAAGGTCCGATGGAGTAATCTTCATTCGCTCCCACTTGTCTGCGACAAATCGATCAATTTCACCCCAAGCTTCGGGCTTCTCCCAAACGAAATTGTCCCGATCTCCCATGACGGTAATTGTCGTGGCCGTAAATGCCCCCTCGAATCGGGCGAGTGCCGCCGATTCGCCACGACGCAACGCTTTAACGACAGAACCATTGATTGCTGCAATTTCAATGTCACCGATTTCGATCACAGCTTCCTGGGTAACGTCTTTTCTAGTGCCGTCTGAATAGGTTGCCACGACACGCATTTGTTGTTTCCAATCGGCGTCAACCAAAATTGGATTCTTCGGGAAAACTTCAATCGATTCAACTTGCGCTACGTCTTGGTCGAGCTTAGCTCCGTTTTTAATCCATTGATGAATCAGCGAATAATGCCGGCTATCTTTATCAAAAAGTTTTCCACCTTCGTGAGGAATTTGACCGGTTGGTTTCAGAAGCATCATGCTTTCAGCTGAGGCGGAGAGGTTTGTTCTTCTTGACGCCATGTCGTCAGTAAATGCTCGAATGTCGTAAATTGGATCGTATCCGCGCAGAGATAGCTTAAAACCCTTCTTTCCTCCCTGGCTGCCGTGGCATGTTCCTGCATTGCAGCCAAGTTTGGTTAATACTGGATTCACGTGTTGTACAAAATTGGGCGCGAAATCAGAGGTTTCAAACTTTGTCTCAACAGCTAATGATTTTTGCAAATCATTGTATTCGACTTTCAAAATGCCAGTGCCTTGGGTTCCGGCCTCGATCAATGTTTGGTTCACGGTCGCAGAAGGCGTATCCGACGATATGTTGCAGGCGTGGGTCACATCAACCAGTTGCCCGTCAGGATATTTTGCCTGTATCACCAGCTGAGCGTAATCGATTGGCGACTTAAACGAGATGTCTGCCGGTGAAACCACAAGCTCGGTGGGGGTAGAACGCAGAGTACCAATATTTTGGTTGGGCAGTGCGGGGCTTAACGGGGCAAATTTCCAGTTCGGAGTTTGTTGCGCTGTTTGCTGGGTGTCCGTCTTGACCGTTCGAATGGATTGGTTCATTTCACCCGTTTCCGAGTTCATGATTCGAATCAATCCGTCGGTACCACCAACAGCGAGGAACTTCCCATTGGGGTGAAATGCAATCGAGTACAGACCACCGGTGGTGATTTTCGAGTCGAAGATCTGTTTGACATCCTTTGTCACGAATTCGCGCAGGGCTGCTTTTTCTTCTTTCGATTGCGAGGTGACGACCTTGCTAACAATGGCCTTAATGTTTGCAGGCTGGGTAGTGTCAAATTCGTAGGAATAAACATTAACAAAACCTTGACCGTCGAGACTACTCGCGGCAGCAATGCGCTTTCCGTCATCAGAGACGACAATCGATTGAACTCGACCTGGCATTTTTGGCAATTCCCGAATCAGATTGGCATCGTCACCGATGACTCGTTTCGTAAGTCGGTCCATTCGGTAGACTTTCGGGATTCCATCTGCTCCACCAATTACGATTTCGTCACGGGTGGGATGCCTGTCAATTGCGGCAATTCCGCCTTTTAAAACTCCCGGCGTAATGGAGGTGATATTGTCGATGAATCTTTGAGTGGCGACGTCGGTCAATTTACAACTCATGTCTCTTCCGACGGACACAAGTCTCGTGCCGTCTTTTGAGAATACCGTGTCTCTTACCCAATCATCATGCGCACCTTGGAATAGTTGTTGTTCGCCAGTGACCGCGTTGATGGTTCGAAGCGTCGTGTCAGTGCATCCAAAAGAGATGGTCTTCCCATCGGGGGACCAATTCACTCCGTAGAGCGTGTCGTAGGATACGGTCTTGGAAAGGGATAATTCTCCCGTCTGAACATCCCAGACTTGAATCTCGCCAAACTCTCCCGGGTTACCTCCGCAGACGGCAAGATGTTTTCCGTCCGGGGAATATTTAACTCCATCGATCCTGGAAGAGAGGCCAATTAGACGCTTGGAGATTTCACCAGGGACCGGTTGGTTTGAATTGCCTGCTTCCCAATTGTCAGCTACCTTCAATAACAGAACTTCGTGGAATCCACTGACGGCGATTTGCTTTCCATCGGGAGAGAAGTCAAGTGTGGTTACCATCGGCAGTCGCGAGTAACTCGGTGGATTATCGTTCGAGTAGTTTGCGGTTGGTTTTGAATAGTCGTTGACAGCACCTTCTGAAATCCACTGCCTAATAATATCGAGATCTTTAGAAGTGAGCGGTTCGGCGTTGGGGGGCATCTCTGCCTTACCGTCATGGCTGGTAGTGACCTCGATTAGGCGACTTTCCTCCAGTTTGCCGGGAACGATTGCTGGATCGCCCGATTCGCCACCGGCGAGCATGCTAAGGAAATCGGTCATGACGTAGTTGCCGCGGTCAATCGCCCCTTGGTGACAACCGAAACAGTTGGCAGCAAGCAAAGGCCTGACCTGCGTTGCGAAGCTGATTCTCTCTTGGGCTTTTGCTTGGGTATCTTGTCCAAGACCGACCAAGGACAGGTTGAATAGTAAAACTAAGCAAAGCCAGTACATCGCGGTTTTGTTTACAAAGCCCATCTTGTCTCTTGTGAAAGTAGCGGAGGAATGTTTGATATCACAATGCCGTGAAAGAACTATTTTCAGCAAAATCCGTGTACTATGCAACAGTTTAAGTATGGAAGGTTGATTTTTTAACGTTCTGGGCTGAGAGAGGTTATCTTTGTTAAAACATTCAGAATGCTCTGGACGAGAGTGACAACGGCTTATAGCCGGCGATGAGTTAATGCTTTTTTAAAAGCCGGTTTTGCCGACCAACTGAGAGTAGTTGGGCGGAACTGGATTGTTGCCGGTTCGTGTTCTTGAAACAGAATAGTATTTTAAGCTTTGAGAAGCTTAAATTTTGGGAAGCTTAAACTTAAGGGAACGGCTGACGATGTGCTGCTTTAAATTTAGTTGGGTGATGTTGGTTTTGTTATTTGTCTTGCCAGATTCAATTTGGTCGCAAGAAAAACCTCTCGTTCTCACGCATTACATGCCTTGGTTCAACTCAAAGCCAATCAGTGGCGACTGGGGGTGGCATTGGAAACTGAAAAATCGGAATCCTGAAAAGGTGGTAAATGGAAAGCATGAGATTGCAAGTCATTATTATCCATTGATGGGTCCCTACGATTCATCCGATTCTGATGCACTGGAATGCCACGTCTTGCTAATGAAAATTGCAGGTATCAACGGTGTGATTATTGATTGGTATGGAATCAAGGAACACTGGGATTATGGCGTAAATCATCGAAATACCTTGGCCATGATCAAAGCGGTCAAAAAGGCTGATCTAAAATATGCGATTTGCTATGAAGATCAGACAGTAGGCCATCTGATCAAAGCGAAAAAAATAGAGGATGACGATGGGCTAGAGCATGCCAAAAATGTAATCCGTTACCTTGCAGAGCATTGTTTTTCAGATGCAAACTATGTCAAAGTCAATGGGCGTCCAGTCCTGCTGGTTTTTGGTCCGCAATATTTTGCAGACGGGCAGATGAGAGAAATTTGTAAGAGCGTCAATCCAACACCTTTACTGTACGCTTTACCCCATTTGGTTTCCAAAGCGAATGCTGATGGGGCATTTGGGTGGCCGCCGGTTTCAGGCGGGAAAGAAATTGATCCGAAACAATGGAACGACTATTTGGATAGACTTTATCGCCCGAACCAAAATTCTTACCCTGCGATTGCAACCGTATTTCCGCAGTTTCATGATTACTATCAAGAAGGGGAAGGGCGTCCGAGTTTTGGATCAATTTCGTCACAAAATGGCCAAACATTAGACACGACACTTCAACGGGCTTGGGAGTCAAAATCGGAGATAATTCAAATTGCGACCTGGAACGACTATGGTGAAGGGACAATGATTGAACCAACTCGCGAATTTGGCTATCAGTTTTTAAAGTCAATTCAACGGCAGGTCTATTCGCAAGATCGAGAGAGACTTAAGTCACAGCGGTTAGCATTAGAGTTACCCATTCGATTGTACAAGCTGCAAAAGAGGCAAGCTAATTTGCAATTGCGAGCTGTAGAAATTGAAAAGGTCTCGCAATTATTATTTGATGGAAAATATCAACTCGCAGAGGCGGAGTTGCGGCGGCTTGAATCATTAAACTGAATAAACATTACGCTGACCTGTCAGACATAAAAAAAACGCCACAGTGGTTTAGGCTATGGCGTGCTCGTTTTTTTTGAATCGAAAATTCGATTTAGGTTTCCTAGATTAATCTACAGGGAAACCACGTTTCCGTAGGAGCGCCTTCGTATCAACATCTCGGCCTCGGAATTTCTTAAATCCTTCCGCGGGGTCGATAGTGTCGCCGACAGACATGATATTGTCGTAAAGACTCTTGGCAATAGCGGGATCGTAGTAAGTGCCTGCGTCTTCAAAAACCTGAGCCGCATCGGCGGTAAGAGCGTCTGACCAAAGGTAGCTGTAGTAGCCAGCAGAATAACCGTCACTTGAAAAGACATGGCCGAATTGTGGAGTTCGGTGACGCATCACGATCTCACTGGGCATCCCCAGCTCAGCGAGAGTTTCTCGTTCAAACTTATCCGCGTCAATCGGTACGTTCCCGGCGAGATGTAGTTTCATATCAATCAATGCACTTGCGAGGTACTCGACGGTACTGAATCCTTGATTAAACGTCGCGGCATTTTCAATTTTATCAAGTAACGCCTGAGGCATTGGCTCACCGGTTTCATGGTGCACAGCAAATTTGGCTAAGACTTCGGGAGTTGAAAGCCAATGTTCGTTTAATTGCGAGGGGAATTCGACGTAATCCCGCGCTACAGAAGTTCCTGCTTGGGAAGGATACTCAGCGTCACTACATAGTCCATGCAGTGCGTGCCCAAATTCGTGAAACAGAGTGACCGCGTCATCCCATGAAATTAAAACCGGTTTTCCAGCTTCGCCTTTGATGAAATTTGAATTGTTGGAAACAATTGGAGTAATTGGAGAGTCCATGTTTTCTTGAATGCGATAGGCGTTCATCCAGGCGCCACTTCGTTTGCCACGTCGTGCGAATGGATCAAAAACCCAAAGTCCGACATGCTTCCCATCACGGGTAACTTCCCAGACGGTAACTTCATTTTCAAATACGGGAACGTCGTTCACCTGCTTGAAATCGAAGCCGTAGAGCTGCTTGGCTGCCCACATCATTCCTTCGCGAAGCTTCTCCATCTGCAGGTACGGTTTGACTTCGTTGAAGTCCAGATCGTATCGGTCTTTACGAACTTTTTCAGCGTAATAGCGATAGTCCCAAGGCTCGATAGTGATTCCGGCTTTTTCTGCATCCGCAATTTTCTGCATGTCGGCGACTTCTTCTTTGACGCGAGCGACAGCTTTGGGCCAAACCTTTAGCATTAGATCCATTGCTGCTTCAGGCGTGCCAGCCATTTGCGGTTCAAGACGCCAGTGAGCATGGGTCTTATAGCCCAGCAATAACGCTCTTTCGGCACGAAGCTTTAGAATGGCCGAAATGATGGCGTTGGTATCATTGTCACCCCCGTTGTCTCCACGGTTGTAGTAGTTGCGCCAAACTGTTTCACGCAGAGCACGATTATCGGCATAGGTCAGAAACGGCTCCATCGACGACCGTGTATTAGTCACGCACCATTTCCCTTTTGAATGGTCAGCGTCGCCCAGTTTGCTCGCGGCACTTGCCATGGCGGCCACGGTACTTTCTGGCAGGCCGGCAAGCTGATCAGCGTCATCAATCCAAGTGATATAGCCCTCTTCGTCAGATAAAACCTTTTGACTGAATTCGGCAAACAACCCAGCAAGGGCTGCGTTCTTTTGCGAAAGAACCGCCTTGTCTTTGTCGTTGAGTTTGGCACCTTGGCGTACAAAACTGTCGTACCGATCTTTGACCAGTCTTTTTTGTGAACTGTTGAGGGAGTTCATCTCATCGCCCTGATAGATGGCCTCGATCCGGCCGAACAGTTTCGTGTTTTGAATGATCGAGTCGCTGAATTTAGACATCTTTGGAGCGACCGCTTTCTCGATATCTGGAATTGGTCCGGTCGCAAGATTCGAAGTGTGTACGTCAAAAATTGTTTGGAGTCGATTAAGCGTTTTACCGGATTTTTCAAGCGCTACAAATGTGTTTTCAAACGTAGGAGGATCGGGGTTATTTGCGATCGCTTCGATCTCTTGATTAGATATTTTAATGGCGGCATCAAAAGCGCCTAGGAATTCGTCGCGGTTGACTTGTCGCCACGGTGGAACCCCTCCGTACGGTCCAATCCACGGTTTTAGTAAAATGGAATTCATGCTGCTCGAATCCTGCGGAGTAGTTGTCTGACCCGAAATTTCCGTGTTATTGGAAATCAAAATCGCAATGACCAGACACAATTGAGTGAACGAAATGAGATTCAGTTTCATGGTTTGCCTTATGCAGATTACGGAGAACGGGGTCTAGTAATTAGTGAAAATAATTAAGTCCAAAGGGAAATCGAAGTGAATGTTGCCATGGTCGTAATAGCCCAATGCCGCCAGACTAGTCTGGTGGTACGCCGAATTCATTTTTTAAGTTCGCCTTCTTCGAGGCATTAGCACTCTTTTAACGCCTGCCCGAAAGTCTAATACATTTTCGACAGGGCTGAAACGGTTGTTAGAAATGGTCTGCGGTAAGCGAGCAGAAATTTCAGTATTTGGAAATTAGTTCACTGAATCCTTTGTGCACGAATTTAGGCGTGCGAGGTAAACGATGCTGTAATCATCCATCAACGGATTCTTCATTGCATGGTCGGACGACCAAGTTGAAGCAGTACGATCACTGCCTAGATCGGTTCGAACTGTGGAGTGTTTAATTATCTTCGGTGACGGTAGAGGAGAGCGGTCTAATCGAGTTGAGAACTTTCAGTCCAGTGGGGCCAAAGGAGGAACTCCCGAATCCATTGGCGTATTTTTTATCAACAATCTCGTCAAACTCGACGTTTTCTAAAAAGTCAATTCTTGGCGCTTCATACAGTTGCGCTTGCTCTGGGCTCATGGTCGGAACGATGGTAAGACCTGAATATGCGTAGAATAATTGATTTTTGTAGCCCTCACCTCGCTGTATTGTTAGCTGGGCAGTTGGGTACTTCCATGATATCGAGATGGTATCACCTGAAAGCGGATCGGTATATTCACGTTTCTTTTCTTTCACATCGAGAGTGGCAGTGATTTTTACTTCAGCGTTTGGATCTAGAATCCACCCTTTTGCTTTAATTTTTTCACTGAGAATACTCTTGACCCGTTGGGAATCATCTATGTTAATTAATTCAATTGCCACGTTAGTGCCGGGTTGGAGGTCAAGAATATCAGGTCTCTGGTATGTCTCAGCCAGTTCGTAGATTCCTTCCCCGGGAAACGGTACGACACCTACAGCCATAACTTTGTCATTTTTTGTCGTGTAAATGCAATTTGCCCCTGTTTGTTTCACCGTGTAAGAATCAAACTTTTCGCCACCTGGGAAAAGGTAATTGGGAGCTCGCGCTCTTTCGAATGTCCAAATTGTAGCGCCGAGGCGGAATGAGTAGAGGTAAGTTTTATCTCTTGTGGTGATCAATAGATGGTCTGTCCCAATCCACTGAATGGCACCTGAACTAACTTCAATGGTCTTGAATTCGGTTGGGTCCGTTTGGCCATTGGAAAGATCCCATACGAATAAAGTTTTTCGGGTGTTGATCGCTGCAAGCTTAGTGCCGCGTGGATCGATTGAAGTCGATACGCAAGTGTCGCTTGTATATCGAACCCAGTTATCGTTTAATTTAGGCGCAATTCTCGTCATGTATTCGTCGAGTATTTTTTGTTTTTCAATATCATCGGTCATCCTAAAGAGCATTGCTTCATATTCGTCCCGAATCTTTTCCTGCGTCTTCAGAGCACCGGTAAATTGGCTGACTAAGGTCTTTTCCTCAAACCCTAGACCCAATAATTTCTCGCCGGTTTTTGCGTCGAATACTCTGATTTGGCCAACTTCGGGAATTGAAAGATATCGCCTGTCCGCACTGAGTTCAGCGATCGCTAAACCACCGGGGCTCAGGGGAATGTCGTAAGCGATACGATTTCTTGTCAGATCCCAGGCTCTAAACCGCGATGTACTATGTATACCTCCGTATTCGGTTTCTTCCCTAATGACGACCGTATTAGCATCGACTATTTTGGCAAAAATCGGGCGTTGCCCTAGTAAAGTTTGAACAGATCTTGGTGGGCTAGTGATGTCGTTTTTCCAATGGACTACAGGCGTCGCAAGCGGTTCACCAATATTCAATTTCCAGAGCGCGAGTGAGGAATGTTCAATTTTCAACTTTTCATTTTTGCAGCGAAGGGTTAGGAGTCTTTGACTTACTGGATCGTAATCAATTGGGTAGGAATTCGGAGGAATGTTGACTGTGCTGATAAGCTTTTCCGCACCTGGTAGCAGAGATATCCAAAATAGTTGTGCCGGAAACTGAGCAGCGTCTGGTCTGTTTTCTACAGTTGTTGCAAGCAAGACAATTTTTTCAGGTCCCCCAATTGGAAAAACGCCGCAGATTTTTTGGAGTTCGTTAGATTTGGGTATGGCAAAACCTGCCGGGAGAAATGGATCTATCGATGTATCCCGCATTTCCAAGGGCTGGGAGTTTGGCGGAAAGCCTTTGTTAGTTCTTAGTCTCTTCCGAATGTTCTCGAGTGTTGTCAGGTCATCCCTAGTTTCCATCGTGATCATTTCAGGAAGTTTAGGAAATGAACCGGGGACGCTTCCACTTGCGATAGCGGCATCTTTTTTTCGTTTTAAGTTTTTGACATAAGAGATGTCTTTTGCGCTGAACTTATCGAGCGCCACTTTGATTGTGCTGTTGTCCGTCTTGATGAGAGTGACCGTTGTGCCATCAAAAGTTTTGAGAGCGGCGATAACTTTGTAGGTGCCGTTGGAACTTACCCAAGTTCGGCTGAAATCGAGTGCCTCCGTTTCGTAAAGCAAACGAATGCTAAATCTGTCTAATACAAATCGCGCTGGTTCTTCGCCTGTTGTCTCAACAAGGTACTTTTTTTTGTTGGTGTCGATGATTTTCGCATCACGCCATTCTTTCTCGATGTTAACTTTGACGGCTTGGCCAATTTCCGGTTTCGTCTGTGCTTGGGAGTATTGTGGAAATATAAAACTTGCAACCAAGAGGGTTGCCAATAGACCAAGGCCTTGAATTCTATTTGTCACTTTACGTCCTTGAAATAAAAAAGATTCTCTTTAAAAAGACCAGAATAAATTCTCAGAGGGGAGCTTTCATGTTGCCGCATTATAACGGAACGGGTTGAGTGAAATCCACAACCCTCCTAAGGGTGTGTTGAACGATGCTGGTGAATTTTGGAGGTGTATTAAATGCGGGGTGGTCTTTGAGGCAAAAAAAAAGGCGTCCTGGAGAGGACGCCTTTGGTTTGCCTTGTTGATGGTCAAAGGATTACTTCTTGTTTTTATTCTTCTTCTTTTTCCTGTTGCCAACTTCCCAATCGATAACGTCCTTTGCTCCAGCGCCTGGACGTGGGCATGGGTAATTTCCATCAGCGTCCGGTTGAATGGGAGCTTCGTCATTCATTCCGCTCAACGCGTCGACGTTGCAGAGCATGACATCGGAATTAATTGCATCATCCCAATTCAATTCCTTGCCGGAATAAGTAGCAAGGCGACCGAAGATTGAAGTCATGGTACTCTTCGCACCGTATTCGGCTTCATTTGGAATCTTTCCGTCGCGTAAGTCGGCAAACAGGTCGTGGTGCTCTTGCTGGTGACCACCGCGTTGCCCCTTTCCTTCCTTACACTTAAAGATTTCCTTGCCAGTGTTGTCATAGATTCGTCCACCGCTGATATCGGCGTAACCTTTCGCACCGTGCGTGTGTTCGGATACTGAATTCCAGCATTCCCGAATATGACGGCAATGGCTGAGCAACCGGTGTCCGTTGGCATAGGTGAATTCAACGGCGTGGTGATCAAAGATCTGGCCGGTATCTTTACCAGTTCTGACTTCACGTCCACCCATTCCTTGTGCTGTTACCGGATAGTCATCCATCAACCAGTTGGCAACGTCAAGGTTGTGAATGTGTTGTTCAACAATATGATCACCGCAGAGCCAGTTGAAGTAATACCAGTTTTTCATTTGATATTGCAATTCAGTTTCGCCTTCGGTGCGTGGTCGCGTCCAAACGCCACCTCCGTCCCAGTAGACCCGCGTATGCACGAGGTCGCCGATAATGCCATTCTGTAATTCAGAAATGGTTTCCCGATACGCTCGCTCGTGTCGTCGCTGAAGACCAACGGCGATAGCCAGTCCTTTCTGCTCGGCAAGTTTGCCTGCTCGCAGGACGCGGCGTACGCCTGGTGCGTCGACTGCGACTGGTTTTTCCATGAAAACATTTTTCCCTGCATTGATCGCGGCTTCTAAGTGAAGCGGGCGAAAGCCGGGAGGCGTTGCAAGGATCACCATGTCGATGTCCGAAGCGAGCACGTTCTTGTAGGCGTCAAATCCAACAAATTGACGGTCCTTAGGAACTTGAACCTTATCTTTATGATTATTCTGGCATGTTTTCAAAGAACCATCGAGCCGATTTTGAAAAGCATCGCCCATGGCGACCAATTCCACGTTACCACTCGTCGTGTTCATAGCTTGAATGGAGGCACCTGTTCCACGTCCACCGCAACCAACGAGGCCAATCCGAATTGTATCGGTTCCAAAGGCGTGAGCCGATCGGGCGATTGATAGTTTAGGTGCGATAATTGATCCCATGGCAGCACCAGCCACTGCGATCTTTGAACCATTGTTGAGGAACTCCCGGCGCGTAGATTCGGAGTTCGTCTGCTTGGACGCTGGCTGCTTGGATGCGTCTGTTGATTTACGTTTGGTCACCTAGTCTCTCCTTGGTGTTTATGATCATTTATCGTCGTAGATAAAACCGCTCACGGAAGCGAGGGCTAAGGTCTTTCATCGGCAATTTTAGCCAATTCCAATTGCGGTTTCAATTAAATCACATCAACTGCTTTGTCTGGATTGTAGTTCATTTGAAGTTAGTGAACTTTGTTTGTTTTGTTACAGTTTGACTGGAATTACGGCGGAAAACGCGAAGGGTTCAGCTATTTGTGAGTTCCATTCATGATGAGGTCTGTCGTTTCCAGATATAAAATAGAAAGATAAAAATTATTTTTCTCTGCAAAATGGTGTTTTGAGAGTTGAGAATGTGACTTGGACGTATTCCCTAAAGATCGCGGCGGGTAAGCGTTGGTTCCAGAATTAATTTCTGGAATCTGGCGAAATAAAAACCGCGCTGAAGATGTTTACTCCAAAACTATTGCGGAAAATTCAACGGTGCAAATCGCTGGAGATGGTATCTCAGCAGAACTTGGATTGCTCCGAACTAAAGTTGATTAAACTGTGAAACTTAGTACGGCAATTTGTCCGTTATCTTGAAATGCGATAACCTCTTACTCGTCCGATTGTGATTTAGAAACAAAATTCAGGAAAGCGAATCAGTAGTTGTGGATCGATTGAATTCAAAGACACGACGGCATTTCTTCCAAGACTGTGGAGTTGGTGTTGGAAAAATTGCGCTTGCCTCTTTAATGGCAGGCGGCATGGGCGCGTTGCAGAGTAAGCAACTATTAGGTTCGACCGATGGCGTTGGCGGGATTGGGGGACAGCCAAATTTTCTGCCGCGAGCCAAGCGGGTGATATATATGTTCATGGCAGGCGCCCCAAGCCAGCTCGATTTATTTGACTACAAACCACGACTTGCCGAGCTAGAGGGGCAGCCGATTCCGCCCTCTGTGATTGATGGGCAAAGATATGCTTTTATTCAGCCGGATGCTGCGATTCTGGGGCCGCAGTTTAAATTTAATAAACAGGGATCGGCTGGTGTTGAGGTTTCGGAGTTATTGCCGTGGTTTTCAAAAATTGTCGATGAAGTCTCGATACTGAAATCTTGTACAACCGACCAATTTAATCACGCGCCAGCTCAATTGTTATTCAATACCGGGAATGGTATTCCGGGGCGACCAAGTATGGGGTCGTGGGTCAGCTACGGTCTCGGTTGTGAAGCAAAAGATCTGCCTTCGTTTGTTGTTCTTCAAAGTGGCGGCGGGTTGAGCGGTGGGGCATCGCTGTGGAGTTCTGGTTTCCTGCCGGGCTCACACCAAGGAGTACCGTTTCGAAGTTCCGGCGATCCTATTCTTAACGTGACCAATCCAGTCGGTTTTGATAATCGTGCTCAACGCGATTCAATTGACTTAATTAAGAATTTGAATCGGCAACAACTCAATTTGGTTAATGATCCTGAAATCGAGACGAGAATTAAGGCCTATGAGATGGCCTATCGAATGCAGGCGCGAGCACCAGAATTGATGGACACAAGTCAGGAATCCGAAGCGACGCTCAAGCTTTACGGAGCGAAGCCGGGGGAAAAATCATTCGCAAATAATTGTCTGTTGGCAAGAAGACTGGCCGAACGAGGTGTTCGTTTCATTCAGGTTTATCAAAATGGTTGGGATCACCACAGTAATGTAAAAGGTGGACTGAAAAGACAATGTCGGGCGACCGATCAGGCGTCGGCGGCGCTCATTATGGATCTGAAACAACGCGGGATGCTCGATGATACTCTGGTGATTTGGGGTGGTGAGTTTGGGCGTACGCCCATGGTCGAGGCCAGTGCTGCGTTGAACCGGTCGGGTGGTCGAGATCATCATCCGCAGGCGTTTACGATGTGGTTTGCCGGCGGCGGTATGAAGCGTGGTTTCTGTATGGGAAAAACTGACGAACTGGGATTCAATATCGTAGAGGGGAAGTCGCATGTGCATGACATCCAGGCAACGATTTTGCGATGCTTGGGAGTCGACCATACGAAATTATCCGTTAAGGTAAATGGCTTGGATGTGCGATTGACTGGCGTTGAAAATCATCAGGCAATTACCGATCTGATTGCATAAGAGAAAAAACAAACGACTTGAATCTAAGGTTGTTTAAATCTATGTCCCCCAGTTTGTGAATTGATAAATATGAAATTCTGTTTTCAACCAATACTTTCAATTGGCCTATTTGCCGCTCTCTTCTTTTGGCTGGTAGCAGGTGTCGGTTTTGTTGCTAATTCTCGGTGTCATGCGGCTGAGGAAATACAGGACGAGCAAAGCGAAAAATTGGAGGGCGAATCCAATTGGATTTCACTTTTTAATGGCAAGAATCTTGACGGTTGGACTGTCAAGATTGCGGGGCACCCGGCCGGAGAGAACTTCGCAAATACTTTTCGCGTGGAAGACGGAATTCTGAAATGTGAATACGACGACTACGGTCCATTTAACAAGCAATTCGGGCATTTGTATTCAAACTTGGCTTATTCGCACTACAAGTTGCGCTTGCAGTATCGATTCGTCGGGCGGATGCTTCCCGACGCACCAAATTATGTAGATCTTAATAGCGGCGTCATGCTGCACTCTCAGTCGCCACAGAGTATGCGGCTTGATCAAGGATTTCCCGCAAGTCTAGAGATGCAATTTCTAGCAAGCCTCGGGAAGGGTAAGCGGCAAACAGGCAATGTCTGTACGCCAGGCACGCACCTGAATTACGATGGCGAACTGACAAAAAAACACATTGTCAAATCATCGGGGCCGACATTGCCGGCCGATCAATGGGTATCCGTGGAGATGGAGGTTCATGGCCATGACTTAATCATTTATCGAGTCGAAGGAAAAGAAGTGTTGAGATACAAGTTTCCAGTACTCGATCCGGACAGTGACGAAGCCAGGGATATCTTAGCGTTGGGCGCCGACCGTGAGCTTTCATTTGGTCACATTGCACTTCAAGCCGAAGCACAGCGAGTTTGGTTCCGCAATATCGAGTTGCTGCCGCTCTCTGAGTAGGCTTACCCGTAGTAATCGAGTGAGGTGCCGGGTGGAGATGTGATTGCAACCACGCCACGCTTAGTCGACGGTTGTTGTTTCCATCGGCAATTCGTTGGTCAGCTCGATGATTTCCCGGGCGAGCTCCAGCGATCGTGAAACGATGATCGGTCGAGATTCGAATGGGTTGGAGGGCTCGCCATCTGGATTTAGAAAGACACCGCCCGCTTCTTCCATGACGATTTGAGGTGCTGCGATATCCCAGGCGGCTTGTTTTGTGCAGGCGGGGTTGTTGTCATGAATCGCGGCGGCAAGCAGGGAGTCACCAACGGCAATTCGCATCGCGACCCCGGAGTGAGGAACGGTCGAAGTGACCATGCGAGCGCCGTTTTTGGAGCGAAGACGTTCTTTGAGATTGCGAAAATATTCGGTTTCAAGATCGGCATCTCCGTATTGATTCATCTCGACCCAGACGTCGGATAGTGAATCACCCGTGTCGCAACGTAACCGCTCGCCATTGTGCCACGCTCCGCAATTCTTCTCCGCGTAAAACCATTGATCGGTAAGCGGGAAGTAAACCACGCCAAGCCGGGTCGAGCCATTTTCTCGAAGGGCAATTAAAGCAGCGGGGAAATGAGGGCCGGCGGACATTAAATAAGCGCTCGAGCCGTCGAGGGGATCGACGATCCACATATCGTTGGAGGTCGTTTGGTCGGCATTCAGTTCTTCGGACAAAATTGGCAAATCGGATGCCGCTCGGAGAATGTCACAGGCGACCCGATCGGCTTCGCGGTCAACTTCCGAGACAAGGTCACCGACCCCTTTTTGTTCGACGACATTCAGCTTCTCAGATCCGTCGCGAATGATCGCACCCGCGGCTTGTGCGGCAAGTACGGCGGTGTGAAGTTGGTCGCTAATTGTTTGTGAGTGTTCGCGTGGGCAGAAATTAGACACTGTATTTCAGTTCCGTTGAAATGGCTGGTTTAGTCTTAGTTACGGCAAACAGATCGCATGGAGCTACCAATATACTGTCTTGGCCTCACGCCCCGAATTCTAATATGTGGACGTTATTAATTCGAGAGGGTCGGAGATAGTTTCTCTCAACTGAATTTTAGTGAGAGAACTGGTGGGATTTCCTGAAAATTGTGTGGGTGCGTGAGTTTCAACGGCCTTGGTACTGAGGAACGAAAAAAAGGCCAAGTGGAAAACCACTTGGCCTTTTTAATTGGACTGAACAATTATTTCAATCTTCTACTTACGTCGTTCTTTCAATCGAACCGCTTTACCGACGCGATCACGAAGGTAATAGAGTTTCGCACGCTTAACGAATGAAGATCGTTTGACTTCAATTTTCTCGACCTTAGGTGAGTGGACTGGGAATTTTCTTTCCACTCCCTGTCCGGCGACGATTCGTCGAACGGTGAACATTTCCCGAGCACCGCTACCGCTGCGTCCGATTACAGTTCCGCTGAAAACCTGAGTCCGGGACTTTTGGCCTTCTAGAATTTTACAATGAACGTCGACAGTATCGCCAATCTCAAATTCGGGTGCTTCCGCCTTGAGACTGTCTTTTTCGACAAGTTCCATAATTTTGTGAGTCATATTATTACCCTCAGTTAATTCGCGTCGAACCGACGCGTCGCTGTGATGTACAGTTTTATTCTATCTTAAAATCTTACCTTTTGGATTTACGAATCCAAAAGATCACTTCGTTTATTCTTAGTGTTTTCTAAACTTTTGGCATTTCGCCAACGATCGACTTCACCGTGATTCCCGCCCAGCAAAACCTCGGGAACACTGTGTCCCTCAAAGTCACGAGGCCGGGTGTACTGGGGATATTCGAGCATGCGATTTCCTCGTGAAAACGAGTCGTCCCAACTGCTTCGTTCATCTCCTAAAACTCCCGGAACCATGCGAACGAGGCTGTCCACTAGAACCATCGAAGCGACTTCGCCGCCGTTGAGGATATAATCCCCGATCGATACTTCCATGGGTTGAAGGATGTCAATCACACGTTGATCGAACCCTTCGTATCGTCCGCAAAGTAAAATCATTCGTTGGTTGAGTGCCAACTCCTCGACCATGGGCTGGTTTAGCCGCCGGCCTTGAGGCGTTGTGACGATTACGGTTCCCGGTTGGTCGCCCATCGCCTGAACATCGCGAACACAGTTGACTACCGGTTCGACCATCAAGATCATCCCCGGACCACCACCGTAGGGCGTGTCATCAATTTTATGGTGACGACCTTTTGCCCAGTCTCGCATGTTATGAACGTGAACCTCAACCAGTCCCCGTTCAATCGATTTATTTAAAATACTCTGGCCTGTGTAGCCCGGAAACATCTCCGGAAACAAGGTGAGTATGTCAAAACGCATGAGTCGTTACTCAGCCTTCTCTTCGGCAGCACCTTCAGCAGGCTCGGCCGTTGTTTCTGTGGATGCTTCAGCAGGTGCTGCTTCGGGGGCGGCTGCTTCGGCTGCGCCTTCGGCGGGTGCTTCGGCTGTTTCCTCTGCAGGTGCTTCGGTCGGTTCCGGCTCTGCCTTTGGAAGTTCAACCTTGGCGGCTGCCGCACGTGCCGATTCAATGGCGGATGCGCGGCGTCCGGACAATTTCGAAATTGCCTCGGCTTGTGCCTCGAGGTGACTGCCGTCGGTGCCGTACTTCTTAATTAAAGTTGCGACCTTGGGAGTTGGTTGTGCACCAACGCTTAACCAATAATTGATTCGCTCTCCGTTGAGGATAGCTCGGGCGTCAGTGTCTGGAACCATCGGATCATAGGTTCCCAGTTGTTCAATGACACGACCATCGCGTGGTGATCGCTGATCCATTGCACAGACGCGGAAGAACGGTCGATGTGTCCGTCCCATTTTTTTCAATCGAATTTTTACTGCCACTTTTTCCTCTTAACTAAATCAAGTGATTAAACGTTAGTCCTGACCTCAGAGGGTCGCCAAGTAACCGAGCGGTTCACGTGAATGATTTACCGTCAGTCGTTTAGCAGGTCTCGAGGCCTCTTCGCTGGGAAGATGAACCGTTCAGGTTTTGCTGGCCAGTCACGCCGACTAGCCAATCTCAAATCTCTTAAATTGCGATAAAAATCGCAACTTCAGGTGTCTCCGGAACAACGTGTGCCGAAATGCCAGTGGGCAAATCTACTCGCTGAACGCTATGTTTGAATACGCCAAAATCAAAAACTACGGCTTTTTGTTCTTTTTTTCGCGTCTCATTTGCCGCAGACGCTTCTCCCGTTCTTTGGCTTGTTTCTTCTTTTCCTTAGGCGATAGCCGTTTTCCAGTGCTTTTCTTGGTTTTTGGCATGCCCCGAGAAGGATCCATCATTTGCGACTGAAGATCCTGCATCTGCTGCATCCGGTCGCCGGCGTTCATGCCTGCCATTCCAGTGAGCATTGGTTTCATGGTGTCGTACTGCTTAATCAGCTCGCTGACTTGTTTGGCTTGAACACCAGAACCGGCAGCGATACGTTGACGCCGATTGGGATCGATGATTTTCGGGTTTTTGCGTTCGCGAGGCGTCATACTGTCGATGATTCCAACCATCTGTCGGATCTGCTTCGACGTATCACCTTGACTCATCATGTCGTTGATTTCACGCATGTTGGGCATTCCCGGAAGGAGGCCCATCATTTTTTGCATCAGGCCCGGTTTGGCCATTTTCTGCATGTGATTTCGGAAGTCATCGAGTGTGAATTGCCCTTTTTCCAGGGCTTCCTGCATCCGCTTCTGTTCGTCTTCGTCGACTAGGTTTTGAGCTTGTTGTGCCAAAGCGACCATGTCGCCCATCCCGAGAATTCGACTGGCCATTCCTTCGGGACGGAAGATCTCGAGATCATCGAGGTGTTCACCGGTACCGAGAAAGCGAATCGGAACGCCTGTCACGTGTTTCACCGATAGCAAGGCACCACCGCGGGCGTCGCCATCGAGTTTGGTCATGACCACGCCGTTTAGCTCTAACGCTTTGTGGAAAGCGCCGGCACTTTTGACGGCATCCTGACCGGTCATGCCGTCGACCACGAGAAAGACGTGATGAGGTTGAACTTTTCGATCGATCGTTTTGAGTTGTTCCATCAACACTTCGTCGATGGCAAGTCGTCCCGCAGTATCGAGGATGACCACCTGATTCTTGTTGGCCTTCGCCTGAGCTACCGCTTCCTGGCAGACCTTAACCGGGTCACTCTCTTCTTTGTTGCTGTAGACTGGAACGCCTAGGCTCTCACCCAAAACATGTAGCTGGTCAATCGCCGCCGGACGCTGAAGATCGGCTGCACATAGCAGCGGAGTCATCTTGGCATCTCTTTGCAGCATTTTAGCGAGTTTACCGCAGGTGGTCGTTTTTCCAGAACCCTGCAGGCCGCACATCATGATGATGTTGACTTCTTGGTCGAGGCGCAGATCGTCGTCGACCGGACCAAGCAAATCAGTCAACTCATCGTAAACGACTTTGACTAACTGCTCGGAGGGATCGAGTGCCAGCAATACCTTTTCGCCGAGAGCTTTCTCGGTGACACTCCCCATAAACGAACGCGTCACGTCGATGCTGACGTCCGCTTCGATTAGCGAAGTTTCGACCAGCTTAAGGCCTTCGCGCATGTTGGCTTCGGTCAGCTTGCCTTTACCGCGAAGCGACTTGAATGCACCTTTGAGGCCGTCTTGTAATGAGTCGAACATGAATTGCAGGGCTATAAAGAAAAATCCGGCATGAGGTAAACCACTGCCGGAACAGAATATCAATTTGAGCAGACGTTCTCCGAACGTCGACAACGAAAAATATTAAACGATCCGACTGGGAATCGTAAGGGCTTTTGGACAGTTTTACTCGGTTTTTTCCGACATCTGTCCACGTTAGTCCTATTCTCGGCATTTCCAGTCGCCGCGAGCATAAAACACCCTCGAAATGGATCAGATTGTCAGGTTTCATTGGTTTTTAGACGCGGTTGGGACAAATTCTTAATGATGGTGCATCGCCGGCCTTGCCCCTGCTGGGGTGATTGCCAAGGTCAGACCGGGGAAACAGGGATTTCACCGCGATTCAGTTTTACGCGGGCTAGATTACCCAGCCGCAACATTTATAAGGGAAATTCCCCCAACGTCGTTAAGGCTCCGCACTCCGAGACAGCATTCCCAAATACCGATCGCGAGGCGGTTGACCGAGTTTTCTGGTTGAAATTTGGACCGAAGAATCGAAAAACAGGCTTTTTACCGGCAAATATTGGTCTTGGTGGATTTTGAACGGATGGATTAGAACCTCTGGATCGGGAATCAAATCTTTCAATGGAGAACTGTGATGAGAAGGGAAGCAAAGTGTGGGATTAGGGTCACTTTAGCGCTTCTTGGCGCACTGGTGGGTGTCTTGGTATTGGGAAATGTAGAGTGTTTGGCTCAGCTTCAACCGAGCCAATATGATCAAAACCCTGCCAAGCAGAAAACCGTAGAGCCCTCTCCGCTATCGCAGTTCTCATTTTCGGGGCCTCTGGTCGAGCGAATGAGTCAAATGCAGACATTGTCGAATTCGGGTGGTACTTTGACGGGTACGCCTTCGGCGCACGCCACTTCCGATCCCAATTCGCTGTTTCTGGTCACGCGAGAGGTCAATCTTAAAAAGACACTTCAAAAATACGCGAAGTTCAAAGGTTGCAGTCTCAACGAGGCGTTCGCAACCACGGTCGCAACACTAAAGATGTCGCCAATTCTCGATCCTTCGGCGAAACGCGTAGTGGGAGCTGAAGCAGCCTATTCAATCGTCGGCGACGACGTCTATCGAATCACTGCAAGTCAGCTATTCTTCGATGCCTTGCCAATGAATCTGATGTTTCTGGAAAACGGAAAACGCCGTCTCACTATCGAAACTCATTTTCTGAAATTACCAATTAACAAGTCGGAAGAGTACAAGCCGTTTCTTATTCCGGGTTCTTTTGTGGCTTTTAGTAATCGAATACCTCAGGCTACGGCATTCGCGACCTCCGCGACCTATCGCAATGAAATGGAATCGCGCCAACAGGCCGGTGTACCTGCGGGAACGTTTGTCATGTCAACCGAAACTAAGACCAAAGTCTATCCAACGTTTATGGGACGGTTGAACGATCAGGGCGTTAAGCGGATGTTTGAAGATTTCTCGTCGAAGACAGATTGTGAAATCGTTAAGGGACCCCGAGTTGTCGTCATGCCAGGGGTGGCGTCGGCGATTTCAGTTGCTGAGTCGCGGCCATTTGTCGTGGGTGTTAATCGCGTCGAAGGGAAATTCTCAGTAGCCCATCAACCAATCGTGCAGGTTGTAGAACAAGGAAATCTTTTCAAGTTTCGGTTGAGTGGTGACGACGGGAAAATTCGACTCAATGCAGACCTTGCACTGTCGGATATAGCTTCGGTTGAAACCTTTGGTTATTCCGACACAAAGCAGAAAGGGCCTTTGGCTGGTTCCGAGGCGGCGTCCTCAGCGGTGACCGTGCAAGTACCGGAACAGAAATTGAAACAGGTGCACTTCTCCACGCTCGTGAATGATGGGCAGACGGTGTTTATCGATCCTGTCTTCACCCGTAAAGAAAAATCGAAACGAATTCCAAGTGGAGAAGGCCTGGAACCGCTCAAGCCGATGGAGACCGAATATCGGATGATGATGATGATCAAGCCGAGGTGGACAAAACCCGAGTAAATTCTCAGATTGCTTCGAGCGAGTGTTAAAGCACACCAGCTTCCCTGCCTCTTTTCGACCAACGGAATAAAGGCAGGGAGGCTTTTTTTTTTGCCATGTATTAGTATGCTTGAGTTGCTCCAGCCAGTCTGGCAGATAAAGTTTTAGACCCGCAAATGGCCGCGTAAAATGATAGAACGTGATTTCGATGCAATTATTTTTGATTGCGATGGTACCTTGGTCGACAGTGAACCAATCACCGTGAAGGTCTTGATCGACTTTGTGCGGGAATTCGGTTTGGAGTTGAGCTATGACGATGCGTTGCCACTGTTCGTCGGGCGGGATATGCCAGCGATCATGGCGGTGCTTGAATCGTGGATGAATTCGAAATTGCCAACCACCTTTTCAGAGGAATTTCGAGCGAGGCAGGCAACTGCGTTGCGTGAAGATTTAACCGCGATTAGTGGTGCCCACGATTTGTTAGATTCTTTGCAGCGTCAATTTTGTGTGGCTTCGAATGCGCCGCAGGCGAAAATTGAGATTAACCTAACGACAACTGGATTGAGTTCGTTTTTTTCCCCGGACACGACCTTCAGTGCTTATGATATTAACGTCTGGAAACCCGAGCCAGATCTGTTTTTGTACGCGGCCGACAAATTAAAAGTCGACCCGTCGCGGTGCGTCGTGATCGAAGATAGCCAGGCAGGAATAGATGCAGGACTTGCCGCCGGGATGCAAGTGATTGGCTACTCCCATACGCCGGAGGAGGCTGCGACAACGGAAGTTCCCTTCGTGCATTGCTTGACTGAGTTAATCGAAGTCTTGAATTAATTTTTTGAATTGAATTCTTAGTGGCGCTCGAGTTTCCGCTGGGTGTCCATCGCACGACGCTGGATTGCGGGAAAATAAAATTATTTTTTCAGGATGAAACTATGCTGCTCAACCGACGAACGATGCTGACTTCGATTGCCAGTACTGGAATTGGGACTGCGCTTTTTCAGCGATCCGTCGTGGGTGCGATGGTCGCCGCGAATGACGTAAATATTGAATCGATTCAGCAGGCAGAATGGATTACGGGAATCGAATTAACGGACGAAGAGCGAAGGGATATATTGAGCAGTGTTTCCCGGACTGGCGATGCGATGGACAAGCTGAGACAGGTTGAGTTGTCGTACAACACGCCGATGGCAGTCCAATTTGCGCCCACGGTTTCCACGATTCAGGAAACGAAGCTGGACCGAACCACCCGAACCCGACAGTCGGTTGTGATTGAGTTGCCGGAAACCGAAGAGGAGATTGCGTTCCTTCCAGTGCATCAATTGGCATGGCTAATCCGAGCTCAAAAGATTTCCAGTGTTGAGCTTACGAAGATTTATCTCCGTCGTTTGAAAAAATATGGCGGGATGTTGAGATGTGTCGTGACGCTCACGGAGGAGCTGGCTTTGCGACAGGCAGCCAAAGCGGATTCGGAAATTTCAAAAGGTTGGTATCGCGGTCCATTGCATGGAATTCCTTGGGGTGCGAAGGACTTGATTGCGGTCGAGGGATATCCGACCACTTGGGGTTTGCCACAATTCGAAGACCGGGAATTGGACGGAACTGCGACCGTGGCGGCGAGGTTAGAGCAGGCGGGTGCGGTGTTGGTTGCGAAATTGTCGCTCGGTGCAATTGCGATGGGCGATAAGTGGTTTGGAGGAATGACACGTTCCCCGTGGAATCCAAGGATTGGTTCGAGTGGTTCCTCGGCGGGTTCTGCCAGTTCGGTAGTCGCCGGTCTGGTGGGGTTTGCACTAGGCTCTGAGACGCTGGGCAGTATTATTTCACCGTCGGTTCGCTGTGGCGCTTCGGCATTGCGGCCAACATTCGGGCGAGTTAGCCGGGATCGCTGCATGCCGCTGTGTTGGTCACTTGATAAAATTGGTCCAATCGCCCGATCGATGGAAGATTGTGCACTGATTTTTAATGCAATTCATGGCCGAGATGGTAAGGATAGCACCGCCGGTAGTTACCCCTTTCAATGGCCGTCAAAACAGTCGCTAAAAAAATTAAAAGTTGGCTATGCTAAGCGTCGGAACACCGCAGATGATGATCGCAAGGATTTGCAGATCTTGAAATCGATGGGCTGTGAACTGGTCGAGTTAAGCTTGCCACGCTCGCTTCCGTTTTCAGCAATGTTTTCAATTATTGATGTCGAGGCATCAACTGTTTTTGATTCCATGATTCGAGCGAATGACATGGAAGGATTCAATCGCTGGGAACAAAACTTTCGGGCAGCCCAGTATGTTTCGGCGGTAGATTATGTCCGAGTTCAACGTGCTCGATCCCTGTTGATAACGCAATTTAATGAAGCTATCTCGGGCGTTGATTTCATCATCAATATGAATGATCTTGTCCAAACCAATTTCACCGGGCATCCGTCGGTCGTAATGCCAATCGACTATCGTGAACGAAACTCGATTCGGACGCCCACCCCAGTTATCGTGAGTGGGCACCTAAACGACGACGAGCGGTTGTTGGCGTTTGCTGACGCCTTTCAGGCCAACATTTCAGCACATCAAGAACATCCCGAGTTAGACAACTGGCTCGAGGCGTTTAATTCAGAGCAACTTGATACGCCGAAAGACTTGGAAATTGAATGAAATCTGAAGCAGCGCGGTTGGTCCTGCGTGGGTCAGTTGCTGAGCCACAGAGGTTACGGGTTTGGAGCGTCTGGACACACAGCCGACTTAGATTTGAAAAGTTTCCGATGTAGGACAGCAGCGAATAGGCTTCCCAGAACGGTTGCACAAATGTAGAGCCCAAGTTGTTCGATTTGGCCGCTTGCGATTGCGGGGCCGAGTGTTCTCGCTGGGTTCATAGAAGCACCCGTGTAGGGGCCGATAGCGGATGCGTGAATCGTTACGATTCCGCCAACGGTCAAGGCGGGGATTAGAATTCCGCGGAGCTTGGTTGTCCGAAGAATCACAAACATCAAGATTGCTGTAATAAGAAATTCGATAGTAAAAGTTTGCCAAGCTTGCAACTCGGATACGGTGCCACCGTAGGTTGGGTGATCCCGATCGAGCAGCGCGAGCGTAAAGCTTGCTGCGATCGCTCCAAGACACTGGCTAATGATATATGGCAAAACGTGAGAACCAGAAATCTGTTTGTCGTACCAGAATCCAAGGGTCACGGCAGGATTAATGTGGGCTCCCGAATACTTGCCAATCGCGAGAATGACTGCCGTGACGGTCACCCCAAAAGCCAAACCGATTCCAATGTCGGTGAACCATCGAAACTCCATGGCGTCACACAAGAGGATTGCACCCGTTCCCACGAGAACAAGAAAAAACGTGCCAATTCCTTCGGCAATTGCCCTTTTTAAAACCATTTAACTAATCGAGAGTCCAGTGTAATCGGAGTCGGGAGAAGGGAATTGTGGCGACAGTCCTTCCATCGTAGCGCGGAGAACCTCACTGACGATTAGGTTTCTTGCCCATTTTTTATCAGAGGGGATGATGTGCCAAGGCGCGTATTCTGTATTGCATTGTTCTAAAGCGGCTTGGTAGGCCATTTGATAGTCGTCCCACAGTTTTCGTTCTTCAATGTCGCCTAAATTAAATTTCCAATGTTTGGCTGGATCGTCCAGTCGGGCCTGCAACCGTTCCCGTTGTGTTTCTTTACTGATATGCAGAAAGCATTTCACTACGGTGGTTCCATTGTCGTGGAGAAGTTTTTCAAACGCGTTGATGGTTTCGTATCGCTTGCTCCAAACCGGTTCGGGTACAAGGTTGTGAACTCTCACTACTAGAACATCCTCATAGTGAGAGCGATTAAAGATGCCAATGTTTCCGCGTCGCGGAACACGCTGGTGAATCCTCCATAGAAAGTCATGATCTAGTTCCTCTTCGCTTGGCTTCTTGAAGGAACTAACCTGGCAACTGGTGGGATTCATGCCACGCATGACCGCTCGGATCGTGCCATCTTTACCAGCAGTGTCCATGCCTTGAAGGACCAGCAATATTGAACGCTGATTTTCTGCATAGAGCCGCTTGGCAAGATCCGCCATCACCTCGACATTCTCCTCAATCCTGCGATAGGCAGACTTTTTGGAAAATTTTCCATCGGGAATTTGCGTAGGGATTTTCGAGAGTTCACATGTCGAATTTAGTTCGACTTGGCAATCAGAAAATGAATGCATCGTTAGACTCAATTTGTGTTTGAAAAACGTGGGAAGTAACAAGGAATCTGCCGCACGAGGCATGATAATTTTGACGAGAAGCGTTGCCGTAATTTATCACTTAATTTACTGGAAGGAAGTTGTTGTACTACATGTTCGCGGCGTTATTAAGAATGCTAAGATAAGCCTGCATCGCAAAAATTAATATTGCCAGAACGAGTGCTCCTACGAGCATCATGGTCATAACAAAACCAATGACGCTGATTGCTTTTAGATTGATCTCAGCTTTGGCCTGCAGTTCCGCCGATGCTCGACTCATCGACTCTGCCAGTTCGCCGGAGATTTCTCCGTTCTTGATGAAAGTTATCAGTTCTTCCGGGAACGAGTCAGTGGCGCTAAACGTCTGATGGAATTGGTGCCCTTGTTGAAGATTGTGGCAGATGACTGGCTCGAGCGAGGTGTAGTAAAAATTCTCCGTGGATCGGAGTGCCAGTTGGGCAGTTTCGATTGCGTTCATCCCAGCGTTTTCGGCTACTGATAATGTCCAGGCAAATCGAGAAAGTGCCAGGTACTGAATCGTTTTTCCAATGAGTGGGATCCGCATTGCAATTCGCAGGGGCACAGAGCCAAACCATCCGCGGACGGATCCCACGGCCACAAAGGTTGCGGCGGAAAAGAAAAAAAAGACCAATACAAAATAAGCGGCAACGTTTTTGAGGGTGCTTCCCATCCCGAACCAGTCAATTACCTCCATGCCCATGGCGCTGTAGAGGCTGTCACAGAGGTAGATGAATAAGCCGACGATGAGTATTGCAAACGTTAATTCGAACAAAGGCCAGGCGATTGAGGCAAGGAATTTGTTCCGGAAAGCAACGAGTGAACTGTAATGCTGGCTAAGTCTTGCAAACGATTCTTCAAGTCTACCGCCGCGTTCCCCCGCTTTTACAACGGAGACTGCAAGGTTGGGGAAATAGCCGTTGAGGTTCTCCATGGATTCCGCCAATGACTTTCCTTCCCCAAGTTGTCGGTTGATGGCTTGGGCATTGGATCGGTATTTCGAATCGCCAGTTTTCTCTTCCAGAGCATAAGCGGCGCGGAGGTCGATTCCGGCGGTATACGTGGTCGCTAATCGGTGGAAAAGTTTAGCCATTTGTGACATCGAAATTTTTGCCATAGCGTTTTCCGGCGGCGTGGGAGGATACGAAAAGTAGTTTGAACGGTTGGGCCAAAATAATTGATTTGCTAAGGGGCCGCTTATTAAATCGGGAAGTTTTCAACTGGAACCACACTTTTCCCCTAATTTTTCACCGAATTGTGTAACCCCCATGGTTTTCTGCTTCCTAATGCGTCGATAATACGAAAGTTGAGACAGGATTTCAAATCTCGAATGTTGTTGGCAACACAGCCTAACTGAAGACGATCGATGATTTATCGAAGCGAAATGAATTGGACTCTGCCACATTTATTCGTAGAATTAGCAAGACAGATCGCCGCTTCTCGGACTAAATTGAAGTCAACGATTATGAATTATAAATATCAAACGGCTAGATTAATTGTTCTGTTAATCGTCACAATTCCTTGGTGCTCGAGTTCGCTTTACTCACAAGACGGAGATTTTGATCGCGAATCTCTGAAGATTCGGGATACCATTGTTCTTCGTTCGAAAGCAAAGCTGTACGGAACTGTGGAGTCAGAAGGAATTGAAGACGGCCGGAAAATTGTTGTTTTCAAACCAAAGGACGGCGGAGTCCTCAAAATTGATGTTGCCAAGATGGTCTATCAAGGCAAAATTCGCAAGATTGATGAGATCGACCGAAATTACAATCAATACATCGACACCATTAAAGACGACCCTGCATCGCACTGGGAATTGTATGGTTGGTGTGGCGATCAACCGCAAGGACGAGTCCGGTTTAAAGACCAGCGTCAATTTCATCTTGAGCGAATCGCTGAACTCGATCCAAATGACTCTGCCGCCAAACGAAAGCTCGGTTATGATTTCATCAAAGAGCAAAACCGTTGGGTTCCAGAAAAGCTATACCAGAAAACGCTTGGTTATGAAAAGCGAGGGACGGGGTGGTCTCCAGTTCTTCAGCGTGAAATTGATAAAGGTTTTGATGAGGTTGAAGCACTCAAAGGAAAGCGTAAGAGTGCGTTTCGAATTTGGAAAAAAGAACTCGCCAAAGGTCGTTTAAATCCAACTGTCCTTCGAGAAGAACTGTTTAAGATTTGCGATCCGCTCGGCGTGGTAATTGTTTTTGAAGCCGCCAGAGAAGAACCAAACGCGCTGATTCGAGCGGAATATGTCAAGGCAATTGGGCGGGTGCCGACACGTGTGGCGCTCAATGCTCTGTGTGTCTTTGCCGTGGAAGAAGAGGTCGTCGGGACGCGCGAGGCTGCCTTGGATTTGCTCGGACAAGAGCATTACAACCCTGGTGCAGCGGTAGCAGTTCTCGCTACTTATCTTTCGTCTAAATCAAACGCTTACGTCAATCGCGCGGCCTTTGGAATTGGTGAGCTTGGCGATCAATCGGCGACTTTGGCTTTGGCTGCAGCGCTCGTGACATCTCATATGGTTAAACCCGGTGGACAATCTGGCCGGATTAATGCTGGCGTGGGAAGCGATGGAAATGTTAACGGTCTCAATATGGGCGGGGATCAAAAACCCGTTATGAAGTCTTTTAGCAATAAAGAAGTGGTTGATGCACTGAAAAAAGTCTCCGATCAAAATTTTGGTTTTAACTCCGAGCAGTGGAAAGATTGGTACATCAAGACGCATACGCACCACGACATCCAAGTCCGTCGCTAGATTATCATCAGAACGCTACGACTTTAGGTTTCTTAGGGTCGTTAGATTCATGACGTCCATGTCTTCCCCATCGCGCTCGCCCTTCTCGGTTTCTAAGTACATGGGAATCGTCTCGAATCTTGGATCGTTCATCAAATTGATAAACGGTTGGATTCCCATTTCACCTTCGCCGATGTGTTCGTGTCGGTCTTTTCGAGAGCCGAATTCCTTTTTGCTGTCGTTAAGGTGAAAGGCTTTGATTTTTGATAATCCAAAAGTTTCCTCCATTGATTGCATGGTTGAAGAGTAGTCCGCAGGAGAACCTAACGCATGGCCTGCTGCGAAAGTGTGGCAGGTGTCAATGCAAACACCTATTCTTTCGGATTCAGATGCAGAGTCGATGATGTAACCCAGATGTTCAAATTTCCAACCCAGGTTGCTTCCTTGGCCTGCAGTGTTTTCCAACAACGGAGAACTCGTTAATTGGTCTGTCCGCTGCAGGATCGTATTGAGGGAGTCAACAATCGCGTCAAGCCCTTCCTGCTCGGTGCTGGTCGTAAAGGAACCTGGGTGAAACACGACGTGTGGGATTCCTAGCTGGTGGGCTCGCTCGAGTTCGACAATCATTGCATCGATGCTTTTTGTTCGAAGTTCCTCTTTCGGGCTTGCTAAATTGATTAAATAAGAGGCGTGAGACAGTGGAGCTGAGATGGAGTGTTCCTGCATTGCCTCGATAAATCGTGAAGCATCCTCATCTGTGATTGGTTTGGCACGCCATTGATTGTTATTTTTCGTAAATACCTGGACGCAATCACAGCCGGCTTTTTTCGCCGAGTTGACGGCCTTGTAATAACCGCCCGCAATCGACATATGCGCACCTAAGATCATCTGCTTTTCTTTCGTTAAATAGTCGCTTGAACACCAGTTCATCTTGTCACAGGGCGCGAGCCTGAGCAATGGCCTCGTTTTCGTTTCGCTCGGAAATGTGTGACTGGCGAGAACGGCCAGTCGTCGCCGCGCGTAGGTTGATGAACCGGAAAGTTGATGCAGTGTGGTTCCCAGTCAGTTTGAGTTTGGCATAATTGGCGAACAGCTTGGGGGTGTTAACAAGTATCGTATTTTTAGGATAAACGATGGAAGCCAAATTAAGTGGAAAAGAAAAGCTGGCGGTTCTTGCTTTGTGGATTGCCTCGTTGGTTTTCGTTGGACTCGGCGTCGCGTTGATGATTTGGCCCACAGAAATCCTAGCTGGAGTCGAAGTCAAATTCGAATCACCAACCGCCTTCGCAGATATACGTGCCGATTACGGTGGATGTATCTTTGGGTTGGGCGTCTTTCTTGTTTGGTGTGCCACGCAGCGTTTTTTAATTAGGCCAGGATTAATTTGTGTCGGTCTCGTTTTCTCCGGTTATTCGATCGCCCGGCTGTTATCGTTAGCGATTGATGGCCAGCCAAAGCGAATCATCTTTATCCTTCTCGCGGTGGAATTATGCGGGGCATTTATTTCGTTCGGGGTTTCTCAGTGGGCACCTAAGCGGAACCTTAACTGAGTGGATGATTGTGATTTCTAGCTCTGCAGATATTGTCAAAACGTGCTCTGCGTTTGTCTTATTGGAAAAGTTCCACCGGTAGCTTCGTGAAAGTCGGGTTTGCTTGCCAAAATGGTTTTTCACGATGTGAAACCTGAGGATGGCAACTGGCAAATGTGTTCGGATTTATTAGACTCATCTTAGTCCGTTGCCGGACTTGCGATAATCGATTTGTATTTCTACTTAGCATCAGTTTGTTTTCGCTGAAGCTAAATTTGAACACCTTTAAAAAAGAGTTCTGCTCATGCAAAAGCCATTTAATCTGATGAAGTGGATTACGGATAACGATCACGTTTTTAAAAAACCTGTCATGAACAAGCAGTTTTTTAAAGAGGCAGACGATGTGATCGTATTCGTTAGCAAGGGTCCAAATACGCGGAACGATTATCACGTTAATCCAACGGAGGAGTTGTTCTACCAATTGAAAGGGGATATTGCGGTTCGCGTTCGACCGCTTGATGGTACGCCCCCGCATGACGTAGTGATCCGAGAAGGTGAAATGTTCTTATTGCCGCGTAATGTTCCTCACCGCCCCCAACGACCTGCCGGCACGCTAGGGTTAATCGTTGAGTTTCCCAGACCAGAGGGGACGCAAGATCAGTTGAGGTGGTACTGCCCCGACGATGAACATCTTGTTTATCAAGCTGAATTCCGACTTCAGCATATAGACGAAGATCTCCATAAAATTATGGATGACTTTTGGAACGGACCAGTTGAAAATCGCACCTGTAAAGAAACTGGGAAAGTGGTCGAGCGGGCTGAGCAGTTCAATATTGATGATGCCGACGAAGTTTCTTGAGGGACAAGTTTGACTGGCATCATTAGCAATTTCGTTAGTTGACATTGGGTTTGCGTGGATAAAAACAACCGACGCCCGTGGTGGCGAGGATGGTGGCTATCACAATGTTACACAATGACAGGCATTGCCAATGCCAGTATTCGCTAAATGGTACGCCGAGAGTGACAACCATGTAGATTGCGGATGTGTGCCACGGCACGAGTGATTCCAGCATCGTACCGGTGTCTTCCAGTGATCGGGAGAGAACTTTCCGAGGAACGTTTTGTTGATCGTATTTACTCTTGAATGCATCCCCGACGATAAAACTTGTAGCGAACTGATTGGACGTCATTGCATTGGTAATTCCAGTCGCTAGGAGGCTTGCCAGAACTGTACCGCGCGGCGATTTTACGGCTCGCATTAAATGATTAACAACTGTCGGCATGGCATCTATCTTGTCCGTAGCTCCAATGAAGATGAACACCATGAAGGCAATGATGATCGGCTCGTTGAGAGCATAAAGCCCGCCGCGATCCAATAGATTGGTGATTTCAGGGGTGTGCTGAACGCCAGGCATCACCAAATCCAAATTGAATCCTTGATGAAGTGTTGAAATGACGTCCGTGAGGGTAAAAGGTTGGAGAGTGATTGCCACAAGAGAGGCTAAAATCACCGAGGCAATTAGGATTGGAACCGTTGGTAATCTAAAAATACTACCTGCGAGGACAACCATCGCCGGGGCCAAAGTCAACCATGAGAAATTAAAAATGGACGAGAGCTGGTCGAGGAGCAATTGGACATCAGCAAGTCCACCATCCTGCAGTCTCGGCGGGTAAAGCACGCCCATCGCGTAATAGATTCCTAAAGCGATGGTCGCGGAAGGGAGGGTTGTCCAGAGCATGGATCGGATGTGCGTGTGGAGATCGACTTCCGCGGCGAGGGCTGCAAGGTTAGTTGTGTCTGAAAGCGGCGAAAGCTTATCACCAAAATACGCGCCGCCAATGACTGCTCCTGCAGTAATGCCTAGATTAGCATCCAGCGCGGTGGCGATCCCGATAAGGACAACGCCAATCGTTCCGACTGAGCCCCAACTCGTGCCCGTAAGCGTTGAAAAGATTACCGGAGCAAGGAAGGCGATCAAATAGAGATAATCCGGGTTGATCAGTTGGAGACCCCAGTAAACCAGCATGGGAATGGTGCCACAGATTATCCAACTGGCAATAATCAGGCCAATGCAAAAGAGAATCATGAACGCCGGGATAGCGCATTGGAATTTTTTTACGATCGAAGCCTGAATGTCTATCCATCGATGCCCCGTCAGCAACAGTTGGGTGACTAAGCCAGACGCGGCAAGAATGAAAATTAACTCAAGGGGTAAAGGGGGAAGCTGAAGGGCAAGTGGCCTGACAATCAATCCGTAGATAATTAGAACGGCTAAAAAGGCAAAGGGCGCTAGGGCTTGAAGAAACGGCGTCTCTGGAGCTTTGTCTGCGCTTGGTGCCAAATTTTCGCTCATGGACGAAACCCTCTAAACGTTTCCGAAGATTGACTTGAACAAAAAAGGTGGCTTGGCGGTTTGACGCGACCGGTCCAACGACGTTGGTTTCCGCGTTCGCCGCCTGACAGTATGGCGATGTTAGTCGGGCGTGTCATTAATTGAATCAACAAATAAATTCAGTCCAGAATGCTTAGATTCGTAAAGGCCAAGCGAAAACGTTTGTTCCCGAGGGTGTCAAAGTTAATCGTAGCGGTGCGTTTTTGTCCCTGGCCTGTCACTTGGACAATGTTGCCAATGCCGTACTCAGCATGTTGAACCTTCATCCCTGTTTCAAAACGATCCGGATGTAGTCGAATCTGGGCTGGCATCGCCGCCTGCTTCTCGGCTAACTGGGCAGCTGTTTGGATTTTTAATGAAATACCGGCAAGAGGATTGGGGCTTGGTTTCTGTTGCCGCTGGGCCTCTGGATCGACCTCAGCTTCGAATTCATCTATTTCCGGAGCCACTGCTGCATCAGATACGTCATTGATATCAATGGAGGGAAGGCCATCGTGCATCCAGGGGTCGATTTGGCTGATAGAATCGGCAACCGAGTCCTCATCATAGTTGGTGCCGGCTGGTTCAAAGATTTGCATCTCTTCCCGGGGTAATTCCATTAGAAATCGACTGGCGATGGCCGGCCAAAAACTGCCCCGGCGAAATCGATTGACGCAGCGACTGATTTGAAGATATTTTTCGGCACGGGTGATGCCGACAAAGAGCAGGCGGCGTTCTTCTTCGATTTGATCGTCATCAGTTGAGCTGCGCTCGTGAGGTAGGATTCCATCTTCGAGTCCAACGATGTAAACATTGGGGAACTCAAGCCCTTTGGCTGCATGGAGCGTCATCAGAGTTACACGGTCGGACTGCGATTCCCAGATGTCAGTATCAGAGACCAAAGCTGCCTGTTCGAGATAGGCTTCGAGGCCGCCTTCGGTTGGTCGATCCCTGTCAAATTCTTCGCAGGCAACGACAAGTTCATCGACATTGCCGGCTCGTTCGTAACCTTCCTCGCTCCCATCGAGTGTGAGCCAATTCCGGTAATCAGTTTCTTCTAAAACCGCTCGGATGACAGGTTCGATTTCATCCATCGACATAAAGGAAAGTCGATCGAACATGGCGACAAACTGGGTCAGTTTTGAAGTAGGTGCTTTGGAAATAGTGTCAATTTGGTCGCAGTTGCGAGCGGCGTCCAGCATCGAACTGTTGTTATCTTGCGCCCAGCGTCTAAGCCTTCCTAAGGTTACTTTTCCAATTTTTCTGGGGGGCGTGTTAACCACTCTCTCGAACGCAACATTGTCCCTCGGGTTATTGAGCAGGTGCAAATAGCCGAGAACATCCTTAATTTCTTTTCGTTGATAAAACTCGTGCCCGTTAATGATCTGATAGGGGAGTCCAGCAGAGCGAAGAGCATGCTCGACAGACCGCGACAGCCAGTTAGCGCGATACAGAACGGCGTAGTCTCTTGCGCGATGTTTACCCGATTCGATGCCTAATTGTATTGTATCGGCGATGTCGAGTGATTCGTCGCGCGGCGAGGGGAATGTAACTAGACGAACAGCCTCCCCTTCGGGGTTTTCTGTATGAAGTTCTTTCTTCTTGCGTCTGACGTTATTGGCGATTAATTGATCCGCAACTCGAAGGATTGTTGGAGTGCTACGATAGTTTTGCTCAAGCCGAACAACGTTGACTCCTGGATAGTCTTTTTCGAACTCTAAAATATTATTGATGTTTGCGCCTCGCCAACCATAAATTGACTGATCGGGGTCGCCCGTGACTGCCAGGTTTTTTAACGAATGGTTGAGCATCCTAATTAATTGGTATTGGGTCAGGTTGGTGTCTTGATACTCATCGACCATCATGTAGGCGAAGGCTCGGTCGAGCGTCTCTCTCAATTCTGGAGAAATTTTCAGCAAGTCGACGGCATGCAGAAGCAGGTCGTCGAAATCGACGCCGTTGGCGACCTTGAGCAGTTTTTGATACTCGGGGTAGACTTTGCCAACGATCGCGTCGAGTGCGTGGCCGGGGCGGGGCTGAAAATGTTCGGCAGTGATGCCATTGTTTTTGACGTTGCTAACTTGACTGGCGAGCTTGTCAGCAGAGTAATGTTTCAGGTCGACTTTGGCATTTTCAATCGCCTGCTTCATTACCTTTTTGGAATCGCCGGAGTCATAGATTGTAAAATTTTGTTGGAGGCCAATGAGCTCGGCGTGCTGGCGAAGCAACCGAGAACAGAAACGGTGAAAGGTGCCGGTCCACGTACGATTGTTGGGAGCTAATTTCTGGAGTCGATTGCGCATCTCATCCGCCGCTTTGTTCGTAAACGTTAAAGCGACAATACTCTGCGACGGGATCCCATGGCCAATCATGTGAGCGATGCGATGCGTGATTACGCGGGTCTTTCCACTGCCGGGACCAGCGAGGATGAGAAGAGGGCCTTCAATTTGTTGCACCGCCAACCTCTGCTGTGTATTGAGAGGTGATAAAATATCATCGGGTGATAAAGAGGGCATGCCGCGTGATCCTTCGGATGGCTGGTGCTAGCAGTTTTGGGTTTTGGCGAATTTTATGTTTGCCATGATTCTGCTCGGAGATTGATATGTTATATTCTGTGGAAGCGAAGGCAACTGGCGAGACTGTACCTGGCGCGAAATAAATGCTGGCGTGGTCTTTTGATTGGGATTTGCAAGAGCGAATCAGAAGCGACCGCCGTTGGCTGTAAAAAATTCATTTTTGGGAGGGAACCCCGATGGCAAAGACACGAATTAGGGTCAGTGAGACCGAAGAGAACCGAAAAAAGCTAATTGAGAAATTAGACCTCAGCACCGCCGAAATTGGTTTGACTGTAAGGACGACCAACTGCCTTGAAGAAAAAGGCATTTTCAATGTTCGCGACCTGCTCAATACGAGTCGCGCGGAACTATTGAGCATTTCGAATTTTGGTGAAAAGACGCTTGAAGAAGTCTTTAAGTCGCTGGAGGCGATTGGTTTCAGTCGTCCTAGCCGCGATGTTAAGCCTCGCTAATACCGGTGTTTATGCGAACCGATTGAGACAACGCCGCTTTCCCGCGGCGTTTTTTTTTAGTTGGAAGTTTTGCCTCAGACTCCAAAATTTCGCCGACTGATTCGCCGGAATCTATTGAATTGCATTGAGGGCATCGACAGCTTGAACGATTTCGTCCTCGGTGGTGCACAGATGGGGAGCAAATCGAAGATAACCGTCTCGCGGTGTAACGATAATGTTTTGCTGATCCAAGGTCGTTGAGATTTGTTTGGCTGTCGATAGTTTAGGAATCAACGCCAGAATGCCGGATCGGTGGGCAGGAATATGAACGACCGGTTGGTATTTTTCAAAATCTAAATGCTGCAGTGCTAATTCTTGCATCTCAAAGTTGTGATCGCGAATCGATTCGACTGAGTTCGGTAGGAATACGGTTTCGATACCGCTGGAAAGTCCATCCAGCAAGCCGTAAGAAACGGTTGAATATTCAAATTTTCTACCACACGTGTGAGGATCCCAAGTGTGGTCCAGATACTCGGTGTCCTGTTTCATTTGATCTGCACCGGTCATCGTGATCTCGATTTTATTCCGAAACTCGGGGCTGGTGTACATCACACCGGTGCCCGTTGGGCCTAACAGCCATTTCCAGCCGGCTGAGGCTATGCAAGAAATTCCGTACTGTTCCGGATAGATTGGCAGACAGCCGAGACCCTGAGCGGCGTCGATAACTAAGTCGATTCCATGCGACTTACAGAGCAGCCCAAGTTGCTCAAGATCAGCAGCAAAGCCATTGGTAAATTGAACGTGGCTCAGGGCAATAACTTTGGTGCGCGGTGTGATTTTGGACTGAAGTTCGTCGAATGACCACCCCTTTGCCATCGCTTCGGGAATTTCTCCGCAGTAAGGTCTGTCTTCTTGAGGTGTTGCCACATCCGATAACAAAACTAACTGAACGCCTCGTTTTTTAGCCTGTAAGACCCAGGGGTAATGATTAGCCGGGTATTCGTTGATATAGCTAATCACTTCGTCACCGGGCTCAAATGGATAGCCGTTGGCCACCATTGAAATCGCTTCCGATGTGTTGGTGGTCATCGAAATATTTTCTGGGGATGTTTTCAGAAGCTGGGCAAAGTTTTTATGAAATCGGGAGCCGACGTGATCATCCCCGACGTACTCAAACAGCATTCCTCTTCCGACTTCTGATTGTCGGTTGATGAACTTGATTGAGCGGTCAGCGGCAGGTTGGTTTAAGGGCGAAACACTACAATACGCCATGAAATTAATGTGTTTTTTACTTGGGAAATGGTCGAGATTTCGAATCAATGCCATCAAATCACCGGGCTTTTGTTGGGGGCTAGGTCGCAGAAGTCCTGACGATAGCAGGTGAATGTGGGAGGCTTCAATGGCTGTTGCCAATCTTTACCGTTTGAGGACCTAACGATTTTTTGGCTTTGACCAACAGTGAGACTTTTAGGGGCAGCGCCGAATTCAGCTCGGGTTGCGCGGAGTTTTTGGGTTGGCGGTAAAATAGCTCGATTTAACTGCCAAAATGAGCGAAACGAGGGTAATATGCCCGCGGCAATTTTTTAAACATGACCTATTATTGTTGCTCAACCCAACGTCTCACACCGTAAACATTAAGCGAACGACATGCCGCAAACTGTAATGACCATTATTGGAACGCGTCCGGAAGCCATCAAATTGGTGCCGCTGGTACTTGAATTGCAAAGTCGCCCGGATGAATTCAAATCGGTCGTTTGCGTGACAGGTCAGCATCGGGAGATGCTGGATCAAGTTCTAGACGCGTTCGGTGTAGTTGCCGATCACGATTTGAATCTAATGGCGCCTGGCCAGTCGCTCGGACAAATTACAGCGAGGGCAGTTGCCGGACTTACCGAAGTGTGTGAGCGCGACCGACCCGACGTGATTCTGGTGCAGGGCGACACGACCACTGCATTCTGTGGCGCGCTTGTCGGCCACTATCAACAGATTAAAATTGGGCACGTTGAGGCGGGGCTGCGGACGGGGAATAAATTTTCTCCTTTCCCAGAGGAAATCAACCGTCGGCTAATTGGTCAAATGGCAGATCTTCACTTTCCACCTACAGCTCATGCGGAATCGACGCTGCTTGCCGAGGGTGTAGGCGCGGAAGACGTATTTCTAACTGGAAATACGGTAATCGATACTTTGTTGTTAACCAGAGAACGGGTCACGCAAAATATACCGGAAGCCGCGCGGGCAATTCAGCCACTTACCGAAAACACAAGAGTGGTTTTAGTGACTGGGCATCGTCGCGAAAGCCATGGGCAAGGGTTTGAGAATATCTGTCACGCTATCCGGAACGTCGCAGACAAATTCGAAGACGTAAATTTTATTTATCCTGTCCACCTAAATCCAAAAGTGCAGGAACCCGTCAATCGTATTTTGGGTGAACACCCAAGAATCCACTTGATTGCTCCACTGTCGTATGAGCCTTTTGTATGGCTGTTGAATCAGTGTGACGTCGTTTTGACAGACTCAGGAGGAGTGCAGGAAGAAGCACCTTCCTTCGGTAAACCGGTTTTAGTCATGCGTGATACCACCGAACGACCGGAAGGAGTGGAAGCTGGAAATGCAAAATTAGTTGGAACATGCCAGACGACAATTGAGTCGGAATTAACGCGTTTACTCAGTGACGATGATGCGTACTCGGAAATGGCAGACGCCCAAAACCCTTACGGAGACGGCACCGCTTCTCGGCAAATCGCTGATGCACTGGCGTCGCAAGCCGCTGCGAAATAGCTACAGCGAAACTCGCTTTTGAAAACAATCATCGAAGAGACACATTGGCCTATTCGATGTCCATCGCCGTTGTCTTGATCTTTGCAAGGAATTCTAATTCAGAGAATTCAACGTGGAAGCGAACTCTTAGTCGATGGAACCAGATGAGGGAATCTAAGTTCGTAAATGTCCAAGCCGAAATTTAACGGCTAATAAAAGGCTGGGGTGCGATGGAGTGTTCAGAGGATTCCTCAGACCGGCTTTCTCTTAAGGGTTGAGCGAAGTCGTTGACGGGATCAATTTTACACTTTGGTTTGCAATATAAAATGTGAATGTTGTGAACTCTTCGTTCCGCGAACGCTGCTTCGCAGTAGCACAAATAAAAGTGCCAAAAACGTACAAATGGCTCGTCGTAACCAAGTGCCCGAACTTCATCAATCCGGCTCATGAACTCGCGTCGCCAGAAAGCGAGTGTCTTAACATAATGCGGGGTGATGTCTTCCTGGGACAGCATGCGCATGTCTGTAGAGCGACCAACTGCATTGGAAAGCGCTGTTACCGAAGGCAGGCAACCGCCGGGGAAAATGTATTTTCTAATAAAGTCGACATGGCTGATGTGGTACTTGTAATTTTGTTCGCCAATGGTGATTGACTGGAGCAACATCACTCCGTCTTCACGAAGTAGTTCCGAGCAGCGGGAAAAGTATTCATCGTAGAACTGATGCCCCACCGCTTCGATCATCTCGATGGAGACAATCTTATCGAACTTGCCGGTAAGCAGACGGTAGTCCTGCAACAGGACTGTGACCCGATCCTCGAGTCCTTCTTTGCGAACTCGTTCAACCGCGAAACGATGTTGTTCCTTTGAGATTGTGGTCGTTGTAACTCGACAGCCCGAGGTCTTGGCCATGTGAATAGCAAGTCCGCCCCAGCCGGTCCCAATTTCCAAAACATGGTCTAGGGAATTGAGCCGGAGCTTTCGACAGACTTGATCCATTTTTCGGAGTGATGCTTCGTGCATCTTGTTGGCGTCGTCTGCATCCGCTTCGGGCGATTCGAAGATGCCTGATGAATAGTTCATCGTTGGATCGAGGAACAACTGATAAAAATCGTTTCCCAGATCGTAATGTTCGTGGATGTTCTTTTGGCTGCCGTTAATAGTGTTTCGCCGCATCATGTGTTGAACAAAATTCCAACTGTTTTTTACCCAGCCCCATGTCTTTTCGATGCGAGAAAACCGATTCAAATTTCTAATCATAATTCGGATCAGCGAAGTTAGGTCGTTGGAGACCCATTCGGAGTTTGCATAGGATTCAGCCGATCCGATCGTACCGCCCACCATTACCCGTTTGTAAAATTTCGGGTCACCCACCACCACGGTCGCAGGCAAGTCATCGCTGGGGTCGGTTGAGCCAATGGACTGCATCGATCCAAGTTGATCGACGACCTTTAGATTCCCTCCAACGATCTGATGAAATCGCTTGAAGATTTGATTCCGGAAGAAATCAGACTTCGGATGAGTGGGTGATTCCTTGAGTGAACCGGCTTCAGGGGAAAGGGGGAATTCAGTTTTTACAATCCCGATTGATGTATCGGTTTCGTGAAACGTGTTAGCCGAGAGGTTGTTTTTTTTGTTGGAAAAGTGATTCATCGGCTTACCAAAACGGATTTAGATTCTGATGGAGACGGTCGAGGTGACTCGCCCGGTAGGTTGGTTTTCTGGGGATCTTCGACGCCGCCTTCGGAGTTGGAATCTGAATTCCGCTTCCGTGGATGGGAGTAAAAGGTAGTCTTCTTCAAAAACAAACGAAACGCATGCCAGTAGATAGTTGCAAAAATCTGAACAGTTATCAGCGGATATTTTACTAGTAACCGGTTCAGATTCCATCCGGTGAGCGGTTTCCGCTTCAAAAGCATAGAAACGTCCAATATTTTCTTAATATCGTTAAGTGGCCGATCGAGGTGGTTTTCGATTTTCACGCCCAACTTTTTACCGGGAACAGTGAACGACATTCGGTAGCACATGTCCAATGACATGAACGGCGAAACGTGAAAATCTTTGTCGATGGAATTGCTGCGGATGCTCGTCTGTGGATTGGGTATCTGGTCGGTTTCTGTATACGGGATTACGTAAACGTGTTGTTCTCCCCACGGTGTGTTATTGACTTCGGCGATAACGGCGAGCACATTTTTACCACATTGTGAGTAGCAGTAAAAGAAACTGACCGGATTCATGGAGAACCCAAAATAGCGTAACTGTGTTAAAAGTTGGATCGATCCAATCGCGTCGCTCGAGATCCCAGCGTTCTCCAAAACTCGGTTCACGCGTTGACGGAGGTTGCCATGTTGGCGATGGTGAATCAAGTGTTCAGATTCTTTGAATCGTCCGACCGCAAGTCGTTTCGCAGACCAAAGCCAACGCTGCCGAAAAATCGAATCAATCTCTTCTAAATCAATCATCAAAAAGAAGGATTTGAAATCGAATTGGTGGACGTGAGGTGTGTTTCGGCGATGCCGGATTACCCCTTCGTAAATACAACTATTCAAACTTGTACCCCAGCTTCGATGGTTTCAAGTTGGTTAGCAACTGCGATTGCACTTTTCACACCATCTTCATGGAAGCCGTTGCCCCAGTAGGCTCCGCAAAACGAGGTTCTGTTTTGGTTAATTAATTCTTGATGTCGCGCTTGCATTTGTTTTCGGCGGATTTCAAAGGTTGGGTGCATGTAAGTATATGAGCCCAGGATGTTTTCATCTCGAATTCTACCATCATCGTTAAGTGTTACACAAAAAGTCCGCTTGGAACGAATGGACTGGAGAATATTCATGTTGTAGGTAACATTTGCTACCGAAGACGCCTGCTTGGGTTTGAAGTAGTTCCAGCAGGCCCATGCCCGTTTATTTTTCGGCAGTATCGATTCTTGGGTATGAAGCAAGGCGGTGTTTGGGTGATAGGGGAATGCACTCAGTATTTCACTTTCGGTGCCGTTTGCCCCGTCCCCCAGGATCCTTAGGGCTTGGTCGCTGTGACAGGCGAACACCACATGATCAAAAGAATGAGATTTACGGTCTTTGGTTAGGATTGTGACCCCATCCTCTGTTCTTTGCACTTGGCTGACCGGTTGGTTCAATTGAATGTGCTTTACCCAATCTTGGGTTAAGGGCGCGATGTACTGCCGCGAACCCCCTTTAATTACTCGCCACTGGGGACGGTTAGTCACGCCTAACAAACCGTGGTTTTGGTAAAATTCAGCAATGAACCGAATTGGGAACTGTTTGAAGGTGTCGAACGAAGCGGACCAGATAGCGGCCCCCATTGGTAAGAAATATTGTTCGATAAACTGAGGAGAGTATTTATTTCTTTCAAAGAATTGAGCGACTGTCTCATTTTCCAACTCGCTCTCGAGTAGCTTTTCTCCGGCTTTGTTGAACTTTACTAAATCGAGTAGCAGTTTCAAAAACCGTGGGTTGAACAAGTTCCTTCGCTGTGCAAACAAGCCACTGAAATCAGCTCCGCGATACTCGAGCCCAGTCTTTTCACACGAAACGCTGAAGCTCATTCTCGTGGGCTGGGAAGGTACTTTCAGTTCGTCCATCAATGCAATGAAGTTGGGATACGTCCGATCGTTGAAAACGATAAATCCCGTGTCTACGGCGAAGTGCCCTTCGTCGTTTTCGACGTCAATTGTGTTGGTGTGGCCGCCGATGTAATCGTTGGCTTCAAACAGCGTGACATCGTGCATCTTGTGCAACCGATAGCCTGTTACTAGTCCGGAGACTCCGCCTCCAATGATGGCAACTCGCATTTTTAAATCCGGCCTTCGTTATTAATCTCGTCGAAGCGGTTAAATCGGCCGAGATGTTTGTGGTGTGAAAAACTTTGTGAGTCATTGAGTCAAAGAGACTCTTTTTTTCACGCGGTGCATTGCGTGCCAGTATCTAAGTTTCGCAAATGCGAAGTATCCCGCATTGAGCAGACCTCCGATACCTGGAATCTGACTAAAACGTACCGTCTTTTGGAATCCGAGTCTGCGGTAGATTTGGCGAAACACTTCAACACCGACGACGTACTCACCCGTCGGCAATTTTCCGTGAATCGACCGCATTAACTGGTCAAGCGAAAAGCCCTCCGGCGGACGGAAGTCTGCGGCAGAAATGTCAGTGAGAACCAATTGCTGCCGTTTATCTTTTCCCCGAATCATGTTGATTTCTCGTTTACAGAGAGGGCAATCGCCGTCAAAAAAGACCTCAAAATGGTCGTCGGAACTTAATTTTGAACACATTTCGCGGGCTTTAGTTTGATTATTCATATTTTTCCAAAACGTTCAATTCGTTCGTGTTACAACCGGATGAGATTTATCGGGTTAACCCATGTCGTAGCATTTGATCGATTTTCTTCGAAAGATTTGTTGTCCATGGTTAACTTCCCGAATTCGTCAGGTAGCCTAAACGTTCAAAAAGAGCGGAGCTATCTGAGTCCCGATGATTCATTTTCTCCCAAAAAGGTAGCCACATCTATTGGTGTGAGCGAGTCGTCGCTTAAACGTTGGTGTGACTCAGGTTTTCTCAACGCAATGAAGACCGCCGGCGGGCATCGCCGAATCCCGCGCTCGGAGGTCATTTCTTTCGTCAAGCGAAAAAAGCTGAAGCTTGTGAAGCCTCAAACGATTGGTCTTCCCGAGATGGACGACATCGTCGTCACGGGTCCCCAAGACGCTATCACCCAGTTTCACGCGGCACTTTTGCAAAACTCACCGGTAACCTGCCGAAAGCTAATGGTGTTGTTGTTTTTGGAGGGCTTCGAGGTCGCAGATATTTTCGACCAGGTTGTTCGCCCAGCGTTCCAACGGATTGGAACATCCCGAACAGATGGATTGCTCGATATACATCACGAGCGTCAGGCTTGCGGAGTCTGTTTGGAAGCGATCCGTCAACTCGGCGATCTACTACCTCCGCCAAAGCCTGCTGCAAGACTGGCCATTGGCGGTGCGATCGCTGGGGATCACTTTGAAATCCCGACTCAGGCACTTGAAGTTACCATGGCATCGCTCGGTTGGCGAGCGTTTTCGCTCGGCAACGATTTACCACTGTCATCGCTTTTGCAATCAGCTAGAGAGCATTTACCGGATCTATTGTGGGTAAGTATTTCACATTTAAGAGATCCGGCTCGAGCAGTCACCGCACTGAATGAGTTTGCCTCAAGAATGCCAGATAAAACAACCGTCGTTTTCGGCGGAACGGCTGTAACGGCGGATGTTCGCAAGGGCATCACCCACGCTATTTGCTGTGATAATTTCTCTCAAATGGCTTCACTCGTGAAAAACTATCAGCCCAAAATTAATTTGATGTTGCCTAGATTCGAGGGGTGAGTTCAACTCCTCAACCCCTATTTGATTTAACCTGTTTCACAAACTGTTTTCCTTAACGGAATGATCATGACCAATCGATTTTTGATTTGTTTTTTAGCGCTGGCGGCTTATTGCTCGCCTGTGATTAATGCCCAAACACCTGCTACCAACGACGGAGCCCAATGGGCTCAGTGGCGTGGCCCGAATCGGGACGGAGTCTTACCCAAAGGTTCTTTACCTGATTCAATTGACGAAGACACTCTAAAGAAAAAGTGGGCGATGTCGTTAGGCCCAAGCTATAGCGGTCCGTTGGTCGTCGGCGATTCGGTTTTCGTTACAGAGACCAAAGATAAGAAGCTGGAAGTCGTCACTGCAATCGATTTAAATACGGGTAAGCCGGTCTGGAAGACGGAATGGGAAGGGTCCATGCGTGTACCTTTCTTCGCAGCATCAAACGGAAGCTGGATACGAGCGACCCCAGCCTACGACGACGGTCGACTTTATGTCGCGGGTATTCGCGACGTTCTTGTTTGTCTTGACGCGTCCAACGGTAAGATCATCTGGAAACTCGATTTCCCCGCAGACACTGGCTCGTCGGCTCCCAATTTTGGGTTCGTCTGTTCGCCACTAATCGACGGCGATTTTTTGTATGTCCAAGCGGGCGGAGGCTTCAAAAAGTTAGAAAAGGCGACTGGTAAGGTAGTCTGGTCCTCACTTGAGGACGGTGGCGGCATGAACGGGAGTGCTTTTTCGTCTCCGGTTATCGCTGAACTCGGTGGCAAGAGGCAGGCTGTTGTTCAGACACGCGGCGAGCTTTGCGGAGTTGATTTGGCTTCCGGAAAGAAACTGTGGAGCCAAGCCGTCAAAACTTTTCGTGGAATGAATATTCTGACACCAACCATCTGGAACGGAAGTGTCTTCACAAGTACCTACGGCGGCAACACTCAACTGATCAACGTCGCTTCTACAGGCACGACCAACAATTTCATAACCTCTCAATTGTGGAGTGCACCAGTCGAAGGTTACATGTCGTCCCCCGTGATTATCGACGGCCATTCCTTCGTGCACTTGAGAAATCAGCGTTTCGCTTGTTTCGACCTGAAAACAGGGGAAGAGACTTGGCGAAGCAAGCCGTTCGGCAAGTACGCAAGTTTGATTGGAGCCGGTGATAAGATCTTGGCGCTCGACCAAAAGGGAGAGCTACTCCTGATTTCGGCGAAGCCCGATGAGTTTGAACTGATCGAGCGTCGAAAAGTTGGGGACGACAGTTGGGCCCACTTGGCTGTGAAAGGGAAGACGATCCTTATCCGAAACCTTGACGAAGTGGTTGCTTACGAGTGGGAGTAGTAGCTCCGAAATTGTAAGGATTTTAATTTAACGCAGGGTCGGTCGGCAGCACCTTGCCGACATGTCTCCCGAGAACTTCTTCTCCGATTTGCTCGCATAGCTGACGCCACAACCCGTCAGGCGAGTCGAAAACATGTTGCGAGGCGGCTGGACAGGTAAACCAGCCGCC
>JAQXDZ010000003.1 GCA_029251085.1 Mariniblastus sp.
TGCTTCCAACCAGGCCACTCCAAACATATCGCCACCACCGTTCGTGCGGCAAAGGAAAAGTACGAGAGTTGATGGGGAAAGGGAGCTTTCTGGAGTTGGATGCTGGATGTCTCAAAAAAAAAGCGTCGCCGATTAGCACCGGCGACGCTTAATGAACAAGAAACATTGTTCAATTAATGTTCCCTTTACCATTAACGGTTCAGACTCTCCGCAAGCCAACCTTTCGCAATGACCAACGTCAAATTCAAATCCTTACCCATCGAAGGCTAACGGACATCGGTGTGAACGATTAACGATTCGGCACCAATTGGGGTGTGCCAACCGACTAAGTCGACTGCAATCGTCGTTTAATCACAATTTGAGTTTTTAAATACAGTCTCCGTCAATCAAGTTCGATTCCAAGTCGATAGGAATCAAAATCCTTTAGCGGAGACTCTTTTTCGTCTTGAAAAAAACCAAATTGGTAAGCTAGGTTATGTCGGTGAAGATAGGTTCCTTTTTTTGGACAGGAGAACGGATCTCCCCGCATGGCAAATTTTGCAACGTAGACAATGGAGGCCGCTGCTAAGATTTTCGCAGCTTTCAAGGACTCAAGACTTTGTAAATCGCCCTTGGCTCCGCCCATATATTTTTGATGTCCTTGGTAATAATGCATGCCTTTACTGCTCCCATCAAACTCGTGACAAATAGACTCGAGCGAGCTAAAGCCGAAATGATCTGCGAAACTTGAGAGTAGTTTCTGATCCTCGATATTCATTGTTGTTACGTGTTCTTTTAGGGCCTCTGCTACCTCGGGATTTGAAATTTCAACCGAAGGGCTAGTTGGTTGTTGGGCAGCTTTCCCTAAATCTTCGATCAATCCTTTCAGCCTGGCATTCGCGGATCGGTTCAAAAATTCCTCAACTGATTTCTCTAATATGTTTTGTTTCATCAGCAGGTTAACATTTACATTTTTTTGATCGTTTATGTTGATCGTCCCTGCATAGGAAGATTCCGATGAGGGCACAACGAATAAGTAAAACATTACTCCCAACAATGAACAGGTGATTCCGAACGCGGAAAAACATGTTCGTCTCGATCCTCTGTGAAAATTCATAATTACTCCAAACGTGATAAAGAAAAGGGAATGAAAATAGATTTAATCGAACTTCGGTGATGACTAAACGTCAGTTAGAGCGAACGGTTTCTTTACCCAACTTTGTAGAAACGATCGCCTAATACTCGATAGCGAAAAGGCTCTCGCTATCGAGCGAAGTTCTTCGTCGGTGAAAAAGAAACCGTAATAAACAATAAAGAGCCATTGGAATTCATGGATCATCATGAATACATAAATGCCCAGATGCATCGACACTCCCAACAGGAGCCAAGGTACCCTGAGTGGTTTGACAAAAACGCCAAAGGCGAAACAGGACTCCCAGATTATCGTTGCGTAAGAACTAATGGTCGTAAACCAAAAGTTCTTTCCGAGCATTTGGTTCCAGGGCGTCCCCATAAAGCGTTCGTTCATGTAGATGTAATAAACGGCGACTCCGTTGTACCAAACATCTGCGTGTGCCTTCGAAAAACCGGCCACCGTATACACTAGGCATAGGTGAGCAATAAGACAAAAAACGGCAACCCTTGTGAAAAAGTTATCCAACATTTTCCCGATCTCAGATGATGGCTGCCAACGCTTCAGCGTTAAGAATGAATAACAGTTTGCGATCGCAAGATAGAAAACCACAAATTTGAGTAAGTTGTCACCGCCGTCAAGCAAATAGCTATTAAGAGCCTGATGAATATCAGTCCCCAACGCGACTAACAGCACTGTTATGTGTCTCCCAATCCCGAATGCCATGAAAACGCAAAGAACTGCGAATACGATATAGAACTCAAGCAGATTGTCTCGAATCCAATCAATCGAAAGGAACCCGAGATAATGCGCTCCTGAATAATGGGAAACGAATGAGTCGGACGAATAAAGAAGCTGTGCATTAGGCCATGAGAAATAGAGTTTTTTAAGAATATGAAATGCGATAAAGACTCGAAATATCGCGAGGTAAATGCTGCGGTTCGTTGGCTCAAAGAACAGCTTGTCCAATTTTGAAATCTTAATCATTTTGGTACATCAAATAAATTAGTTCGGTAAGACAAAGATTCATTTTTCTCTGCTGAAAGATGTCGATCGATGAATCTTGGGATCGCTACAAATTGGTACGTGATTTGGCATTGGAGTTTTTCGTCATCTAAGCCAGAATTTTTGGCAACAAGTCTTGAATAACCAACCAAAGTTTGTAGTGGCCCAACCGTTTCAGTATCAACGGTTAATATCTCGTTTTCACGGTCGCCGAGTCCGTCCGTTAAGTCATTCCATCCTTCAACTGAGTCGTGTCCACTGGTCGCTCTTGATTGAATGTCGTCGATTGCATCTTTGTAATTTTGCAAATCGCGTAACTGTGACCCAACCTGGTCAGCCGATCCTGAGAGTATGTAATCAAGAACTTCGACCTGTTCATTGAATGGATGTTTTTGTTGCTTTAGTTTGAAAATTGGTTCGAGGACCTCGACTTTTAAATAGAACAGAGGATCTGAGCGGCTCGAGAATTCATAGAACAATCGCTGGTTAAACTTTCCCGGTGGAGCGAAAAAAGACCATTGTTGATGACAATATTTCTCGAACACAACCAACTCATTATTAAATGCAATCCGGATGGGATTGTTGGGCATGCAATAAAGGACAGTCACAGCCCAGTAAAAAAAGAGAAGGGTGCAAGTGACGAGTGCAATTATTCTGCAGAAGATTTTTGCCACGGCGAGCTTTCATGGAGGCTTTGTATCTGTCTAGCAACGAACAGTCGCAAACCTCGTGCCAAAGTCAAAAATCAACTGATTTGGGGAGGTTATGGATAATTCAAAATCAATTTTGAATCAATTTGAGACAGATTCTCATTTCGAGACGGAAACAAACATGCCAATCGCGAAACGTACCGCCGCGATGGCAACGCCGACGGGTCAGCCAGTCCATGGTTAGGCGGGGAAGGAGTAAGTAATTGGGCTACGGATTAAATCTAATGGCTTATTGCTTTTTGTCGCTCAAGGAAATCAAGAAACGGATCAGTATCTTGCAGGTTGGGATGTGCCTTTAGCCGAGCTCGATTGCTCGCACCAAATCCAAAATCAGCACTAATCTTGTGCAGGTGATTATCAATTTTGATCAAACTCGCAACAGCGGGATTGGCCATGGGCATTTCTGTTTTTGGATTAATTAGGACGGTTCCCCTTCGCTTCACGTCCGCGACCGCATCTGCATATGCCGCCCATAAATTGGAGTAGCGATCGACGAGGTCTGAATCTACCTCAGTGGCCAGCTTCAGATCTTCCAACCAACCTACAACCTGTTTGTGTTTTGCTCTCGCCAACTTATCACCGCGAAGCGTGTTGCCTGGTTTTGGACTCCCAACTGGAGCCTTAGGTTCACTAGTGTTCATCCTCGACGGCTGATTACTTCTGGGCGATCCAGAAATCTTTCTAACTTCCGTTGCCATCGGTTTCCTACCTCTCATAGCTGAGTCCTTTCAGGGAGTCTCAAACGCACAAATTTGTCCGGCGAACTAGACGCTTTGACAGTACGTCAACACACCGGCGTTTCACAGAATTTACCACCCCCGGGTCAATGGCGTCGCGTGTTGCTCCTACATCCAAAGACTGACATCGCCTTCCCGTTACGCCCATTGAAATGAATAGATGTTGTTTTATGCAGATATTCCTTCCTTATCACGCCAAAGATACGGGGGATATTGAAATCGGACTTGAGGGATCTTATGTTCTGCTACCTCTTTCGTGCGGGTAGGGAGATGAGCAGACTCTCTTGCACCACGGATCCCCTATTGCTAAAGCGGTTGGTCAAAATCCTCTAAAACGTCGCAATATCCTCTGTGGAACCATTTATTTCTGAGCGCTCCCGTTTTCTTACATTGCTTCTTATCGAATAGCTTCAACATTTCGATTCCGAATTTTTTTCGATGCAAATGTTTGCATTTTAAAACGGCTTAAGGTTCCGATTCACCCCGACTTTCTCCGGCTACAGCCGCAATAAAATGTCGCACAAAAAGGGACAAAAACCCTGTGAATTACAACTGAGGGGCAATCTCTACGTCGTCCACGCTGGGTTTCGCATCTTCAAGGTGCCCCCTATATACTGCTTTCATAGTAATTTTTTTAGGAAAACCAAAATGTCCGCAACGGCAAACAAACTTACCATTCTAGCGTTCCTTCCTCCGGTGCTCCTTTTGCTGTGTTATGCAATTGGCGTAGCGATTGGAATGGAAACTGGGCAAGTGGGCTTGGCTATGTTTAAAGGCAACGGGCCGGTCGTCATGACTCTAAACCTTGGTTATCTACTGGGGGCTTTAACATTAATAATTGGCTCGCCAATTTGTCTAATCCTAGCAGTCGTTTTTTCGATCCTAGGAATGGTGACCAAACACAAAGACCATTGAACCGGCCGATACTTTTCTGAGACCTCAAACCGATAAAATAGTCTCGAAGGTACACACCTGGCTGGCGTGCATCGTTACCTAAACTCATTCTCAATTCCTCAAATTATTTAAGCTAGAAACATTTCCTGTTTCCTACTCACTGCACCGCATCGACTGGAGGCTAAAATCGTCTGTGAGGGATATATCTGTACCCCGTTACGGTTTAATTACTGACAGTCTTTTTCAGAAGTAATGATGCGGTCCGTCGATCTTCTTCAACCAACTGCCACGCGATGCTGGACTGAGTGGAAACTCGGGATAGGGCTTGGGTAGTCTAACTTTACTTTTGCGGGTAGAATCTCAAGTCGGCATAGCAAATTCCTTCAAACAACTGGCGGCGGTAGGCGACTGTTCGAGCAGTCGCCACTTTTACTTTGGTAGTCGCATGGCACTCGAAGGCTTTTTTGCGTCAAGCTAAAGAGCAACATAATTTGCTAAAAACCGATTCGCCCCCGTAGCTCAGGGGATAGAGCACAGCTTTCCTAAAGCTGGTGTCGCAGGTTCGAATCCTGCCGGGGGCGCTTTTTGGTTGTCTGTCTCGGTGAGTTAGGGTTTCCTCATCGCTACAGCTAGTCGGTCGCAATTTCTGCGACATCCTCTCTCAGAAATCGGGATCGAAGGTTTAACTCACGCCCGCGCACATAACGGCTCATCACAGCGACCTCAAACAATAACGCCCAAGACCTTCAATATTACCCGACACACAAAATTCAGAAACTGACAACTTCCGCCTCTCTTGAGGGATTAGTCGTGCCCCATTCACGTCCAAACAACTAACTCTCGGTTGACTGCCAAAACAAAAACATCAACACAACAACCAATCTAATTGTTTGCTTCGCCGCCAGCTCCACCGGAAATCTTCAGGGCCTTACTTAAAAGTCGATCGGCCTCAGTAAACTCACCTTTCTGAAGATGCGCGTTTACCTGAGGCATGATTTGTTGCAGTTGACGCATCCTCAGTTGCATCTCTTTAGCATTGCTTTCCACCTGCTTGATTTTCCCAATCAACTCGACAGGTACACCCTGACCGTCGTTCCGACCTTTGGATTGAGCAACAGGGCGTGTACCAGGTTGTGTGAGTTGATGTTTCGCCGCCTCAAAACGTTTTTCCATAAACTGTTTCATTGAATTTACGATCTCCTCATACCCAACGTCACCTGGCACCGTGGCACGCTGTTTGGGAAACGGATCATCCACCAAATGATCTTTAATCAACTGATATTTCTTATCAATAGAATTGCAAATTTCTTCCGGCCGAAAGCGTCTTTCGAGCACTTCCAAGGCAATTTTTCGATACTGCTTTAACAGCTTCGGATCGGAGATGACACGCTCAAGTAATGGATTGGAAACACCTGTTGGAACTGGCCACGCGGCATCCCAATCTTCTAAGACCCGCAAGCGCCCAAACGCAGTTTCCGAGAATCCGACATCTAAATCCCACGGTAAATAATTCCAACGTCCGCGTTCAGATTCGTGAAATAGATAAAAGTTATGGGGATTCCAGCCGGTAAGCTGATCAAAGGCTCCGGAAAGCAGCATTATCGCCGTGACTCGAAACAGCTGATCAACGTCCATCGTCGATTTGAGCATCGTCGCAAAATCTTTATCCGAGGTTTGATTAATTTCTCGAATGAATTCGACTAGAACTTTTCTATTCTCCGCGGCTTTGTTTTTTGCTTCGAAAGTTTTTTCGTATCGTTTTGGATCATTTCCAATAAACGCAAGATTCCCGCCGGGGCCTCCAAGATCGTTTTTCCAAAGTCCCCCACTAGCGTTGCGAAAGTTGGTCTCCAAAAAGGTGCTGTCAATACGCTCAACATTTACATAAACACCATGGAATTCATCGTTCAGAAAGACCTTTGCGTAATTACACCGATGAGTTTTAAGACCTTCGGCTTGCAAAATCTCAGTGATGATCGGCTCACTGAATAGACTGCCGAATTGAACACCATTATCGAATGAAACTCGACGCAATCCTAAAAACCGCTGGCTATCTACGTATTTATCAAACCGCACTAAATAGCTTCGCTTGTGTTTCTGGTTTGGCTGAGTCGAACTGTTTCCCTTAAACCGGATGGCTACTTTTTCAAGTTCTACATTACGCCATCGAAACATTGCTGGAACATAAATGCATTCCGGTAGTGCGTTAATCATTCGACGCCGATCAGATTCGGAAATAGTCAAATGCACTGATTGAACGGATTCAGTTTGATAAAAGTCCGACTGCGCTGATTTCTCGTTTTCGTGATTGTCCAGACGTACGGCGGCATCGAGTACTGGGCTTGAAAAAATTAACAACAAACCTATCGACAATAATGTTCTTAGTTCCATCTTTGTCCAATTTATTTCCTGACGTACTCAATTATCGCTGATACTTGGAACGCTTTGTAAATTTCGAGAACTGACGCACGATAGTAAATCATTTTGTCTGTGCGAACCTTGGATTTCCAGAATCAGCCGTTTTTGATCTGAATTCAAGGGCACCTTTTTTTCAGAGATATAATCAATTGCAACTCCCTTCAATTTTGGGTTTGCTGCTTTCGCCACCGAAAGCAACTGTAGAGCCCAAGCCGAATCCGATGGATCTCTTTTGCGACCGTTCTGCAAGAAGCAACCCTCCAAAAGCAAATAGTCTACCGACGGTGAAAACCTATCCGCATATTCTAAACCCCGGTTAGCCATCAGTTTCAAATGTGGATTGGATTTACGGATTCGTTGGATCAATGCTACACCCTGATCCTGTAGGTTGCGGATTTTTAAGTCATCCAGATCGTCAAGGAAGATTCCGGCGAATCCATCTTTTTTCATTTTGGGAATAATTGATTCCACCACTAAAGCGTGCCACTTCTGGTCACCAGCATCAATACGCAGACTATCTGGAAAATTCACATCTTGCTGCAAAGCGATTCCTGCCGTTTGAATCGCCAACAAGAAAGGCCTCTGTTTCTGTACTTTCCCGAGACTAAGGTAACCAAAAACTAATTTCCCCTGCTGGCGTAATGAAGCGATCGATTTGGGCGGATACGCATAATCGACCACGACAATATCGTAAGGTTCGAATTTTTCGCTGGGTACTGATGGATTGTAGCAAATGATAAAGTTTGATCTGTCAGCCGTATCCTGTGCGGGCAAATCACCCCCCCAACCACACAAGCAACCAAGCCAAATCAACCCAAAAACCAGCTTATAACGACCTGTAAATAGCAAAACGTTTGAGGGAAAGTTAAATCTCCAACAGTGTGTCCTCATTTTTTTCGGTTCCTCATCGTGACTGCCAATTGAACCCTCTACCCTACCAAAAATTCAAATCTATCAACCACCAAGCCCTGTCATTAATGGTTGTTAGCGCAAGAAAACCGCCGCGAAACATGTCAATCCTCGAAAAACCTTTAAAATTTATCCCCACAACCTTCGAAACTTAGAAAATTAACAATGCCCGGTTATTTCTTATTTATTAACATGAAGGTCTTAATAGTTCACTATCGGATTGGAAAGGTACGAAGAATTGAAGTTCGATAATCTCACGACGGCTTTCGTTTTAATTGCGTCAGTGTTTTTGCTCAAACACAATTCCTACGCACAGGAATTCAACGACGAGATCCGACCTATTCTGGCTAAACACTGTTTTCAATGCCACGGTTCGGACAAACAGGAATCGAAAATTCGATTCGACACCCTTTCAACGAATCTTATCGAGAACAGGCCTGCAGCCGAAACGTGGCACGATGCACTCACCAGTTTAGATCTTGGCGAAATGCCGCCTGATGATCAGCCAGATTTAAGCCCCGTTGAGCACGAGACGCTGACCACCTGGATTCGGCAGCAACTGAAAGAAGCCGAGGCTTCTAAAACACAAAATACGGGGTCGGTGGTGCTTAGACGCCTCAACCGAATTGAATATCAAAATACAATGGTAGACCTACTCGGAGTCGACCTCGCCTATTCAACCAACCTCCCCCCTGACACTCCATCCGAACAGGGCTTTCAAAATAACGGAGCCGCTCTGACCATATCACCGATGGCTCTTGAGTTTTATCTAGCAGCGGCGCGTGACGGGTTATCCAAGGCAATTGTCACTGGAGCGCGTCCGCAGATTTTCAATGAGCCAGTTTCACTCTCAACGTCTGGTGGAAAAAGAAAAGAATTGATTTCTAACCACCTTGGACTGAGTGAGCAATTTATTGGCAAACTGAATAATTTCCCAAACTCAGGCGAATTTAGAATCCGTGTTACAGCGCAGGCAAATTTGGTTGACGGTGCAGATTATCCAAGATTAAAAGCAACGTTCGGCTACCGGGCCGATACCCAATCTCCCAATAAAGAAATTGGCACAACCGAAATAACCTCTGAACAACCAGGCGTCTACGAGTTTCGTGGCCGAATGGAAGACTTCCCAATTCAAAGCCGAAATCAAAGTAAGTTTCCCGGACAACTGATTACGTTGACCAACGTATTCAACGATGGGAAACAGCGAAAGCTGACCCGAAAGGTTGAAACGACCGTTGAAAAGAATGGGAAACTCCGGAAGGTTAAAACGACCGAACTTATCAAACATGCAGACGTTCCTACGATTACGATTCAAAGCGTTGAATTTACGAGCCCACTTTACGAGTCGTGGCCGCCCGCCCATCATCAAACAATTCTATTTGATTCACCTACCCGGGACATCAGTGAGCAGGCTTACGCACGTAAAGTGATTGGAAAATTCATGCAGCGGGCTTTTCGTCGACCTGTTTTGGACTGGGAAACCGATTCGATGCTTGAGCTGTTTGCGAAACTTAGAAAAAGTACGACTACGTTTGAAGAGGCGATCCGAGAAACCCTTGCTCTTATCCTTGTCTCGCCCGACTTCCTTTTCCTGGTCGAAACCGCAAAGGACACTGATTCCGAAAGCGAACTCCTGACAAGTTTTGAACTGGCATCGCGTTTGTCCTATTTCCTATGGAGCACCATGCCTGACCAGCGGCTGTATGACCTCGCCGCGTCAGGCACATTAATGCAACCCAATGTCCTCACCCAGGAGGTCGAGAGAATGTTAGGCGATCCGAAGAGTTCCCAATTCATCCGACAATTTTCCGACCAGTGGTTGGACTTGGCTTCCGTCAACCGGGTAGCGATTAATCCGCAATATCACGAGCAATGGGATACTTCCTTAGAGCCTTGGATGCAGGAAGAAAGTCGACAGTTCTTTGCCGAAATCTTGCAGAAGAATCTAAGTGCATTGAATTTTATTAATTCAGAATTTGCGATGCTCAATGCACCCATGGCACGCCACTACGGAATAGAAAACGGGCCGCGAGGAGTTGCCTTTGAGCGAGTCGAACTTCCGAAAGGATCCAACCGTGGAGGTTTGCTCGGCCAGGCATCGATCCTGCTTGGCAATTCTACCGGAGAAGATTCACATCCCATCTTGCGGGGCGTCTGGATTCGCGAACGATTGCTCAATGACCCACCAGATCCCCCACCCCCTAACGTTCCTGCACTAGAAACGAATGATCCAAAATTCAACGAATTGACAGTTCGTGAACAATTGAAAATCCATCGGCAAGATGTCAACTGTGCGGCCTGCCACCGCCGGATTGACCCCTGGGGACTCGCGCTGGAACATTTCGATGCAGTTGGTCAGTGGCGCACAAACGTAAAACGGCTTAATCGCAAAAAGGTACTTTCAGTGCCCGTTCAGGCCGAAACTGTTTTGCCCAGCGGTGAAAAAATCTCTGGAGCTGCCGATTTAAAAAATTACTTACTTCAACACCGAAGCAAACGATTTGCCCAGACAATCGCAACCCAAATCACCAGTTATGCGATTGGGCGATCGGTGGAATTCGCAGACAAACCAAATATAGAGTCAATAACAAATACTTTTATCGAATCTGATTATAGACTCCAAGCACTTATTCAACGCATCGTTCAGGATCCCCTGTTTCAAAGTAAATAGCCGATTCAAACAAGCAAAAAGATAATCAATGACTACAAAATCTTGGCATCTCGATCGCCGTACTTTCCTTCTTGGAACCGCCGGCGTGTCCCTTTCCCTCCCTTTGCTGGAATGCATGGGTAGCGACGCCAACCAAAATCTACGTCCAAAACGGTTATGCGCGGTTTATTTTCCGTACGGTGCGCTGACTCCGAGGAAAGATTCACCCGACGAGGAATGGGGTTGGATGCCTCAGGGCGAAGGACGTGACTATGAGTTCAATAAGAGTTTGAGATCTTTGGAACCGTTCCGTGATCAGTTGACTTTTTTGAAAGGACTGTCGCATCTTAATGGGCGCCGAATGGGTGGCCATGACACCGCCGACATCTGGCTAACCGGCGCTCAGTTCAAAGGTGGGTCATTTCGCAACTCTATCTCGATCGACCAACTCGCGGCGCAACATTTTGGCGACGCAACGAGGTTTTCGTCGCTCACGATGTCAACCGATGGCGGGGTTGGTGAAGCCACAAGGTCGAGCACCCTTTCCTTTGGTCGAAATGGGACGCCCATTCCTGCGCAAAATCGACCTCGACTGGTGTTCAACCGTTTTTTCGGCGTCAATTCAGAGTCCGCTGGTTGGCAACGCAAGGAACTAGAAAACTCAGGGAGCATGCTCGATTTACTCCTCGAGCATTCGAAAACCGTTCGTAAAAAACTTGGCAAGCAGGATTTGCAGAAATTTGATGAATACCTTGATTCGGTTCGCTCAATCGAAAAAAGAGTCGACCGTTCTCAACGTTGGCTCGACATTCCCAAGCCCAAGGTTGATGCGACGGATCTCCACCTCGATTCCGATCACAATTCCCCCGAGGAATACATTCGCACCATGTACGACCTGATCTTCCTTGCCTTTCAAACCGATTCGACCCGCGTCGCAACCTATCAGCTCGGCAACATGAACGGGGCGACATCCATTGCCGGGCAGTTTCCGCAGTTGCTTGGTTTCGGAAAAAAGATTCACGCGCTCGCCCATGGCTGGAACAAAAAGGGAGGTGGTGAGGCATTGGGAAAATGGGATCAATACCTCGCCGAACAACTAGCGCGTTTTCTTGGCCGTCTGAATACAACCCGGGAGGGTGATGGAACCCTGCTTGACCACACCATGGTTCTCTATGGCAGTTCCAACTCGACCACACACAATAACAACAACTACCCACTGTTACTCGCTGGCGGAAACGGATTAGGTCTGAAACACGGACAGGTTCATAACCACTCAAAAGACACGCCGCTGACCAATCTACACGTCACAATGCTAAATCGGCTCGGAGTCCCAACTGAGTCCTTTGTCGACAGCACTGGCGAACTTACGAATTTGATTTGAGCGACTGATCACTCGGGACAATATCGAGCAAACTGGCGTCAGAAAATCACTAGGCCCACCTAACCAATCAACAACGTTCGAAACAAGACCATGATGAAACCTCTTTCTCTTTGCTGGTTAGTTTCTGTATTGGCCACGATACCATTGCTATTAAATGCGGATGACTGGCCACAAGGTAGCGGCGCCAATGGTAACTTCCAGACAACGCAGCAATCACCAACGAGTTGGAGTGTAGCCCTTCATCAAAATATTGCCTGGAAACTTGCGCTACCTGAAACTGGCCAAAGCACACCGGTTGTTTCAAAAGGAAGAGTCTTTTTCACGACCATGAAACCGGTAACCACTGACGAAACCACAGGAAAAGACATTTCAATCTGGTGCTGCGATGCAACCAATGGTTCCGTACTTTGGAAGAAGGAAATGGTCGGCAAGTATCCGCTCAGACTTTCGGGATGCTTTGGTGACAGTACCGGGCCTCCCGCGGTAACGGATGGAGAGAGAGTTGTGTTCATCAACGCCTCCTCCGGCATCACTTGCTTTTCAATCGAGGGAGAACTGCTTTGGCACCAAGATTTCTTGTCGGTCGGTCGTGGAATTCCCTTCCTTCACGACGGTAAATTTATTTTTACCCGCCAGATTTATCCGCCGGAAGAAGGCGGTCGTTTTCCTCACAAATATGCTGATTCCCCTAAACAGATGTGGACGCAACTTCAAGCACTTAACATGCAAACCGGCGAGATAGAATGGACCACGGAATGCGGCATTAACATGGGTGTTTCCGTGACCCCTCAACGGCTTAGTGATGGTCGTGACGTTGTCGTGACGGGGCGCGGCGGCGGACATGGACCACCCGAAAAGCCGAACGGCATTTCCTTAGTCAATTTAGCAGACGGCGCAACGCTGTGGACGCTTCCTCTCCAAAATTTCAATGCGACCATGAGTTTTGGAATCTACAAAGATCAAGTCCATCTCTTCCACGGCTCAAAACACATCTCGGTGGATGCCCTGGGCGGTAAAATTACCAGGCAAGCGTCTTTGGTTAATGACGTATCGGTATGCCGCTGGAGCGAGGGGCGTTCGAATTGTCAAATCGAAAATTTGAAAAAGGCCAAAACGAGAAACATAACACAGGGTTCCAATCTCTTGGTCGGCAAATGGAATTATTTCCGAAACTATCAGCGTCCACTGCTTGGCCGAGTCAATGTTGAAACGGGTAGCGTCGAGTATTTAGAGTTGCCGTTGCAATTATCGCGGGCCGCGGGTCAAAAAGACCAATTGCTGTGGTTTGATCCAAAACAGAAAAAGATAGAGACGCAAACCATCGTACCCAACAACATGACCAACTCACGGGGCTTTGTTGTTTTCGGTGACAAGCGTTCCAGGGGAAGCGGGTGGGGCCATATTGCCGCCCCGTCTCCGACCGTTTCAGGTGACAATATTTACGTCCCGGTGATGAACGGGACGGTCTATGTTTTGGACTGGAATAAGGACACCTTTGATAAAGATTCAATCGTTGCTATCAACGATCTCGGCCGGGCAGGTCAAGCTTACACACGGGCCAGCCTCTCCTTTTCCAACGGACGCGTTTTTGCGCATACGTTGAGAGAATTGATTTGCATCGGCAAATAACCACGCCAAGTTTCTGCAGAGAAAATCATAAATCGGTGCCACGACCGGCCGATGACAACCGGATCACAAACCCATGCTCACCACGCTAATCAGTAACCTGAAAGCGGGCGAATGGAAACTGAGCGTATCGAAAACAGAGATTTTCACTTAACGGAAACCGGCAACCGATACCAGGAATTTCGCAAATAGCCTTTTGCGTTCCAAGGAATTCTCGCAGGCATAAAATCACCTGCAGAATCAGTCGCTCGAAGTAAAATTTCTTTGGTGTTCGCATTTACTTTGACTTGTGCATTCCAGAGCTGCCAACAAAAATCTTGCTTCTTACCAATCATTTCTCCCCGCGTCCAGGTCTTGCCATCGTCGGCAGAAACTAGCAAGTCCTTAATACTGCTTCCATTTCTTCCGGAAGGCAGAGCGTAACCTGCAAGATTCACCCGACCCGTTTTCAGAGTGGATCCAGCGGCTGGCGTACAGATCGCAGCGTTGATCGGAAAACGATAGATTGGCCCCGATTCAGACCAGTCGAGTGGGCTTGTCTTTTTTACGATCTTATAAGCCGTCGCCACGTAATGATTCGGCGAAGGTCGATCGCTCACAACAATCTTCCCCAACCATTTAACGCTTCGCGCACCAATGTAACCGGGAACGACCATCCTTAGTGGGTAGCCATGATCCGGTGTCAATTCTGCGCCGTTCATGGTGTGAGTTAGCAATGGAGCACCAGGTCCTTGGTCCACCATCGCTTTCTCAATCGGAATGGAACCGCCAAATCCGATCACAGAACCTTTCTTCGGAATCTGATCTAATCCTTCGAACCAAATATGTTTTGCACCTTCGGTCACTTCTACCTGTTGCAAAACGGCCGCTAACATTGCACCTGCCCAGGTAGCATTTCCAATCGTACCTCCCTCCCACTGAACGCCGCTGACACTTGGAACATTCTGATACTCGGGGCCGTTATATTCCGAACGCCGATTACCAGCACAGGTCAACGTTGCTGTTGTTGAGACAGACGGCATTTGTTTAATTTGGTCAAGCGAAAATGTCCCCGGCCGCCTGACAAGTCCCTCTACGCTGAGCTTAAACTGCTTTGGGTCAATCACTGGATTGGGCGCGTGGCTTCGAACATAAAACAGTTCGGTAGGGGTCTGCCATGATTTCACCAACTTCGCGAGTTCAGGCTCGCCATTTCTAGGTTTTTCAGATCGAAAAATGAGATCCTTTTCTATCTCCTTACGAGTTTCATTCTGGAATGCAAAGGCAGGTGCCAAACCACCGGCGACCAGTAAACCACTTGCTGTTTGAAGAACGGTGCGGCGAGAAATAGACGATCGCGTCATGCTAGGAAACTCCGTAGTGATTTGTTTTCTGCGGTTTGCATACCGGCGTTTTAAAAGCAAAATATATTAATAACAGGAACGGGATGAGTTGGAAAATACCAAAGGAATATTCATCGGCGTACGTAAAGCCTAAACATCCAGGAGCAATCAATCCGTTCACCATTCCCCCTATCTTTTCAAGTGCTCTATATTCGTTCTTTTTAGTTGCATGTGCCAGCACTTTAACAAGTAATTCCCAAGAATAGTTGCCATTTATCTTGAATCGACGGTTCGTTCCCCGTTACTTAAACCGATGAATAAATTGGTGCGTTTAAACAGTTTTATTAATCCTTCGTTGCTCGGGACTACGTTGTGAAACGAAATCAAATCTTTTTATTATGTGTTGCCGTCTTAGCATTTAGCTTTTCCGGTTGTGCGTCGAGCCCTTTAACCAATGCGATGTCAAAATCCAATGGGAGCTCAGCCAACCAATCATCCGGATCTTGGTTGTCGAAATTGGTCTCATCAAAAAACGACGCGTCGTCACGTTCCGACTCGAACAAGCTATTTAATGCGGGTTGTACAACCTCAACCTGAGGCTCTTAATTTGAGTGCAGTTGCACTCGCAATAGCTGTGAGCCCAAAAAAACATTTGCCTGATTGCATTTTGTGAATCTTTGCTGCGATAATAAATATCGCGAAATCCACTATGCACATGACGGGTGATCTAGATGAAATTTTTGATGCGGTTGTTGTTCACCACGATTTTGGTCGCAGCACCTATTTCTAGCTCGGCAGACGACCTCAATTCGCTCGCTCGAGGAACCAATGAGGTTCAATTCAGTCATAACGGACGAGAACGGCGTCTAATCATTACGACACCTCAAACTTTCGACCACAACCAGCTTTATCCAGTATTATTTTGTTTCCACGGCGCAGGCGGTAAAGCGGACGGTCAAAGCAGGAGGTGGAGTCCACAAGCAAACAAGCGTGGGTTGGTCGTCATCAGTGCCGAAGCAATACAGCCTCTCGCCAAATGGAATTTCAAGGATAAATTTCATCAAGAGGAGTATGATGATGTCGGTTTCGTTTCGAAAGTAATTGAGAGCTTGATTACGAACAAGATTGCTGACCCCGCAGCCATTTATGCGACTGGACATTCCAGCGGTGGACTTTTCTGTTACCGGCTGGCAAAGGAAACATCCTTATTTGCCGCTTTGTCCCCGATGAGCTGTGGCATGGCGAAGGGCGCGCATGATCCAACCACGAAAACCGAACCGGTTTCAATCATGCAAGTCATTGGAGATCAAGATAAGAGCTTTAATGGATCGTCAAATCCAAAAGTGACCATGTACTCAGCTGACAGGCGAATTGATGTCTGGCGAAAATTCAATCAATGCAAAATGAAACCGGTGGTACGAAAACAAGGAGAGGAAGTAGTTGTTTCTACCTATCGCAATCCATCCGGTATCGAGGTAGCGATTTGCAAGGTGAAAGAACAGGGGCATCATATTCGAACGGACCTTCGCGATACGGCCGACACCCTCGCAGTAGAGTTTTTACTTAAACACAAAAAACGTAAACTCGGTAGCGCGGGTTCCGATTAGCAAATTCTGCAGGATCACTAAAGGAAAAGTGGTTGGCTCAAACAGCGTCCAAGCGGGCATAGCAAACTGACAAACTCAATTCGACTAGGGTCGGACAAAGGTATCGCTCAAGACAATTCGTTTTATCAAATACCTAAATTGATTATTATTTTTTGACAGATCGGTCAGGATCGCATCAATCTCTGGGCGATCCGAAATATCAACGGCGCGACCGAGCGAGTAAGTCATCAATTTCTTCGTCAATGCTTTAGCGAACTTGCTCCGCTGTTTCAAAAGACTATTTTTAAATTCGCTAACCGTGCCAAACGAATCACCGTTAGGCAAAACTCCAGAGGGATCAACTTTGCCGCGTTGTCGATAGCTGCTTCGATAACGTCCGATGGCATCAAAATTCTCTAACGCAAAACCAAGTGGATCTATTTTATTGTGACAGGAAGCACACGCAGGATTGTTACGATGTTTTTCGATTTGCTCACGAATAGTCCCGGCGCCGCGAATATCCGGATCGAGTGGTTCAACATCAGGAGGCGGTGGATTGGGTGGTGTTCCCAATATGTTCTCTAACAACCAAACTCCGCGAACCACGGGTGAGGTATCAATTCCGTTGGCAGTTACCGTAAGAACACTTGACTGACCGAGAAGCCCTCCGCGTGGTCCACCTGCAGTGTTCACCTTTTTAAAAGCACTCCCATCGGTAGCGACGTCTAATTTATACAGGCGAGCCAACCCGGCATTAACAAACGTAAAATCACAATTAATGAATCGGTCAATCGACATTTCTTCGTCCAAGAGATGTCGAGTGAACAAAAATGTCTCCATCTTCATCGCCGGCGCGAGATCGTCAATGTAATATTCCTTAAACGCATTTAACGCGGGAGGAGTGCTGCCCAATGCGTCCAAATTTAGCCAGGAAGCAAGGAAATCACTCACAAAGCGATCTGACTTTGGATCAGCCAGCATTCGATCGAACTGATTCGCCAAAACTTTTGGATCTGAGAGTTTTCCCTTCGAGGCCAACGAGAAAAGTTTGTCGTCCGGCATCGATGACCAAAGAAAGTAGGAAAGCCGAGCGGCTATTGCATAATCGGACAACCGCTTCCCCATAGCCGTATCCATTACAGGTTCATCTAAATAAAGAAAACCGGGCGAGCAAAGCGCTGCCTTCAAACCGTCACGGTAGGCATGAAGGGGTGCTAAACCTTGCGACTCTCGTGCCTCAATGACGTGAAGGATTCGGCCTATCTCGTCCGCGGTGGGTTTCCGGCGGTAGGCTCTCGTGAGAAACGACGTTACATTGGCCTGGTTCCGCGACCGGTCAAACGCAGGCCCTCCTAGTAACTCTACCTGAGTTCGAGTCGGCCATTTGTCGTAAATTGGGCCTCGTACAAAAACCGAATTAATCCTGATTTGGGGTAATTTTGCGTGTTGCAAACCATAGGCATAAGCATCATTTCCCTTTTGTGGCTTCAGTCCCGCTGCCTCCATCAAGATTGTGCCGATCTCGATGTGAGCCGCCCGGGCACGATGGCTTCCATTGACGTAAATAAATCGCGGCGTCGTTCCTTTATGGAGCCAAACCCGAGCTTCAACCTTTTGCTTACCATCCGCCAATTCAAACCGAGCAAGCTCCGGTTCAATTTTCTGGGGAAGATGAAGTGGCCCCTCTTTGACATCTCCAGTGACTAGACCGAGAATCAAAGGCTCCTCGGTTCGTGTCTGAGCGTAATTTTTTTCATACGGTGGCACGCGATTCAACGCTTCGGCTCCAAGCACAATCCGATAGTAACCATCGTGCGGAACACCATTGGCAAAATCAGACACGTAACCGTAACTACCAACGTGTCTCTGTGAACGCGGATGTTCATAAAGTCGGATCTGCGTTGGAATCTGCTCGACAGTGTTTGCCATATTCTCAAACTCGGTTGCCGCTCGATCCCGAATAGAGGCTGCCCTACTCGGTTCGGTCACCTTGGCAAGAGACCGGAAAGTTCCTCGAAGTTCGTTCAGATAACGTTCGGTTTTCTCACGAAGTTCAACATCCGTCACAAATCCAGTGAACTCACCCTGCTGAAACCCACCGGCAAAGCTCCACTCCTGAACCTCTGGCTTCACCAAACCCGGAAGGGCCTTCTCCATAATTTTATCAGCCGCCTCGAGATACTTGTCGAGCAGGAACCCTGACGTGACAAGGGCGTGACCTTGATTATCCAGATGATCAATCTTTTGGTCGGCCGGGAATCCTACCGTCGGATCAAAACCGGTGGTATTTAGATGCAGAAGATCGCTCACCGTATTGACGTACTCTCTCCGGTTCAACCGCCGCAGGACGGTCTCGCCTCCTGTGCCTTGGCGTAGGTTTTGAAACTTAGCGATTTCCGCCGTCAGCCAGTCAATTACCTGGGTCGTTTCCGCCACATCCGGTTGTGGTTCACTGTTGGGGGGCATTTCACCAAGGTTTAATTGATCGAGCACATCCTGAAATTCAATCAGGGCATTGTCATCCGCCAAGGGAAACTCTAAGAGATCAAACCGTCGATCCGCCTCGCGTTCTTTGGAACCATGGCATTTGTAGCAATGCTGTTTCAAGAACGGAACGATCAACCGGTTGAATTGATCATCGGTCGAACCGGATTTGAACGACGAATTCTCAACCGTCTCATTTTGCAAAGATTCATTAGATTTACGACCAACCGGCGAGTCCTCGAATCGAGCCCTAAGGGCAACATCGGTTTTTCTTCCAATCTCTGGTGCGTCAAAGCTAATCGCGCTAAAACCAATCTGCCAAAACAATAACGGCATCAATAAAGCCACCGCGATTACGCCTTGCTTCCAACGGCAAAACAGAATCATCCAACCAACTCCAAACCAGTCAACGTTCCTGTACTATGCCCAAACCGATCATCTTGGACACCCATTCGTTGGAGCAAAGACACAAATAGATTGCAAAGGGGAACGCGCTCGGCTTTGTTTTCAGGCATGACTCGATGTTCGCCCAACCGGAAACCGCCGCCCGCCAGTAGGATGGGAAGATCGGAATTTGTGTGGGCGTTCGCATTCCCCATTCCTGAACCAAAAAGAACAGCAGTTTGGTCCAACAGGGTTTCTCCGTGAACTCCCTTTACCGATTTAAGTCGATCAAGAAATTTCGAAAACTGCAACATCTGATAGGTTTCCAACTTCACGAGACCAGCGATATTCTCAGGATCCTGACCATGGTGCGATAAAGCATGGTAACCCTTTTTAAGGTTAAGCAATCCCGTATTGAAATTTGCTCCTGCCAATTCGAGGCTGGCGATTCGCGTTGAATCAATCTCCAAGCCCAAAGCAATCAATTCGTAAAGCTCGGGAATGTCATCGACTAAATTTTTGTTCTGCGGCTGTTCAATTGGGGCTTTAGGTTTGGGCACCGCTCGCCACCGTTCCCGTTGCTGAATACGCCGCTCGACATCCCGCACCGATGAAAAATACTCATCCAGTTTTTTACGATCACGGCCACTGATTCGCTTACCGAGACTCTCCGCATCACCTTGAACCGCATCCAAAATCGAGCCACGCAGCGCAAACTGATCAACCGCTTTGGCGTTCCCAGATTTACCTTCATTTAAAAAAAGCTTCTGAAACAACTCACGCGGACCTTGTATTGGAGGAACCCGAACACCAGTTCGCGTCCAGGACATCATGCACCCTCCGTGCAATCCATTTTCCGAGCCAACTGTTAAAGACGGAACTCGAGTTTCAACTCCGACAACCTCAGCCATCCGCTGGTCGAGGGTTATATTTCCGGCGGGCATTGCTGCAGCGTCCGAATATTTTACGCCTGACAGAAACGAATGGATCGCATAGTGCCCGCCCCTGATGCCATGATCCAGGTGAGAAAAAACGGTAAAGTCTTGGCGATGTTTTTCAAGAGGCTTAAGAAGCGGAGTCAGTTGATAATCTGCACCGGCGGTTTTCGGAAAAAACTGGGGTTGGTACATTCCAAACGAATTGCCAATGCAAACCATTCTCCGCGGAATCGGTTCCGCCCCAATTTTCGCAACAGAAAATGTTTCCAGCAGCGGTATCGATAACGCAACTCCAGTTCCACGAAGAAATTGCCGACGATTTAAATGCAACTGATCACGCATAGTCCGAATTCCGCTCCTGCACAACGATTTAGTTTAGTTTCTAAAGAAACTCACACCCCCAAATGAGGTGCTCGTTTTTTCTATTCTAACTAAACGGTAGATCCCTACCGCATGCGTCCATCACTTTGCGAAAAACTCATGCTTCGCATCTCCACCACTCAACAAATACGCAATCAGGTCAAGAATTTCATCTTCCTGCATACGATCGAATAACCCATTGGGCATAGGAGACGTCTTAGAAACTCTCAAATCCTCGATAGTGTCTCTATCGATGGTTACCCGCTCGTTGGGATCAGCCAAATCAGTGTTCAAAACAAGCGTAGAAGCGTTTTTCCTAATGCCCAGATTGACGATAACACCGTTATGCATAACGCCGTCATCCGTCAGCACCGAGACCGACGAAAATTGATCGTTGATCACTTTGCTTGGGTTAATCACCTGATCGAGTAAGTCATGCGCCGAGTAACGACGTCCAGCGGTCGTCAAGTCTGGCCCTGTCATCCCACCCTGATTCTTGAATCGATGACAAGCATAACAGGCAGCGGCGGCGAACATTTTTCGGCCGTTATCAAAATCTCGATCCTTTAAGCCTCCCTGGGCCGCTACGGACAACTCATCCAGTGTCCATTTTTTGGCGGCACGCCCCTCAAAGATTTCACCGAGATTTTCGATTGCACTCTTTTTGACAGGCTTCTTTGCAAGGATTGCCTTGAGCGACTTCTTTTGGGAACGCGTAAGCGAAGCGACGGCATCGTCTCGAATAAATTGAATGAACTTTTCAAAACTAGCGCCGCCACGATAATTTGCCGCTTTAATAAACCATTCAAAATATGCGGTTTGTAATTCAGGTGTCCAACCCGATTTCAACATTCGGATCGACCTTGCGTATTGCATCTGCTCTTCTTGGGTTGGAGCCTTCTGAATCATGGCCATCGCCTTGGCCGCGATATTCGGCGATTCAAGCCATGCCAATGTTTCGCACAGCAACCAATTTAGATCATCTGATTGCGATGGAAACATTGGATCTAACTTTGCAGCCAAAGCTTTCCGAGTTGCTTCGTCCGGTGCCCCAAATCGGTTCAAGGCAATCTGAATGAGACGCTGCATCACTAACTGGTTTCGCAAATCAAGATCAGCGTTGTCAATCTTGAGCACCGCCGAAAGAATTTCATCTCGCATCGCAGTATCTACTGGCGGCGTTTCGTCAGTTCGGTGTTGAGGACAAACCCCGGCAACCCGTGCCAACGAAAGCAACGCCTGAACCTGTGTCGTTGGATTGGATTCGGTTAGCGCCTTCTCTGACCAGGATTCAACTGGCTGATGTTCCAATGCCGTTCGTGCTGCCGCGCTGATAAAGCGATCGTCAGATGCCAGGCAGGGCCAAGCTTCCGCCACAGCCTTGGGGTCGATCCGACCGTGAAACCGCTCTAGCGAGCGGCGAAGTTCCATCGCTTCACTCGCCGGAGACTTGGCAACGACTGATTCGGTTGACTCGTCACCCACATACGTTACTCGGTATAGCCCGGACTGGACACGCCGACCTCCAATCGTAAAGTACATCGCACCATCGACGGGATTGATAATTGCATCGGTGATCGGTAACGGCGCGCCGGTTAAAAACTCCTCTTTGGTCGCTGTATACGTCGATCCGTTTCTCTCGAGATGAACCGCGTACAACTTCCCCCAACTCCAATCCAGCGCGTATAACGCATCCTGGTATTTCTGTGGAAACTTAGCCCCATAACCAAACGTCGTTCCCGTTGGTGATCCCGGCCCGATGTCGAGCACAGCAGGAAGATTGTCTTCATAAAAAGCAGGGCGTTTACCGGCACCATTACGCCAACCAAACTCGCCACCGCTAACGACGTGGCAGATTCTCGTGGGGCGATACCACGGAGTATTAAAGTCATATTCCATGTCTGCATCATAGGTAAATAATTCGCCGTCACGATTAAAGGCCGCGTCAAAGATATTTCTGAATCCCGAAGCATAAGCCTCAAACGATTTACCTTCCCAATCAACTTTGTAAATAATTCCCCCCGGAGCTAATGTGCCCCGATTATGGCCTCGCCCGTCAGGAAAACTAGCAAGCAGGTGATCTTCTCCCCAAACCTGCGGCACCTGTGAATTTTCTGAAAATTCGGTCGGCTTGGTTGTGTTGCCGGTCACTAGGAACATCGACTTCCCATCGGGACTCGGAACAACGGCATGGACTCCGTGGTCACCACGCGCGTCCATCGCACGTAAGCACTCAACTTTATCGAGTTGGTCGTCATTATCACTGTCGCTGATCCGGTACAGACCGGAGGGAATCTTCTTCTCATAATCGTTGACACCGACGTACAGTGAGCCTTGGGCCCAAGCCATCCCATTAACTGCCCGAATGTTTGCGGGAACTGCATGGATATCAGCGTCCTTTAATTTTTGCCCTGCAGCTGGAGGCGTCAGCCGGTAAAGCCCGCCGAACTGATCACTTACTAACAACCGCCCTTTGTCGTCCGCACACAAATTGACCCATGAACCGTAAGTATCACCAGGAACTGAGTAGATCAATTCAACTTTAAACCCTTTGGCCGCCTTAATACGGTCCACAGGAGTCGCACGGCTTCCAACGTCGTCCACCGGTTTAGCCGCAACAGCCAACTCCGGAGGAGTCGTAACCGCTTGCTGGGCTAATCCAAACACAGTGACAAAAAGACTTAAAGTAATCGATAGAATCAATTTCATATTTTCTCTTAATTGAATCGCGAATAGCGGGCCATCAAAAATGGAAACAGGACAACAACCAAAATAAATCGATTGCGGTTTGTATGCAATGATTTCCGGGCGTTGCAAAAACAACAAAACCCGATTGAGCGACAACTGTTAACCAGCTAACGCAGGCTTCATCTGACCATGAAACAGAGTGTTATTCAACAACAACTTTACTCATCGCTCGAAACGCTCATATCAATGATAACTACATCACAATTATCCCAAAATTCCTGCGACGAGTCTCAAAAAACCAAACCTGATTACCAACATTCATCCACGAGATTGAATCTACATCCAACCTACTACCGGTTAAGCAACCTGCCTCCCGAAGCGCCATCAGTTGCTTTCGTCAATACTTCTTAATATAAAGTGTCTTGCAAAAACGATTGCACCTAAACCCTCCATCGCTCCAATTGGTGAAGTTACTTTAGTTCAGCTTGCTGACCGCTTTTTAATTTTAGTAATTTAGACGAATTAACCGCCAGCCAGATCAATTTCAGGAACCACCGCAATAGCAACGTTTCCCATACTAAAGCATCCAACCACTCATTAGGCGAACATCCAATCACAAATTTTCGAGATCAAAACGTGACCCCCAATCAAATCAAACTTTTGAAACCACTAATTTTTGCCCTTATTCTCACCGTTGGTTTTCAGTTGGCTGCGGAAGCACAGACCGATGCTAACAAGCAGAGCCACAAACATACCCTGACCGGTGTCTGGGATATCGCAATCGAATCTGATCGTGGCGATCGAGCAGGTACTTTAGTTTTTAAAAACAGTGGTTCTCAATACACCGGCAAATACGTTGGTACTGAGAGCGGCAACGAACGCGAGCTGACCAACATCACTGTCAAAGGCGACACGGTCGCGTTTGGCTTCGAAGTAGAACGTGAAGGCCAGACAATCGAATTTGAGTTCGACGCGCGGCTTAGTGGCCAACAGCTGAAAGGCACCTGGCGTGTATTTATGAATCAGGCCGAAGCAGCAACAGGAGCCGTCGTTGGCGTAAGGCAATTGAGCTTAAACGATTTCCGCGGCTACAAATCAAAGGAAATCGGTCCTGGTTGGTCTATGAAGGACGGAATTCTTCACTTCGACGGCAACAAGTGTGGTGACCTTGTTACCAAACAGGAGTTTGGAGATTTCATTTTGGAATTTGATTGGAAAATCTCAGAAGCTGGAAATAGCGGTGTCATGTACCGCGTCTCTTTAGGTGACAAACAGACCTACAAGTCTGGGCCAGAATACCAAATTCTCGATGACGACAAACATAAAGACGGCAAACTCGAGTCTCATCGTGCGGGTGCACTCTACGCTTTGTACGTCCCAAAAAATAAAACACTGAACCCAGTCGGTGAATGGAACTCCTCCAAAATTGTGTTGAAAGGCAACTCAGTCCAACACTGGCTCAATGGAAAAATGGTTGTTGAAGCTGAACTGGGAAGCACGGACTGGAATGAAAAAGTAAATGCCAGCAAATTTAAGACTTGGGAAAAGTTCGGGAAAAACAAAAAAGGCCATCTTTGTTTTCAGGATCATGGCGATCCAGTTTGGTATCGTAACATTACCATTAAGTCACTTGACTAAACTATTCAGTCAACAACATTGGTGGGCAACAACGGAGGAAACTGGAAAAATTCGGTTTCTTTTCCGCGTAAAGCCTATGCGATTTATTTGATTTCTAAAAACTAAATCTAGCTTGAGGCAACCATGATCTTCCGCACGTTTGTTTTTAGTATGTTTTGCGTTGCTCTTTATCCGTTAACCGGACAGTGCTTTCAAATAGAACATGGCATCTCAACTTTGAATGGTGCCCGTGGAAATCAGATTGACGCGACTGTGTCATTCAACAAGACTCAGAATCAGGTAAATGTTGACCTAGACGGAAAGTTATTTACCACCTTTGACGTTGTTAAATATCGCAAACCAATCTTCTACCCGGTCTATGGACCTGGACAGATCTCTATGACGAGAACCTGGCCAATGAAGGACGATGCAAAAGGGGAAAGCAAGGATCACCCTCATCACAAATCGATGTGGATCTCTCATGAAATCAGCGGCGTTGATTTTTGGTCTGAAAAAGGTGGGACAGTTGTTAGTCAACTAATTGAAACTGAGTTCGCAGGCAATCCGACGAACGTTTTCCGAGCAACCTCGCAATGGATTAAGAACGGCAATACTGAACCCCTCCTTACCGATCAAACAACCTATTGGTTTGGTGGCGACGAATCGAGTCGATGGATGAATTGCCTGATCAAATACCAAGCTACGCACGGCGACTTTGAGTTTGACGATACCAAGGAAGGTCTATTCGCCATCCGCACCCACCCAGATCTTCGATTGACGGCGAAGCCAAAATCAGGAGTGAAAGAGGTGTTTGGAAAAGCAATCAACAGTGAGGGAATCACTGGCAAAGCAATTTGGGGCAAACAAGCCAAATGGCTTCTCTACTACGGAGAGATTGACGGCACACCGATGAGCATTGCAATGTACGACCACCCATCCAATCTGCGTCACCCAACCACGTGGCACGCACGGGACTACGGATTGGTTACTGCAAACCCATTTGGAATGCATCACTTTTTGGGCAAGCCTAAAGGCTCCGGGACATTTAAAGTCGCTTCGGGAAATACACTTGAACTTCGTTACGGCGTCGAATTTTTCAAAGGAATTGCAACTCCGACACTTATCGAGCAGAAATACGAATCATTCGCTAAAAGATCCCTTTCAGACCTGACTGCCAAGCAGAAATAATTCCAAAGCGGCAGACGCCCCTAACGCGTAGTGAAAGCTTCAGAAACTTTCTAATCCAGCAATAACCGAATTGAGGTTGATCATCGTGGATTACCAACCGCCATTCAAACTGGTCCCGATTGCCATCATCTTAGGCTTGCAATTCCTGTACGGCAGTTCCGCTTGCCTCGAAGACAAACCATGGCGCAGACACACCATTGATTCTTCACGAATCGGAGCCGATGGTGTCCGGCTTGCCGACTTTAATCAAGACGGAAACCCCGACATCGTCACTGGCTGGGAAGAATCCGGTGTAGTTCGGCTATACCTTAATCCTGGGCCAAAAAAATCAAAACAACGGTGGCCATTTTGTCAAATAGGCGAAGGCAAATCTCCGGAAGATGCCGTTCCGTTTGACGTGGATGGCGACGGGATACTAGAAGTCATCAGTTGTCATGAGGGAAGTTTTAAACAGGTCCTCGTCCACAAGTTCAATGGCAATCCAACTTCCGGGCAGGCCGACAACCCCAACCAAGAGATTTTAAATCCAGCCAACTGGACCACCAATTCCGTTCCCAAACTCGCTGGGCAACAATGGATGTTCGCTACACCGATTCAACTGCGAAACTCATGCCGAGGCATCGTGCTGGGCTCGAAGGGATCTAATGCTACGTTAACGCTATTGTTTCCACCCTCGGAGGACGTAAAAGACTTAAACCAATGGTCGGTAATAAAGCTTCGTGATTGTGGCTGGATCATGTCAATCCAAAATATTGACATGGACGAGGACGGCGACATCGACATCGTGTTTAGCGACCGAAAAACACGCACGCGGGGTGTTGGCTGGCTCGAGCAGCCCAATGACGGCGACGTTAACAAAACCTGGCAGGAGCACCCGGTCGGAGCGACGGAGCACGAGCCAATGTTTATCGATGCAACGCCGAATCGGATTCTGGTTCCAACCAGACAAGCAAGCTGGATCGACTTCCGCAAAACAAACAATGGCATTTGGAACCAGACGTTACACCAAAATCCCATTTCCGTTCCATTTGGAAAAGCCATTCGAACATTTGGCCAAAACAATATTGTCTTGACTGCAAACACTGCCGCTGATCGGGAGAACAAAGATCAACCCGGACTATGGCTCAAAACTCCAAGTTCCAACTGGCAATCAATCGGCACGGAAACCGAATGCAAATTCGACCGTATGGAATTAGTCGATCTCGACGCGGACGGCGACCTCGATATTATCACCTGTGAAGAACGACAACTGCTCGGTGTCGTTTGGTATGAAAACCCTCGAATTAAATAGCAATTGAGTTAAGATTTTCCCTGCGAATCATCCAGTCTCTCATCCAGGCTCTTACCGGCTCAATCGGGTTTTTAGCTGCTTCGTCAATTGAGCTACTAATTTTGGCTCAGTCGCTGCAATATTGACCGTTTCCTTTTCGGGCGTTCGATGATCATAGAGTTCAACAAAACCATCGTCGTGTAAAATCAAACGATGGCTTTCAGTACGGATCGTTTTCGCTTTCTTAAAATACGAAATGGCTGGACGCCCATTCCAGTTCGGATCCCGCAAGATTGGAGTGAGGGAAACTCCTTGAATAGATTTTGGAGTTTCGAGCCCGGTCAGATCACAGAGGGTAGGAAACAGATCCAACGTCTCAACGATGGACTTGGTGGCCGCTCCGTGTTGCTCTAGCGCCGGCGCCGAAATTATTAACGGCGATCTCAGCGATTCCTCAAATAGCGAGTGTTTCCCCCAAATAGCATGTTCCCCGAGGTGCCAACCATGGTCTCCCCATAAAACAACAATCGTGTTGTCCGCGGAACCCGTTTTTTCAAGACGATCGATTAAACGCCCGACCTGAGCGTCCGCGTACGAGACGCACGCTGCATAATGTTTCCGAACTTCATTCGCAAACTCCGAATCAGTATTGGGGTTTCGTTGCCAACGATTATATTTCATGAACTCGCCGGAGCGATGCCAAGTCGTTTTGCGATTCGGTTTTTTGGGGTGCGGTATAACGGGTAACGTTACCGAATCATACGGCTGAAGATATTTTGCTGGCGCCCCAAAAGGCAAATGAGGCCTTAATATTCCGACCGCGAGGAAAAACGGAGCGTCTGAATCAGCTGCCAGATTATCCATTTGACGCAACGCCTCATCCACTGAAACCCCGTCTGGATATATTTCATCCCCTCCGTCTACCGCTTGAAACACATCCATCGAAATACCACCGGATTTGGTTCGAGAGTCATCCCGAATTTCCCCATTAGCCAGACCGTGCATCCAACCTCGCGGATCTTGCCACGCTCCAGAGGGCAGCAAATGACGATCCCAAGCTTCCGGCATTTCTAATACCTCTGGATCATTCCAGCGATCTCCTCCCCAACCGCCTGGATGGTGAGAGACCTTACCCACAGATACTGTGGTGTACCCATGTTTGCGAAACCAAGCCGGCATGCTGGGGGTAACTGCCTTGTTATTCTTTTCTACAAGTCCCGCTCTAGTAAATAATGCTGCGTTATTTGAACCACCGTATGTTCCAGTCAATAACGTATATCGCGAAGCACCACAGGTTGGAGCTTGCACGTAATGCCGATGGAATACCGTCCCGTTGGATGCAAACTCATCAATGTTTGGAGAGTTAATATAGTCAACGCCAAAACAACCAAGCTCGGGTCGTAAATCATCAACGCAAATCAACAATACATTAGGTGGCTTCTGTTCGGCCGAAGCGGAATGGACAAACACAAATGCAAACAGTGCTGTCAAATAAACAGTTAACGTTATTTTAAATTGCATTATAAATCCTGTTTTTCACTCGTGAGCTTACAACAATATCAAGCCTTCGTTTTACCATAACGGGAGGAAGTCTAAAATTTAAAAAGCAAAGAAACAAACCATTCGCTCAAGACTATAAAAAGATTCGGCGAAGAAACGGCAACTGAACTGTCTTAGAACAGAATCGTCGGAGAACGGGCACCATAGGCACAAACTAAGATCTCAAAATTATCAGCCGCCTATCTACTCACAGCATTACGACCAAAAGAACAACACAACATTACCGAGTCCAACAACCGTCAGTCCCAATTTTGGTAGTAGTTCGCCCGAGGGATTCTAGCGACTAACGCTATGGCTTTGTTTTCCGATACAAAGAACCAACGAAAGAACCCCAATTCAGAAAGGCGGCGATCGCAAATCCTGCAAACGCTATTATTGCCAGCGGGCGCGGATTAATGGTTACCGATCCACCGGATAACGCTGCTGCAATAGTTGAAAGAACCGCGATTAGCAGATATAGCTTAGGCTCAGCAACCTTACTTTTTCGGGGAGGTGGAAGAGCATTCGCCTCATCGTCATTCGCCGGCATCGTTGAGTCGCCAAACAACAGCCTTTCTTTAGCTTTCGTAAATTCATCAAGAGAAAGATCGCCGCGATCCTTAAGGGAAGTTAGTTTTTCGAGCTCAGTGGCAATGTTCATAATCTTTTATTTTGCGAAGGTGTTAACCTAAGTCACTAAATTTCAGCAATTTTCAATTCCAGGAAACTTTTTCACCGCCATAAATTTCTCAGCTAAATTCCCGACGAGAATTCCAAAACTCAGTTCTTATTCGAGACTACTCCAAATGAAAACGAAGACGTCACAACGGCGTCGAGGCAGCCGACGTCAGCTTCGTCAATTTCCCAGCATTTCGTCTGCTGCTGAATTGTCCATCTTTTCATCTTACTGGTTAATTCACCAAGTTTTGGCGAGAACTTGAACCGATTCTAGTCATCATGAACCTACTTATCTGATTCGGCGTGTAAGCGACCATCTTGCCAAAAAACCAAGATTCCAAATTCATACCCTATTTTTTGTGCGTTACTCATTTAACCCACGCAATTACAAATTTCGTCCGTGAAATCTACAAAGGCAAACACTTTCGCATCGATTCAATCCCCACCGGTCTTAGCACAGTTTCAATAGAAAGAAATTAGATTCTTTTTAACCAAAACTGCCCGAACAACGAGGAGACTCATAGCCAAACCGAGAGCCCAATCGTAAACCCAAGACGCGTTTTACTCACTTTGCCAATGAAAATTAATCAAACTGCTTGCCGGAAACACCCGACCGCCCTTTTCTTTGTGAAGGACGATAGTGGCTCCGTGAAAGTCAATTCCATCTATGTCTTTAATCACCCCGCCCTCCTTCGAATTCGGTGATGTCCGAATACTGAAAGTGACACTAACCGGTCCCCGAATGTCATACTCTTCAAGTTCGGGACGATTATGATCAACCCACCAAGCAAGGCTGATTCCTACCAAGGCAATCACCATCAGCAGGTTGCCCATACTAAACGAGGGACGCCTCGCGTCTTTCTTAGCCGTTTTTTCATCGAGCGGAGTATCCAATTCCCAATCCCCTTTAGTTTTCTTCCCTAGATAAAAAATGCCTAAAGCAAGGATCGCCAGCGAACAGATCGACAAAACCTCGCATTTTCGCAAACTAAGCCGGCCGCAAGGTAACAAATCGTATTCCGCCAATTCTAATTTCGCGATGCGACCAGAATCGTCTAAAAACAAAGCAACAATCCAGACACAACAGCAGTGGTGGAACCAAAAGGTCTGGAGCCATCTTGGAGAGGCAACA
>JAQXDZ010000023.1 GCA_029251085.1 Mariniblastus sp.
CCTGCCGAGCCTAAGGCGGAAGCACCTAAGGCGGAAGCACCTAAGGCGGAAGCACCTAAGGCGGAAGCACCTAAGGCAGAAGCTACGGCTGCAGGTGAAGGAGAGTCTACTCAAGAGCCTGCTGGTGAGACGGCTACCCAAGAGCCGGCCCCTAAGGAGAGAGCAATCAAGCCGCTCAAAGATATTAAAGAAGAAGTAAAACGATCGATGTGCGAAGAGCCAGCGTTGGAAGCAATGACAAAGGCAATTTCCGATGCGAGCGTTTCTGTTCAGGCTCATTACGAAGAGCGTCTAAGGTGGGAGTTTGAGCAAGATCAGAACTCCGAAAACGAACCCGTTTCAATGGATCTGGACAGCATTGCGAAACAGTACGGTTTGGTGAAGAAAGAAACCGGTTTGCTTGACTTCACTGAATTTTCAGCTGATGCACTTGGCTCGATTCGGGTCTTTCAAAATAGGATGGTACAGGGGCGGCCGTCGCCTCAGTTGATTCCGTTGAGTCAGATCCTATTTAGTAATTTTAATGGACTCAATGATTACGAGCCCAATACGATTGATGATAACTGGAACACTCGGAATAGTTATCTCTATTGGGTTGCCCAGAAGGTCGATACCAAAATTCCAAGTCTTGAAGAGGCGGAGGGTGAAGTTGCTAAGTATTGGAAGAAACAGCAGGCGTTTAAGCTTGCGATGGAAGACGCTGCGAAATATCAGGCGAAGGTCAACGACGGTGGTGGGAAATTGATGAGTGTTGTTGAGGGTGTTCCTGCGGCTAACGTAATTAAGACAGGTGCATTTACCTGGTTTAGTAGTTTTGGGTCTACTCGGTACTCAAGTCCAGTTGGAGTGACTGGGGCGGGAGAGAAGTTCATGGAGGCCGCATTCAATACCGATCAGTTCAAGGCAGGCGTTGCTGAGAACGAGTCCCGCGACACTATCTATGTGGTCCAGCCAGTAGTCGAAGGTAAAGAAATTGACATTGTCGGTGAGGATTTCTTGACCAATCAACTCTTTAAATTCAAGCGGATTCCTGATGAGGTTCAGCAGGCGTCTCAGATTTATCGTCGAGATGCATTGATGGATTGGTACGAGGAAGTCAACGATCGCATGCAGGTCAAAATCTTAGACCGGTAATTGGACTCTTCGCTTGAGTTCATCTGAAACATAAAACCGTCTTCATGCTTGCCATGGAGGCGGTTTTTTTCGTCAACGCGTCAGTCCTGACTCTCGCCGCGATGTGGTTCAAACACGGTGTGTTTGGGGTTGGTTTGAGCGCTATGAATTTGACAGGCTTCCTGATGGAGATTCAGTTGGCTTCTAAAATCTTTTTTCTTCCGCTTTTTGGTGACCGGCACGTAATCGCCGTTAGGTTGAAGTTCGCTTGCGGCGAGGTTGTCATCAAAATAGGTTCGAAGGATTTTGGTCAGCCTCGTTTTGCAGTTTTTGTCTAAAACGGGAACCATCAATTCAATTCTGCGATCGAGATTTCGTCCCATCCAATCCGCACTTGAGATGAAGATTCGTTCATCCCCTCCGTGGTGAAAGTGAAAGATCCTCGCGTGTTCAAGAAGTCGATCAACAACGCTGATCACACGGATGTTTTCGCTCAGTCCTTTTTTTCCGGGAACGAGGCAGCAGATCCCGCGAATATTCAATCTGATCTTCACGCCTGCCTGTGAGGCGAGATAAAGCTCGTCGATAATTTGTTTGTCCACGAGCGAATTAACTTTAGCGGTGATTGCTGCAGCGTTACCACGCGTCGCACTTTCGGTCTCAATGCGAATCATCTCAAGGAGTGACTCTCTGAGATTGATTGGCGCTGCGATTAGCTTTTCAAGCGTTTGTGGTACGGAGAGACCTGTGATGGCGTTAAAGAAGTGGACACTGTCACGTCCAAGTTTTTCATCGCAGGTGAAAAGGCTGGCGTCGCTGTAAAGTTTTGCCGTCGACTCGTTATAGTTTCCGGTACCAAAGTGGATGTACCTTTTAATTCCGGTGGGCTCGCGCCGAACCACAAGGCACATTTTGGCATGGGTCTTCAGTCCGCGAACGCCGTAGATCACATCTACTCCGGCGTCTGCGAGTTCTCTGGCCCAGTTAATGTTTCTCGCTTCGTCAAATCTGGCTTTAAGTTCGACAATTACCGTTACGTGTTTTCCATTTTCCGCGGCGAGACAAAGGGCTTTAACGATCTCGCTGGATTCGCTGGTTCGATAGAGCGTTTGCTTTACCGCGATAACATCGGGGTCGGTGGCGGCGGCCTGAATGAATTGAACGATCGGTTCATAAGACTGATAGGGATGGTACAGCAGTCGGTCGCCCCGTGCGATGGTTTGGAATATGCCCTCGGCGCTAGAGAATTCAGGGGATGGTTGAGCGGGCCAACTGGCATCCTTCAAGCGGGGGAATCCGCGCAGACCGGCAAGTGAAAAATAGTCGGACAACCCCAAAGGCCCCTGGATTGAATAAACGTCTTCATCCTGGACATCGATTGAATTCTGAAGAAATGTCTGCATTTTTTGGCTGGTGGAATCAGATATTTCCAGTCGCACGCACTCGCTTTTTCTTCTGGCTTCGAGCATTGCCTGCATTCCAATGAGCAAATCAGCTCGCCCGTCCTCTTCAAGATCGACGTCACCATTGCGGGTGACTCGTAAAGTGTTCCATTCGATAATCTCTTGCTCACCAAAGAAATCTGACAAGAACATTCCAACAACGTCCTCTGTCAGCATGTACCGGTAACCGGTTTTCGATGGAAGCGATTGAAATCTTGCTAAGGATTTCCCCATGGGGATTAACACGTAGCGATCTTTCTCTCGATTGGCGACTTGGTCGAGTGTCGCTTCCTTCTCGGTCGGAACACCTAGTCGTGAAGAAAAATCATTTTTTAATCGAACGCACATGCAAATTCGAGCACCGCTGAGGGCAGGGAAGGTTTCCATGTTTTCAATGGCGATCGGCGCGAGGCTGGACATCATTTCTTCGTGGAATCGATTACGCAAAAACTTCAAATCGGATTTCGATAAATTTCCGGATTCGACTCGCTCAATCCCTTCTTCAGCAAGCAGTGGTTCGAGTTCGTTAAGCAAGCATTCGGATTGGTGAGCGTACATCTCCTTGACGCGGACGCGGATTTTTTCGAGTTGTTGCGTTGGGGTCCAGCCATTGATGTCGAGTACCGTAGCAGAGTCAGCCACCATCGCGAGTCCACCAACGCGGACCATGAAAAACTCGTCAAGATTCGATGCAGTGATCGCAATGAACTTTAAACGCTCCAAAAGTGGATTAGTCGATCGACTCGCTTGGTCGAGTACGCGTTGGTTAAAGCTAAGCCAGCTCAATTCGCGATTAAAATATGTTTGTTTCGACTTTTTCATGATTGATTACTTGCAGTCTCCAGCACGATTTCCTTACCAAAAATATCTTCGAACAGGCTTCGTACCTGTCGTAGTTCGATGTGTTCTGCTGAGAATTCTGCGACATCTGAAGGGGAAATTTCTACTCGGTCTTCTTTTTCAATACAGGTAATGGATTCGATGCGTTGGGCTTTGCCCACGTCCAGTGATTTGGCAATCCGTAAAATTGCTGCCATTTTTACAACAAGGACGCGATTTTCTCGCGTCAGCCGAGAATAGCCTTCGTGGCGGGGAAGTGGCGAAGCTCCCCGATGGTAGCGGGCGACGAGTGCCATCAACTTGCGGTCGAAATTTCCAATCCCGAAAAAATCGGAATTGAGTATGAGGTACATCGAATGTTTATGTTTCGATTTCGTACTTATGAAAACACCAATTTCGTGGAGCAGGGCAGCAAGTTCAAGAATTCCGCGGTACCGCTCAGGTAATTGATGGAGATCCTGCAGTTGGTCGAATAGTTGGCAAGCAAGTTGGGAAACGTGGCGAGCATGATTCTCGTTAAACCTATATTTGCGACCCAGTTGGAGTGCTGAGCGAATGATTTGTGTCTGGATGGATTGGGACCATCTGCGACCTGAGGCCATTTCTTTAATTAGCCCATCCCGCATGTTAACGTTTGCTACGTAGAAGTTGGTGACACCAAGTTCTCGCGCAAATACAAGTTGGGTAAGTAGTCCCGGGCCGAGTGATTCAGCATCCGGCAGGCTCATGTGAAACCTGCCGGCTAATTGGTCAGGAGATTGAAGAAGAATTTCAGACGTGAATTCTTCCAACGAATTCATCTCGATTTCCAAAAGTTCATTTGCAGCTGGTTTATGATCAATTACGCTTGCCGCAAATCGAACTTCGCCTCCCATGGCAATAAAACTCTTGGGAGTTGGATGGTTTGTGCTGACTTTAAATTCGCTAATGGTCTGGAGGATTTGGGCTTCCATTAGGGAGCGGGATTTACTGAAAGGTGCGTCAAACAGCTCAAGCTTTTGTCTTAGGCGAAGACTTCCGAGGCGGTAAGTTTTTGAAAAAACAACATCGGTGCTATTGAGCAGGAGAATTTCGGCCGTTCCACCGCCTGCTTCAAATAAGACAGACTGCTGCGAAAAAGCCTCTTCCTCTTTAGTCATGTAGGGCAGGACGCCGAGATAGGTAACTCTGTGCAGTTCAGCTTCGTCAAACGGTTCGATGGCAAATCCCGTAGCGATGAAAATTCGATCGGTGAACGCGATTCCATTGGTAGCTTCTCGGACGCCGCTGGTCGCGATGACTCTGATGTTTTCATGGTCGGTAATGCCGTATTCAATCAGTTTGTTACGGTAAATCTTCAGCACACGAACGCAATACTCGGTTGTTTTTTTGGTGATATGGTGTTTCGTAAACGAGTCCTTGCCAACACTGACCGCTTGAGAAAATGACTCGAGATTGCGAATTTGGTGGTTGGTTCGATCGATCTCAGAAATTTGCATCCGCAGGGAAGACGCGCCAATATCGATCACGGCAACCAATTTCGGGGTTGCGTTTAATCTTGTGTCAGTGAGCGGTGAGTTCTTCTCAGGTTTCATGTTACTGTTTTTTATGTGCCTGGATTGTCAACCATTTGTTTTGCCAAAGCGGCCGCGCCAATAACTCCAGCGTCGTCCCCCAGTTTTGCTTCTTTAATCTTGTAGACATTCTGAAGGGATGGCAAAACTCGTTTGCGAGCTTTCTTTTCAATGATGGGCAACATGTACTGGGGCATTGCTTCAATGAGTCCTCCTCCAAACACGATGACGTCGGGGGCAAGGAGATGTACGACGGTCACCACGGAAAGTGCCAAGTGGTGGCAGGCGTGTTCGATAATGTCTAGGACAGCACGGTCGCCATTTTTGACGGAGTCTGCCAAGGCGCCGCTTCGGATTTCCGAGAGATCGGTGCCTGCATTGGACAGTAGGTGAGGTGCCTGACCGCGATAGGCGGCCTGTGCGGCACCACTTGCGATCGAAAGGCGTGACGCGAGCGATTCTAAAGTGCCTGCGTTCCCGGCGCCATCGAGGGGGCCGTTTGCCATCACCGGAATGTGACCTATTTCCATGCAGGTGCAGTTTGCGCCACGAAACAGCCGGCCTTCATAAACGCATCCGCCACCGATTCCAGTTCCAGGGAATATGCCAAACACACACCGGGCATTTTGGCCGGCACCAAATTTGTATTCGCCAAATACACCTGCATCAACGTCATTGGCGATGGCGACTGGGAACTTAAATTCCTTTTCGATGGAGTCAGCAACTGGTACGTCGTCCCAGCCAAGATTGGGTGCGGTGCGAATTTGTCGTTTTGCTAGATCCAGCGGTCCCGGGCAGCCAATCCCAAGTCCACCAACTTGGTCTGCGGATACTTCGGCGTCATTTAACGCTTCCTGGATGACGGTATTGATTCGCAGCAATCCTGCTTTCATCCCATCCCGACCTTTTGTTTTTTTACGGGCACGGCCAACCTTTTTGAATTGATTATTGAATACGGTCGCCAGCATCTTGGTTCCGCCTAGATCGAATCCAATCCAATAACGGCTGTCATTGTCAGTAGTCGGTTGGTGAGACATTCAGTTTTTTTCCTGAGAATCGTATGGGTTATTGGTTTTTATTTTGACTGGGTAAAATAAAAATAAAAATCACCAAAAATAAAAATCTGCGTCGATGCCTTATTTTTTGTCAGCAACAGGCGGATTCGAATTGTTCAATTGGGAAGACGGGAACCTTTGGATTCGGTTGTTGTAGGAGTCCACCACGTGAAGTTCCCGTTCAGAGTCCCAGCACATTGCCCACGGTTGGTGAAGCTGACCAGGCTCTTTCCCGGCTGACCCCCAGACACCTAATGAATTTCCATTGAGGTCAAATTTTTGAATGCGATGGTTACCGAATTCGCACACAAAAACGTGCCCTTCACCGTCGAGAATGATCTCGTAAGGGTAGCTTAGTTCGCCCTGCTTGGTTCCCATTTTACCCCAGGTGCGGATAAATTTTGGCTCGTTTCCGGATACATCGAATATCTGGATTCTGCCGTTGCTGGCGTCTGCGACCCAAAGATGATCGTTCTCGTCCATGGCGAGGCCTTGGGGGCGTTGGAATTGCCCTGGCTGCTCACCGTGCTCTCCCCATTCGTATACGTAATCTCCGGTAGGCGTGAATTTTTGAATTCGATCGTAATCTCCGTATTCGGAAATGTAGATATTGCCTTTGGAATCTTGTACGGCATCTGTCAGAAACCCAAACTCCCCCGGTCCCCGACCATTGACTCCACCGATCGTTCGTTCTTCAATCAGCTCTCCTTCAAATGTGTAAAACAACAATCGGAAATAATGGGTGTCACAAACCATCAGGTGTCCATCTTGGCTGATCGAAAGTCCGCATGGTTTTCCCTGAATGAGCTCCGGCATTCGCCAACCGTGGAGGAAATTGCCATCTCGATCAAATACTTGAACTCTGGCGGTCTTGTCGACGATGTACAGTCGGTCCTCTTCGTCGATCGTGATTGCCCGCGGCTTCATGAACCTGCCATCGTCGAGTCCGCGACGTCCCCAAACGAAGATGTCCTGATTGGGTGTGGTTGGCCCTTCAAGGCAGCCACAAATTGTCACGAGACAAAACAGCCCTATCAGGGCGGCGTGCAATTGGATTGTCCCTAAGTTCAAATTCAATTTAAGTATTTTGGGGGTAAATAGAATGCGTTGGGATGGCTAATACGGGCTTCGACGCGTGAGTTGCTACTTGACCGTCTCACTCGTACAGCGATATATTATTCTAGCGTCCTGATCGCTTTTTTGCACGGCGGTCGCGGTCGTTTGCTGTTAATATGACGTTGTTGGTATCCATTAAGTTCATCTTCACAAACAGAACCGCATGACTGCCGTTATTCTCGACTTAAAAAGTTCCGAAGACCCCCGTGACGTCGTCCACCAAGCTGTCGAAGCGCTTGCGGCAGGGAAGATAATTGCTATTCCGACCGAAACGGTTTACGGTCTTGCGGCAAGCGCTTTGCATCCTGAGGCGGTTCAGCGTTTGGTCGAGATTAAAGGGCGATCTCCAGACAAGCCATTAGCCTTCGCTATCAAGAGTTCAGATGATGCTCTCGATTACGTTCCAAATATGTCCTGCGTCGCTCGGCGAATCGCGCGTCGCAGTTGGCCCGGTCCGATCACTTTGGTTCTAGATACGGACCATCCTGACAGTGTCATCCACCGCCTTGATCCATCCGTGCGGGAGGCAACAATTCCCGAGGGGACTGTTGGGCTGAGAGTTCCCGACCACGAACTGACTTTGCAGATCATGCGGCTCTGTGCTGGCCCAATCGTATTGACCAGTGCGAACCTGTCAGGAGATGCTCCCGCGATCAATGGAGCGGAGGTACAAGAGAAGGTGGGGGAGCACATTGATTTGATTCTTGATGACGGCCCTGTGAAATTTGGTCAGCCGTCATCTGTCGTGAGGATCAAGGATAACGAATTTGACGTTCTTCGAACTGGGTTAGTTGATGAAGCGACGATCGAAAAATTGACCCACTTTATCGCATTGGTCGTTTGCACGGGGAACACTTGTCGTAGCCCAATGGGGGAAGGCCTGTTGGCACAACGGATTGCGGAGCGATTGGGAATTCCGATGGGGTCTCTCGAGGAGAAAGGCGTAACGGTGATGTCGGCTGGAATTGCGGCCATGCCGGGTGCCCCCGCTGCGGATCAAGCAGTCGAGGTGATGAGGCAAATCGGAGTTGATATTTCAAATCATCAGAGCCAGCCGATTACGGGGCGGTTGGCCAAGTTCGCCGATGTGATTTTGACCATGACGAACGGGCATCGGCAGGCATTAATCTCCCATTGGCCAATGCTTGAAACCAGAACTAAAACAATTCGCCGTGATGGTGGGGACATTGGGGATCCGATCGGACGCCCCATCTCCGTTTACAGTTCAACAGCAGAGCAGATTGATCAACAGCTATCCGAGTGGGTGCAGGAATTTGACCTGTCTCGCTTTGAATAAACGCTCGTATGCGCGACGTTGAGAGTACAGTTTCCATAATTCGTTCACCCAACAAAGACACTTCGTTATGATAATTACGATAGGCAGCGATCATCGAGGGTTGCCCCAGCGTAGGGTTATAGCCGAAACGATTGAATCACTTGGCTACCAAGTCGACGACAAGGGATCCTTCACAGAAGATGCATGCGATTACCCGGATGTTGCTGTGAAGGTTTGCCGTGGGGTGAGCTCAGGGGCGGCGACTTATGGAATCCTTGTCTGTGGTACGGGCATTGGGATGTCAATTGCCGCCAACAAGGTCAGCGGAATTCGGGCGGCACTTTGCTGTGATATTACGACCGCCAAGTTGAGCCGACAGCATAACGACGCCAATGTTCTTTGTTTGGCGGGGAACCATTTTGATGAGATCCAATTTCGAGCCATTGTGACCGCTTGGCTTTCAACTGATTTTGAAGGTGGTCGGCATCTCCGCCGGGTGGAGAAGATGATGGCATTGGACGCGGACTGATTGGTCTCTGAATTGTTGCGGTCATTTTTTCAATTGTAGAATACTGTGCTTCAATGGCTGGAAACAATCTGCGGAACCGCTTGTGGGATTTTCTGATTTCAGGTTAACAAATTGGCACGATATGTTTTTGCGTATTTCTCTGGCTTGCTTTTTGTCCTGCTTTCTACCTTGCTTAATGCCTAGCGTTTCTTGGGCGCAGGCAAGTCCAGATTGGTTGATCAACGATCGTAGTTTCGAGGCCGAATTCAAAAAATCGGCAACGGATCCCCATCGATATGAATTGACGAACGGGCTTGTCAGTCGCTCTTTTTATCTGCGTGAAAATATTTGCGCCACGGTCGGCCTTGAGAGTTTGAGTAATCGTGAAGCTATCGTGAGGGCGGTAAAACCGGAAGCTGTAGTAATGGTCAATGGCGTGTCCCACCAGGTCGGCGGGTTGGTGGGGCAACCGGATCATGCTTTTTTAAAAGACGATTGGCTGTCTGGTATGGCTCCGGCGGCAGGTTCGTTGGGGTTAGTCGGTTGGAAAGTTGGGCTGCCCGACGAACGATTGAAATGGAAGCGTATTCGGAATGCATCAAAACAATCTGTTTGGCCTCCCGGAGGGGTTAAGGTTTCTTTTGAGTATCGACTCGCCCCAAAGGACGTTGCTCAAGCTGAGGCCGAATTTCGTGTGTTTGTTAATTACGAACTCTACGATGGTGTGCCCGTTTTTTGTAAGTGGATAACAGTTGAGAATATTGGCTCGAATGCGTTGGTGGTCGATCGGTTTTCATCCGAAGTGCTGGCGGTCGTGGAATACGATAGTCGTGTTGAACTAAGAGAAGGTGTCAGCTATCCGCAGCCAAATTCGATCCATGTAGAAACTGATTTTGCGTTTGGTGGATTCAATTTTGAAAATGCTAACCGCCACGTTGTTCATTGGCGAACGGACCCGGAGTACAGTACCCAGGTTAATTATTTAAAAAGTGCGCCCTGTCTGCTCGACGTTTCTCCGTCATTTGGGCCGATGCAAACGGTGAAGTCGGGGCAGGAATTCCAAAGCTTTAAAACCTTTGAATTGGTATTTGATAGTAACGACCGTGAGAGAAGAAGTCTTTCACTGCGAAAAATGTATCGCGTGATTGCTCCGTGGGTCACTGAAAATCCACTGATGCATCACATGAGGGATGCAAACCCAGTAGAAGTGAAACGGGCGATTGACGAGGCTGCGGAGGTGGGGTTTGAGATGGTGATTTTGAGTTTCGGGAGTGGTTTTAATATCGAAAATGAAACGCCGGCGTATCTTCAACAGTGGCAAGATTTAGCTGATTACGCGGCGAGTAAGCAGGTTGAATTAGGGGGCTATTCGTTACTTTCAAGTCGTCGAATTGGAGGCGGGAACGATATCGTCCCCCCCGACGGACAGAAGTTGACGCACGGGAATTGTCCTTCACTGACGAGTGAATGGGGGCAGGAGTACTTTCGGCGATTACGGCGTTTTTATGACAAAACCGGTTTCCTGTGCCTCGAACACGATGGGCCTTATCCCGGAGACATCGACGTTACCGAGAGACTTCCACTTCAAAAGGGTGAATTGGATTCGCAGTGGGTCCAAGGGCAAATTTCGAATGATTTCTACAAATGGTGTCGTGAACGAGGGATCTACATTAACGCCCCGGATTATTATTATCTCAGCGGAACCAGCAAATGCGGAATGGGGTATCGGGAAGTAAACTGGTCTTTGCCACGAGCCTTGCAGTTAGTGCACGCGCGGCAGAATATTTATGATGGCACTTGGTATAAAACTCCATCGATGGGGTGGATGTTCGTTCCGTTGTCTGAATATCACGGCGGAGGTGCTGCTGCAACGATCGAACCGCTCAAGGATCATCTGAAACACTATGCTCAAATGATTGATTCAAATCTTGGACTTGGTGTGCAGGCATGCTACCGAGGCCCGAGGCTTTTTGATTCCCCCGAGACACGGGAGCTTGTGAAACAGAAAGTTGTCTGGTTTAAAAAGTATCGAGATATTCTCGAAAGTGATGTGATTCACGGGCGGCGGCCGGACGGTCGAAAGCTCGATTGGATGTTGCACGTCAATCCAGAACTAGATGATTGTGGTATGTTGGTAGTTTATAATCCGACTGATCAGGCTCTCAGTGAACGGCTGAAAGTCAACGTCTACTATACCGGCTTGCGGGAAATCGCCATTGTGATGAGTTCCGAAGGGAAATCGAGTCAGGTTGACGTACAGCGGGATTATACGATTGATCTAGAAGTAGACGTGCCACCGAATGGTATGAGTTGGTATCTGTTGAAGTGAACAAATTTTAAAGGCAAGTATGAATTATTTGATTGGTTGGAGTTTAATTTTAGGAGCACTGGTCGCGTTAAGTGTTTCGCCAAGTGTTGCGATTGCCGATACGCCTTTAAATGCCGATGCGCCGCTGAGGAGTGAGGTGATCGTTCCGATTCGAAAGGCGAGTTTTGACCAAGATGGCAAGTGTCGAACTCGTCGGCAGGGTGGTAATCCACGCGAGGTAGCTGGCTACTTGGTCTTTGACGGATCACAGGATGGCAATCGTCAGGTTGATCCACAGATTGCAGTTGGTGGCGGCTACATTTTACATGGCACCAATAGCGGTCTTATTATTTATGACAAACAAGGGAAGTTCGTAAATGGCGTGAGTCAAAACTGTTTCAATAAGGGGATTGACCCGAAACTATTTTTTGATGCTCACAATGGCGTCTTTGGGTTTGATTTATGGAATCCGTGGGATCAGGAAAAGAAAAAACCTGTCAACATTTCCATTTCGGAGACCAGTGATCCTCGGGGAGCGTGGAACACTTACCCCGTGCCGGCCCCCGGAGGAAGAGATGGTGGCGGAATTGGATACAGTCGGAAATGGATCGGCTATAGTTTTCCCGGCGGTCCCACACAGACATTCGTGATGAAGTTGGGAGAGGCAAAAGCGGGCAAGCCGGCGACCGTTTATCACTTTAAAGGTAATTTAGGGCATCCCGTTCTGACTCAAGACGCCATCGACGACCTTTACTTTGTCAAAGTGAATGAGCGGGAGGTATCGATAACGCGTGTTTATGAAACGGCAAGCGGAACGCCTGCGGCTGAGACGGTTTCTAAGAGGCATGGCCTCAAGCACATGGGATATCCGAGGCAGTCACCCCAAAAAGGGACTGAGCAATTGACGGCGTCAGGTGATCGGAACCCCAAGAACTTGGTTTTGCAGGACGGTTTTATTTGGTTTTCCCAGGCGGTTACGGTGGATGGGCGTTCAGCAGTTCAGTGGCATCAAATGCGTCTCAATGGTGCCTTTGTTCAAACGGGATTAATCAGCGATCCAAAAAGGAGTTTCATCCAGACTACAATCGCGGTTAATCGCCAGCTGGACGTGTTAGTTGGTTTTCAGGAAACGGGCGCGGACATGTTTATTAGTCCAAGATTTGCATTTCGTCGAAGCGACGACCCCTTGGGGACTTTGCAGCCTACTGTATCGATCGGTGAGGGGCAGGCCGCTACTAACGGAGTGGCTTGGGGAGATTACAGCGGCAGCGTGGTGGACGGTGACAATGGCCTGGACCTTTGGACAATACAAAGTGTTACCGATGCGGGTGGCAAAGGGGATACAGTGATCGCGAAAGTACCATTTAAAGGTCGGTAATTAGTTAGTAATGGGAATACTCTTGAAGACAATTGTTCGGAAAACGTGGCACCGCATTTGTTCGGTCTCGCTGGCGGTTTTAATCATTAGTTTTTGCGCGCTTGCCGGATTGACCGGATGCAATGAAACGGTTGAACCGGAGCAGGAGGTTGCTGAGCCAGTGGCCGTGAAACCGGATCCACTCGTAATGTTGATTGTCGGCGAAGCGGGGGTTGGTGATCGAATAGCCAGGCAATGGCGGGCGCTTGAGGATGGGGAACTCGAAATCATAGGAATGTCAGTTCAGGATTTCATCGCCAATGATTTCAATGCTCCAGAGGGCGAAGCCGTGGATGTGATGATTTACCCTCCGGAAATGGTCGCGGAGCTTGTGAATCGGGAGCGTATTCGGAAAGTACCAACCGAGTTAATTCAGTCGTCAGATTTTAACAAGTTTGGATTGCTCAAACATTTTCGTGTTTCAATTATTCGGCACGAGGGAGAAACTTGGGCGGTTCCGCTGGGAGGTCCAAATTTTTCTTTGCTAGTGAATTCCAAGGTCTTGGGTGAAAAATCTGTTCCGGGTAATTGGTCCAAAGTGGGGCGAACACTTTTGCAGATTTCGTCATTTGATGAACAAAACCCGGCTGGATTCCAGTTTCCTGCAAAAGTCGATATGCCATTAGCAGAGCGGTGGGCGGCTTGGACGTTCCTCGCCAGGGCTGCACCCTCGGTGTGTAACCGCGGTAAATTGTCGACTGTGTTCGATCGGGAAAATATTCAGCCGTTGATTAATTTGCCGCCATTCGTTGAGGCGCTCGAACAGTTGAAATCGATTGCTAGTCAGCGTTCCCGCGATTTAGATCCTGCCGGCGTGTTTCGATTGATGCAAAAGGGGGAATCTGCGATTGCATTATCATGGCCGTCGGTTGCTTTTGATCCCAGTCTCAATGAACAGATTGAAGGGGAAGGCAGCGGGGACTTGGGCACCGAACCATTGAGTTCTGAGCAGACGGTTACCGAATTTTCGATCTATCCCTTGCCGGGGGCTTTGCGTTGGTACGATCAAAAATCGGAACGCTGGATTATCCGGGGGAAATCTGATGAGAAACGAGTCGGACTGATCGGATTTTCTGGATTGGTAGCGTCGGTTGCTAAGGATAGTTTAAACGAACAAACTGCGTGGGGGTTTCTGAAATGGCTTCCGGATCAAGCAATCAGTAAAGTGACCATGTCGGAGTCGGCTGTGAGTGGCCCATTTCGGGCGAGTCATCTTGGCGAGATGGTGCGGTGGACCGGAAACTGGGTTTCAGAGGATGCCGCGTTCGAGTACGCAGACGTAATTGAACAGAATCATGCCCGTGGGGTTGTGTTGATGTTTCCGCGCATTCCGCAGGCTTCACGGTATCTTGAAGCGCTAGATTCGGCCGTACGTCGGGTTGTCGCTGGTGAAGAAGAGGCTCAGGCAGCGCTCGATAGGGTCGCGGAGCAGTGGGATGAGATTACGGACGAAATTGGACGAGATGGTCAGCGAAAGCGACTGCGTAAGGTGACCGGTATTTAAATCGTTAGGGCCGGGGGGAAGTCAAGCAGCGGCCGTTAGTCGACGCTTGGTTGTTTTCGTGGTGGTTAGAACGATAATTCCGGCGTTTGGGTGGCTAATTGCCAAGTGGGGCTTGGACTATTTCGCTAAATCCGTAAGAAAGCCCTTCTCTTTTTCAGCACGCTTGCGTATTCTTTTAGCTCGCCAAAAGCGAATTTGTTGCTGTCATTTTTCTAGAACGGGTTTTCGAATTAACGAAACCCATGGTTAACCGACATGCTTGGAAAATGGTGCCTTGGTTACCATCGAGAGTTACGAATTCGCGGCGAAAATTGAACCGAACGCGTCTCAGGCAAAAACCTTGGTTAGGTAGTTGGAATTGCACGAGACTCTGCGGCACAAACGGTGATAGCCTTGCTATCCATTGTCGACCGCTAGGTATCAGAGAGGATTCGCCTCTCACCCATTCGTTTTCGAAACGACTGGGTTGTGTATTTTTAACAATTTAATTGAGTGGTTACGCAAATGTCTAATGATGTTTCTGGTGGTTCTACGTCTTCAAATTCTACTGATAGCAATTCAGTTTCTCCGAAAACGACGGAAGTCCAAGTCGTTTCTCAGGAAGAAAATAACTCTAGTCAGGTTCCCGTCCCTGTTGAATTTGTCGTAGAGGGACAGGTTGAGACTGAGAGTGTCGTCGATGAATCCGTGGAGGTGGCGGTACAACAGGGACTCTTCGTCGATTCATTGTCGATCGATCCAGCAGAGGAAGTCGCCATTTTACTTGGTGAAAAACCGAAAAAGAAACCTGCTGTTGAAGTGGAAACAGTTGCTCCGGTGGAGGTTGTTGATGTTCAGGTTACGGAAACTGACAGTAAGGTAGATGACCCATTTTCGGCGACGGAAAATTTGGAATCACCCAAGGGAAATGCGTCGATTCCAGAGTCTGAGAAGCCAGTTGAGAAACCAGCTGAACCAGTGGTTGTCGTCGCTGAACCAGTGGCAGAACAAGAACTCGTTGATCACCAGGAACCCCGAAATTTATTCGAGGAAATGGGACTTGGTCCAGCAGTTCTTGAAGCAATCAATAGAGTGGGGTACGAAACTCCATCACCGATTCAGGCACAATCAGTTCCCGTGATTCTCTCGGGTCGAGACCTCATGGGTCAGGCCGAAACTGGTTCTGGTAAAACGGCGGCATTCGCGTGGCCATTACTTTCACGAATCGATATGTCACTGAATCGGCCGCAAGTTTTGGTGCTTGCACCAACTCGTGAGTTGGCAATTCAAGTCACCGCTGCGTTTGAAAAATATGCGACTGGAATCGAAAACTTTCGGGCAGTTACGATTTATGGTGGTCAAAGTTATGAAACTCAGTTGCGAGCACTCAATCGTGGCGTCCAGGTCGTGGTGGGAACGCCAGGGCGGGTCATGGACCACTTGCGAAGGAAAACATTAGATTTGCGGAATCTTAAAACTCTCGTCCTCGATGAAGCAGATGAGATGCTGAGAATGGGGTTCATTGATGACGTGGAGTGGATTCTGGAACAGCTCCCTCGGGAACGACAGATTCTTTCTTTCTCGGCGACCCTGCCACCTCCCATTCAACGGATCGCTAAGAATTATCTCCAGAATCCGGCTCATATTGCAATCAAGAGTAAAACGGCAACTGCTGAATCAATTGCTCAGACATGTGTTTTCGTTTCACCACGGGAAAAGATGGAGCGTTTGGTTCGAATTCTCGAGACTGAACAGAGTGACGGCGTAATCATTTTTGTAAAAACCCGGAATTCAACGATCGTGGTTTCTGAAGGGTTGGTGCAGCGAGGCATTATCGCATCACCTTTAAACGGTGATATTCCGCAGGCTCAGCGCGAACGAACTGTCAATCAATTAAAGTCGGGTCGAATCAACGTGGTTGTCGCTACGGATGTGGCGGCCCGCGGTTTAGATGTGCAGCGAATTAGTCACGTCATTAATTATGACTTCCCTCATGATACCGAAGCCTACGTCCATAGAATTGGTCGAACCGGACGAGCCGGGCGAAATGGAAACGCGATTCTGTTTGTAGAGCCGAAGGAAAAAGGAAAACTTAGTCGCTTGCAGCGAGCGACGAATCAGCGCATTGAAACGTTCAAACAAAAGTCAATCGATGAGATTAATCAAGTTCGGATTGAGAAGTTCAAAGAGCAAGTCGTCAAGGCGAATAGTCATGGTGACATCAAATTCTTTACCAAGATTGTGACTGAACTTAGAGATGATTCTGAATTATCAATCGAACAAATCGCCGCTGCTCTAGGGGTGTTAGCTCAGGGGCCGACCCCGTTGCTGCTCAAGGAGTTGAAAGATCGTAAATCGAACAGGAAAAAGGAAGACCCCCGTGATCGCGGGCCAATGACTCTTTATCGAATTGAGGTGGGGCGCGAACATGGAGTTGGTCCTGGGAATATTGTGGGAGCAATTACGAACGAGGCAGATTTATCCAATGGACAAATCGGTCGAATTAATATCTATGATAAATACAGTACCATTTTGCTACCGAGTGAATTGAATTCTGAGGTAATTAATCATCTCAAGCATGTTTATGTTTCCGGCCAAGCATTAGCGATCAGTAAGTCGGACAAAAAATATTCTCGACCCGCGGGCGGAAGAAGTAATGGAGGACCACAATCGCGTGGAAATCGCTCGGATAAACGGTTTGGGGAAAAGCGGTTTGGTGATAAACGGTTTGGGGAAAAACGGTTTGGTGATAAGCGTGGAAACGGGAAACGCTTTGAACGCGGAGCAGGTCGCCCAAAATCGCATCAAGAAAATGCGAGTGACGGACGTGGACGGGATTACGATCGCAAAAGTTCAGAGCGAAGTACTCCCGATCGAAAGCCATCAGTTGCGGTAAATCGAAAGCCATCGGTTGCGGAAAATCGAAAGCCGTTTAGTGAAGGGGCAGTTCGAAAGAAATTTTCGGATAAGAAACCGACGAAGAAGAAGAGTAATGCGGTGGTTCAGAGAACTGAACGTGGGGAGAAAAAGGATCGATTCTCACGGGACGAGGGAAGCAAGTACTCCGGCCAAAAAACAAGTTTTGCGAAGGGGCAAGCCAAGCCTGCAAAAAAATCCAAAGCCGCGACCCGAGTTAAAGCAAAGCGGAAAGCGGGAGCGAAGCCTTCCAGTCCAATGAAAAAGTACGTCAAGATTCGCTAATGTGTCTGGGGATGGGGTCGCTCTGAAAGGGATGCCTCATTGTTGTTCATGCAGGTATCCGTGCCTTGTATCGCTTCAGTGGTATGATTGCGTTGTGAATTTACAGGTCGCTTCAAGGCGGATTGCAGCGAGCTAATGTCCGAAATTAAGGCGGTCGCGTTCGGTTTAAGTGATTGTTGTCAGGAGGAGTGAAGTGGCGGCTTTTTTTGCTTTGATTTGCACGCTTATCGTTTCGTTTCTGGTGACGCGGATCGGATCGGTGGCATTGTCCCTGACCGGGATGGCGCAGGATTCCGCTCGATTTCAAGCGAAGTCTGCGTACACGGGTGTCGGTTTTACAACGAGTGAATCTGAACAGGTAGTTGATCATCCTGTTCGACGACGCATTCTTTCGACACTGATGACATTGGGCAATGTAGGTATTGCTGTTGTGATTGCATCGATGATGGGAACCTTCGCCACGGTTGCCACCGACGATACGGACATTGTCTATCGAGTGGCCCTGTTGTCCGGCGTACTAGCATCTTTGTGGGTGATTGGCACGCGGCGTTGGTTTGATCAGGGGATTGAAAGTTTGATTGCGTATGCGTTACGTCGTTGGACTCATTTGGACGTTCATGATTACGTGTCGCTTTTGCATTTAGCCGACGGATTCGTCGTCTTCGAAATTTGCGTGAATGAGGGAGACTGGGTTTGTGAAAAGACGTTGGCAGAGGCGATGCTTTCAGCCGAAGGTGTTTTGATACTTGGTATCCACCGGGCGAATGGAAAATATATCGGAAGTCCTAATGGGAAAACTCAGGTGCATGTGGAGGACGTGCTCACTGTGTATGGTCCCCAGTTCCGCCTAGAAGAACTCGATCTTCGGCAGCAAGGATATCAGGGGGATACGGCACACCGAACTGCAATTGAAGATCAGCAGAAATCGGCGGCAGAGGGTGAAGAGGATCCCGAGGTTTAGTGAATGTGTTTTTGCCGAGTGACTACTTGGCCGAATTTCGTTCAAACGACTCTGCGTTAAGCGGGGCAATGAACTTATCCAATTAACTTGCTCTGCTGATTTTGGCTATTGGATTTTCGTGTTCGAGACGCACGTTCCATGTTTCTTTGTCGAAATGAAGGATGGCTAATCGATTTTCTGCCGGTTGCACCCACTGATATCGCCCCGCTCGAACTCGCTTGACAATTCCGCGGTTATTGGAGACCGGGCCTTCGTAATCGAGGTAATGGATTCGATGATCGATAATTCTTTCTCCCGTTACCGTCTGGTTGATCGTCGGTAATTCACTCATACGCCATGTCCAGAGTCTATTTTGAACTTCCAGCATGAGGTCCCAATGGTCGCTATTTCCAACCTGATGAAATAAAACGACGCATCGAGAGGTTGCGTCGTCGTTTTTGGCAGGAGGATTGGTAGGGGTATTCATGTCGAGTGTAAAATGGGAAGTTGTCATTTTTCCGGCGTGTTAGCATGCGTTAGCTATTGGCGCGGAGACCGATGTCTTTCAAGATTGAATTATGGACGCTACGAATTCCCACGCACCGAAATTTGTTCTGCCGAACGTCAAGCCGATCTCCATTGGCAACGTTACGGTCGATCCACCGATTTTACAAGCGCCCATGGCGGGATTTACCAACTACGCTTTTCGGCAGATAGTCCGCGAATACGGCGGTTCAGGATTGATTGCGACCGAGATGGTCAATGCGCGTGGGTTTGTCTGGTTGGACGAGAACACGCCGGAGCACCCTGAGCGCCTTTGGGGCGTGCGGGACGAACCGCGTCCGTTGGCAGTGCAAATTTGGGATAACCAACCAGAAACCATGGCCAAAGTCGGCCGGCGACTGGTTGAGGATTACCAGGTCAGCATCGTCGATATTAACTTTGGTTGTCCAGTTAAGCAGGTAACTGAAAAAGCCAAAAGCGGGAGTTATCTCCTCCGCACGCCAGATAAAATGGGTGAGATCATTTCCGAAGTCGTCAAAGCATGCGCTCCAACTCCGGTGACTGCCAAAATTCGTTTGGGTTGCACGCGGGATAATATAAACGCCATCGATGTGGCTCAGGTGGTGGAGGGGTCGGGTGCGGCTGCGTTGACGGTACACGGACGAACTGCACAGGATATGTTTAGGGGGCATTCGGATTGGGATCGGATTTCTGAAATTCGACCCTATCTGAAAAAAATTCCTTTGATAGGAAATGGCGATCTCGACAGTCCTGAAAAAGTATTGCATGCGTTTCAGAATTACGATGTCGATGGTGTAATGATCGCGAGAGCCTGTCTTGGTAGGCCATGGCTCTTTGCTCAATGCAAGGCAGCGTTGCTAGGTGAACCCGTTCCTCCGGATCCCTCATTGGCTGAACAGAAAACATGCCTGTTGCACCATTTCGATCTAATTGTGCAGAGATTCGGGGAAAGCAAGGGAGCGCAACTAATGCGAAGATACGCGTGTTGTTACGCACAGGGGCGATTTGGCGCCCGTCATTTTCGTACGCATGTAGCAAAGGTAAGTACCGCTGAGGAATTTTATGCGGTGGTCGAAGAATATTTTCCGGTCGATAAAGTTGACGTGTAAACGATAGGTTGCTGGACTGATTGGGTAGCGTGTTGGCTCTGGATCTGGCGTTGCCGAAGGATGCCTTACTTTTGGCGGTTTCAGGTTTTTATAAATTGTTTGTTGGGATTTAAAATGGCTCACCAGCCGAATCAATTGGCTCATCAGTTATTCGAAATGGCAATCGCGAATCGCGATGCGTTGGAAATTAACTTGGATTCTGTGGGCGATGTTCGTGTTCTGGATTTTGCAGTTGGGCGAGCGGGTAGTTTGGAAGCCGGAGTTCTTCTGGGTCAGATTTGCATGGGAGGTTTGGCTCAGATTGCCGTATGCGATGGGGATGGCACGCTGGGTCTTAAGTCCGTAGAGGTTTCCACTGATGAGCCGTTGTTGGCTTGTATTGGTTCTCAGTACGCCGGCTGGCCGATCTCGTGCGGAGATTATTTTGCGATGGGAAGCGGTCCATTTCGAATGCTGCGAGGCGAAGAAGAAGTGTTGGCGACTTATGAACTTTCGACTGCACCGCAGCAGGCGGTGGGAGTTTTGGAGTCAAATCAATTGCCGTCAAATGAAACACTTGAGCAAATGGCGGCAGCGTGCGGGATCGAGATGAGTCTCCTAAACGTCTGCGTCGCGAGGACAGCGAGTTGGCCCGGGGCGGTTCAGGTGGTGGCAAGATCCATTGAAGTAGCGATGCACAAACTGAACGAACTGCAGTTTGACTTGAGAACAATCTGTTCTGCAGTTGGCAAGGCTCCGCTTCCTCCGCTGGCGGGAGACGACATGACTGCCTTGGGTTGGACCAACGATGCCATTTTGTACGGTGGGCGAGTGGAGCTTGTCGTTGACACCTCCGACGAAGCGGTCAACGAAGTGATAGATCAGTTACCAAGTTGTAGCTCTTCAGAATTTGGTTCACCATTTTTAGATATTTTCGAGCGTTATCACAAAGATTTCTACAAAATCGACAAGCTGTTGTTTAGTCCGGCCAGTGTAAGAATTGAAAATCAGGCAACAGGGACGGCTTGGGATGTTGGTGAAATTAGAAACGACATTCTACGGCATTCCTTTGGAATCGAGTAAACGATGCGGATCGTTGTTTTATCCAATCCAGACAGTTGGTATTTTTTGGATTTAGTGCGCGCCGGTGGAACGCGCCACGATATTGTCGCTATGTCATTCGAAACGCTTGCTGCTTCCCTTGGGCCAAATTCACATTTCAGTCTTGAGGCAGAATGTGTGATCGCGAGAACCATGCCAGCGGGTTCACTGGAGCAGATTGTGTTTCGGATGGACTGCTTAGGCCAGTTAGAAGCGGCAGGTGTGTTGTTAGTCAATTCGCCACGCGCCATTGAGACGGCGGTTGATAAATACCTTTCGCTCGCATTGCTTCAACGAGCGGGGACGCCTGTTCCGGCGACCTTTGTCGCTCAGGATCTATCAACAGCGATGAAAGGATTTCACGAGCTGGGTGAAGATGTCGTTGTTAAACCAATTTTTGGTAGCCTCGGTCGCGGCCTCGTTCGTTTGCAGGCAGTGGATCAGGCGGCGGACTACTTTAGGGAATTAGCTGATGGCCAACGCGTGATTTATCAGCAAAAATTTATAGCGCACGCAGGTTACGACGTCCGTTTGTTGGTTTTGGGAGATCGCGTGTGGGGGATGAAACGTAAGAATCCCCATCATTGGATCACAAATATCAGCCAAGGTGGGATTGGTGAAGTTTATCAAGTTGGACAAAGGGAGAGAGAGTTGGCATTGGCGGCCTCTGCCGCAGTTGGAGCACATTTTGCGGGCGTTGACTTAATAACCGATGCAAAAACTGGTGAGCAGTTCGTCTTAGAAGTTAATGCAGTGCCTGGCTGGAGGGCGATCGCAGACGTGGTCGGGGTTGATATTGCAGGGGAACTGGTTTCAGAAATTGAGTATCTGCACAGATCCCTCAATCGGTAAAGATTCTCAGGCGATTAATTCAGTGTTGGAAGTGAAGGTAGAGTGGGCGGGGTAAGTTCGCAACGCAATGGTTCACAAGCCAATTTCTTGTTTTGCCCAACCTCGCAGTTGTTCTCTAAATATTTTTGAATTGTGACGGATGTCGACAGGTAATGATTGATGAAGAAGGAAGTCATTGATCGTGTTGGTTTGCCAAAACTTTCCAGCAAGAGACTTGATTTCTGCAAGCAGCCGCGCTTCGTTTGTTTTTGAGGTTGGCCAGTGATCTGGGTTGGGTTCGCAGATCATGACGGGCCGTTGTTTTCCAGCTACGCCTATGCCAACTAAGGCACTGCGGTAAATTTGTGGGTGGGTATTAATGATGGCTTCACACGGAATGGTGAACATCGTGTGCTGGGAAGTTTGAACTCGATGTGTTTTTCTACCGCAGAACCAAAACCGATCTTGTTCGTCGAAGTACCCCAGGTCTCCCATGCGATGCCAAAAGGAATCACCGTCGGATATTTTATGATTGGCGTTGGCGTCTGTCCGCGTTACATATTGGTCCGAAACCACCGGCCCCCGGACCATAAGTTCACCGACCAACCCTTGTTCGAGTGGAACGGTATCGCAGATGTCTTGAATTGGATTATCGTCGATGGCGATTATCCGCCAGTCGATTTTTGGAAAACGTTTGCCAACACAGGTTCCTTCGCCGCGTTCGGTCCGGTCAGCCGTTTCTCCCAAGACGACGGATCCGGAGTTGCAAGCGATGGGGAGCGACTCGGTTGCGCCGTAGGGCGTGAAAGTATCGCCACTTGGTGAAATAATTTGTTTGATTTTTCTTAGAGTCGGCGGAGGGACGGGAGCACCTGCGCTTAGGATTCGTTCGATCGTCGGAAGTCGTTTCGAATGTTTAACGCAATAATTGGCGACTGTGTTCCAAAGCGCAGGAGAGCCGAATGATTGATTTGCCTGGAATTGCTCGACGGCGTCGATGATGTTGGGGGGGTAAACATCCGCAGGGCGCGTGGGATCCATCTGAGGGAAAACTGTCGTGGTTCCCATGGCGATATTGAACAGAGCAAAGAGTGGGAAACCGGAGACGTCGGTGCCGCCGGGCATCAGCCGAAAGTAATTCGCAATTTGTTCACACTGTTCAATGAAAATTTGATGACGGTAGAGGACGCCTTTAGGAGGTCCTGTGCTTCCAGTCGTGAAGATGATGGCAGCGGGATCACTGCGTTTCAGTTTGACCCACGGTGGAGTCGTGTTGTCAGTTTTCTTAAAAAAACGACTGGCACTTTTGCATCCGGGGAAGAAACCTTTGATAGCGACGTTGTATTTACACTTTGGGAATTTGGGGAAAAACACTGATCTAGCTAGGTGGGCCAGAGGAATGCCAAGCATCCCTTCGGGTTGGGCGTCCGACAGGCACTGGATCATGTTTTTGCGGCCCATGCCCGGGTCAATTAAAATCGTGACTACCCCTGATTTGAACAAACCAAAAACCGAGGCAACGAAATCGATGCCCGGAGGAACCATGAGTGCAATTCGCATCCCAGGTTTAACTCCCATTTCGATTAATCCATTGGTAATTTGGTTACTTTTCCGTTCCAGTTCGGCGAAAGTAATGGATTCGTATTCGAGTGATTCTCCTGCAGCAACTCGTTGAGGTTGTCCTTTGCGGGGGCAGGCGACGGCAATCGCATTGGGCATGGATTCGGCCATTTCCGTCAGCGAATAGCCAATGTTCTGGAGACTATCCAAGGACAGGGGATGAAACTCAGCCAAAGGGGGGTTGGTTGTCATTACTTCCGAAGTAGGTTCTTGAGAGTTTATGTGCGTTGTTCCGATTGCAGTTCGTCACACCCTAATTGTATGGCAAAACTGGGGGCATAGGCTTTCGGCAGGCTTTAAATTCACGTAAATTATAAGCTCCGAAAACGTTTAAAAAGTCAATTATCTTTTGGCCCGCGAGACTCGTGAGCTTAGAGCAATTGACAGAAAATAATTCACTTGTGTTTGACACATCGTACCATCGGCATGTCAAACCTGCGTTGGAACATTATATGGATATTGACATTTATCAGCAGTGCCCCTGCCACGCCGAAAAGAAAATTAAATTCTGCTGCGGCAAGGACGTGATTGGCGATTTGAACGAAGTTCTTGCCAAGAACAAGTCCGGGCAATCGACTGCGGCACTCGATCAAATTGACCGGGCGATAAAGAAATCTGGGCCCAAAGATTGTCTGTTAACGATTCAGACACACATCCTCATCACCAATGGTGAGATTGAAAAAGCTCGTGAATCTAACGAACTTTTTTTGAAAACAAATCCTAAGCATTCCACAGGCTTGCACCATCGAGCGCTTATCTTTCTTGCCGAAGGAAAAACGGACGAAGCTGTCGAGGCGCTGCAGGATGCCATGGACGCAATTACGGGAAATGAAATTCCGATTTCTCTTGCTAATGCTTTTCGGATGGTGGGTGTCGCCCTTTTCAGTGAAGGGAAAACGATGGCAGGCCGTGCGCATTTGAAGTATGCGATGGTGCTCAAAAACGAATCCGATCCTGAAATTGGACGAATGTTGCAGGAGTCTCTGGCAGCCCCGTCAACTCCTCTCGTGTTAAAGCAGGAGTTTCCACTTGCACCGGTTCCCGAAGGTGCAGAGTGGGAAAAACGTTATGTCAACACGTTTCGAGCATTGGATCGCGGTCAATTTCGTAAAGGGCTGAAGTTTTTAAATAAGATTGATTCTGAATTTCCAGATTTGCCAATCATTGCACGCGGCATTGCGATCGTGAATTCTTATCTTGGTCGAATTGATGATCAGGTTGAGGCATGGCGTCGTTACAGTCGACTCGAAGGCGTTTCGGTTCTTGAGGGAACCGAAGCTGAGGCGATAGCTCAGCTGTTTGACACCAAAGCCCTGGCGGCAACCGTTGCGATTGTTCGTCACACTTACGAGGTGGACGGAGTAGAACTGGTAAGCGAACTTGCGTTGTCAAATTCACGACTTGCCAATTCGGAACCGATGCCGGCTGATCCGTTCGATGAGGGCCCCGCACCCCGTGTGAATTTCTTGATCTTAGATCGCGATGCCGTTACTGATGCTGCTGAGTTGACTTTGGAAAACGTGCCAAGTGTGATCGGTGAGCTTCTCGTGTTCGGGAAACAGACAGACCGAGGTGCTCGTCTGGAAGTCATTACAGCGAAGGATTCTCGGTTAGAAAAAGTTAACTTGTTTATTACGGAGTTGTTCGGTGAATCGATCTCGGGCGACGTGGCTGAGCAGACGATTGGCGAATCGACTGCTATGAGTGAATTGCTTGAGTGGCGTTGGCATTTGCCGGAAGGCGTCACTCGAAAGCAGCATTCAGAAATGGTGGAAGCCCATCGAGAGCATTTAATGGTTGATGAATGGCCCAAGCTCGAATTCAAAATTCTGGGCGATCGATCAGCGGAAGACGCGAAGGGGGATCCGGAGGTTGAATTGGCGCTGCGGGCATTGGTGCTGATGTTGGAGAACGCTTCGCAGGGGCAAGGTTTCAATGATGGTCTCGGCCTTAAGATGCGTGAAAAACTGGGGTTGTCTGAATACGACCGCATTACCCCCGAGGGTGACCTGTTAACGGGCTCACCTATTCTCCAGCAGTATCTAGATTTTGGTGGCCTGTCCGAAGCGCAGTTAATGTCGGTTCAGCACTCCGCGATGGGAGTTGGTAATGTACGGGTGTTAAAGCAGTTGGTCAGGGAAGTTTTGTCACGGCCGGACATGGAGTCAATGCCGCGGGATGTTAGCTATTCGATGATGGCTCATTTTGCTGATGACGATACCGAAGCCTTGGAGTTTTTGGAGAAAGCAAAGGAAGAGGCTCGGAAGTCGGGTAGATCAGTCGGAATCTACTTCGTTCAAGAATTTGAATTCAAATTAATGCGTGGCATGACTGACCAAATCACTGAACTACTTCAAACGATTCAAATGAATCATCTGAATGAGCCAGAGGTGGAGTATCAGTTGGTAAGGGTTCTCGATCGCTTTGGGATTGGCCCAGATCGCGGTCCCATTCGGGGAGCCCCGGAGGCCGCGCCGGCTGAACCAAACCAGGGCGGAATCTGGACTCCGGATCAAGGAGGAGCGTCGCAACCTGAGCCTGCCGCAAATGCAGACAGCGCGGGCGGCGGTGAAGAATCATCAGGATTGTGGATCCCCGATTAATGGTCGAGTGGCGAAACAGCTGTCCGGTGTGGTGTTCTTTGACCAGTGATTTGTTGATTGAACGTTTGGGCTGAGACAGTTATTCCGAGTCGCGATCCTGAGTGTGGGGAACGCTTTGGGTCGGGAGCGAGAAGCCAGAGGCGAGTTCGCGAAGAGTTAGAATTAATCGACGGAGAGAACCGAAGTGCCAAAATACATTGTCAGATACGGGATCATGCGAAGCATTGGCGTCATGGCTTCACGTAATGACATAGTGTACCGGCGCAGCATGGAAGTAATTGTTCGAACGGATCGAGGGATTGAAGTAGGGCAAGTTTTATGTGAGGCGACGGAGGATGCGTTGTCTCATTTGGATCAACCTGCGACGGGGCATGTGATTCGCGAAGTTTCCAACGATGACGTCGTGTCGATCGACGGAATTGATGGGGATCGGAAAAAGAAGCTTGCCGTCTGTCAGAAACATATCGAAGCACTCCAGCTTGATATGAAGCTCATCGATGTGGAGCAGTTGTTTGGTGGCGAGCGCCTCGTTGTGTTTTATTTGTCCGAAGATCGGGTCGATTTTCGGGAACTTGTCAAACTTCTTGCGAGTGAGTTTCAAACCCGAATCGAGATGCGCCAGATTGGTGTCCGCGATGAAGCAAAGTTGCTTGCTGATTATGGAGATTGCGGTAAACCGGTTTGCTGTAACAGCCATTTGATTCAGATGCCTCCGGTATCGATGAAAATGGCAAAATTGCAAAAGGCCACGCTGGATCCAACGAAGATATCTGGGCGATGCGGGCGATTGAAATGTTGTCTGCGGTACGAGTTCGACACCTATGAGAGAATCCAGAAACAGCTGCCTCGGGTCGGGGCACAGATTGTGACGCGAGACGGCAAAGGCAAGGTTCTCAATCAGCAGATCATTTCTGAGCAATTGTTGGTCGAAATGGAAGATCATCGCCGGGTCGTGATCGACGCAAGTGACGTGCTCACTGTGATTAAAAAATCAGCCAAAACATCCAGTGCTGTTGGTGGGAAAGCCAAGCAGGGAACGAAGCAAGTTGCAAATCAAGAAAGCGGTGATTCCGCTCCAAAAAATAAGACTGCAGGAACTGAAAAGAAGAAAAATACCAAGCGAAACGTGACTGAAGAAGGATCGGCTGACGCGAAAACTGGTAAGCCGCCACGCGGAAAGAGGCGCCAACGAAAACGTGGCGGAAGAAATAAGAAGCCGCAAGGGGGCGGTGGCGAGGGAGAGAATTAAGAGATTCGAGTTGGTTTCTATGTGATTCACGATAAGATGTTATGCCGCGGGGCGTTTAGAAAATGCTTTCAATTCCAATTCGCCAGTTTGCAGCGAACGAAGTTTTTACTTTAATTTCAGGCCCATCATGAATGATGAAGACTTATACATTTGTGAGATTCTAGAGAATGACGACCGCTATCCGAGTACGGCCTACTATTTTATTCGGGACGCGTTAGCGTTTGCGGCGGACTCAATGGAGCTAAACGAGTGCTCGCAGGACGAATCGAGTGCTGACATCGAGTCGGAATTATTTGGCTGGACGAAAGAGCGGCACCTCACTGGGCAGCAGTTTTGTGAGGCGATTCGTCTTTATGCACTCAATCAGTATGGCTACATGGCCAAAGTCGTATTGAAATCATGGGGAGTCGATAGTACTCGCTGTTTTGGTGACATGGTCTACAACATGATTTCGGTAGGGATGTTTAAAAAATCGAGTCGCGATGAGCAGGCTCATTTTGATGATGTCTATGATTTTGAGGATGTGTTCGAGGTCGAATTTGAAATGGGTGGGGCGGTTAGTCCTAGACGATCATAGACGTTGATAAAGTTGTTGTTGCGTACGGGGGCTCGGTTTTTTCAATCGAAACTCCAATTGTTTGATAGTTTGATTTTGTTAGAAGACAGTTGAAAATGGGATCTTCGAAAAAACGATCTGGTAAAACCGGCGGCAGTGAAGCGGACGATCCTAAAGCTAACGAAATAGTAGATTCCCCTGCCAAGTCGGTTTCGCCTTGGTTAACCGCACCGCAAAGAGGGTTGTTTTACTTTTCCTCGGTCCTCTTCTTGGGTTGGCTGTCTTTTCTTGGAGTCATTGCCTACATGGTGAATTTTCAATGAACATTGTCGTGCTGGATGGTTACACCCTGAACCCAGGGGACAATTCGTGGGAACCCATCGAGCAGCTTGGCGACCTTTCTATTTATGATCGAACAGAACCCGCCGACGTAATCCAGCGGGCGATGAATGCCGATGTGGTTCTTACCAATAAAGTTGAACTGAACTGCGACGTGATCGCAAAATTACCTCACCTCAAGATGATTGCGGTGACGGCGACTGGCTACAACGTTGTTGATGTTGAGGCGGCACGGAAGCGGGGAATTCCTGTGACGAATGTTCCCGTGTACAGCACCGATGCTGTAGCGCAGCACGTTTTTGCCGGGCTCCTGAGTTTCATCCACAAACCCTCTGAGCATCATCAGGCAATTCAGAATGGTGATTGGCAATCACAAGAGGATTTTTCATTTTGGTTATCACCGCTTGTCGAGTTAAGCGGAAAAACGATGGGGTTGGTCGGTCTGGGGCGAATTGGTCGAGCGACTGCAAAAATTGCGGATGCTTTCGGTCTGCGTGTTGTTGCCAGCAGTCGACGGAATGTAAACCCGCTGCCGTACGAAGGGTTTGAGTGGTTGTCGATTGAGGATTTGTTTTCACAATCGGATTATATTAGCCTTCATTGCCCACAAACGCCCGAAACCACGGGTTTTGTCAATTCAGAGTTGATTGGGAAAATGCAGTCTACGGCAGTCCTAATTAACACCGCTCGCGGTGGTCTGGTGAATGAACAAGACCTCGCGAAAGCGTTGAATGCTGGGCAAATAGGTGGCGCACTTTTAGATGTCGTTTCAAAAGAGCCAATTGAGAGCTCGAATCCTTTGTTGGGAGCAAAAAACTGTGTTCTCACGCCACATATTGCGTGGTCGCCAATCGAAGCAAGACGCCGGCTGATGGAGACCGTGGCAGCGAACATACAAGCGTTTCGCGAAGGCAATCCTATTCACGTGGTCAATTAAATGCCGTGATTGAGTCGTATCGAAGACGGTCGTTTTTGATCGAGCAAATGGGTTAAATCCGACTGTTGATTAAACTGTCGAACCAGCTCAGTTCTTTTGCGATTCCGTCAGCGAGAGTCTGGGATTGCATTTCTTCAGGAAGCACATTCCAGGCGTAAGTTTCGACCTCGAAATGAGGGCTTTCTGAGCAGAAGGATTGAATGGAGTCGAGGCAGTTCGCGATGTCAAATTGAGTCGTGCCGATTTGGTCGACTGTTTCGGTGAAAATGGGCACGTGGAAATGAACCCGCCAGCATCCTTGGGGATCAGTTCCTGCGGAGTGAAGGGCGTCGGTGAGATCTTCAAAAAACAAGGTCTCGGTGTCGGTGCGAATCACCGTTTGATGGAGATACTTTGGCTCTGCGAATCGAGCCAGTTGTTCGATCTTCTGTTGTTTTTGGGTTGGTGTCGATAGGTCAAAATTGACTTCGACAGCAGAAGATACTTGTACTTTTCCAACTCTAATATTTGCGTTGCAATATTGTTCGATTGCCTTGGCCTGCGATTCGAACATTACAGCAGAATGGCAGATGTCATGGCAGACACCAAAGTGAGATCTGATGATGTTGGTTTCAGTTGGGTTTCGGTTAAATAGGTGATTGTCAAAAAACTGAACCACATCCTCGCAGGTGTCGAGTACGCAACCAGGTTCGGGTTCAAGGCAAATAAATAGGTTTCGTCCATCGGCTTGTGCAATTCTATCGAGGTGTTCTGCACATTTTTGAATATTATCGGCGCAACGTTTTAAAAACTCAGAAACCAGAGATGAGGGTGTGCCGTCCGGGAGTGGCCATCCGAGGGGAAGTGTTGAGATGGTGCCTTTTTGCCCTTCCGGTAGCAGGATATTCAGAATGTTGGCTAATTGATTTGTGTATTGAAGACGTTCGGGGTCAGCCCAGGTTGGCAGGTAAACATCATGTTTTACAACCTCTTGGTGGAAGTCTCCAAACGGAAATCCGTTGAGTGTGTATGGAACTAAGTCGTGCTCTCGCAACCAGTCTCGGAATTGGAGACAGGTTTCGGTGTGCTCAAGCTCCTTCGCTGTAGTTGCGCTGAGCCAAAGGCCGATGCCTAAGGGTTCGGTTGGTGAGAATTTTGATTTCACATCGAGGCTGTGTTTAACAAGATTCTGCTTTACCTCTTCAAGTGTCCTCCCCGGGTGAACGTTCCCGCAATAGCCAATCTTCATTGAGTTTCTGTCTGTTGTTTAAGTAATGTGTCTGGGTTAGAAGAAATTTTATCAGTCGCTACATCCAGAGTCCAAGGGTTGTAGGCGAGGTTGCTGGTGATGGAAAAGTGTGGCGTGCGGCAGTCTTAAAAAACGGAAGCTATGGTCAGCCCTTAAGCTGAATCGTTTCCCGTGGAGAGATACAGCAAGTAGCCATTGCGAGGGCAATCCAGCCACCAATGAAAGTAAGCCCGCCGAGTGGCACGATCGCGCCAAGGAACGGTTTTTCAAGCAGGACCAAAGCGTAAAGCAGCCCTGAAAATAAGCAGATTCCTGTTAAAAAAAGAAACCCTGCAAGACTGGCAAACTTTGAGGGGCGGAGAAGTGTAATAATTCCAACAAGCATGATTCCGAGCGAATGATACATTTGATAGGCCGCAGCAGTTTTCCAATTGTCAATTCGCTGATTAACCAATTCGGAATTTTCACCGTGGATCTCTGTCAGACGCTCGCCCAATCCGTGAGCTCCAAAGGCTCCAAGTCCGACAGCGAGCCCCGCAAGTAAGCAGCCTAACAACATCCAATGGCGATTCATTTATTCTCTCGTAGGGGTTGGGAGCACGCTCGGATGTTTGAAGAAAACAAACGAAATGCCCAGTCAATGGTTGCGGTTTTCACTAGGGTGTTTTCAAATATTATAGTCGTAAATGGAAGTCTAATGTTGGTCGTGAATGTAACTCGGTAATCGACAATGCATTCGTTTTATTTATTAATTTGATATGAGCTGAAGTAAACATGAAATTGTTCTTCTCCCTAGTTGGCGTTTTGGTGATTATGAATTTCTCGACAAGCACAGGTGTTTCACAAACGAGCGACGATTCTAAGAGGTTCCCATTAACGGTTGCCGAATCAAGTGATTTTCAGTCGACATCGAAATCATCTGAAGTGGTTGATTTTATCGATTCGTGCGTAAAAAAATCGAACCATGTTTCTCGATTTGATTGGGGAGAAACCGTCGAAGGTAAGACGCTAGTTGGGGCAATCGTTGCCAGTAAAGCTTATAAGTTGGGAGACCAAGACGACCGGAATGTGGTTCTATTGCTCGGCAACATTCATAGCGGTGAATGTGCAGGCAAAGAGGCGTTGTTGATCCTGTTGCGAGAGCTGACCGATAACCCTGACCACCCATGGTTGAGGAAAAATGTAATACTATTTGCTCCGAATTATAACGCTGACGGCAATGACCGAATGGGCAAAGACAATCGCCCCGGGCAGGTCGGCCCTGTTAACGGAATGGGACGCCGTGAAAATGCCCAACAATTAGATTTAAATCGAGATTTTTCAAAAATTGAGTCTCCCGAGGCACGTGCACTGGTTCGTTTAATTGATACCTGCAACCCACACCTTTTTGTCGATTGCCACACCACCAATGGCTCAAAACACCAGTACAGCCTGACTTATGATATTCCTCATAATCCTGCTACAGCTGAGCCGATTCGCCGGTTCTTGCGTGAGAAAATGATGCCTACTGTGACTCAGCAGTTGGCTGCGGAGGGGACGAAAACATTTTATTACGGTAACTTTAATCGCGAGCATACGCGTTGGACAACGTACGGACACGAACCGCGTTACAGTACTGAGTATGTCGGACTTCGTGGAAGGTTGGCGATTCTCTCCGAGGCCTACAGTTACCTCGATTACAAAGGGAGGATTTTCGCAACGAAGGATTTCGTCTCTGGATTGCTGGATTATGTCACTGAGAACTCGCAAGCGGTTCATCAGCTATTAGACGCTGTCGATCAGGATTTAGTAGAGACGGCCTCTATTGAGCCGTCCCGTCTGAGTTTATCTCTGGCTGCTAAGAACGGTCCCTTCGAAGAAAAGTTCATTTTGAAAGGGTTTAAGGATGGTGAACCGCACGATTATGAGTGTGAGTTCATTTCAAAGTATGAACCAACGAAAACAACTCCATTTGCATTTGCCTACATTGTTCCTGAAGGTTTCGAGCGTGTCGTCGATCGCTTATTAATGCACGGAGTCAACGTTGAGCGGTTGTCCAAAGATCTCAAGACAGAAGTCGAGGTTGACCGAATTGTTTCGTTGGATCGCGCAGATCGAGCTTTTCAAAAACATAAAATGGTTCGCTTGGATGCAGATCGTGAGAGTCTCAAGTTAGTCATCCCCGCAGGAAGTTACCTCGTTAAAACGGGACAACCGTTAGGGCGTTGGGTTAGCTACATGTTGGAAGCGAATTCTGACGATGGGTACGCGTTTTGGAATTTTTTCGACAGTGTTTTGAAGCCCAATGAATTATTTCCAATTCTCCGTTTGCCGCGGCCGCTGGAAATTGAAGCCGAATCGGTAGACGAAGTTCCCCGGGATGGCCAACTCTCGCTTGAGTTAATTGATGGTCCCAATAGCCTGTTATCCGGTATAGCTAGATCTCCTCGCTGGTTTGGTCAATCCAATTGGTTAACCACGGGTTTGTACAACGATTCGGCATTAATAGATGCAGAGAGTGCTTCTATCGTCAGCCAGCCTGGTCGGCCTTATCAAACGGAAGAAGTGAAAGATGCGTTGATTGAAGCAGGACTTGAGGAAGAGGCCGCTGGTTTACTTTCTCAATGTGATCCTGTGTTGCCCACCAATAATCGGGTCGCCGTGTTCAGTGGGGATGGCTATTCCGCAGTTTACTTCATCGGAGAGGTGGACGCGGAACGACCGAGGGCAATGGTGATCGCCAACCCTGGAGAGTCGGGTGAGCTGTTTCACTTTAATGATCAAGAAGATCGGCTTGCGTTCTGTACGGCCAAAGGTCTAAATATTCTCGATTTAAATTCGTGTGAGATAAAAACTGTGGCGGGCGAAGATGAAAAGCAACTCGTCGGTAAACTGGATTGGGTTTACCAGGAAGAGCTTTATGGTCGTGGCAATTTCAAAGGGTACTGGTGGCAGACCCATGGCAATCAGCTTGCATTTCTTAAGTTAGACGAAACGCCTTTGATCCCGTTTACCGTCATGGATCATATGCCGGTTCGGGGTAAATCAGAAATGACGAACTATCCGAAAGCGGGGGATCCGAATCCTACGGTGAAGGTTGGAGTTGTTGGCGGGCCAGATTGGGCTACTAAATGGGTTGATCTTTCTGCTTACGATGGAAATGAGATCTTGATCTCGGGAGTTTCCTGGTCAGGTGATGGGAAACAGTTGTTGATTCAGGTTCAGAATCGTGAGCAGACGTGGCTCGATCTTGTTGCCGTCAACGAAAAGGGGGAGGATCCGAAACTTCTTTTTCGTGACAAGACGCCAGCGTGGATTGAGTCGCCTGGTGATCCAGTGTTGTTGAACGGCGGCGATTTTCTTTGGCGAAGTCCGCGAACGGGTTACAGCCACATTTATCGCTATTCAGCCGATGGAAAGCTTAAATCAGCAGTGACCGAGGGAGAGTGGGAGGTTCGAGCTCTATTGGGGGTTTCGAAGGATAAGCGATATTGTTTTTTCACCGCCGCCAAGGATTTGCCAACTGAAATCCACGCGTATCGCAAGGACTTAGTTTCTGGAGATTTGGTTGATTTGACCCCGGAAAAGGGGGAGCATGCCGTAAATTTCAGTAAGGATATGTCGTTTTTTATTGACGGTTGGAGTGACGTCGATACGACTCCGAGATTTTTGTTGCGTAATTGCGAAGGCACCATTTTAAGGCAATTCAATGGTTCCTCTGATGATCGTATTGAGTACGTGGGGGGAACGAGTACCGAATTCCTGGAGGTGCCATCTGCAAACGACCAGCCGATGGATGCCATGTTGATCAAACCGTCAAATTTTGATCCAGGTAAGAAGTATCCAGTCCTCGTGCATATTTACTCAGGTCCCCAGGCGCCTCGCGTGCGGAATCGATTTGGAGGGGCGCAGTCGCTTTGGCATCAGATGCTCGCCCAGCAAGGATATGTTATCTGGATTTGTGATAACCAATCTGCGAGTTACCGCAGCGTAAAACACGCTTGGCCCATTCATCGGAATTTTGCCGTCAATGAACTCGCTGATATTGAGCGAGGGGTTGATTGGTTGAAACAGCAGGCTTGGGTTGACGCTGACCGAATTGGTATCTGGGGGTGGAGTTATGGCGGGTACATGACCGCCTATGCGATGACACACTCGGACACGTTCAAGATGGGGATTTCGGGTGCTCCCGTTACGGATTGGAAAAATTATGATTCGATCTACACAGAACGCTACATGGGTCTGCCCAACGGAAATCCCGATGGATATCTCAATGCTTCGGTTTTGAACGGTAGAGCAAACGATTTAAAGGGAGACCTTTTGTTGATCCACGGCACCATTGACGACAACGTCCATCTCAATAACACGGTCCAGTTCGTAAAAGAATTGCAGGACGCGGGCAAGCAATTTGACCTGATGCTGTATCCGGGCAGTCGCCATTCGGTTCGTGATGAGAAACAGTCAGCTCATCTTCGTAAGTTGATGACCGAATTTATCCACGAGCATCTTTAAAAAATCGATGGCGGGGAAGACTCTCAAGTAAGGGATTGGGGAGGAAATTGAGTTTATGAACAGGTTTCCCCGTGAGTCGGTGTTTTATTGTCGTGGAATTCGAGTGCTTGCTTATGCTTTCACTGTGGTGATATGATTATGAGAGTTTATTGATTTGTTTGTGAGATTGGTGTTGACTCAATTTCGGGCGATATTTTAGGTTAGAGTGCTGTGTCATGGAGGGCACTAACTTCATAGCAGCAAACCAGCAAAAAAAACGAAAAACCACACGGAAGTGGATTTTAAAATAGTTGCTTGGTAACGGCTATCACCACAATAGAGCGTATGTCGGCGTAACATTTGTTTACCCGCAGTTTCTATTAATCGCTGGCGAAAGTTTCGCTTCGCGACCTCCAAACGAACAAGGGTTCGTAACTGTGTCACAGTATGGAGTTCTCTGGTGTCTCAAGTTCCAAATTTCGACGTGAAAGATCAGGTCAAGCAAGCAACCGATGTGGTTGACTTGATTGGCAGTGAGATGAATCTGCGTCGTCAGGGATCTATCTATGTAGGACATTGCCCGTGGCACGATGACCAGAAACCAAGTTTTCAGGTCAATCCGAATAAACAAAATTGGGTTTGCTATCCATGCGACGTACGTGGAGACGTGTTTGATTTTGTGATGAAACGCGAGGGTGTGGATTTTCGCGAAGCACTCGAAATTTTGGCTGAACGAGCTGGGATTGAGGTGCGTTCCTATCAGAAAAAAGTGGTCAAGGGCTCGGCGGATGATAAGGCGACCTTGTATCGTGCGATGGCCTGGGCTGAGCAAGAGTATCACGAGTGTTTATTGAACTCAGATTCTGCAACTCCGATTCGTGATTACCTTGTTGATCGAGGAATTACGCAGGAGAGTATTGAGCGATTCCGCGTCGGGTTTGCGCCGTTGTCCTGGTCTTGGTTGGTTGACCGGTCCAGTGGCACCAGTTTTTCGCCGGAAATATTACAGGCATGTGGTCTCGTTTCGGCGAATGATCGAGGTGGGTGGTACGAAAGATTTCGTGGTCGAGTTTTGTTTCCTATCCGTGATACTCAAGAGCGAACCATCGCTTTGGGTGGACGGGTGGTTCCGAGTCTTTACCCAAACGGAGACGCTCCGCCCGCGAAATATGTCAATTCGCCGGAGACGCGGCTATTTTCAAAAAGCAAGAACTTGTATGCATTGAATCTTGCCAGAAATTATGTCCAGAAGACGAGCGTCAAAGATAAACGTCTAGTCATCGTGGAAGGTTATACTGACGTCGTTGCCGCGTGGCAGGCGGGGCTGACTAACGTTGTTGCTGCTTTGGGTGTTGCTTTGAACGAGCAGCATATCCGGTTAATTAAGCGATTTGCAGATGGAATTACGTTGGTTCTTGACGGCGACGAGGCCGGTCAGCGCACCATGAATACGGTGCTTGATTTGTTTGTGGCTCATGATGTCGACTTAAGGATCTTGAGCCTTCCCGATGGATTGGATCCCTTTGACTTTTTGATGGCGGAAGGTGGTGGAGCCTTTCAGGCGTTGGTTGATAAAGCGCCTGATGCAATCGCTCACAAGATTCTTGTCGAGACGCGTGGCGTTGATTTAGTGAATGACACTCATCGCTCTAATCAGGCTCTCGAGAATATTTTGAAAACTCTCGCTAATATCCCAGAAGACGAGAATTCAACAGCCAAGAGTATTCGCGAAGATCAAATGTTGTTGCGATTAGGGCGGCAATTTCAATTGGCTCCAGAGATGGTGCGGCGACGTCTAACGGATCTTAGAAGAAAGACACGCGTGCGACCGGATGCGAGTGACTCGGAAGTTAAAAAGGATTTAGTCGATTATTCTAAGTTTGACAAAAAGGAATCGGAGCTCGTCCAGTTACTGATCCAAGATCCTTCACTGTTGGATCGAGCCGTTGAGAATGTTTCACCGGAACAGTTTCGTGTCGGCGTCCTTCGTGACCTGTATGAGTTAATGGGAGAGTTCTTCCATGAGGGTAGGGGGGTAGGTTACCAGCAGTTAACAGTCGAAATTGAAGAGCCAAGATTAAGGAAGTTGGTGGATCACCTTCGTGATGAGGCGATAGCAAAAAAAGAGATTCATGAGGAACAGAATTCAGCCTATGCAATGGATTTTGAGGATCAGTTACAGTCGATCATTTTGAGATTTAATGAGCGAGAGGTAGAGTCTGGAACCCAGGCCAAGATCTCAAAATTACATTCTGGTGGCTTGGATGAAGATGAAGAGAAGCGTGCTCTGGAGGAGTTATTTAGACAGCAACTCCAGAAACCTAATAATTCAATATGAGATTTTGGAAAATTTGATTGTCTGAGGCGGGGTGTTTGCGGTTGTTCGCAAGTGACGCCAAGGAAAATTTGATTTTCCGCATGATGAGATAGATAGAAGCACTTAAGTGTTTTGCAGGCCCATGGATGGGAGGCAGCTTGAGTGTTGATCGGGAGTTGATACAGAGGCGAGTGTGCGGTGTGGCTGAGCCATCCGTAAATTCACCTGGCATTGTGTTTGGTTTGGTTCCGCGTGAGAGGGACATTCCGAAGGCAATCCGGTTTGGTAGCACTCGACTTGTACCTGTTTAAGGTGTTTCAACGCAGATCGGTTGGCGTCCAGCGCGAAATGGATTTCGCAGGAGTACGACGTGGAAATGACAGCGAACGGTAGCAGTACCGCAAACCAGCAGAATTTTGAAATTGATGAGAATGAGCTTGCGAAGATCATCAAAAAGGGGAAATCTCAAGGGTTTCTAACCTACGAAGATGTAACCGATTATCTCCCCGATGAGGTTGTTGGCGCTGAAAAGCTTAACGGTTTGATTGCGGCGATCGAAAAATCAGGCATCGAGTTATGCGACGCCGCATCACTTCCCGGTGAAGCGGTTGCTGAAGATCTTCCCAAAGCAGATTCGGATGGCGAAGTCGCTACACCACAACCGCTTGGTAAATTGCCCCGGCCAAGTGACGATCCGATTCGGATGTACTTGAGCCAGATGGCGGTGATTCCATTGTTGGGCCGCGATGAAGAAATCTCGTTGGCAAAACGGATTGAGATTGCCCGTAAGCGTTACCGACGAGGCGTGCTTACGAGTAACTACGCACTAATGGCGACCTTTGAGACTCTCAAGCGGGTCTATGCTGGGGAGTTGCCGTTTGACCGAACCATTAAGGTTTCGCTGACTGAGAATCTGACGAAAGAGCAGATTCAAGCAAGAATGCCCCATAACTTCAAAACGATGGAGCATCTTCTTAAGGAGAACGCGAAGGATTTCAAGCTCCTGATAAGTAAGCAAACTGCTGACATTGAGAAGAAATCGGCCAGAAAAAGATTTCTTGGCCGCCGGGCGAAGCTGGTAGTTTTGGTCGAAGAATTGAGTCTTCGGTCTCGGCGGATCAGCCCTATGATCAAGCAATTGAGAAATTACTCGGATCGAATGAATTTGATTCGTAGCCAGTTAAGAGACGAAGGTGCAGATGCTCCAACTGAAGTCGAAAGAAAGCACCTTCGATCGGAATTGGCTCGCTTAGTAACACTGTGTCAGGAAAGCCCTGCGAGCTTAGAAAAAAGAGTGGGTGACTGTGAGAAATTTTTCTCTGAATTTGAAAATGCGAAACGGCAGTTGTCCAGTTGCAATCTTCGGTTGGTTGTTTCTATCGCGAAAAAATATCGCAACCGTGGGATGAGCTTTCTTGACCTGATTCAAGAAGGGAATACGGGGCTGATGCGGGCGGTCGATAAGTATGAGTACCGGCGTGGGTTTAAGTTCTCAACTTATGCTACATGGTGGATTCGTCAGGCAATCACGCGAGCAATTGCCGATCAAGCGAGAACCATTCGAATTCCAGTTCACATGATTGATGTCCTTTCGCGTCTTAGAAACATTCAAAAGGCACTCCATCAAGAGACAAGGCGTCCTCCAACCATGGAAGAGATTGCTGTCCGGGCTCAAATGGATGTTGACGAGGTTCGTCGCGTTCTCGATATCGGGCGTCATCCTGTCAGTTTGGATCGTCCCGTTGGCGAAGGAGATGACTGTAGTTTTGGCGAGTTTATCGAAGATTCGCAGACAGATAATCCCGTCCGTGCGGCATCCAACTGCATTCTTCGTGATAAAATCGATGGCCTTTTAAAAACCCTGACATACCGTGAGCGGGAGATCATTCGTTTGCGTTATGGTTTGGGCGACGGCTACACCTATACGCTTGAAGAAGTTGGCCGGATTTTCAAGGTAACTCGCGAACGCGTTCGTCAGATTGAAGCGAAAGCGGTTAGAAAGCTTCAGAATCCAGTGCGAAGCCAGCAACTTGAGGGTTTTGTCCCAGCGTTGGGTAATCTTGACCTCGGAGCTGCTTCGGAAAAAGAAGCCTCGAATAACTCAGAGGGTTCGGAGCGGTTAAACGAAACAGAAGCCGCCAGCAGCTCACCCGGTTTGTTCGAATTAGGGGTTGGGCAGAATAGCCAGTACTAAAAATGGTTGGCTGAATTACGGTAAAATTTGGCTGGAGATCAAGGAACCGCTGACCAGTGATGGTCAGCGGTTTTTTTTATTGGTACGATGCTACAACTAACTTGGGGATTCTGTACGGAAGTCGATTTTCAGATCCTCGTTGTTCCTAAACAAATGGAGGTGAAAGCTAGTGAGTCTTGACTACGGGTTGCTTCGAACTTTGCATCGAATGTTGCGTCAACTGACGGACATTGGTGAGCGTATGGACAAAGGCCCTCGAAAGGTTCGAATCGTGGCCGCTAACGAGGCTAACTTTTGCGAGGCCCTTGATGTAGCTAAGGCCGCGTTGCTTGAGATGCGGAAAGCTTCAAATGCTAAGCAACTTCAGTTGAATGAGCGCGAGGCAAAAATCGAGGACTTGAAGACGAAGCTGAATGTCTGTGACTCCAATAAAGAATTTCAATTGCTGAAGGACAGGATTGCTGCGGATCTTCAAGCCAATAGCGTGTTGCAAGATGAAATTCTGGAACAGCTTGAAAAGCTCGACGTACTCACCGATGGTGTTGACCAAGCGAAAAAGAATCACGAGAAGTCGCAGGCTGAGTCCAAGCGAGTTAGCGATGAGGTCGCACTCGATTTGAAAGCGCTCGTGGCAGAGAAGGAGAGGATATCTTCCGAGTTGGTTGAGAAAGAGAAAGAAATTCCTGGAGATCTGCTTATCCAGTACCGCCGGCTTGTGACTGCAAAGGGCGAGGATGCACTCGGTGTTACCAATACAGAAACCTGTGGGAATTGCAATCAAACGCTGACTCCGCAAACCATCAACGACTTAATGTTGAAACAGCCTGTTTTTTGCAAAGGCTGCGGGTGTTGGATGTACCTGTCTGAGAGTCATCCATCGGCGTAAGCAGGGAACGGATTTCTTTTCGGGAATTGGGTTTTTTGGCGATCCTTTAAAGAATTTTTGCGTAACACACGCGACGGCGCGATTCATTAAATCATGGTGCCGCCGCTGAGAGCATAATGTTTTGTTTTTTCCTCTGGTCGTAGCGTCGATGACATGTCTGGAAATGAGACTAGTGGCAAACGTACCGAATCCGCTGGCGACGACGAGATCGTTGTTGAGGTCTGGCGACGTCGTGCGAAGCGAATTCTAATCCGCTTCCTTTGCGGTATTGTTGTCATTTTGGTTCCCGTGGTGATCGTTTGCCGCGGTTCGCTTGCCGAACCCGCCTCCTACCAGGCTGCGCTCGCGATGACGCAAGGGGACGCGGAAGTTTACCGAATGGAATTCGAGTCCAAGATAATTGAGTTGGGCAATATCGTTCGTGAAAAAAGCCAATGGAAAACAACGATCACACAGGCAGAGCTGAATGGTTGGCTGGCAGACAATCGTGAGTTTGCCAAGACGCTTCCGAAAGAGGTAAGCCAGCCGCGGATTGTTTTGGCCGATGCAAGAATGTCCGTTTTTTTTCGTTGCGAAATCTTTGGATTCGATGCGATTGTTCAGGGAGAACTGGATGTGTTCTGCACTGACGTCCCCGGGCAGATCGCCTGCAGGATTTATCGCGTTCGATCCGGCTGGGTTCCACTACCCATCGATTCGTTTGCCGATCAGTTGACAGAAGGGATGGTCGCGTATGGCGCAGAGGTCGAGTGGAGTGAAATTGACGGTGACCCCGTCGCGCTTATGCTTTTCCCCGAGGAGACATTTCAATTGGGCAAGAAGATCTTGACGGTTCAGGCGTTAGAGATAGAGGAACGCAAATTAATGATCACGGGTAAGTCAAAATCAAAACAATAATAGCTTAACACCAGGGAATCGTTCGCTCAGACCCTGGAGAGGTATTGTCCGGTGCGAGTGTCAACTTTTACGCGTTCGCCTTCTTTGAGGTACTCGGGGACTTGTACCTCTAAACCGGTTTCGAGTTGAGCGGGTTTGGTTCGGCTTGTCGCTGAGTTTCCTTTCACCCCAGGGTCGCATTGAGTTACAAGTAACTCGATCGTGTGGGGAATTTGGATTCCAACACAATCTCCATTGTAGATCAGCGCTAAAATGCCCTCGAGTGAATCAGTGATGTAGGGTTTTTCATTTTCAAGATCCTCCATCGGAACCGGATACTGTTGAAAGTCGGTTTGGTCGAGGAAGTGGTAATGAGTCGCATCGGAATACATTAACTTGACATCCCGTTTCTCAAAGTCCGCGTCGGTTAACGACTCAGTTCCTTTTAATGCGATATCAACTTTTTGCCGTGTGACAATATTACGCGCTCGAAATTTATAAACGGTTGAGGCACCTCGCGCGGATGGCGAATTGACTTTGATTGACTCGATGATCACGGGTGATCCATCGTATTCGACAATCGACCCGTTTTTTATTTCTTTTGCTTGCATGCTGTTTAGGCCAGAGTTGGCTAATTCATAAAACTAATTGGATAATATCTAAACTGGAGTTGAATCGGACTTAGAGTAGTGAGTTCGATTGAGGGTCGAGCCCAATTCCTTCGCACACGTTGGCAATTCGCTCCATGATTAACAAGAGTCCTCCCGGGTCCAGCATCTCACCGTCTTCTTCCGATCCTTGTTGGCGTTCAAAGTGGTAGATGTCAAACCGGGCGTTGGATTTTGATAGCGAACGTAATTTTTCGTGTTCTTCAGTGGTGAGTGTCATGCTCAGGAATTCTTCTCGCAGGTTGTCGACTTGTTCGACAACTTCTTCACCTCCGACGTAACTAATTTCCATTGCGGAACTGTCGTGGGGACAAAGGATGGTGACGGATTCAAATTTTCCATCGACCTCTCGCAGATTGGTGAGTTCGTAGTTTTCAGCGATCTGCTCAATTACCGTTTTCACAGTCGTACCGTTGGGACGGTTGTGATTTTCAAAGAGAATGAAAAACGTATCGCGATAGACGTAACTGTCGTTTTCAAATAGAGACACGCGGCACTCCCAAACTATCAAAACCAAAAAAATCTCCGCTGCGAAGACTACTCCCATTCTAGCGGTAGGCGCGGCGCTAGGTAGTAGCCTATGACGCAGGATTGAAAATGGCAAAAGAAAACCAAAAAAATCCTGCACCGTCGTCTGACGTAATTTAACCAAGTTCCCGTGATCGTTCGGTTGCCGCCTGAACAGCAGAAATAACAGCATCCCGGAATGAATTTTCCTCTAACGCTTTGATGCCTTCGATGGTAGTGCCTCCCGGGCTGGCAACGCTATCTCGCAAAATTGCAGGATGATCGCCTGTTTCCTGAAGCATTTTAGCTGAGCCTAGCACGGTTTGGATGGCCAGTTGACGGGCGGTAGCCCGAGGCATTCCCGTCAGGACTGCCCCGTCAATAAGTGATTCGATAAAGGTGAAGACGAAGGCGGGGCCTGAACCGGATAGGCCGGTCACAGAATCTAAAATTGATTCTGAAACTTCAACGACCACAGCCATCGGCTCAAGCATTGTTTTAAGTGTTTGTCGATCAGAAAGATTGACTGCTGAATCGGCGGTCATGCCGCAGGCGCCCATGCCGATCAAGCAGGGGCGGTTAGGCATCATTCGAATGATACGCTGGGAGCCGGTTAAGCGTTCAAGCTCAAAGGTTCGGACGCCAGCGACTATCGAGCATATCAGCGGAGAATTTTTAAATTCAACATCTTCGATGGCATCGTGGAGGTATTGTGGTTTGACAGCGAGAAAAATAAGTTCGCTGGAGTCAGCGAGGTGTTGATTGCTTTCCACGCGAGTGATGCTGTGGGAATCGCCCACAAGCTGGGCGAAACTATCGCATGCTGCGTCACAGGGGTCTGAGATGAAGAAATGGATGGATTGATCCGCAGACTGTGCGATTCCAACTGCGAGCGCCTTAGCCATTTGGCCGGCTCCAATGAATCCAATATTATTCAAAGCTCGATCCTTAAGTTTTGCGTGTTCGTCGTTGAAGGGGAAGAAAGCGGTTACTCAGTGTACAGTTTCAGGTTCGAATTCACTATCGCTCATCGGGCTGTCTCTGGAAATCCTGTTTGGTTTGCGGCAATTTGGCGAACGATTTCTGATATTAGGAGCGAGAGAGAGTGGTTCCAAGGCTGGATTCAACCAGTCGTTGGTCACGTCACCGCTGGGCTAAATGCCGAGATTCATTTAGAATTAGGTGATGTTAAAAGATCTAATTCTCGGAACCGCTGGGCACATTGACCACGGTAAAACTTCGCTGATCGGTGCTCTGACAGGGACAAACACAGACCGTCTCCCTGAAGAACAGAAACGTGGGATAACGATTGAGTTAGGGTACGCGCATCTTGACTTGCCTCCATTTCGTTTGGGGATTGTCGATGTTCCCGGTCACGAAAAATTTGTTCGCCAGATGCTTGCTGGTGCGACGGGAATGGATCTGGCTTTATTGGTTGTTGCTGGTGATGACTCTATTAAGCAGCAGACCAAAGAGCATCTTGATATTTTACGAATGCTTGACCTACCCGCGGGTGTCATCGCGCTAACAAAATGTGATTTGTCAGACCCAGAGTGGCTCGATTTAGTCGAAGATGAAATTCGCCAGATGGTTGCCGGTACTTTTCTGGAAAACGCACCAATTATTCGAACCAGTTCTAAAACTGGAATGGGAGTCGAAGAATTAAAAAATGCACTTCGCTCTGCTGCTGAGACGGTTGCTCAAACGGATCGTGCAAACCGGCAGGATGCTCCTTATCGCATGGCAATTGACAGAACGTTCACGATAGATGGATACGGAACGGTAGTGACAGGTTCGGTTAGCAGCGGACGCGTCAGTGTTGGTGACCAGATACAAATACAACCGGGAGATCGATCGGTCCGCGTGCGGGGAATCCAGAACCATGACTCAGCATCGGAGACGGTGTCACGAGGGCAAAGGGCGGCGATTAACCTCGCGGGCGTGCACCATCTCGAAATTGACCGCGGCCATGAGTTGTGTGCCACTGGGCATTTGTTGCCTTCGACGTTGATGACTGTGAAATTGCACCTGCTGGACCGGCTGAGCAAGCCGTTGAAGGATCGAACTCGAGTTCGTTTTCATGTAGGAACAGCCGAACTGTTCGGGAATTTGCGTTTACTCGGTGTTTCTGAATTGGAACCCGGTCAAGAATGCTACGCTCAGGTTTTTCTTAATGACGCTGCGGTCGCGGTTTGGAATCAGCCGTTTGTTGTTCGTTTGCAGTCGCCCGTGGTAACGATCGGTGGCGGGCGAGTCCTGATGCCCAATGCGAAGCGGATTAAGAAAGCCACTGATCTCGACCTTGAAATGATTTCTGATTTGACCAGTCTGGATCCGCTGACTCGTGCTTCGGCAAGTGTCTACCTTTCGGATGACCTTGGATGGACGCCTGTTGATCTTGCCAGAAGTGCAGGGGTGGTTGGGTTCGAGGAGATTTTTACGCAGCTGAAAGATAGAGGAGATCTCATTGAAATCCCGGTCTCAATGAATCGAAGTGTCAAGGTGCACCGCAGTAGATTTGAGCACCTCGCGGATCGGATCATTAAAGCCCTCGAGCGATTACATCGGCTTCAACCGCTTCGCTTCACACATCCCCGATCGGCACTCAATGTTGAGTTCAAGTATCTTGATACACCTGAATTACTTGATTTGGTAGTTGAAGAGCTTAAGCGGGAAAAGAAAATTATCGCTAATGTCAATTCAGTAGGGATCGTTGGATATGGTCCAAAATTATCAAAAGGGCAAAAAGCCTTGCTGGGAGAATTGATTGAAATCGTTAGGAAGGCAGGGCTCAAAGTTCCCACAGTTACTGAACTCGAGGCATCCGCGAAGAAAAATAAAGAGTCAGTCAGAGAGTTGTTGGAGATGGCCAGCGAGAACGGTGACCTACTAAAGATCGCGCCCGAGTATTACATCCATGGCGAGGTCGTCGAGGAAACTAAGCGAAAACTAGTTGAGGAAATTGAAGCGGCGAACGGGTTAACGATGAGCGAGATTCGTCAGATATTGGATACGAGTCGCAAATATGCAATTCCGCTATGCGAGTATTTTGACAAGACCGGTTTCACAAAACGAGATGGTGACAAACGATTATTGGGCACGGATGAAAAAAATTAGAAGCTGCGGATGGAAGTGGTTGGAGCGAAATGGTTTTAACTGGGTTTGACAACGGTTGACTGTGCCTAAGGTTGGATTTTGTTGTGGGAAGATGCTTGAAACTAATGCGGATCGCGGGGATCGATGTCCACCTGCACTGGACGTTTTGGTTAGTGCCGGTCTGTCTAGTTTGCAATATTTTCGGCTTTGGTGAGCAAGTTTGGTTTGTGACTGGTGTTTCGTTGTTTCTTCTGCTGAACCTCTCTTTTTGTGTATTGTTGCATGAACTGGGGCACGCTTTAGTGGCTCGTCGATTTGGTGCCACTACCAAGGATATCATTATCGCACCGTTTGGGGGGCTGGCTCGATTGACGGGAATGCCAAAAAATCCAGGTCAAGAATTCTTGATTAGTTTCGCTGGTCCAGCGGTTAATCTGGTGATTGCACTGCTTTTCGCGGCAGGTATCATTTTTGCGGGAGGTTCGCTGATTCCACCGTCTGTTTTTGAGAGTCTGAATCAGCTACCTCTGATTCTGCTGTGGATCAATCTTGTGCTATTTCTGTTGAACTTGATCCCCGCTTTTCCGATGGATGGAGGGCGTATGCTAAGAAGCATCCTTGCGCGGCGGATGTCGTATTTACAAGCAACCGTGATTGCTGGACGAGTGGGACAATTCACTGCTTTGTTTTTTTCATTTTATGTTGCATTGGAACAGCAATTTCTCTTGTTGCCAGTCGGCATTTTCCTGTTTTTGTCCGCTCAATTTGAATTGAATCGGGTGCGAGCCTCGGAAGTCAATGAGCTTGAACGTGATTCGGCAGAAGCAGATTCGGCAGAACGGTAATGTAGATTTATGGAAAAACGCCTTTTATCGGCTCGCCAGTTCGGTCGATTGGCGTAAATTTCTCCGACTCTGTTTCGGGGACGTAGAGAGCGAATCCAGAGTCTTTATAGATTGACGACCAGCCAATTTGTTTCGCCATTTGAGATTCATTCTTGGCGAGCAATTCCCCTAGAGGTGAATTCACAGGAACCAAAACTGCGTGCGTGTCATAACGTTGGAGCGTGGCCTGCCAGCCTTCACGGGCCTTGTAAAAATCATCGTTTTCAACAATCGCTGAGTCCGGGTAGGCAACCTCGTAACGGCTGTCGATGCTTACTTTGACTTGCGGATACAGTTTCCATTGCACAAATGCACCCGCCGAAAAGGGGACGAATAGATTAAGTTCACTTTCCAGGTTTTGTTCGCTCAGGTAATCGGCGGCACCGGCGGGATAGATAACTTCGTGTTTTTGAGTTTTGGAAACTTGGTTGGGGATTTTTAATTCCCAGAATCGAACGTTGATGGAATAACCTGTCGCTATCAAGGCAATCGCAAACGCGGTGACGGTAATTTGCGCTTTGTAGTTGTCGAACATGTTTTTAATTTCCTGTCCAAGTCCTGAGCGTTCGATCATCGGAGGAACCATACAGGCCCAAGTCACGGCATACAGGGAACCGTGGCGATAATGTTTGGCCGCGAGATAGGCAGTCAAGACAAGCGCCAGGCTTGCAAAGATAGAGGTTCGGCCTTCCCGCCAAATAGCGTAGGCGGCGATGAGTACCGAAATTCCATAAATCAACGGTAAGCGAATTTCCCAAATTGGCCGCCATTCGAGAATGAGCGGACGATCCATTGAAACGGCTCGATAAAGGTAGGGGATGTATTCCCAGCCATAAGGGTTGACGATCAAGAGGATCAGAGTGACGAGACCGATGACAATCAGGTGCCAGACCTCATGGAGAGTTTTAAGGAGCGAGCGAGTTTCAAGTGCAGCTTCGACTAAACGCGAAAAACAATAGACTCCGAGAATTCCCATTCCAGAGACGACGCCGCCGTGCATATTCGACCAGACGATAAACAGCGGAAACCAAATTAACACCCACCATCGTTTGCCGCGTCGATCCAGGTCTAATAAAAAAAATAAGATTACCAGAAACAGCAAGGTAAACAGTTGTGCGCGGATATTGTTGAATGCCATCCAACCGCCAAGATTTAGGGCGAAAGGTGCGAGGATGGAAAATACGGCGAGGCTGGCGCCTTGTTTGTTTGCGTAAATAAAGCAGCCTAAACAGACTGCAAAAGTGAGGAAATATTTAAGCGTCACCAAAGCTGGCGCACCCAGACCCGTGGATACAGTTGCCAGATAAATTACAGCGCCAGTGGCCCACTCATGGTGGACTACTGTTTCGTTAGTCGGCGTGTAGGCGAAGGCATCGGTGGTCGGCATTGAACCTTCGGATTCCATCTGCCTAAACAGTGCCATTTCATGAAAAAGATCGAGGTCGACGATCATGTTTTTCGAGGCGACTGCGAGCACGCCACCCAAGAGGGCGAGAGTAATTGCCAGCGGCATTAGTCTGGAAAAAGATAGCATTGAATACTCAACATACGGTCGATGCGTGTGAGCTCGTTTTATCGCTCGCCGAATGATAACAGAAGCAATCGCCCTGATAGAATGCCGATTGTGAATCAAATGCAGAAACGAGACGCAGCGTGATTCGGCTGGGAATTTTAGATCGGGTAAGGGGCGATGCTATTGGCAGGGAAGAACTAGAAGAGCATTGCTTTACTCTTCTTCGCTAGCTTCCTAAGTTTCTTTAGGTGCGTTATCGCCTTCAGTAGCTGAATCAGCTGGAGCGGTTTGCTGGGCAGGTGTTTCGCTAAGTCTTTTTTTATAGGTGCCTAAGTCACACCCGGAAAAAATCGTAATTGAAACAAGGCTTAGGATAGCTAAGCAGACAGAATTAAGGTTTCGATTCGATGAAGTTGGCATGTTGTTATACTTCTGTGCTGGGCCAATAAAATAAGAGTGACGGGGGAACACTTGGGCAACCCTCAGCCCATCTTAGCTAATTCTCGCGGTTTTTCGAGGTGCTTTTGGGAAACGGTGATTGGGTTCTGATGCCAGTGGTAAACGCAAGTGCGATCGGTGTTGGAATGCGTCCAGACTAGTTGTGTCGCAACTGACTGTTTCCAATAAAAAAGCGTTGGCCTCGTGAGAGACCAACGCTTCGTGTTCCCTGGCACTGGGACGGAGTTCGTCCCAGTGCTCAGTTCAAGCTCAGCCGTGAGCACTTATTGTAACGGTTGACCCAGAAACCATAGTTACAATAAGCAAAATATGCTCTACCCCCAGGAGGGAGGGTGGTGCAAGATTCCCGCGTTTCAAGCACCGTCGACTGATCTTAAGGTGTTTTGTTTTTTCTTTATGCCGGAGGGTTCTGAATTTGCTTTTCCCAATTCAGATGAGTTGTTTGATGGAATACGTTTACTGAAGCAGTTTGAGCGACGCAATAGCGATTTGTAATTCTTTTTAGGGAAGCCTTTTGTGCTAGCGACTGTTAGGGTTGAGGGCGTTAAAAAACCATGTTTTTAAGGTTGGTTCTTGCTTGGTCGACTGTTTTTTAGGGGAATTACGTTCGGTAGTCATCGATGTCAAAGATGTTTTGCTGGTCATCGTCTGGTTTGTTTGGTTCTGAAAACACGGCGTTGTCATAGAGCCATGCCTGGCAGACGTCTCGATCGGTGATAGTCCAGTTTTCTTCGCCGATCAAAGCAAAGGGGCGTTCGCCACATCCAGCGATGATAACGGCATCATCTGGTTTGGCGTGGGTGAGCGCCCATTCTATCGCTTTGAAACGATTGGGGATGAGCTGTGCTTTACCCGGATCTTCGAACCCGTCGAGAATTTGATGAGCAGGTTCGAAGTCGACCAATGGTCCACCGGCTGTATTGGTAATAATGACATGGTCTGCCGCTCGCTCAGCAATTTCGCCAAGGCGTTGGCGTTCTCTTTGTGAGTGATTTTCATCAATTGAGCAAAGGCACCAAACATTACCTTTTGTGTTTTGACGGATTGAGCGGATGGCGTTGGCAAGTTGCCCGCTGCTTCGTGCTGAATCGATCCAAACTCCAAAATCTTGCCCGCATTCGATCTTTTCGAGTCGCCCGGGAATTTGCCCGACCGACTCAAGGCCCCTGGCAATGTTCTCAATTTCGATGCCTTGAGCGAGTCCAACGGCTGTTGCTGCGAGGCAGTTATAAATATGTTGGTCGCCGATAATTGACGTTCTGACTGGGATTGAATCGGAGCCGGCGGTAATCATAAACGTTTGCCCACCTGCTGAGCAATCAATTTGCCTAGCTGTGATGTCGGCTTCTTGCTTGATGCCGATTGTTAAGACGGGACGATCAATTTTACTTAGTAAAAAGTGTGTTTTGGGGTCGTCTAGGTTTACAATCGCGAGCCCGGTTGGTTTGAGTTTATCCAACAGACGTAGCTTCGCCCTTTGGTAATTCGCCTGAGATCCATGGAAGTCGAGATGGTTTTCCCGAATGTTTGTCAAAATGGCGACATCGAGTTCGACGCCGGCGAGACATCGTTTTGCAAGGGCGGTGCTAGGTACTTCGATTATCGCGTTTTCGCAATTGGCGAGTGCCATTGAGGTCAGTTGTTCGGCAAGCCACGGTGGATTTAAATCAGTGGCAGGAACTGAAGTTTTGTTTTTTCCCTGGCTTACCTCAATGGAAGAGATCAAGCCTGTGGTTTGGCCAGCTGCTTTGAGAATTCCAGAAACGAGATGGCAGGTGACAGTTTTCCCATCAGTCCCGGTTACACCGATCGAATTCAACCGTCGGCTGGGATTGCCGGCGAGTGCCTGACAAATTTTCCCATAAGCCTCACGGGAATCGTTAACGAGACATTGGGGGCGGTGTGTCGTTAGTAAACGTTCGGTCACGACAGCCGTCGCTCCGCGAGCGATGGCTTCCTGTGTAAAATCATGGCCATCTTGTTCTGAGTCCATGATGGCCACAAACAGGTCATCGGTCTGACAGTCTGTCCAAAGACCACAGCAAGACTGGAAAAAGACATCGTCAGCGCCAACCAGCTTGGCATCGGGAAGAATGTCCCGAAGTCTGATGCCACGATCCGTATTGGTATTATACAACTGGGTACTCACAAGGCCTCCCTGCCTGGCGAATGCCAAAATTCAAAAAGCGATTTCGTTCGCGGTAACTCGCGTTCAACCAAGCATCACACTTAGTCGAGTGGACGAGTACATGTCAGCATCCTGCCAACGAAATCGATTCTCATTAATCGAAAACTTTCGTCAAGGTTGATCGTTGAACTGCGTGGTTGGTTTTATATGAAAGCGTTAGCCAAAGATTTCTGCAATTCGCAATTGACATGGCTCAAAATTGAATGAATATGACGTTTGTCGAGCAAAAAATTTACCGCGCCCTCGTGAAACTTTTTTTCTGGCGATTGTGCATGCTAGCTGCATGCGGTTCTTCCTAAGGTGAATCTCTTGTAGGCGTAGCCCACGATGTTGTTTAGATTCCCAGCTATTGATTTGAGGCTGGAAATTACCGGTTTTGTATTTCATTTGTGATTTGGCGGAAGAACTCCATGGACGAAGATTTTGACGTGATGTCTCTCGCTGCGTATTTGCATTTAACACCAGAGCAGGTTCGAAAGATGGCCAGCCGGGACCGCCTGCCTGGCCGTCGAGTGGGTGGGAAGTGGCGGTTTTCGAGAGCTGAGATACATCAGTGGTTCGAAAAGAAAATTGGAGCTTCTGATGAACAAGGCTTAACCGAGGTTGAAAAGGTTCTGTATCGGAATCCCAGTAATGGTCCGGAGGTGGAGCCGCGAATTTCGGAGCTGTTGCTACCTGAAACGACTTACGTTCCCCTGATGGCTCGAACAAAAAGTTCTGTAATCAAAAATATTTGCGATTTGACGGCAGAAACAGGTAGACTGTGGGACCCAGTGAAAATGGCGGAAGCACTGACCAGTCGTGAGGAATTGCATCCAACGGCGTTGGGTAATGGAGTCGCACTTTTACACCCGCGGCGACCGCTGCCCTCGATTATGGGAGAGCCATTTCTGGCGCTTGGCATTACGACATCAGGAATTCCATTTGGAGGCCCTCGAGGTTGTTTAACAGATGTGTTTTTTTTGATTGGTTCGACAAGTGAGGCGGTTCATTTGAAAGTACTGGCGAGGTTGAGTCGGATGATTCAGCAGTCGGAATGGCTAACTGAATTACGGGAAAGTACATCTTCTGCAGACGCGTGGCAGATTATTGATGATGGTGATACTGGTCTAGAGTAATGTGAATTTGGTAACGGAATGTTTGAGGAGCGGTAGGATGGTAACGCATAAGATTTTGGTGACCGGTGATTTTTGGCATTCCGATTTTCAAAAAATCATTTCTAAATTTGATGTTCCAGTAACTTTAGTTCCGTTTGACAAAGTCGAAACGGTGGTGGATCAAAGTTATGATCTCGTGGTTTTAGCCCAGTCGAGACGCGACCAATTTCTACAAGCGGACGTGGAGGAGTTGTTAGCGAACTTTCCAGCCGTTCCAGTTGTGGGCCTACTTGGCAGTTGGTGTGAGGGGGAATCACGTTCCGGACGGCCTTACCCGGGAGTCATCCGAGTTTACTGGCACCAATGGGAGGGTAGGTATGCACAATTCGTTGAGCAGTTAGCGGAAGCAGGCATAACGAACTGGCACGCACCGCGGACTTCAACAACCTCAGACCGTATCGTCTCGCAAACAATCCGGCGAGACGTTTCGATAGGCGCGGGGAATATTGGGGTAAGTGCGTGGACTCGATCCGAATACGAAATGTTGGATGACGCGATCGCCAGCTTTGGGTGGCGTTCCCGTTGGGTAGAGCGTTCCATTTGGGATGCTGCTTCGTCGGCCACTGTTTTGGTTATGTGTGTTGTCGCCGATTCCTGGACGGTAGAGTTAGAAAAGAGAATTGAGTGGCTAAACTCTGAGATACCTGACGTCCCGTTCGTTTTGTTGCTCAACTATCCTCGGGAGTCTGACGCCGAAGCGATTGCGGCAGCAGGAGTGTCGGCAGTGGTCTCCAAACCATTTGAGCTTCAAGATCTAAAAGTGGCGATTTCTGAAGCGGCTGGGAAAGAACTTCAGCGTCCGAAGGCATAAAGGGTTCTCAGGGTGTTGAATTCCGTCTAAGATTTTCGGTTATTCGAAAAGACTCCGAAATTTTGTCGACTTAAGAATTCAACCGAATTAATTTGCCATGAACCAACCGCCCTCCGACATTCAACTCGCGCTGAAATGCTGGTTTTTGACTGGTGCTACTGCCAGTGGGAAAACGAAGGTCAGTCTGGAACTGGCTCGGATTTTGGACGCCGAGATTATTTCGCTGGACTCGATGGCAATTTACCGTGGGATGGATATTGGAACCGCCAAGCCGGATTCCACCCAGCAATCGGCCGTGCCGCACCACTTGATCGACATTGTTGACCCGCCCGAATCATTCAGTGTTTCTGAGTATCGTGACTCAGCGTTGAGCAAAATCCGTGAGATTCACGAATCAGGAAAGCAAGTTCTGTTCGTGGGTGGGACTGCTCTGTATCTCAAGGCTTTGTTACGTGGTTTATTCGAAGGCCCGCCGGCGGACTGGGATTTTCGGAAGGAGATAGAGCAGGAGATAGAGAATTCCGGAGCGGAATTTTTACACCAACGGCTCGCAATGATCGATCCAGTGTCGGCACACAAGCTTCACGAAAATGATCATCGCCGTATCATTCGAGCACTGGAGGTTTACAAACAAACCGGAAAACCAATTAGTCATTGGCAGATGCAATTTGATGAAGGGAGGCAAGCCGATCAGTGCCGAGTTTTCACAATTCGACATGATCGACCCGTTCTGCATCAGCGGATTGAGGCGAGGGTGGAAGCAATGTTTTCGGAAGGATTGGTCGATGAAGTGAGGGGTTTGCTTGAGCGTTGGTCTGATATCGGGAAAACTGCCTCCCAGGCTGTTGGCTATCGGGAGGTGATCGACTTTTTAAGCGACAAGATGTCAATGGAGGAGACTGTCGAACGAGTGAGGGTCAGGACTCGTAAATTTGCACGGCACCAGGAAACTTGGTTCCGAGGCATGTCCGAATGCCGAATCCTTGACCTTGAATCCGAGTTTGATCCGTCCGAATTGGCACAGAAAATTGCAAGTGTTGGGTCCGAGGTAACGACCAGTTAGCCACGAGGTGGGGTGCGTTGCTGTGATTCCATGATTCGGGCAGTCGAACGTTAATAAGGTTTCGCCATTACTGAAATCGTCTTCTGTTTTTCAGAGAACTGCCGTCTGCGTCGCGAATTTGATTTTAGCTTCCAGCCACTCGGAGGCAGCAATGTAAAAGTAGTTTCCGAGGGATTGCTCTCCCGTTGGAAAAATCGCCCGACCTCTCTGGCCAGATTTTAAAATGCTGCTTTGGTTTGCTTTCAATTCAATAAAAGCATTGAACCGCGGAGTAAGTAATTCGAAATCTGGAGCCTTGGCGCTGTTGCTGTTGGCAATTGGCCTGACTGGAAGCGGTCCATCCGCATGGGCGCAAAGCGAGGGGTGAGTCGACGTGGTTGACGCCCGTGGATTAACCCGAGTTAGTTGAGACTGGAACAGTGGTAATCCGGGCATGATGATCTTAATTGGATTCCCAACATTATTGTGAATTGAATCGAGATCTCGCTGGTCAATTGAAACAACCACCTCTTTGGTGTTAAACGGAGCGATGGTTAGCAGTTCGTCGCCTCGGTGAACAAAACTACCGAGTCGATTTGCCAGGTCTCGCTGGAAAATAAATCCATCAAAAGGGGCGGCGATTCTTAGACCTTTTACGGCTTTTGTTTTTTCCACACGTTGTTCTTTGAGTTCTTTTTGCTTGGTTTGTTCGGCGAGCGCTAAGGACTTTTCGTTTTGTTTGCGATAAATGCGATATTGAACTTCAGACTCTTCAATCAAGCGATTTAGTTCGTTTGCTTCGTTGTTAATGTCAGGATTCTCTAGGACGATTAGTAACTGTCCTTTTCGAACACGCTGCCCATTTTCAACCAAGATATTTTGAATGAACCCCGCGGCGTCAGCGCGGATGTTGGTTTCTTTTGAGAACTGAACAATTGCGGGGGCTGATTTGATTGCCGGGGCTTTTAAGGTGGTGAATAAGAGCGTTCCGAGGCCGATCAAAATACAAAAGCTTAGGCTTGTTCTCAGCAGATTGATCGATCGCTGAGAGTTCCGCATGAAAAGCGGTTTTAACGTTCGATACATCGGCAGGCCAAACCAGAGAGTCACGCCGAGTGCACTTAGGACGAGCCCGAGTCCGTCGAATAGAACTCCAGCGCCGATGATCAAGCTTAGGCTTATCGAAATCTTCCAAAAGAATGCAAGGCAACCGTAAATCGCAATTTGTCGAATTTCTGTGGGTTTGCAAAGGTTGTCAGTTGTGGGAAGCCCAAACAGAAGAGAGAGAGTTCGATCTCCGAACCATTTGGTCCCTTTGCTGTACAGGTTGGGAATGTTCAATAAATCGGATAGTAAAAAATATCCGTCAAATCGCATGAGTGGATTTGCATTAAATAAAATGGTGGTCAGGCTCGACATAATGAAGATGTTAAATGCAATATTTGCGGTGACGCCACTTGTTTCGGTCCAGACAACCACCGCAACCGATGCAATGAATAGCTCGACATACATTCCCGCTGACGAGACAGCCATGCGGTGCCAGCGATTCGTGAATCGCCACATCGAGGTAACATTAACGTACGCCATCGGAGTGAATAAAATTAGCAAAACACCAGCTTCTGGGACTTCTCCGCCGTATTTGCGACACGCAATTCCGTGTGCCGTTTCGTGGATAAGTTTTAGTAAGACCCAGATAAGAAGTAGCCAGACCCAGCTGAACCCTGAAAGGATACCAGTGGAAGCAACGGATAATTGATCCCAGTGTTGATAGAGTTTTACCGATGCGAATAAACCGGTTCCACACCAGGCGATGAAAAACCAAACTGAAAAAATCCATTGGATATATGGTTGTACTTTTGCAAGTAAATGATTTGGATTGAAAATCCGAAACTTGCAACTGATTGGGTTGATCCAGGCCATGATCTTCTGGCGATTGATTTTTTCCAATTGGTCGTTTAGGCGTTGGCCATTATCAAAGTCTTTGCCATAGGTTAAGTTCGTCTGTACCAACCACTGGCTAACTTCGATTGCAAGCTGTGTGGTCAAGTCTGGCTTTTGAAAGTCATCCGAAGAGTTAAGAAGGTCTATGATATCGCGAGCTGTTCGCTGACCGTCAATTAACGCCAAGAAACGATATTCCCGTTCGCCAATTTGGAAATATTTACTTCGAACAGGATCCTCGATTACAACAACGGCCCTATCGCCTTCCCAGCGAGTGTCGAACTTAAGTTCTGACCGCAGCGTCAGTTTTGATTCCAGCCAGGGATCAGCGTTTCGGTTTGTGTCAGCGCTGCTCATGGTTACCAAACCGTCCAGTATCTGATTGATTCCCAACCTCGATGGAATAAATTCCAGCCGAGCGGTGCCCTTTCTGTCTCAATCTTCGCAGATCCTTGCATTCCTGGGCGGAATTGGTTCTGAGTGTTGGGAAGATGAACCCGTGCTATAAATACACTTTGGTTGTCAACGATTTCTGTACATGGATGAATGTGCTCGACCTTGCCAGTCCAACTTTCAAGTGGGAATGCATTGAGTTTAAATACAACAGGCATACCGGATGTGACGTATTGAATTTCCGATTCCGGAATGTTGATTTCAGCAACCATTTCGTTCAAGGGCGCTACTTCAAATAACGTTTGCCCCATTTCTAAAGGCGCGCCTTCAGCTTTCTCGAGGTCGCCTGTCAAAACGAGTCCATCGATCGGAGATCGGACCTCAAGCTGCGTTAACTGCTGTTTGAGGATGTCGATTTTCGATAGAAAGCGGTTCATTTCGCTCAGAGCGATTTGCGATTCAGCGATGTTACCTAAAGCCAATGCGGACTCACGTCTTTTCTTCGCACCATCGTAATCTGCCCGAATGCCAGAGAGCTCAATTCGTAATTTCCTACCGTCGAGCGATGCGATCAGTTGATCGGCAGCAATCATGTCACCACTGTTGACGTATGTCTTTTCTAAAATTGAGTCGTGAGGCGCTGCAATAAATCTTCGCAATACTGGCTGCAGTTCACAGTCACAGTTAACTCGGTAGGTGAATGGAATCAGCATCACGGCGACGAGAATCGTTACAGCAAGAATAAAAGCATGTGTTTTGTTACTGCTTTTAAGTTTGCCCAGCCCGGCAGCAAAAATATCTTTTGTACCGCGATTGGCTCTAATCACTACGTCGACATGACTCGATGTCATTTGGATCAATTTGCTGCAATAGGTTCGATAGTGCAGGTTTTCTACTTTTCCCCTGGAGCAAGCCAATAATACGACCCCTAGCCTGCGGCCATTTCCCGTGATCAATGGAATGCAAACGCAGGCTTCGGCCCCGTTGGCCTTACAGTATTTTTGAAGTGCTAGTTGTTCAATGGATCCTGTCTTTCCATCCTCCGGGTAACTGACTTCGTCGTTTTGACGAGCAGTTTGTTGGCAGGCGTGAAGGATTGTCTTATTCGAGTCTGCATTGAAATCAATTTGCTCGACGTCTGAGATTGCCTGTAGTGAAACTACGTTTTTGGCATCGGTCAGGCAGATTGAAACTTGCTCTGCGTCACAAAGACGCCGCAAATGATTCGCGAGAATCACGATGGCTTGAGAGATAGATTGGGTTTGATCCAGTGAGTGAATCAAGCCAATTGAATCGGTAAGGTAGCGACTCTTGTTTTCCTCAGAATTCAAACTTTGTTTTTGATGCCAACGACTGATTGCATCGGACGCGATTCCAGTTAACCACTGTAGGCGTAAAATGCTTTCAGTTTTAGAGGAGAAACAGCCGATCAGGACGCTGTCAATTACACTGTTTGATTTTTTGTTGATTTGTTTGGAAATAGGCGCTGCGACGAGTGTTGTGTGCGGTGAATTTTGGATGGGAGAGGAACAGATGTGATGCGTGCGAGCAACTCTCGCGAGCATTTCTTTGACCTGTAAATCAACAATCGGCCAAAGCGGGTCGTCTTCCGAGTCGGCTAGAAGTTGCGGATCGTTAAATTCTCCGTCGGTGTTTTTGGGCACATTCCAAATGCAGAGACAGTCCGTTTGTCGTTTTATGATTTGGCTGATGTTTAAATAGAGTTGGTCGAGCGAACTACTGCTGGCAATCGCGACTCCAAAATGCTGCATCAAACGCTGGTCGGAAAACGAATAGTCCGGTTTGGGAGTGTCGTTGTGGAGGCGCGGAACCTCTGGCCCAACCGTCGTGGCGAGGGGTGATGAGAAATCAAAATTGAGTATGGGAGGATTCATTGAGAGAGCTAAATTGTGCAAAATTGACTAAGCCGAGTGGCCTAGAAGAATTCTAAAAGCTAAGCGAACAGCTCTCGCCGCTTCGCAATTTCATGTCTTGGTTGTCAATCAATAATTTGATATCAACGGTTCCCGACTGAGAGTCCGTTTCAACGCCAATGCGATACACCTTCCCTGTTACAAGAGAACCGTTCTCTAATCGAATCGTGTATTCTTGGTCAATTGAGAATTCGCCCAGTTGGTTGCTCATGATTGCAAAGGATGCTAAAAGTTTATCTACCTGAATGATTGTTGCGACTTCCGGGTGAAGCGGTGAAAGGAACTCACCTTCACGCCGATGAATTTTCGCGACAATTCCGTCAAAGGGCGAAGCGATGGATCGTCTGTCGAGTTGGACCTCGGCGCGGCGAAGTTCAATTTCGCGAACGGCCTTTTCTTCTTTGGCGGCAAGTACCTTGGCTTGAGCAATTGAGAGTTCCATTTCGGCGCGGATGATTTCGCTTTGACTCGCGTGTCCTCGTTTTTTTAGTTCATCCAGTCGCCTCGATATCTCTTTTCGTTTTTCTAGTAGTTGATTGGCGGCTATCAATTGGCTGGTCGTTTGAGCCAACTCTTGAGCGATTTGTACTTGCAATTCCTGGACTCGGTCGTCGAGTCTTGCAACAGTTCCACCGGCCTCAATCTTGTCTCCCTCCTCTACCGCGAGTTCGGAAATAGCTCCGGCCTCATCGCTTGAGAGTTCGATGCTTCGAAATGGGGAAATAAAGCCGTCAATCGAATCGTATTGGTCGGTTTGAGCAAGCGTGGAACAGTGGCTGAAAAGAACTGTAACGACGGCCAATGCAAAGACGCGATAACGCGATAATCGGGATTGGTTGGCAGAAGGTGGAATTAGTTTCATGGTGGGTTTGACTCGAAATAATTGTGACCAAAGGGTGCAGATTTCGAGGAAACGTAGCTTATCCGAGCGAGAGTGAAGGCGAGATGATGCAAAAATCAATCCTCAATCATTCCGCAGGCCGCAAAACCACCGTAACGCTGATAATTGAACCTCCGCGAGTCGGGTCTTACAGGTTTTTCGGGTTGGGTTGTTGAGTTTTGGCAACCAGAAATGCTGGGGCCAGGCTGGACACTGCGTTGGTTCAGCAGGTTTTAGAGAACGCGATAACTTTGATCGCTGAGAGAGCGTGGGATATGATCCGTCAGTCGCGGTCTTTATTTATCGCTGCGACCGGGGTAACCAAAGCTTGCGGGCAAGAAGTTCGACCGAAGGTTAGGTTGCCGCGGTACCGATTTTGCTGAAGGAGTTTGTGGTGTTACTTGGGCACCACCACGCTGTTGAATATTCAATTCTGGAGTACCGTTGTCGTTACTCTGACTAAAGTTTATGTTCTCGTGAATTAACAAGGTCCCCATGGTTCGCTGGAGTTTGACTTCCGAAGATTTTAGCTCCAGTTCAGCTTCGGCGTAAACGAGTTCAGCGTTTGTGAGTCGTTCTTGTGAATCTAATAATTGATCGAGTGCCGTTGTTGGAGTTTGGCCGTCAGCGAAATCACCTTCGATGAGCGCGAATGAATCCCATCGCCGGAAGCTTTGCTCGAGGTCTGCGCGGGCGGCAATGATTGCCTGCAAGGCCGCATCGAGGGTCTCTTTAGCTGAGTTTACACGACGCAGCGAAATTTGCGACTCAGCAACAACGTTGAGAATTTTCTCATCGACGACTGCTTTTATCTTAGCGAGCTCTAACTTGCTCTGTGTCACGCGACTTTGCGCGGCTCGGTTGCGATAGGGCATTTTAAATTCAAGCCCAACGGAATAGCCGGGGGTTGCCTGTCCAAACTGATCTACGATCGCTTGCCCAAGTGCAGAATCACCTTTGAGTGCGCTGACGTAGGTGCCAAGTAGGAGAGATAATTCTGGAAGTAATTCATTCTCACTGATATCAAGGTCAATGCATTTTACTTTGGCACGAGCCATTGCTTCACGGATTTCGGGACGATTCTCTAAGGCTTTAAAAACGACTTGCTCTAAGTCAATTTTGACCCCAACGTTGTTGGGGGTTTCTGTCGGCAGCATCTCGGTGGTCTGTTCTGCCTGCCAGTTTCGATCTGCGGTAAGTCGTCTTAATTCTGTTTGAGAATCTCGAATGTCTCGACGAGCGTTAGCGAGGTCGGTCTGCCGTGATTTGACGGCAGAGCGTGCACGAGTAATTTGGCTTGGGAGGGAATCGAGCTCTCGGCGGCCTTCGAGTATTTCTAAAACATATTCGCCCCGTGCGACATTCCTTTGCTTCTGAAGATAGACGCTGCGGTCAAAATAGAGATTCCAATAAGCGAAAACTGTCTTTTGAATCTCATCTTGAAGTTCTGCGGTGAACGTATCCCAGGCCGCGCCACTGGTTGCCTGTGCAATTAGGATTTGGCTCTCGTTGTAATACTTGCCACGGCCTTTCATGAGCGGTTGATTCACATTAAGAGCAAGTGTCGCAGTCCCTTGATCTTGAGGGGTGAAGAAATTCGAATTGCTGTTTTGAAAGCCGAGGCGTTGACTAAGTTCGTAGGATGCTCCCGTTTTTAGCTTTTTACGAAATCCAATATCACCAGTCCAGTTGTGATCCTTAAGGTAGTCTGATCCGTCGGTGGTGGTCGACAATGCATCTCCAACCGGGTCTTCGCGGTCTTCGAATTGGCTCCTCACAAAGGTAATGGGGTCGAAGTCAGCTTCCGCTTCGACGATTTGCTGTTCAAGAATCAAAGGTCGTTGACTGATCGCCCGAATTCTTGGTGAGTTTTGGAGAGTGGCATAGACGAGACTATTGGTATTCACCGGTTGTTCGGTTGCGTTTTCGACCAGAGGCGAAACCACTTTCGATTTCCACCATGTGTTGCCTTCAGCAAGCGAGTCTGGATTTGTTTGCTGAGAAGACGCGTCGTCTGCTCCGAGAAAGTCGTTTAACTCAATTGGATCTTGTTGTTGAGTCTTAGCGCTTAAAGGAGATTTTCCGGCGATGAAACCGCTTCGATTGGGACTGGATGGCCCTGATGGACCGGATGGAGCGAACGATGTATCCGGAAGCTTTTTGAAAATCGGAGTGAGTTTTAGCAGCGGGTCACCGTTGCCTTTTTTCGTTGAAATTGCGCGAATGGGAGTTTTGGAATTGAGTTTTCCTTGGTCTTGCGGATCGGGTGAGGAGTATGATTGCTGGAGCGGTTGAGCAAATGGTTTCTGATTGCCTCGGGATTTTCCGTCTTCGCCACGGTTTAGCACTGAGATCGGTTTTGATTTAGTTTGAAGATCGCTCGGCTTTTTGCTGGTGATCTCTTCTGGTTCGGCAAGTTGAGGTAAAGATTTAAGTTGAATCTTTCGAGCGTTCAAATTCAAAAACGTTTGGGTGCGGCTCGCTGCTCTAAGTTCATTCCTTACGCGAGGGATCGTTTCTTGTGCTGAACTGACAAGGCAGAGTAGATTTGCCAGTAATGACGTCGAAACGAAAGCGATCGAGAGGCGCGTTTTAGGTTTGAGTATCCAGTTCGGAATAAACGTCACAACAGTCTCCAACGTTTTATTGCATACGACAGTTACTTTTATGTTTCGTTGAAAAACCTTGTAATTGACCAACCTACTTAGCGAAGTCGGACTAGAAATTCAGGCTCTTGGTGTCTTAAAACGCATAATCGGTAAACCTTCGCAAGTGATGGCAAGGTTTTGTGAAACTGTGACACTCAGTCGTTTAGCAGTGGCAATGCTGAAAAGCGGTTTCTTTCCGACTGGTCATGCTGTTACCTCGCTTTTGATTTGTTTTTGGAATTGTTTCTCCAATTGTGATCTCTTTCCAAAACGGAAGAGGTATCCTTGTTTGCCGGATTCATACAGCTTTACTCCGGATTAGTTTGAGCAAATTGAGATTGGTAGCTGTCACGGGAATACCACCAAGATTCACTGCGATTATCGATGAACGGTTGAAGCCATGCCATCAATGCCAATGCGGCCTGCCGAAGGAAGTTTTCCTTTTGTCTCTAATGTCGAGCTAGTCGTACTCGAAGACCGAATTCTTTACGATGCTTCGCCACTTGTTGCATGCGCACAAGATATTTTGGAATCGGCGATTGGCGACGAGGATTTTGGTGCAGTGATGCTCGACGCCAGTTCTCTGTCTGGCTTTGAATCCGATTTTGTTTCTTCGGTGATCGAGTCGTTCGACGAATTTTCAAACGACGCGGTCAATGTTGAAACCGGCTTATCAAGTGCTCGTCAACTGGTTGTAATTGATAGTCAGGTCGGGGATGTCGATTCTCTCGTCGATGATATTCGAGCGCAAAATTCTGACGAGATAGAATTCGATATTGCAATTCTTGCAAGTGACGCAAATGGAATTGAACAGATCACCGAATTTCTTGATGGGCGGGAATATTACGACGCTATCCACATTATTTCCCACGGTAGTGATGGCGAACTCCAACTGGGAAATAGTTCAGTCAACGCAAGTAATTTAGATGAATATGAGAGCCAGCTCTCCAGTTGGACGACCGGCTTGGCATTCGGTGGGGATGTACTGCTGTACGGTTGTGACTTGGCTGGAACTTTGGAGGGTAAGGCTTTTGTCGATCAACTGGCCGAAATTACAAATCGCGATGTCGGAGCGAGTGAAGACCTGACTGGATATCGAGACTTAGGGGGAGATTGGACGCTTGAGTATGAAACAGGAGAAATTGATAGCCGATTTGTTTTCACTGAACAGCTCGTTGAAGAGTGGGGGCACACGCTGGAGAGTCTTCAGCTCAGCAGCGAAAAAGACACTTACATCGTTCAAGCCTCCCCGAATACTTCGTTTGGTTCAGAGGGAGCCCTTCAGGTTTCCAAAGCAGGAGGTGTGGTTGGCAACGTTCGGACATTGATTGAGTTTGATTTGGGCGCAATTCCAGAGAATGTAACCATCAACTCGGCTTCTTTGCTTTTGCAGAGTGTTGAGTCTCAAAGTAATTTTGGAATTGAGTTGTTTTCGATTGCCAACCCATGGGAGTTGGACGCTGCTGGACAAGGAACAACGTGGACCGAAAGAGCAAATGGCATCAACTGGGATTTAGCAGGTGCGGATTACGATTCTGGAGCAGTGGCGTATTCAGATCCCAGTTTGTTTTACAGTTGGGACGTTACACAATTGCTCGATGATTGGCTCACCAATACCAAATCAAATTATGGAGTGCTGCTTGGTAGTTCATTGCCCGGCAACGGTACGGTTACCTTTCAAAGCTCCGAAAGCGGTCCTGCTCCGCTTCTAGAGATTGACTATACGCCAAACAATAATGCTCCTGTTTTGGACAATGCGGGGGAGATGTTTCTGCCTGATATCCTCGAGGACGCTCTCGATCCTGCCGGCGCGTCTGTCGGAGAAATAATAGCCTCGGCAGGCGGTGACAGAATTACTGACGCTGACGTGGGGGCAGTTGAGGGCATCGCAATTGTCGCTGCAAATCAAACGAACGGTGATTGGCAGTTTGATGTCGGAAATGGCTGGGTTAATCTTGAAGCTGTGTCGGTTAATAGCGCAGTGGTTTTAGATGCGACTGCCTTAGTTCGTTTCGTGCCCTCAATTGACTATTTCGGTCAGGCTGGAGAACTGATCTTTCACGCGTGGGATCAGACGGATGGCAACCTCAGCGGGACGCTTGGCGTAAGTCTTGCTGAAACTGGTGGCTTGAGTCCTTTTAGTATTAGCAGTGAATCAGTCTCCCAGACAATTCTACCGGTCAATGACGGGCCTGTGATTTCTGGTATCGAAACAACGTCACTGGAGTTTGTTGAAGGATTCCAGGGGTTGTCGGTGAGCTCGACAATCGTGCTTGCCGATGTTGATAATGAGCAGCTTCATTCCGCGACGGTAGTAATTGCAAATAATTATTCGCCGAATGCGGACGTTCTAATGTTTTCAAATGTAGGTGGAATTTCGGGATCCTGGGATAGCTTCACTGGAATTTTGACTTTGAGTGGGGTTGATAGCGTTGACAACTATCAAACAGCGTTGAGGACCATCGAGTTTCGTAATACCAGTGAAAGTCCAAATGTTGAGACTCGGTCTATTGAGTTCTCGGTCTCTGATGGTGAAACCGTTTCCAATGCGCAATCACGAAGCGTCACTGTGATTGCGACGAATGATGCTCCGGCAATGAACTATTTTTCTGGCGACTCACTTGTCTCACTGAACGACGGAGAAGCTCGTATCCTGGATGCAAGCGTCGCAGTCTCGATCTACGATCCCGATCTTATCACTAATTTTGATGGAGGTCGTTTGCGAATCGAAGGATTAGGGTTTGCCACTGAAGACGGAATTGGAATTGTAGAGGATTCTGATGTCATCTTATCTAATGGTTTAACCGTTGGCTCCTTGGTTAATGTCCAAGGAGTGGTTGTGGGTGAGCTGTCGGGTGTCAGTTCGTCTTCAATAATTGTGGAGTTGAATTCCGGAGCAACGACTGGCAATGTGGCCACGTTGATTCACAATGTTTCGTTTGCCACTTCGAGCTTAGAATTTGGAATGCGAGTCGTTGAATTTGAATTGAATGACAGCGATGGCGTTGTTAACGGTGGCGTCGATACGAGTTATGGGGCCGTTAATGTTTTTGTGACAGATCAAAACGAGGGGTATGTCTCTACTCTTGAGGACACACCTTATGTATTCTCGTCCGGCGATTTTGAGTTCACCGGTTTTTCAGGGAATATGATTGAATCAATCACAATCACTACGCTACCGTTAGAAGGTCAGCTTCTGCTTGAAGGGATACCGCTTGAAATCGGAGATGTCGTTTCGATAGCACAGCTTGATGCTCGATTGCTCGAGTTTATTCCCGAGCCTGACGGAAGCAATGGGTTGTATGCTTCATTTGATTTCTTTATCAACAACGGAAGCTTGTCGGTTAACGTACTTGCCGGTGAACCGGGCTACCGTAGTCTTGGCAGTAATTTCTTTTCGAAGGCCGAGGCGATTCTTGCAGATTCGGCAAATTTCGGGCCGGGTGGTGTCGTGTCGTCTTCGATCGTAATCGGTGGGCCTAGCACTTCAGTCGATGCAGAGTATTTATCTCAAGGTGAAATATATTTTGGTGGGGCAATTGAGGATGGCCGATTAACGCCGACGGAACTCAATGCAATTGATCAGTGGGTTCTTAATGGTGGTGTGCTTATTTCGACGGGTGAGCAGGAATCGACGGACGACCTTAATGAATATTTTGGTTTAACGACACTAGATGCGGGAACGACGTGGGTCGTAAGCGATGCGAACAATCCGATCATGAACGGCACGTTTGGATCGGTTGGTCAGGTGTTTGACACGTTTCCTGCCTACGCGGTTACGGCGTCTTTTGACCCCGCTAGTTTGATGCCGGGTGATCAAGTACTGGCGGTTGATCAAGAGTCAGGCAATCCGACGATGGTGTTGAGGTCACACGGCGATGGAAAGATTTTATTTACCGGTGATACCGGGATTTTTTATTCGGATCTTACCGGGGGCGGAACCGTTGCAACTTCCAATGATATCCTGACGGCAAACGTCTTCTCCTGGGCAATTGATGAAGCCAACTTGGAGCCTGAAATTAAGTGTATGCAACTTGGAGTCGTTGCCGTAAATGATGCTCCAGTGATAGAAAGTAGCAGTGGTGAACCATTGGTCTATCATGAAAATGATGGATTGGTTGCGGTTGGCGATTCGCTTGTCCTTTCAGATGTCGATGATATTCTGATTACTTCTGCGACGATCTCGATTTCCTCTAATTTTCAAACTGGGGAAGATCGGCTTGACTATTCTAACGCCGAGCAGTCATCGATTTTTGGGGTTTGGAATTCAAGTAGCGGAACTCTCCAGTTAACCGGAACTGATTCAATTGAAAATTATCAATTGGCACTGCGCAGTGTGACTTACCAAAATACTAGTGAATCACCCACCCCCACGGACCGGGTGATCAGCTTTCGGATTGATGATGGCGAACTATCTTCCAACGTCATCAATCAAGAGATTCAGGTTGTCCCCGTCAATGACGCGCCAACCAATTTGGTTCTCAGCAATTCTTTGGTCGATGAGAACACCGAGACAGACCCGGCTAATACAGGGGTTCCGTTCATTGTAGGGCAATTGTCCAACAATGATCCCGATACCAACGATGTTCCGCTCTACGCCGTTATTGGTGGATTAGATCAAGGGTTGTTTCAAATTGGCGGCGTCCTAGGAGACCAATTGATATTGGAAGACGGAATTCTTGACTACGAACGACAGTCGAGCTACGAGGTTGTGTTGAGAGTGTCAGATCAAGCGGGTTCATTTTTTGATAAATCGTTTTCGATATTTGTGAAAAACCTAAACGATGCGCCAACAGAAATCATTCCTGCAGCTCTGTCCATTGCGGAAAACACTGATACTACTGCTGGTCTCAGTCTTGGCGTGTTGTCGAGTATCGATCAGGATCTCGGGGATCAATTTATCTATTCTGTTGTTCCAGGCGGTAACGCTGCGTATTTTTCAATTGGCGGGAACAATAGCGATGAACTGGTGATCCAGAACGCAGTGCTGGATTTTGAAACCCAAGCCCAGTACGAATTTATTGTTCGCAGTACCGATACTCATGGATTATCAGTGGATCAAACTATTTTGGTCTCTTTGACCGACATGAACGAAGCCCCCGAATTTACCAATCAGAGTTTTTCAATTGACGAAAATTCTGTTAACGGGACTATTGTTGGTGTGTTATCTGCGATCGACCGCGATGCCGGTGATGTATTGAGCTATTACGTAACAGGTGGTACCGGCGTTGGAATGTTGGAGGTAAACGAACTGACCGGTGAGTTGAGCGTTGCGAATGATACGTTGCTCAATTACGAAACTACTTCGATGGTCAATTTGTTGATTGACGTAGTGGACGGGGAGGGACTAAGCGATTCTGCGGAAGTTCTCGTTGAAATCAATGACATAAACGATGAACAGGTGTTGATTGAAAATTCTATTTTGATGGTTTCTGAGGGTAGTGCCGCGGTAATAGACGCATCGTTTCTACGAACCATCGATGAAGAGCAGTCGGATGATCGTCTGGTCTATTCAGTAGTGAATGTTCCAGTGAATGGAACTCTCGAAGTCGCAGGTGTCTTTGCAAATGAGTTCACCCAGGATGATCTTAATCAAGGGCGAGTCAGTTATGTCCACGACGGTTCAGAATCACTTTCAGACAGTTTCGAATTTCTCGTTGACGATGGGGTAGGGGGGGCAACCGGTGGAGTCTTTGTTATCTCCGTTACGCCAGTAAACGATGCACCGGTGGCCCAGAATGATTATTTTTCGATCAACGAGGGGGCAATTTTATCAGCGAATGATGAAGTGCTTCTTGGGAATGACTCAGACCCTGACAATTCGGAAGTCGGTGTTCGGTTGGTAGACTCGCCGATTAACGGCACGGTAGAGCTTAATCCGGATGGAAGCTTTATCTACACGCATGACGGTTCGGAAACCTTGGCGGACGCTTTCACTTACCAGTTGAATGATGGCAGTTTATCAAGCTCAATTGCAAGAGTTGAAATTCAAGTTAATCCAGTGAATGATGCCCCGATTGGTGGCGTCGATGAATATTCTGTGGCAACGGGTCGTGTTTTAAGTTCATTTCAGAGTGTGCTTGCCAATGATCGTGATGTGGAAGGCAATTCAATTGTTGCACTTTTGGTTGATCCACCTGCCAACGGAACAGTCTTGTTGAATTCAAATGGTTCGTTTGTCTATGTCCCAAATGCTGGGTTTTTTGGCGTTGATGCCTTTACTTACGTTCCAAGTGACGGAGCCGCGGATGGCGTTGCCACTACGGTAACTATTCAAGTGGAAGCAGCTGCAGGAGCAGGGACGGCAAATCCCCTGACGGCCATTGATCGTGAGGCCGACGAAACGGATGAAAATAATGAGGAATATTTCGGGGTGGCCAATGCAATTGCAGCGAGAAAAGAGAGGCGGTCATTGCAGCAAGAAGAAGATGCGATCCATCGTGAGACCTTTGCTAAATTCGTTCCCGAGCCAATTGAAGAATACGTGAGCCTAATTTCGAACCGGAACCGCGCTGCTGATGTTCTGCGAATGCTGGTTCAAAATCCAGCTTCTGAAATGGTGGTAGAGGAATCTGAAATTCGAAATTTAGAATTGAATAGCATCGTGGGGATCTCGATAAATACGGAGTACCTCGTCGATCAATTGAAAGAATCGGATCGGTATGAGACCAGCCTTGAGGATATCAAAATGACGGTTGGAGCGCTAACCACGCTTGGTACTCTGGGTTACGTGTTTTGGACATTGAGGGGGAGTGCTCTTATGGCGCTTGCTCTTGCTCAATTGCCGTCTTGGCAGATGATTGATCCGCTCCCAGTCCTTGAGAGTTACAGCTCTAAAAATGGAAAGAAGAAGCAAGATGAAGTCGATGGTTTTTTCAACTGAAAGAACGGTTGTTGCTTGCCAATTTGAACAGCGAGGGAGTAGGTTTTCACTGGCCTAATATTCGTTGCGTTTCTTTTTGTGTGATTAATCGGTAATGGCGACCTCGTTTAGCCAGTCACCCTTTTTGGCTGCAAAGATAGTCCGTTCGACAATTAAAAGGTTTCGGTTCCGTCACAATTCACAATTGGCGGGTAGGTTTAATTGGCCTTTTACGGCAGTGAATGTTTCCTTGCGTTTTGCGAACCGGCAAATCCATGTTCAAAATCAAATCGTCAACTCGATTAGCTCTCACCTTAGGTTTAGGTGTGTCGGCGCTCGTGTTGCTGGCAATTACGCTGGAATTGATTCCGAACCCTCAAAATCAAATCATCAAATCACGAACCAGTTTAGTAAAGCTACTGATTGTTGATGTAACGACGTTGGCTGAGTCGAAGCAGATGGGCGATCTGTCGGTTCTATTTCGACGGTCGGTTGCAGTGGAAAAGGATCTGGTATCCATCGGGTTAAAACGCGGAACGGATGGCGGCTATCTAGCCTCGACCGATAACCTTCACGAGAAATATGCATCGCGTGCGAACCCTGAAGATTTGCAAGTGTTTTCAGCCCCAGTCTTTTTGAACAGAAAAAAATGGGCCGAGTTGGAAGTTGTGTTTCGGGAAATGGACGTGAAACGAGCCTTTGGATTTCCGATTTATCCGTTTGGAATAGTGCTCTTTCTGTTCAGTACCATCACCCTAATGGCTTGGGCAGTTCTTGGAAAAACATTCAACTATCTAAATCCTTCCAATGTAGTTCCCGACCGAGTCAAATCAGCGTTGGACACACTTGCAGAAGGCCTTGTGTTGATTGCTCCAGGCGGAGAAATCGCCCACCTTAATGAAGCGTTTGCAAGAATAATTAATGTCAAAGATGACAAGATCTTGGGAACGAAATTGGATGACCTTAATTGGGCTCCCGAAAATGAGTCGCTAGGTATGAATTTCCCGTGGGTGATTTGCCAGAAGACAAAAGAACGAGTCTGTGGGGAAATTGTCCAATTAAAGATGTTAGGTTCTCCGATTCGAAAATTTGTCGTCAATGCGACGCCAATCAAGGGGAAAGGTAATTCGGTTCGCGGTGCGTTGGTGAGTTTTGACGACGTGACTGCGATTGAAAATAAAAATGCAGAACTTGCCCGCGTAATCCTGTCGTTGAGAAGTTCGCGGGACGAGGTGGAACGGCAAAATGAGAAGCTCAATTTCCTTGCCTCCTTTGATCCGTTAACTAAATGCCTGAACCGAAGGGCATTTTTTAACCGGTTTGAAAAGGACTGGAATGACAATGAAACGGGAGATATCTCGGTCATGATGATCGATGTCGACCATTTTAAACATATCAACGATAACCACGGCCATTCCATTGGTGATGAGGTTTTGAGGACCATGGGTGAACTATTGCGTGGAGTTGTTTCTGCGGATGGCTTGGTCTGCCGGTATGGAGGTGAAGAGTTTGTTGTGTTGTTAACCGGCGTGAAATTTGAAAAATGCATGGCAATCGCGGAACAGATTCGTTTGGGATTACAAGAAGCGATGGTCGAGGGTGTACGGTTCACAGCGAGCATTGGTGTTTCGTCCCGAGACTTTGGCGCAATGGATCCTCAGCACATGCTCGATCAAGCGGATGAAAGTTTGTACGACGCTAAGAAGAGCGGGCGAAATCAAATTGTAAGATTCGATCAACGACCGGTGGATTTCTCGCAGGAAGACTCGCAGGCTGGTTTGACTCGGGAAGAGTTTACCAAAGAAATTCCCTATTCAGCCGTGACTGGATTGCTGTCTGCCCTATCGTTTCGCTGTTCGACGACCGCTCAGCATTCGATTCGAGTTGCTGACTTGTGTGTCGGTGTTGGCGAACGAATGTTAGGAAAACGCGATCTTTACCGCCTAGAGATTGCGGCGTTGTTGCACGACATTGGAAAAATTGGCGTCCCTGATTCTATTTTGAACAAGCCTGGTCCGCTCACGGCTAATGAATGGAAGATCATGGAGAAGCACGATCAGATCGGTGTGGAAATTGTTCGAAGTGCATTTGGTTCCGATAAGATCGCGGCAATTATCGAGTCCCATCATCATTGTTTTCATAACCGCGGTGAGCCCGATTGCGACATAAACGGGTCCATTCCGTTAGCGGGGCGAATCATTAACGTGTGTGACGCCTTTGATTCCATGACTGATGAACGCGTCTATCGAGCACCAATTTCGGATTTTGATGCTCTGCAAGAAATTGTTAAGAACACTCCTGCACAATTTGATGTTGATGTCGTCAAAGAGTTGCTGACTTACCTTCAGGAAGGGCATTCTATTACTCCTCAGGAGTCGATCGAGGCCATTCCTCCAATCACGGACTCCATGGAGTCACATATTGTGGAACTCTTCCAAGCGATTGAGTTGCAAGATGTCGAGGGCATTAAACGAACGGTTGATTTACTTAAAGACGAGACGCTCAATGGTGGCGGAGTTGGTGAGGTAACCGATCGACTGAGTGTGGCAATTGAGTCGGAGGACGAAGATATTGAACGCGTGTTGAGGCTTGCCAATGAGGTGATTCACGAATGCCGCAATTGGAAATCGGGGCACGGGATGCGGCCAATCGATGCGGTGGCTGAGTCGACGGGAGAAGTGGTTTAATTCGATACTTAAATTTAATGAATTAAGCTCAATACTCGGCGGATAACTTACATCAGGCAACAATCTGTTGGCACTTTAATAAAAAACAATGACCCGTTGCGATTAATATGACAGGATTTCTTGAAACGAAATGTCGCTTGGTTTCAATTTAAATACGATTACAAATTGCAATTTTCCCCCCGCGGGTAAAACTTACCCAGCGTCACGACCAGAAGCTTGTTTAGTCCGACCGTCAGTTGTCGGGCAACCCGCTGTTGAACTGTTGGTTAACTTTTAGAATCCTCGCTTTTTGAAACGTATTGACATGGACCAATTTTCCGAATGCTCGGCCGAGTCTGCGGCTCTATCAATGCCTCTAGTTACCTCAGAATCTCAACCGGTTCAGTCTGGGCCAGATTCTTCGTTGCCGTTGCGAACATCTCTCGATCCGAAGAGTTTAAAGCCGAACGAAGCGGCTCTGCGTAAAGCGAAGATCATGATCGTCGATGATGAAGAGTTAGTGATTCGTGTCGTGCGGCGATTTCTTTCATCTGATGGATATGAAAATTTTGTCACGCTAACTGATCCGCGGGAAGCTTTGGAGGCAATTGATCGAGAACAGCCGGATGTAGTCTTGCTGGACATTATGATGCCTTACATTACAGGCCTCGATCTCTTGAAAGTCCGACAGAAAACGCAATATATCCAGCACGTTCCGTTCATCATCTTAAGTGCTAATTCTGAGAATCAGATCAAGCGAGATGCCTTGCAACTTGGGGCAACAGATTTTTTAAGCAAGCCAGTTGATCCTAGTGATCTAATTTTACGAGTTCAAAATGCGTTGATGGTTAAACGCCACCATGATCATCTCACCAATTATGCGGTTGAGCTTGAGCGGCAGGTTCGCGAGAGGACACGGCAGATTGAAAAGTCCCGAGAGCAGATCATTCATTGCCTCGCCCGCGCGGCGGAATATCGCGATAATGAAACGGGTGAACATGTTATTCGCGTCGGCAAGTACAGTGCGGTTATTGCCCAGCAATTAGGGTTTGGTGCCGAGTACTGTCGCGAAATTGACTTGGCTGCTCAGTTGCACGATGTGGGTAAGATTGGTATCCCTGATTCCGTGCTACTGAATCCTGGGCGTTTGGATAACGAAGAGTTTGAAGTAATGAAGACTCACTGCGGCCTCGGCATGGAGATTATGGAACCATTAGCTAATGCTGAGATCGAGCGGGTGCGTCGGCACACCTCGATGGGTGGCTTTATCATGGAAGGTGTTGATTCGCCGATGCTTGAGTTGGCAGCGACGATTGCCCGGACTCACCATGAGAAATGGGATGGGACCGGTTACCCAGAGGGGCTCAAGGGTGATGACATTCCAATTGAAGGTAGGATCTGTTGTGTTGCGGATGTTTACGATGCTCTCTGTAGCGAGCGTCCGTACAAACCAAAGTTTCCAATTCAGCGGTGTCTTGAGATTATGCTATCGGAGCGAGGAAGTCGTTTCGATCCAATCGTGTTAGATGCGTTTTTTGAACGAATCGAAGACATCGAAGAAATACGGAAAGCTCATCACGATCAACATAATTACAATCTGATAAGTGAGCAAAAACAGGTTGAAGTTTAGCTGTAAATAATTCGGCAGTTGCGGGCGAGAGTGAGGCTCGCGATGTTTTCCTGTCCGGCGATGGAAGTAAATAGGCGAACCAGGGGGCGGTAACGCTGCTGTCGTAGTTACTGATGGTCAAGACTGAGACGCGAAATAGCGTCGGCAATTTCTTGTTGGATTTCGTTCAGCGGTTCTTGTTCCAGCGATTTTCTGAGTATCGCTTTGGCTTCGTCGTAACGATGGCCCCCCAATGCCCAGGCGGATGCACCGCGAACCAGTGGTTCGCAATCTGAAATGCCTAGTGCGAGTGCGTCGAGATTTTCGCGGTGAGGTTTATTGCCCAGAGCGATGGCGGCGTTGCGTAAAATACCTCTTCTTTTGGGACGCCACAGCGGTGTCTTTCTAAATCGTTCGCGAAATTGCTCATCAGTAATTTGAAAAAGGGATCGCAATTCGATTGGATTGTGGCCGTCGATAGGTTCGAAGTCGGCTTCGTGACTCAGCGGTGCCTTGCGATTCCAGGGGCAAACCTCTTGGCAAATGTCACATCCCAAAATCCAATCTTGCATTTGGGAACGCAGGGCGTGCGGAAGTGCGGTTCGATGTTCGATGGTCAAATAGCTGATGCACTTCGTTGCATCGAGAACGTGAGGTGCCACGAACGCGTCGGTTGGGCAGGCATCGATGCAGGCGGTGCAGGTTCCGCAATGACTCGTATTCATTGGCTCGTCGTACTGAAGGGGTACATCCAGCAGAAGTGCCGCGAGGAAAAACCAGCTGCCCGCCGTTTTGTTAATAAGCAAAGTGTTTTTTGCGCGCCAACCGATCCCCGCTAGTTCGGCAAATTCGCGTTCCAGTAAAGGGGCAGTGTCGACTACGCCTCGTACACCAATCGCTGGGTCGAGTTCTTTTACAAACTTCTTCAGTTGTTTCAACTTCTGATGGACAAGGTCGTGGTAGTCAACGTTACTCCATGCGTATCTTGCAATTCTTCCCGTTCCAGGTGGTGAATGAGTGGGGGTAGCTGTTTGGTAGTTAAGGCCAAGCATGAGAATGCTCGTCGCACCAGGCAGCACATGGGAGGGGTGTTCGTAAGCCTCTTTTCGATCCTCCAAATAGGTCATTTCACCGGCGAAACCCTGTTCTAACCAGTCGACAAACTGATGAAATCCGGCGGGGGTAACGGCTGGACAAGCACCAGTGATATCGAATCCGACGCGAACCGCTTCCTGTTTCAGCAATTTTGTCAGTTGGTTAGGATTCATGTCGGTTTATTGTTTGAAAAATATTGCCAACACATTTGACTTTAAGGGTTGTAACAGAATGAACTGCATTTAGTGTGGAGTAATCAGGCGATCGGCACGCACAATCTTGCGGCTAGTTTGCCTCGTTCAAGAAATATACCAAATCATGAAGGTATCGAGGAAAGGATTACCAATGAAACGATTACTTACGTTGGGGATAGTTTTGACCGCTATCTTTATGCTCTCAGAATCAAACGCGAATGGCCAAACCATGAGCCAAGGATACCAATTTGGTGTCGGAATTAACAATGCAACGTGCATTAACGATATCTATCGGTACGGCTACTTTGGATATGGTCGATACCCTGACAATTCCATCAGTCGAGAATTTCGCAGGGATCAGGCGCCGTTCTTCGCACGCTTCCCGCCTGTTTACTACAGCCACGTTGTGAAGCGGCCTTATGGAGTAAGTCCGTATGCGGCGCCCGCAGGTATCATGCCCGTTGAAATGGGAATGAAACCGGAACCGCTGAGCATTTCGAACCCGTTTTTCAAACCTGAGGCTGCACCCGCGAAAGCGGAAAAGAAGCAAAAGGCCAAATCCAATGACAAAATGACTTGGATAAAGAACCCCTATCAAGCTGAGATGGCGACAAAATAAACGGGCTTGCTGCGAATTGAGAGCGGGCGTGAACTAATCGTCTGCGGATTTCGTATGAAAGATGACGCGGAAGCGTTAAAAAAGAAGGAAAAGAGAGGTTGTCAATTTGACCTGAAGGGATGGCTTCTTATCACCAATTTAGCTTTTCTCCTTGAGAATCGCAGAGTTCAGTCTTGAAAGCATAGGGGCAACAAGATTGAGAAACGTCGCATTTTGCGGCGTTTTTTTTTGGTAAAACCTGAAGTGTTGCCCCGCGATCACATCGGGGTCCCAATTGCCACCGAGCCAAAGCTGTGAGACAATTCGCACCAGAAGTTTCCCTTAAATCCATGCTCGGAGAGAGTCTCAAATGAGTCGAAAAGCAGAAGTTGAAGCCGCGATTGCAGATGTTGATTTTGAAAATAACAACTATCAAGTTCATTTAGACACGTCGCATGGGTTGATTGTCCTGGACATGAACCCCGAGGCAGCACCCGAGCATTGCAAAAATATCATGGGTTTGGCAAAAATCGGATTCTACGATGGATTGATTTTTCACCGTGTGATTTCAGGTTTCATGATTCAGGGCGGATGCCCTGAAGGTTCGGGAACGGGCGGCCCAGGCTATAACGTCGACGCTGAGTTCAACCCGACCCCTCACTTGGCTGGCACGCTTTCGATGGCCCGCTCCAGTGCCCCAAATTCAGCGGGCTCTCAGTTTTTTATCTGTCTTGGCACTCAAGATTTTCTTGATGGACAATACACGGTATTCGGTCAAGCAACGCCTGAATCGATGAGCGTTGTCGAAGCGATTGGCGGAGTTTCAACCAATGGATCAGATCGCCCTGACGAAGACGTGACCATTAAAGCGGCGACGGTTGTTCAAGTTTGATTTCGATGCCGTCGCGGAGCCAATTAGAAGCGTTATAAGCCTTGGCTGTTTGTGGATCGCTTCTCGAGAAACTTTGTACTGGGGCTGACGGAAGTGATTCTGTCAGCCCTCTTTCTCGTATTGGTCGTCACTAAGTACCAAAATGATCGGCCGTTTCAGGCTTCTTTTCTGAATTACGGTTAGTGGCAAGTTTGAAAATTAGTCATCAAAATCTCATTGAATCAGCTGGTTTGAGATTTATTTGTCCACGACTGGAAATTATGATTAGGGAAACAAGGCTGTTTAGGCGCTGAATTGCTTTCTCGATTGAGTCCCGAAGAAACCGGAAATTACTGCTGATCTACCAGTTCGAGCTTAAAAATCGCCGTGTTTGGTAAAATAAGGGAAGTTTTCGGGTGCCAATTGACCGATGACACAACAACGCCGTCGGGTGGCCAAATGTATTTTTAATGTTTATGGAATTTTCGAATTCAGGTTAGATTCAAGTGGCAAAAGAATCATTTCTAGATTTTTCAGAGTTCGATCACGATCAGGTGCTCGTTGACGCAGACGGTATTCGTCAGATCAACCCGCATCGTTTTGAGATGCTGTTATTAGACGGCATTCTTTATTGTTCGCCAGATATTGCCGTCGGCTACATCGATTTGAGCGAGGATTCGTTTTGGGTTCGTGGCCATTTCCCTGGAAAGCCACTGATGCCGGGGGTACTGATTTGCGAATGTGCGGCTCAGTTATCGTCTTATTTCGCGCTCACTAACAAAATGGTTGACGACGGTTACGTTGGGCTGGGCGGCCTGGAGAGCATTCGCTTTCGGGTGCCAGTCGTCCCGGGAGACCGGCTTACGGTGATGCTAAGAAAAGGCAAAGTTCGCAGGAACGTTCTGTTTACCGCCGAATTTCAGGGATTCGTAGGAGAGACTCTTGTCGCTGACGGCGTGATTAAAGGCGTCGCACTCGGAAACTAAGTTTTCAGCGGTTGATTTAAATTAAGGTCTGGCAACGTCCTGCCAGATGCAACCTGCCCAAGACCAACCGACGCCGAATCCAACAAGCATGTTTTTCATTTCCGGAGTCATGTCGCCGCGACTGCGCATTTGATTGATGAGGATCGGCAAGGTAGACGAAACGGTATTGCCTAGATCTCTCAATAAAATTGGAACCTTGGCCTCCTCCACTTCCATCACCTGCTGTAGCTGGCTTAACATTTTGTAGGTTGCTTGGTGGAACAAATAATAACCAACGTCTTGGCTGGTCATATTAGCGTCTTTTAAGACTTCCTTAAGCATGCCGGGGATCTGGCCCACGGTGAAATTGATGAGTGCGGGCCCGTCCATGTAGAGGTCGCTTTTCCAGCGTCGGCGATGGCGGGGACTGATGGCGTCCTCAGGATTTCGAAAACCATTTTCGGTTGCCAATAGAGTGTTCGCCCCTTTGCCGTCGGTACCAAATTTAAACGCCCACAGAGAGGGTTCGTCGTTAGATTCGATCAAGGTTGCCGCGGCGCCGTCTCCAAAAATAGTTCGAAGAGTTCGGTCTTGTTTATCAATTAATTTTGTATAAGTTTCTGCCGTAATGAACAAAATTCGTTTTGCGGCACCAGAGCGAATGAGTCCATCGCAGAGCGAAAGTCCATAGACATAGCCACTGCAGCCCAGGTTGAAATCTAGTGCTCCACAATTTGTCGGTAAGCCAAGGCGATCTTGGATCAAACAGGCGGTCGTCGGCAGAGGGTAGTCGGGTGTTTGGGTGCAGAAAAAGAGAAAATCGATTGATGAACGATCAATGGAATACTCTTTGAATAATTTCTCAGCTGCTTTGACTCCGAGATCGGATGAGCACTCCTCGGGTCCAGCAACGTGCCGGTTATAAATTCCAGTTTTGGATGCAATAAGATCCATGTCCCACCTGGGATTGTCGGCGACTAGATCTGCATTGGATTCAATTCGTTCGGGTAAGTGAACGGCGATTGGCCCTACGGCTGCATATTTCACTGTTTACCTTGATCCGGCGGTACCAAAACCGGCCTTGCTGTTATGTGGGATTCGAGAATCAGAACGAAAAATTTACCAAATTTGTGGGGTTTCGCGAAGGTGCCCCGTCTACGATCTCGATGTCTGACCTGTTTAGAACAGCAGCAAAAACGTAGGAAATCCCATGAAATTCGCGGATTCTAGGGGTTTTTCGTGTGAGGCGTTAAACTTCCGAAGTGTGGATATAGTTAATGAAATCTGTTTTTTGGTTGATCAGGTCGAATCGTTAATTAGGCAGCTCGGCGGCGAGTTCCCGCATGTGATTCTGTAATTTTCTCGATTTGGTGGCGGTTCATCATGTCAAACGAGCCGTTGTTGTTCTTCTGGACCAGTACGAGGGAGCTTGAGTGAAGCATTCGCGGGAAATAGAACCAGCTGTTTTCCAGAGCTGCTGGATCGAATCCCGCTGAAATCACAATCAAATCTGTTCGTACGTGCGAATTCGCAATGCGTGGGATCGACGAAGCTATATCGCCGGGCACCAGTTGAGTCTTGGCTTCGATCTCTTGCAGTTTCCGGTGTACTTGAATTAAGGGGAGACTGCACTGAGTCTCGTTTCTCGCGTCGAATGAATCGACTCCGGTGTAGCGGATGCCCATTGAACCAGCAGATTTTTGAGCAACCTTAAGCATCGAGATACAACGGTTTCCGTCTTCAAGACCAAATTCGATGATGGAACGGAATGAATTTTGTTTGATCAATTTATAGATTTGACGATCGCACCCAGGGGTCGAAAAATTGGCCAGTCGCAAGTATTGAAGAGTCGAAATTGGTTTCACAGGATAGCCCTTGGGATTCGTGAGCTTGAGTAGTTTGCCGGTTGCTGTATCGGCGGCGTACTATTTGTATCGGACTAAGAAACCGTTACGTTTGATTCGATCGTTCGCGCTGTTAGATGCCATTCCTCCGTCAGGCTTTGGAGATTTTGGGTAATAGGAACAATCAGCACAGCTTAACAGGAGCCGTCACACCGTTGGAGTTTCTACCGTTCATCCGGTGAGTTGGGGTTTGTTTTGCCTAATGTTGCAAAAATGGGGCGGAATTTTGATTTAGCGTCGCGCGGTTAAGCGAGCTTGCTGAAGCGACTCGACGTGGTAATCAAACCAAGTTGATTTGAATGCCGACATCATTTTGGTTCGTTTGTGCCCGAGTTGTTCGATTTCAAGGTAAGTGTGGTCGATCCCCAATTGGATGAGGTGTTGGTGGAAGTCGCGAACGGTTCCAAGATGGCCCGTGTCAGCAGTGCCACATGCAATTTTAATTCTGACATTCTTTTTAATTGTGTCTATGTTCTTTTGTGTGATGGCATAAACGTCCTCGGCTTCCCAGTTCTCTCGTTGTTCACCGAGAAGCATCGTTTTGCGTTCTGCGTGAGTTGCTGCATCGAAGGTGTCGAGAAGCCGGGGTACATTGCCAGCTTGACAGTAAAGACTGCAAAACAGATGAGGATGCTTCATGGCGAGTCGCGTTGCTCCTCTTCCACCCATCGAGAATCCCTCAATGCAACGACCTTCGCGTTTAGCGATGGTTCGGTAATTTGCATCAATGAAAGGAATCAATTCGTCAATGAAAATGGACTCGATAGGAAATTTTCCATCGGCTGAATTTTTATAAAAAGTACTTCTTCCTCCGTTGGGCAAGACCATGATCATCTCTGGCCACTTACCCGACTCGATTCCCTCGTGCAGCAATGCAATCGAATCGAGGCAAGTGAATTCATTCCCGCCATTACCGTGAAGTGTATAAATCACTGGGTATTGTTTTTGGCTCAGCGAATAGTTCGGAGGAAGGTAAATGCAGAAGCCAATTTCTTGCTTGACGAGGTTGCTTTGAAAACAAAGGTGTTGCGAGTTGGGTGGCAGATTGACTTGCGACGGTTTGGGTTGATTGACCCATTGGATACTCGGTGGAGATGGACGTTTCTTTTTGTTTTCTTGAGCGATTGAAAGCGAGCTGGAAAACAAAATTATGGAAATGCCGATGAAAACGGGTAACTTTGTGTTGATTGAGTTGCAAAACATATTTGATGATTTGAGCTAGTTGAGCGACAGTTTAAAGGTTTTTGTGCGTAATTTAACTAAGTTTGAATGGTCTGCCGGGAACGATCAAATGACTTTGTTTAAATTAAGTCACTGTAAAAACGAATCTTGCCGTCAGTCTTGATTCTCATAAGAATGGTACACTGGTAGTAGTATAACTGGGGATTGAGTTTGGGTTCAATCAACAAAGCTAATTTGAATTTAGATAGGAAAAAGATGAAAAGTACATTTGCATTGTTCGCCGTTGCCTCTGCGGTTTTAGTGGCTGGGTTTGTGGTTGCGAGCGAACCTGTTGTTTCGACTCCCAAGATTGCCAAGGCTCCGGTTCCGCACTGTGAGGTTCCGTGTGGAATCTATGCTGATCAAATGCGGTTTGAGCAAATGCTGGAAGACACCAAGACGATTGCAAAAGCAATTAAGAGCATCAACGAGTTCGCTGATGGTCTCGCTGGAGATCCACCAACGGGGAAAGGGATCAATCAGGCAATGCGGTGGGTTACGACGAAGGAAACACACGCGACCAACACCCAACATATCATTTCTCAGTACTTTTTGACTCAGCGTATCAAGCCAGATAGTAAAGAGTACGTTGGCCAACTTGCGACTGCTCACAAAGTTCTCGTGGCTGCCATGAAGTGCAAGCAGGACAGTAATCCTGCGACCGCAGAAGCACTTAAAAAGGCAATTTACGATCTTTATCGTGCTTACGAAGGTAAAGAGCCACAGTTCGAAGGCGATAAATAACTGAGCTTGTCGGCAGTTCGCGTGGATTAGGACGAGGCTCGGGAGGTCAGATGGCCTCCTGGGTTTTTGTTTGGAAGAAATTGACAGTGGTACCGCTTCGTAAATTTGTAGGTTGAGAATGCGTCACAAACGAGTCCATTTTAATTTTCGTCAGCAGCTCGATCGTCGGTCAGTTTTGCGAGGCGCTGGCGTTGCGATGACACTGCCTTTTCTTGGGGCGATGACTCCGGCGTATGCTTCGGACGAGCAGGCGTTGCCGCCAAAACGATTTGTGGCAATGACTCTTGGACTCGGTCTCCATGCAGCCAATTTGAATCCCGTTGAAGCGGGGAAGAATTATTCAGCGAGCCGATATCTGGAAGCGATTGACGATTTGCGTGACCAATTCACAGTCATCTCTGGGACCTCTCATCCAGGAGTTGGGGGTGGGCATCGAGCGGAGGCGTGTATCTTGACGGCGAATCCGATGGGAAGTTCGGGGCGGGCAAAGAATTCGATTTCAATTGATCAATATCTCGCAAAATTCCTTGGTGGAGAGACACGGTTTCCATCGCTTGTTCTGAGTAGTTCCGGTAACGACAGTCCTTCGTATACAGAAAATGGAGCAATGGTACCTGCGGTCTCATCGCCTTCGGCAGTTTTTGATCAGTTGTTCGCCAATGGGACTCAAGCGGAGAGGGAAAAACAGGCGGTGCTGGTGCGTGAAGGGCGAAGCATCATGGATCTGGTTGAAGAGGATGCGAAACGATTGCAAAAAGAACTCGGACGGTCTGACCGCGACCGCCTAGATCAATTTTTTTCAAGTGTTAGGAATTTGGAAAAGCGAATGGCTGCTTCCGAATCATGGGCTGAGAAATTGAAACCAACGGTAAAGGCTGACCGGCCGATTGATATTCAAAATAGTCGAGACTTTATTGGCCAGCAAAACCTTATGAGTGATGTTGTTCGGCTTGCTTTGGAAACAGATTCAACTCGATTTATCGTCTATCACCTTGGCGGTTCATCGGGAGTTGTGCCGATTCCGGGGGTACAGCAGGGGTATCACGGGTTGAGCCACCACGGGTTGGACGAAGAAAAACTGGAGCAGCTGGCGATTGTTGAATCGGCCATTATTGCGTCTTGGGGGGGCTTTCTGCGAGGGCTTCAGCGGACGGGTGATGGTGAGGGGGCTTTGCTGGATCACACCTCTGTGCTGCTGACGAGTAATTTAGGGAATGCCTCGAATCACAGTAATAAAAACATGCCGGTGATGTTGGCCGGTGGTGGATTTAAGCATGGTCAACATTTGGCATTTGACCAGCGTCGGAATTATCCACTTCCGAACCTGTTTGTCAGTTTGATGCAGCAAATGGGCATCGAGAAAAGCCAATTCGCTTCGGGCACGGGAACGATGACCGGTCTGAACTCATAGCTCAGGATTCATCGGAATTCCGCTGCCTGTTGGGGCGTAGGGGAATTGGAGTTCTAGGCATAGCCGTTGGCTTGAAACCATTCCCACGCGTCTTGGAGACCGTCTTGCACGCTGCCGATCTGGTAGCCAAGTTCCCGCTTCGCTTTTTCGCTGTCGCAGTAGTGAAAAAGTTGCCCCATTCCAGTAGCCGCAGAGTTGATGGCTGGTTCACGCCCTTGGATTTTTCCAATCAAGTCTCCTGATATTCCAACCATGGCAGCTACCCAGTTTGGAAGTTTGATTTTTGGGGACCGGCATTGCATGACAGATGCCATTTGCTGAAACAACTCCAAGTAGCTCATGTTGACCCCGCCGAGGATGTATCGCTCGCCCGTATTGCCGTGCTTCAATGCGGAGATGACCCCATCGGCAACGTCACGTACATCGGCGACACAGCATCCACCTGCGGGGGCTAGAGGCATGAATTGTTTTTTTAGCGTGAGCATGATTTCCCCAGATGATGGCCGCCAGTCGTAGGGCCCGACCATATATCCGGGGTTTACGATAACGGCGTCGAGTCCATTGGCGACCTCTAGAATTACTGCGGTCTCTGCTTCGCGTTTACTAACAACATAAGAGCATCCAGGTTTGGGTGGATTGAGGTGTGCTTCGGTGCCAAGCTGTGATTCAGTTGTCATTCCTAAAGCATCGATGGTGCTAATGTGTACCATGCGAATGTTTCGGCGGCGTGCCGCTTCCGCAATCCGAGAAGTTGCCTCAACATTAATTTTGCGACTTAGCGCTAGTTTACTCCAGCCAATCTGAATCAGTGCTGCCGAGTGAATTACTGCATCAACATTTTCAAATGCGATTGATAAATCCTCGGGGGACTCAAAGTCAAGATTAACTGGTTCGTGAGGTATGTTGTCGAGCGATCTTCGATTGGACGAGTGACGGAGCGTCACAACGATGGAATGTCCTTGTTTAACAAGAGATCTCGCAATATTGTTGCCAAGAAAACCAGTAGCGCCGGTAAGTAAAATTCTCATGTCTTAAATCGAAAAACGGAATAAAAGCTAAAGGTGATGGGGATTCGATCGATAAAGTTTATTTGATTGCCAATTTGCCTTATTTATCGCAGGAACCTGTCTGTTGAAGCGATCGACAAAGGAATACATTATAGCGAAACTTATCCGGTACACCCGTTTTGAAAATGCTGTAATGAACCACAATTCAATCTCAATTGAGCCCGTTACCAATCGTTCTCAGGAAAAGGCATTTATCCGGTTTCCATGGAAGTTGTACAAGGGCGATCCCAACTGGATTCCTCCCTTGATTGACAATACTCGGCAACTGCTCAATTACAAGCCTCATGCATTTTATGACAACGCTGAGATACAGACATTTCTGGCAAAAAAGGACGGTGAGATAGTCGGGAGAATCGCGGCAATTATCGATCGTGCCCATAATGAATACCACAAAGAGCAGCGGGGGATGTTTGGTTTTTTTGAGTCAATTGACGATCAGGAAGTTGCCAACCTGCTATTTGATACCGCGAAAGCCTGGTTTGCCGAACGTGATATTTTCTTAATGAGAGGTCCCGCGAACCCCTCCCAGAATTACGAGTGGGGAATGTTAGTCGAGGGATTTCACACTCCTCCAACTTTCATGATGACGTATAACAAGCCCTACTATGGCGAGTTGGTAGAGGGATACGGTTTCGTCAAGTCACAGGATTTGTACGCGTTTTTAGGGCATGTTGATATGCTCAGTGAGCTGGATCCAAAATTGATGTTTATCGCGGAAGAGGCGAGAAAGCGATTCAACGTCGACGTACGTCCAATTGATAAAAAACGATTTCGGGAGGACGTCGATAACTTTTTAGACATCTATAACGCCGCGCTTCCCGGTCAGTGGGGGTTCACTCCGATGTCCGCTGGCGAATTGAAGGCGACTGCCGGAGGGCTCAAGCAGTTGATCGTTTCGGAAATGACAACGATCGCAGAGGTTGAAGGGAGACCGGTTGGAGTCGTTTTTGGGTTACTGGATTACAACCCAATCATCAAGAAAATTGACGGTCGTTTGTTTCCATTTGGGTTTTTGAGGATTTTATTCGGTCGCAAGAAGATTAAAAAGATCCGGCTTATTAGTACCAATGTGATCCCGGAATACCAACGTTGGGGACTTGGGTTAGTCTTGATGAATCGCTTGGTTCCAGACGTACTGAAGTGGGGCATTCAAGAGGCAGAGTTTTCCTGGGTGCTCGAGTCGAACAAGCTTTCGCGGGGAACACTTGAGCGTGGTGGCGTGAAAAGAGACAAGACTTATCGAATATATGACTTTGAGCCGTAGTTTTTTCTAGTTTTTTCAGGACTTTCTTATTTGTTGAATCGCTGCAGATCGAATTTATGTAGAGTTGCGGATTCGCTCGCCGGTCTTTCTGGGGTACCGTGCCGCTGTTTAAATTATCGATTTGTTTCGCTGTCCAAGTTATCCTGAATGAATTCAAATCGAGAAGTTGTAATCACCGGTGTTGGCGTTGTCTCGTCGATTGGAATTGGAATTGAGTCGTTCTGGGATTCACTAATTTCGGGCGCGAGCGGAGTTTCGGTGCGAGATCCGTTTGCGGAATCGAACACTCCCTTTCGAATTGCCGCCCCCGTACGAGGGTTTGACGCCAAGCAGTTTGTAAAACCGAGAAAAGCAATCAAAATTATGTGCGCGCCGATTCAATTTGGGTGCGCTGCGGCGGCGATGGCAATTGACCATGCCGGAATTGATCGAGATTCCCTTGATGCTGACAGGGTCGGGACCGTTTTTGGGACGGAGACCTTCTTCGCTGATCCTGCGGAAGTCGCCGACGTCTTTCGAAAGTGTACGGTCGACAAAGATTACCAGCATGATCGTTGGGGGGAATTTGCCGTTCGCGAAATTCAACCGCTGTGGATGTTAAAGTATCTTCCCAATATGGCTGCCTCCCATATTTCGATCGCTCTCGATGCACGCGGCCCTAGTAACTCTATTTGTCAGGGGGAGGTGTCCGGTTTGTTGGCTTTAATTGAAGCCGCTGATCTGATACGCCGTAACGCAGTGGATGTCGTCTTGACGGGCGGTACGGGATCTCAAATGGCGTTGACGGCAATGCTCTGTCGCGGCGCGGGGCAACTAACAAAACAAGTGGCTGATCCGGAAAGAGCTTCCCGCCCGTTTGATGGCTCCCGCGATGGGATGGTCGTTGGCGAGGGAGCGGGGGCGTTGGTTTTGGAGTCTGCGGAGCATGCCAAGGCAAGGGGAGCAACTCCGTTGGCAACGGTTGCCGGTTGGTCTCGATCTTATCGAAACGCAAACAGCGATGAGTTTGAAACGGCGATTGGAGATAACTATCGGGCTGCCCTGCGCCACGCGGACCTATTACCTGAGTCAGTTGATCTGATAAACGCGAACGCCTCGGGAAGCGTTCAGGGGGATCGAGATGAAGCGTTAGCGATTAATCGCGTTTTTGGTGCGGACACGCCCGTTGTCGCTCATAAAAGTAATTTCGGAAATGTGGGTCCCGGCACTTCGACCATCGAGTTGATCGGTGGCGTGCTTTCCAAGCAGTTCGGGATTTGCCCAGCGACCATTAATTGTGAAAATCTCGATCCTGATTTTCAAATCAATGTCCAGTCAGAGACGACACCATTAAAGTCGGATGTCATCCTTAAATCGAGCTTTTCTTCGACTGGCCAGATTGCCTCCGTTGTTTTGCGGTAATCGCTAACCTGTGCGATCCATTTTTGAGCAAAAATAAATGCTTAAGCTTAACGAGATCTAGGTGATTAACATCGCGTCGCCATAACTAAAGAAGCGATATTTCTCCTCAATTGCTGCTTGGTAAGCCTGTTGCATCAATTCGTCACCGCCAAACGTTCGGATCATCACAAGCAAGGTGCTGCGCGGCAAGTGGAAGTTGGTAAGTAGGCCATCGACTGATTTAAATTGGTACGGTGGACGGATGAACAGCTCTGTTTCGCCTGCCCACGGTTTCAGCGTTCCATCACTCGCTGCAGTTTCAAGCACTCGGACGCTGGTTGTTCCGACCGCGATTACCCTACCGCCATTTGCTTTGGTTTGTTGGATCCGGGTAACTGACTTTTCATCGATAGAACCACGTTCGAAGTGCATTTGATGATCAGCAAGATTGTCGACGGAGACAGGACGGAATGTTCCAATGCCGACGTGGAGTGTGACTTGAGCAATTTTGACTCCATTATCGATGAGTTTCGATAAAAGTGGCTTCGTCAAATGCAGGCCTGCCGTGGGGGCGGCAACCGCGCCTGCTTCTTTTGCGAAGACAGTCTGATAGTTTTTTAAATCGGCATCGACCATGTTGCCAGACCGAATGTAATTCGGCAAAGGCACACGGCCAATAAGATCAAGTGTGTCTTCGGTCGTTTCGTCTGTATGAGGGCGAACAACCCAAGAGCCGTCTTCCAGACGGGAGACAAGTTCGAGTTGAAGCCGTTCGGTTCCGTGTCTGTCTTGCAAGGTAATCATTTCGCCCGGTTTCGCCTTGCCGCGAGTCTTGCACAGAACCCGCCAGTTTCCATTGGAATCGGCTTCTAAAAACAAGCCTTGCCAGCGCCCTTTGGTAAGCGTTCGAAAGCCAACGAGTTTGGCTGGGACAACTTTGGTGTTGTTCAGCACCAGGCAATCACCGGGATTGATCAGTTGGTCGAGGTCGCGGATGTGTCGATGGTCAATTTCACTTTGGCCTCGATTGACGGTCAATAACCGCGCATCCTCGCGATTGTCTAGCGGATTTTGGGCGATTAGCTCTTTGGGTAAATCGTAATCGTAATAATCGGCGTGGTGGAAGCGATCGAGATCCGTTTCAGCACTCATAATGGTTTCGTCTTTAAAATAACGCGTTTTTCAGGATCTACGTTTTAAGGTTTTTTTGTTTAGTGCAGTAGGGCAAACAACTGCGTCCGGTCTTTTTTATAAAAACTGAAGGGTTCATTTCGGTATTAGGCGATGCCGTCGTTTGGCCCCTCTCGGATGGCAGTCAGCTCTGAACGTCTGTTTTAAAGATTGGTTGGGGCCACTAATGAGCTCGTCTCTAGCGCCGGGATGAATGGCGGTATGGCAATTAGTACGTTACCCTCTATAAACCAGACGAGATTCATTCCCGACTGGTAAGAGATCAGAACTTAGAATGAAGCCTAGCTATTTCCAGCTGAATTTCTCCGGCCTACTTGGTAGGGCGTCGTTGACCGATTCCCGTGGCGATTAAGCAACTTTACGCGGAAGCGAAATGATATCGGCAGGCTGGAAATTGACGAGATTGCGAATCTGATAATTCGTCCGCTTTTCGTGTGTGTAATAGATTCTCGCACAGACTTCGCCAATCAGTCCAAGACTGAAAAACTGCACGCTCAAAATTGCGGATAAAATACCCATTAGCAAAAATGGGTTGCCCGTCATATCGACCCCGGAAAATATCTTCATCAACACAGCGGTGGTGCATGACACCATGCCGGCGCCGCCAATCCACAAGCCCAGTTTGCCAAAGAGCTTCATCGGGCTTGAAAAGTATTTCAACATATATTTGACGGTAATTAAATCGAGAACAACACGGAATGTTCTCCCGATTCCATATTTGGTCTCACCGAATTGACGTGCCCGATGATTGGTGACGACTTCGACACTTTTCGCCCCGAGTTGGTGGGCAAGGATAGGAATAAAACGGTGCATCTCACCATATAATTCGATTTGCTGGGCAATTTCAGAACGCATCGCTTTCAGCGTACAGCCAAGATCGTGGATGGGAAATTCAGTTACCTTGGAAATTAGCCAATTCGCTATCCGCGAAGGAATTTTTCGACTCAGGAGTTTATCTTTGCGATCTTTTCGCCACCCATGCACAAGATCGAAACCATCATCCAATTTGTCCAACATCATCGGAATATCGTTGGGATCATTTTGGAGATCGCCATCAATGGTTACCAGATAATCACCTGTGGCATTTTGGATTCCCGCATGCATGGCTGCTGTTTGGCCATAGTTTCTACGAAAGACTACTAATTTAACCCGCTCGTCTTTTTCTGCTACTTGCTCGAGCTTAGCCGTCGTTCCGTCAATGCTTCCGTCATCGACGAGAACGATTTCGAATGGGCGTTGTTGAGATTGCAAGGCTTCAAGCAGCTCGTGATACATCAAATCGACATTATCGATTTCGTTGTAGACAGGAACGATGACGGAAACGAGCGGCAATGGAGTTTGATTCATGGCATTGCAGATAAATGATTTTGTGACGCCGGAGGTTAAGCAATCTGGCTTTTTTTTACAATGTCGTTCCTGTCGTTGGGAATCAGTTACGCCGGAGTCTGGTCTCCCCGCAAGTGCTAGCAGGTGTGGTCATCTTGTCGTTTTCACTCGGATTCCTTAATCAAGTCTTTCTGAACGGGGATGTTTTTTAAGTTAGTTGGATTCCGAAGGGTGACGTTATGAAGGTCTGGTTTTTAGTTGGGATTGCATTCTTCGGATTTTCCTTTGAAGTGACTTCCATTGGGCAGGAGTCAGTCGCTCAGGCGTCGGCAGTTAGTCAGTCCAATCCAAGTGCAACGAAATCGTTGGTACCGGCGAAATCTGTTAAATCAAGCATGATGAAAATGGGGTATCGAGTAGAGGCGTGGAAAACTCTTCATTCGAGTACGGCAGAAGAAGCGGAGCAGTCGATCGCGACCCTTGAAAAGATTGGTTGTGAGGTCAAAACTCAAAAACACGGTAGCCATATTGATGTAATTTATCGTTGTGTTGATTGGCGATCGATGAAATTATCAAGCTCTCAGTTGGTAGATCAGTGGTCGCGTTGGTGTAAGGACCGAGGGATGGAGACGGTGTTAGTGAACCCTCCGTCGGAGACCAAACAGCCGACCGTTCGTTTTCGAATGATAACGTCCCGAACAGTGCACTTGCATGACGAAGCTAAGGCCAAGCAGATCATAAATACTCTCAGATTGATTGGCTGTGAGGTCGAGACCAAGAGTCACGGGAATCATCTGGACGCCACATTTTCATGTCCAGATTGGCTGACCATTGAACTAGCCGACGAGCCACAGGCGCACGCATGGCAAAATTGGTTAAACGGCAGCGGTTTCGAAACACAACATACACACGTCAAGAAACTGCTGAATTAATAGAAACTGGAGTTCTATTTTATGTTGCCGACGTCCGGGAAAGGTCCTCATGCCGCAACAACGATCGCTGGGCGACCGTTGCCAATGCATACACGCACCGACGTCACCGTTCAGCATCAGCAATTTCAGGGACGAGACTGTGTTGTCATCAAAGATCCATTAACGATGAAGTACTATCGTTTCGAAGAAGAAGAATACATGCTCTTTGGGTTGCTTGATGGGCAGACCAGTTTGGAAACGGTGAAGGCAGAGTTTGACGCGCGTTTCACTCCGCAGAAGATCACCATTCAGGAGATCTATCAATTCGTAAGTATGCTTCATCGCAACTCGCTGCTAATTTCTGATGCACCCTTCCAAGGGCACGAGCTTTCAAAACGCGGTCGGGAGAATCGGAAGCAGGAACGATTTCAATCGTTAACCAATGTGCTGGCGATTCGTTATCGAGGATTTGATCCAGACCGCTTGTTAGGTTGGTTAAACGGTTACCTAGGTTGGTTTTTTTCAGCTCCGGCATTGGTTGCGACCTTGCTCTTGTGGTTGGCAGCCATGATCTTGGTTTTTACCCAGTTCGAAACGTTTCAAAATAAACTACCCTCCTTTGCGAGTTTTTTCGCTTCGAGTAATTGGTTCTGGTTGGCACTGGTGTTAGCCGTTACGAAAGTTTTTCACGAGTTTGGACATGGGTTAGCTTGTAAGCGGTACGGGGGAGAGTGCCATGAGATGGGGGTGATGCTCCTGGTGTTGACTCCCTGTCTTTACGTGAACGTAAGCGATTCCTGGCTGCTTACCAATAAGTGGAAGCGGGCCATGATCGCGGCCGCTGGGATTTATGTTGAATTCATTTTGGCATCGATTGCGGTATTTGTCTGGTGGTTCAGTCAGCCTGGTTTGGTAAATCAACTCGCGCTCAATGTTATTTTTATTTGCTCAGTAAGTACGGTTTTGTTTAATGCGAATCCCCTACTTCGATACGATGGCTATTATGTCCTTTCTGATCTAATAGAGATTCCCAATCTCCGCGCTAAGGCGACTGCTATTTTGCAACGTGCCTGCGGATCCATGTTTTTAGGGATGGAAACGCGGCCGGATCCATTTTTACCTGCCCGTAAGAAATGGTTTTTCGCCGTTTACAGTGTCGCGGCCGCGTTGTATCGATGGCTGATTACATTTTCGATTTTCTGGTTTGTTTATCGCTTGCTTGAGCCGTATGGATTTAAGTTGGTTGGACAGTTAATTGCCCTTTCGGCAATCTATGGGTTAGTGGGTATGCCGCTGGTTAATCTTTTTCGTTTCTTTGTGGTTCCCGGGAGATTAGGCGTGATCAAACGAGCAAACGTAATTACCTCGGCGGTTGGGTTTGGAGTTCTCTTGCTGGGTGTGCTCGCATTTCCTTTGCCGCATTACGTTCACTGCAAGTTCTACGTTCAACCTCAGAACGCGAGGAATATTTATGTCGACGTTGAGGGGATTCTCAGCGAGGTAGATGTCGAAGCGAATGTTTATGTTCAAGAAGGCCAGAGACTAATAGAACTAACCAGTAAACAGCTCGACGTGCAATTGGCTGGTATGCAAACGCACCTCGCCACCTCGTATGTTCGCTTGGAAAATATCCGGCAATCGGAAGCATTGAACGCGGCATTTTCCCAAGGCCGGCAGTCCGCGGAGGTTGCAGTTCAGGCTTCTAATGCAAGTTATGAGCGGAAGCTGATGGATCGGGAAAGGTTGTCGATTCGAGCTCCAATTTCTGGTTTTCTAATCGCTCCGCAAAGGGTGCGGGCACAGGATGATGATCGGGAGACACTCGGCAACTGGAACGGCACGCCTCTGGATCAGAAAAATATTGGAGCGTATCTCAAGTCCGGAACTTTTGTTGGACAGGTTGTGCCGGACTTGGGGAAAATGGAAGCTGTTTTGGTTGTCGATCAATCAGAGATCGAATTTATTCAACAGCAGCAGCAGGTTGAGTTATGTTTGAATCAAATTCCCGGAACCATTTTTCATTCAGCGACTGACCGGATCTCGCCTAGCGAGCTTGTTGAGTTGCCTCCGTCGTTATCCGGGAAACATGGTGGTAGTATTGTTGCCGAATCCGATAGCGAAGGACGTTTAGTTCCTGTGAGTACAAAATATCGGGTTAGTGTTCCGCTTGCCAATTCAGAGCGCACAATCCTGCCAGGGAGTACCGGTAGCGCCAAAGTGCGTGTTGGTTCTAAGACGATTGGGCAACGATTTGTTCGTCTCTTTAACGAGACGTTTCAATTCGAATTGTAATGGCTGGCCTTCCCTAGAGCTTGTTGTCTACGGTGTCGGCAAACTTTGCGTTCAAGCGCTAGAACGCTCTTTGGCGGTTGCAAACATTACAGGGAATGTTTTATTTCGAGATTCGCAGCTGATCCGGCTAGTTGCTTAATTAGTCGGAATGCTGCATAATTAGGGGAGAATTACGACGTGTCTCCAAGATAGACAGGTCGTAATCTTTTTTTATTTGGCAGTATCAAGTTGGATGCAGTGAGCAGGAGAGATCAAAGTGGAACGCGTACCCATGACACAAGAGGCCTACAACAAGCGTAAGGCTGAAATTGACGAGATGGAAAACGTGCAGATGCCTGCAATTGCTGAAAAAATTGCGGAAGCCCGCGCTGAGGGAGATCTGAAAGAGAATGCTGAGTATCACGCGCAGCGGGAAAATCAGTCTCATCTCCACCGTAAGATTTCCGAATTGAAATCCAGGCTGTCTCGCGCTCAGATTGTTGATCCCAACCAAATTCCCAAAGATCAGGTTGCGTTCGGTGCGACCGTCAAGGTATTGGACGTCGATCTCGACGACGAAGAGGAAATAACGCTCGTCGGTGACGGAGATGAAGACTACGACGCTGGCAAATATTTGATCACAAGTCCGATTGGACGGGGCTTGCTGGGGAAGAAAGTGGGTGAACTTGCTGACATTGAGGTACCCAAAGGCACTCTCAAGTTCAAAGTACTTGAAATCACCTACGATTAGTAATTTTCGCAGTCTCTTGGGGCACTCTTTGTTTGAGAGTTGTCCCGTCTGGGACTAGCCAGCAGTGGCGTCCTTTCTCGGGCGTCCCCCAAAACCGCGCGCAGGGATGCGGTTTGTAAATTACCCTGCTTCTCAAATCGGAAGACTTCACCAGTCCTGATGCGTTCGGCTAATGCTAGCGATCAATATCCGGTCTAGTCCCGCTCACAGCCGCGTCGATGAAGACGATGGACGACCGCGCCGCCCGCGGTCTGAATTGGTTTCCAATCCACTAGATGCCAGAGATTGTCTCCCCCAGCGTTGCAAGGGAGGGACGATGTTTGGTTTCCGCAACCCATAGCCGAACGCTTGCGTTCGTGCGGACTAACGTACTATGAACGATAAAATTGAGCAGCATTCGTCTTGGCGAATCTATTTGCAACTGATTGTTGGCATCGCATTATTTGTCGCTTCACCGGGTGTCGGTTTCGCACAAACCGCTCAGGTAGATTACGCAATCGCTGCGAATCACTATACCCAGGAGAGTTGGGACGAAGCGATTGAGGCTTTTGGTCAGTTGATACGCCAGTATCCCGCAGCGGAAGAGGCTGTGACTGCCAAGTTCTTCATTGCTGAAATTTTAATGAAGCAACAAGACTATCAGGGTGCTTTCCGGGCGTACCAGAATTTCATTCAGGAGTATCCAAATAACGTTTATCGGTCACGGGCGACGTTTCGACTGGGTGAGTCCGCGTATCGTTTGTCAAATTATGATGTTGCTATTCGTTCGCTCGAAGATTTTATTCTCAACCACGCCCAGCACGATCTCAACGAATACGCGCTTGCCTACCTAGGTGAAATTCGCCTGATTAAAGAGGAGCCGCAACTGGCTAAGCGAGCGTTTGAAACGGCGTTGCAAATTTACCCGGCAAGCGCGATGTCGAACAATTGCAGGTTAGGTTTGGCGAAAGCCCTCCAGGTGTTAGGGCACGAGGAAGACGCAGTTAAGTTTTATCAATTTCTGATTACCCAAAACTGTGATGGCCTATTGGCTGATTGTAATTTGCAATTGGGAATCATCTATTTGGGAAGACGCGAATTTGATTCCGCGAAACAGAGTTTTCGTACAGCCATACGAATGGCTGGAACGGATCCATTTCGAGTTGAGGCAACTTATTGGCTTGCGAGAAGTCACAATGAGTTAAGCGAGTATTCTGAGGCCCTGGTGCTGCTCAAAGAGGTTTTTGAAAGTGAATGCCAAGAGCGAGTTCAGGTCGCCATTTGGTTTGATGGTGCGATCGCCGCCGATCGCCTCAACCAGTCTGACCTGTCTAAGGAATGGTTAAAGAAAATCTGGGATCGGTATCCTCAGAATCAACTTGCTGATGATGCAATTCGGCAATCGCTGGAAATCGACGTTAGGGGCAAGGATACTGCGTCCGCGCTTCGACTGATTGATACATTTTGCGATGCCTACAAAGACAGCCCACTGATGCCTGAGGTATTGGAATTGGAAGGTCGCATTCACTATTCCGCCGAAGAGTATCAAACCGCCATCAACATCTTTCGGGATCTTTTGCAGGATTATTCGGGCAACACGGCTCGTGATTCAAATTGGCATTACCTCAAAGCATTGGCACACCTCGGAGTGGAGGAATTTGAATTCTCGAATATCGAGCTTTCGAAAATTTCACTGGATGGAATGCAGCAGGATTTGATTCCTAAGTACCAAATCGCAAGTGCGACGACATTTTTCGGGCTGGGGAATTACTCCGATGCAATTCCTCACTATCGCAAATATCTTGCCGTGGAAAAAACCGGGGCGGAGCCTAATCGAGCGATGGCCGAATTGGCGATTTGCCTTGTCGAGAATGGGCAGTGGAAGGATGCAAAGGTTGAGGTGGACAGGCTTCGGGAACAATCCTCTGGCGAAGCAATTTTTGAAACTACACTCGCTTTTGTCGCTGAAAAGTCATATTCAGCCGGAAAAGTTGAGTTCGCCGAACGGTGGTTTGCATTAATGATCGAAGACGGAATGGAGCCAGAGACAATTGCCCGTGGGCTTTCCGGTCTGGCTTGGCTCAAGATGAAGTCAGAGGAAACAGAAGAGGCGAATCGCATATTTGAGCGGTTGCTAACCGAGTTTCCCGATAGCAAGTTTGGCCTCGAGGCGGCTCTGGCACGGGGCAAATACTGCGAAGATAATCTTGAGTTTGAAGAGGCGTCTAAGATTTACGATTTGGTGATCCGTGAACATAGCGAATCGAGCATGGGGGATCTTGCCCGGCTTCGCAAAGCTTATGCTCTACAGCAAATAGGAACGATCGCTAACTTAGAAGAAGCCGAGTCATTACTCGAGCATTGTTTGCAATCTGAGCAAGGGGCGAGTGAACACGATGAAGCGCTTTATTTGCTGGCGTGGATTCTTGTCGATCTCGAACGAGTAGACGAGGGGCAGGCCGCTTTCGAGGAAATCGCTAACGAGCATCCCAGTAGCAAGTATTGGTCAGATTCAGCCTATCGCGTGGCACTGTCCTGTTTTAAGAAACGTGAATTTGATTCTGCTCAGAAACTGGTTTCGAAGCTTGTCGTGGCAGATCAAATTCAGGATGAATTACTGTCCAAGGTCATGTCGCTTTACGCAGAATTGACCCTGAACGAAGGGGATTGGGTAAGCTTTACTAAATCAATACGCTTGGTTGAGTCGGAGTTGAAAAAAGCTGGGGACAAACCAGTTGCTTACGCGAAAACGCAGTATTGGTTGGCAGAGTCGCTCTATCGACAGAAGGAATATGAAGCATCACTCAAGCAGTTCGACGCTTTGGATTCAAACCGGCAACCGATTCAATCAAGTTTGCAGCCCTGGGTGGTTCTTCGTCGTGCTCAGTGTTTGGGGTTCCTCGACCGCTGGGTAGAAGCTGGGGAACTTGCTGAGCAATCAAAAGAAACTTTTCCCGAATTCAAAATGGCTTACGAATTTGATTTTTTAATTGGGCGGCAGCAAGAAGATGATGGCCGCTTGTCGGACGCTCGTACCATTTACGAAGCCATTGTTGCCTCGGAAGTCTGTGGCTCTACAGAAACCGCAGCGATGGCTCAGTGGCGTATTGGTGAAACATTCTTTCATCAAGAGGAATATGCAAAAGCAGTGCGTGCTTACCATAAGGTCGATTCTTTATTTGCCTATCGATACTGGCGAGGGGCGGCATTGTTGCAAGCGGGTAAGTGTCAGGAATTGTTAGGGAATAAGCGACACGCGGTCAAATTGTATACGCGTTTGGTCGATGGATTTCCCGAGTCAGAATTTTCGATTGATGCGAAAAAGCGACTCGCCGTGATGGAAGATAAGCCAGGTCAAAATAAAGCTGAGGTAGCTGAGCAACCTAAAACAACTAGCGACCGTTAATGAGGTCGGAGCCGGATGTTCCTTGAACTCCGGAAGTCCAAGAGTGTTACTGACGATGCGTTGGTTTTAACTAGAGTGAGAGATAAAGATGACATTACGATCCAGATCTTTGCAGCGAGGTTTACTCTTAAGAGTCAGTCTCGTTGTGACGCTTTTTGCGATTGCCTCCTGCGGCGATCTGTCGGCCCAAGAGATTGGCAGCGGATTTGAAATGCCAGAACCCGCTGTTGAGGTGGCTGACTCGAATAGCCGAGCGGATGCGATCGTCGATTCAGGCTCATCGAGTCAGGTTATTTCGGGGACGCGTCGGTTAACCGATATCGTGAAGAGTGGCGGCCCGCTGATGATCCCAATCGGAATCTGTTCGTTCATTCTGGTTGTATTCGTTTTTGAGCGACTGATTGGGCTCCGAAAGGGGAGAATTATTCCAGGGCCGTTTACCAAACGTTTTCTTGAGCAATTAAGAGACGGTGATCTTGATCGTGAAATGGCTTTGCAGCTCTGCGAACGAGACAAAAGCCCGATGGCGAATGTATTCAAGGCCGGTGTGCTCAAGTGGGGTAGATCTGCAGTCGAGATTGAGCAATCGGTGTTGGATGAAGGCGAACGTTCTTCGAACCATCTGAGAAGATATCTGCGATTGATCAATGGCGTTGCGACCGTCTGCCCGCTCCTCGGTTTGCTTGGCACCGTCCTCGGTATGATTCACGCTTTCGATTCGATTGCGACGGTCAGTTCCGCCACGACGGATCCCAAGGCGTTAATTGCAACAGGAATCAGTCAGGCGTTGCTAACGACAGCGGCTGGGCTTTCGGTCGCAATTCCGGCGTTAATTGCCTACATCTTTTTCTGCAGTCGCGTGGATAAGCACGTAATGGAAATTGATGAGCTGGGAATGAAGGTGGTTAATTTGATTTCTGCAGAGGCCATTCTTGAGCGTGATCCTGCAAGGCAGGCTGCCTAAATAAGGAGATTGCGAGATGCCATTAAAAACACAGCCCGATGACCAATCTTCTATCAACTTGACACCGATGATAGATATTGTTTTTTTGTTGATCATATTTTTTATGGTTGGCACAAAGTTCAGTGAATTGAATGATTTGGAGCGGGATATTTCAATTCAAGTGCCCGCGGTGAGTGGAGTTGCTGCGTTGACAACCGCTCCGAGAAAGCGAGTCATTAACGTGCACGCGGACGGACGAATTGTTCTCGATAAAAAGTTTGTTTCGTTGGGACAGTTGCAAAAAGATTTGGTCTCTGCGCGGCAGCAATACAAGAAACTAGGTGTCGTCATTCGGGGCGATGAAGCAAGCCAGTACGGTAGTGTGGCGAGTGTTTTTGCGACTTGTCAGAAAGCTGGAATCTCTGATTTAAATATTTCAGTTCGATCGGTTGTGAGACGTTGACTCACGGTGATGACTTTTAAGAGTAGACAACATTAAGACAAGTTCCTTGAGTGACCTCATCGAAAATATTGGATTTAGTAAGATGGATTTTTTACCAAGCAGGCCAGAATTGCTTTCCTCCGTATTGCCGGTAGGAAACTTGCAGTGGTTTTTGCTGATTGGTTCAGGGATCCTTGCGGTCTCTTTGCTCGTCTTGGCAATGACCAAATGGGGGCATTCACGGCCAGTTTGGAAATGTGTGATATTGTCTTTTGTTGCACATATCTTATTGCTCGCCTACGCATGGGGAACCTGGTTGATTCTTGAGCCGCCAGCCGTGGCAGAGCGGGAAGTGACGCCGCTTCGTGTGAATTTGACGGAAGAATCGGGGGATTCGATTGATGGATCGGAAATCTTGAAGTCGTCGAAATCGCTTTCCAAAAGCATGAAGCAATTCGCGGTTGATCAACCGCTGCCTACCGAGGATGAGCTGGCAAGACCAGACCTTGATGCTGAGGATTTTTCGGGAGAAGTGGTTGACCGAGCTCCCGTGAAAATTCCCATCAAGAAAACCGACATTTCGATGAATGCCAAGGATGTAGCGGGGGAAAGGGTTGATTTTTTAAAAAAACCAGAAGAGCTCGTTGAGAGTTCCCCAAGTATTGAAAAGGAAATTGAGCCGAAGGCTATTGAATTTACTCGCCGCGGGAGTGAGGCTAAGGATGCCCGATCAGGGTTGCCATTTGATACCGATCGAACCATCGAACGGCAGTCAGTCGAAAATCGAGTTGATTCTGCAGCAAAGATTGAAAAGAAGATCGCAGCGGATATCGACCAATCAAGTGTTACACCATTCGTGAGCGACCTTGTGGATTCGCGGTCTCAGTTTTTATCTGCACCGGAATCAGTCCCCGCTGCTCCGCAAGTTCCAACTCATCCGACTCAGCATCTACCCGTTGGCTTCCGACAAGCGAATAATGTCGTTCTAGAAGGAAATATTCGGCGGCTTGGTGACGGTTTACCATTGCCAGCGGCCTATACATTGCGAAAGTCAAAGAATCGCAGTGAGATTGCAAAACGGCGTGGTGGTTCGGTAGAAACAGAGAGGGCAGTTGAGCTTGGGTTGCAGTGGCTGGCTGACCATCAAGAGTCCAACGGAAGTTGGAGTTCGGAAAATTCTGGAGGAGGTCGCGAAGACCGCGTGTTAGGTGAGGATCGAGGCGGTGCTGGATCGAATGCAGACAATGGTATCACGGCTTTGGCGACGCTTGCGTTTCTTGCCGGTGGGGAGTCTCACTTGGAGGGGCGATACCGAGATGAGGTTCTTCGTGGCCTGGAGTTTTTGGTAAAGCAGCAAAAGCCAAACGGTGATCTTTCGGGCGATGCTAAGTTATTTGCCAAAATGTATTGTCATAGTATGTCGCTGTTAGCATTAAGCGAGGCTTTGGCGATGACCGGAGATCAGCGTCTCGCGGGGGCCGTAAGAAAAGGCGTCAGTTATTCGATTAATGCTCAGAACCGACGACAGGGTGGTTGGCGATATGCTCCCGGTGATTCGGGAGACATGAGCCAATTTGGATGGCAGGTTCTCGCTCTTCACAGCGCACGATTGGGCGGGATTCTCGTGCCCGATAATACGATAAATTTAATGAAGGAATTTTTGGGTTCATGCAGTTCGGGGCAGCATCAAGGATTGGCTTCTTATCGCCCAGGGCAGGGGCCAAGTACGCCAATGACTGCGGAAGCGCTCCTTTGCCGCTATATCCTCAACAAGTCGGTTGGGCCAAATTCACTGGAAGAGGCCCAACGGCAAATGGAGACTGAACTTCCCAACGAGAGACAGGTAAATCTCTACTATTGGTATTACGGAACACTCGCCATGTATCAGGCGGGTGGGAGCGGTTGGGAGCGATGGAATAAAGCGCTTAAACGATCTTTGTTGGGACTTCAAAACCGTGAGGGAGTTGACGCTGGAAGCTGGCCTGCCAACGGGACGTGGGGGGGATACGGAGGGCGAGTCTATTCGACTGCGATCGCAACCTTGAGTCTTGAAGTCTATTACCGTTATCTGCCCGTCTACCAACAGGTAGCTGAATTGGAACCGCAGCCAAGCGATCGTCGGTAGGTTGCGTCGACCTCGTTGATCCCGAGCCTCGTAAGCTAATCTATGAAGTCCGAGATTTCCTCAAGGCTCTTCTTGGAAATGGCTGGTACGACTGCGTCTTCGGTGGGATAGCCGACGACGAGGAGTACGAACGGACGCTCATGCGACGGCCGGTGAAGTATTTTATTTAAAAACTTCATGGGTGAGGGAGTGTGCGTCAGTGTGGCAAGTCCTGCATCGTGAAGGGCTGCGATCAAGAATCCAGTCGCAATCCCAGTTGACTCATTGGCATAGTAATTTTTTACGGTCGAACCATCGTCTCGTTGCTCATGCGATTTAGAAAAAATGACGATCAGGAACGGCGCTATTTCCAGAAACGGTTTGCTCGAGTCTGTGCCTAGTGGAGCCAGGGCATCCAGCCACGCTTGAGGGGCTTTGCCGTTGTAAAATGCTTCTTCTTCCTGTTCGGCTGCCTTTCGAATCGCTGTTTTGACGTCAGGGTTTTCAACAACGGAGAAATGCCAGGGTTGTAGATTAGCACCGTTGGGGGCAGTGCCGGCAGCGAGAATGCAGTTTTCGATCACCTCTCGCGGGATCGGTCGATCCGAAAAATCTCTGACGGTGCGCCGTCGCTTAATTTCTTGATAAAAGTTGCGAGAGCGTTCGACTGTTTCTTCAATGGAGTAGGATCGCTGGTCTTCGAGAGGGATGTGTTGTGGCTCAGCCATGTTTTGAACTTTGCATTGAAGGCGCTGTACATTTTTGTCTCTATGGTAGAGACGTAGCATAATACTGCGTTAGCTAAATCGTATTGAGTCAGCTAAATCGTATTGAACTAGTTTCTATTAAAACTGAATAAACTTGGTTCGTCGTTACCTAAGCTGCTTGACGTCTTTCAACGCGACCTTGGCTTCGTTGTGACGATCGTTTAATTCAATCGCCTGATTGAATTGAGAGGCTGCATCGACGTAGTTTTCAAGGGAACGGTAAACCAGTCCAAGCGAATAGTGTATCTCATCAAAGCAGGCTACTTTGCAATCCAACGCTTTTCGAAAAACTGTTTCTGCAGAGGTGAAATTCCCTTGACGCAAGTGAAGATTTCCGAGGTAGAGATAGCCGAGGGCATCCTCTGGGTCAGCCGAGATTTGTTTCTCATACCATTGCGCGGCCTGATCGAATTTACCACGAGCGCGGTAGAGGTTTCCAATTTCGCCAAAAATTGCGGCCGCGGAATTTTCATCAGACAGCTCGACAACCTTGTTGAAGGCTTGCTCTGCCTCATCAAAACGAAAAACCTGAGCGAACGCTCGTCCAAGATCGATCCACGCTCGAACACTGTCGGGATGGTCAACTAAAAATGTTTGCACCAGTGAGATGGTGGTAGCGTGAAGACTTGCATCCGAAGCGCTCAGGATCGCTTGAATCTCTGGACTTAGTTTTTTGTTTGACATGCGACCAAAGTAATCTTCAGGCAGCTGAAGTCAACCACGCTGCCGGAATCTTGATTAAGGGGTGTTTGGGGGCCGCCCGGTCGGTTGACTGACTGACCGGCGAAATTCGGTTTCTCGGTCGCCTACCGATTACAATTCACGTTGTGTTGATTGCCGCACTGTGAAGTCTGCGGTGCTCGACACGCTGATTTTTGGTTGACAGCAGGCGGTACAAATAGGCGGAGAAAGTAGATTTTTTAGCAGTTTTCGGATCATATTTGACCTGAATTTCTTCCATTCGACCGCGTGCAATCTGCGGCGAAAGAATTGGAATGGAGTCCAATTCACGAATTCTGTATTGTCCCTCGACCTTCCACATTTGAGTAATGAATTAGGAACCGATGGAAATGACGAATAGGTTAAGCACCGTATCTTTTTCGAGGATGCTGCCCTTAGTTTTATTGGGTTTTGTGTGTCTTGCTGGATGCAATTCAGCCTCACTGCGAAGTTTGTCAATTTGGAAGTCGACTGACGGTGCGACGATCGAAGAAACAATTTCAGATTCTGATTACGCTCCGTTGACGATTTGGCATGAATCCTACGAAACAGCTCAAGGAATCGCGGCTGAAAAAGAAATGCCTATGATGGTGGGCTTTACAGGAAGCGATTGGTGCCGTCCCTGCAAACAGCTAAAGAGAAATGTTTTGGACTCGGATGAGTTCATGGATTGGGCTGGAAATAATGCGGTCTTGTTGGAATTAGATTACCCGAAAAATACTAAGCAATTAGCAGACATTAAGGCTCAAAATGAAGCCTTGAAAACGCGGTATCAGATTTCAGAATACCCAACCATGCTTTTAATGAATCCAGATGGCGAAGTCTTAGGTAAAATTGACCTGAAAGCTGTTACGCCCACCTCGTTCATCGAAAGAGCCGAATCGATTCTGGCCAATTAAGTTGGGGCAGTACCTTTGCCTGGATTGGCGTTAGTCGCGGATCGATGGCGAACCTAATTCGCATTGTCAGGGTTGGTAATGCTCGGGCTACCATCGCCTCCGCTGGGGAACCGCGGAAAATAAAGCTATATTAGACTCTGTCAAAAGTTGTTTTTTATGGACGGTTCGAATGCAGGCTTTCAATTGGATCAAAGCGAGATTGATCTTTTACCCGACGCTTCTGTGGAATGTCGTGCTCGGACGTTGGCTGAAGCTACGTAATTGGCGAGATCGGATTGACGATCATGTCGTTTTGGGAGCTTTTCCATTTTCCAAAGATGTTTCTGAGCTTGCGTCCGAAGGAGTGCAGGCTGTGGTAAACACTTGTGAAGAATATGCAGGTCCACAGAAAGAGTATGACAAATTTGGCATCGAGCAGATGAGGATGCCCACGATCGACTTCACCCATCCCTCGTTCGAGGATGTGAACAGAGCGGTGAATTTTATTCAAGAGAACGTCGATGCTGGAAAGACGGTGTATATTCACTGCAAAGCGGGACGCGGAAGAAGCGCGACGGTCGCTATTTGTTGGCTGATGAAATCAAAGCAAATTAGTGCGGAAGCAGCCCAGAAATGGCTAATCGAAAAACGACCTCACGTAAATCACCACCTGCCGAGCCGTCCAGTTGTTCAAGAGTTTGAACGCAAATTTGTAAATTTGGCTTGAAAGTAAAACGATCTGGTTTACTCAAAGGCTGGTGGGCAACGAATTTATATTTTAATATCTCGCCAGCGTCCGCTTCCAAATCGAAAACTGACCAATACGCTACGAACGATTAGGTCAGCCACCATGGCATACCAGGCTCCTGCTACGCCCCAGTCGAGCCCCTGAATTGTAATTCCAGTGTAGGGGATTTCGAAAAGCCCGAAGGCGAGAAAGATCGCCAGGGGAATTCTGATTAAAAAGAAGCCGACGGCCGTAAAGATAAATGGCCAAAAAGTATCGCCAGCCCCTCGAAAGCCTCCAGTGAGAACCATGACGACGGCGAGGCTTGGTAAGGCAAACGCGACGATTTTAAGTAGAGAGGCAACACTGATGGTGGTTGGGTCGGAGGAGTCACCGGTGAAAAAAGTTGCGATTTGAATTCCGAAAAAGTACATGCAGATGCCGCCAAAGCACATGATCGCACCGCCGATATAGAGGCAGAGCAGCACGCTCTTCGTTGCCCGGTCTGGTGATTTTGCGCCAAGAAACTGGCCTGCCATCGTGGCGGCGGCGATTTGAAAAGCGGCTCCGGGTAAGAACGCACACGCTTCGATCTGAACCGCCAAACCGTGGGCGGCTGCGGATGCTTTGCCGAGGCTATTGATGAGGCCAAGAAATAGCAATTGGCTGAACAGAAGGGTGCCGATATCAAATCCACCCGGTAGGCCAATTCGAAACATCTTCGAAAGAATGTTCCAATCCGGTTTGAGCGACTTGAAACGAAGTTGCAAACCAGCTCGTCCGACAATCAAGGTCCCGAGAATGATTGAACCGCCCACGGCATATCCGGTTGCAGTTCCAATTGCGATTCCCTCCCAGCCGAACTGAGGAAATACGCCCCAGCCAGTGACGAGCAAAGTACTGACAAGAATATTGACGATCACGACGACGATTTTGACCAAGAAACCGGTGGTCGTGTCGCCAGCGCCACGTAGGCAGGCAGCACCGATTTGGGAACACATGATTAGTGGAATCAAGGGAGTGACGATGTTGAGGTAGCGGATTGCAAAGTCTGCCGAGTCACCTTTGAGCTGCATCAACGCAATAAATTGTTGGCCGAAGAAAGCCGTAAGCACCATCAGGGAGAGAGAGACGATACTTGCTACTAGATACGCTTGGTTCGCTACTTTTTTTGCTGCCTCAAAATCTCCAGCACCAACCCAGCGGGCGATCAATGCCGTTGCGCCAATCGCGACAACTGAGAACATGCTTGGAATTAACCACATCAGGTAGGCCATCAAACCCATTGCAGCTTTGGTTGCATCTCCGTCTTCTGCAAAATACCGACTCGCAAGCAGCCAATCCGTCCAGGTTACCATTAAGACAAGGGTTTCTTCGGCGAGGGCTGGGATCGCCATGCGCATCATCGGACGCAGATTCGAGGACGAGTCAACGATTGAGAAAGTCTTGCCAAGTTGTCGAGAATTGTCGTCTATTTGCGTAAATCCAGCCGGCAGAGAGAAAGCAGTTTGGGCCTCAAAGTTAATTAGCGAGCAATTCCCCAGTCCGAGGGGGACGCAAGATCACGCATGAGGCTCTAAGAAATCCGAGCAGATAGATTAAGTAACCCAAGCAATTTGGCAACACCCCGCCGTGAGGTAAGCCGGGGCGCGGTGGAAATCCGCGAGGAGAATGCTAGCAGGCGAGTTGGTTGGATTAATGGTGATCGCTTAAGAAGAGCTTGGTTTGTGGTACATTTGTTGAACTTTGGCAGAGAAATTCCGTAAATCCGGGCACTGAGTTGATATGGCGTCAGAAAAAACCACGGGAATTGTGCTGCGGGTAATTCCATTTAGTGAAACCAGTTGCATCGTCACTTTGTTCACTCGCGATTTTGGCAAGGTAACGACCATGGCCAAAGGTGCTAGGCGGCCTAAAAGTCCGTTTGAGGCTGCTCTTGACGTCTTAGCGTTGTGTCGAATAGTGTTCCTCAACAAAAACTCGGATGCAATGGGCTTGTTGACGGAGGCGAAATTAGAGCGGCGATTTCGAAGTGCAACTCGGAGTTTAGATCGTTTATACGCCGGTTATTACATTATTGAATTGCTGAATTCCTTGACGGATGACGGCGATCCTCATCCTGAGCTGTTTGAACTATCGGCTCAGGTGATCAAGCAAATTGATTCGACTGAGATTACGGAAGAAGAGGTTGGTTTAGCGTTATTAAATTATGAATTGAAAATGCTTGGCATTCTTGGGCATCTTCCGATGCTTACAAAATGCGTTAGCTGTGGACGCGAAAAAACTACGATTGCGAGGGTAAGTTTTGGTTTAAACGCCGGCGGCATTTTGTGTGGTGCTTGCCGGGGTAGTGAGTCCAACATCGTTAGTCTAAGCCCGGAGGGGTTGCAGTTTTTACTCGAGATTGTCGGCGGTCAAATTGGGGAGCAATCGCGAAATTCAGATAACTGGAACGGTCAGCGTCAGGAATTATTAAATGTCGGAGAGAATCAAAATTCACAAAAAGAATTGGATGGACGAGATTCTTTTTCGGGGGGGACAGGTCAGAGTCCCGATCCGGACAATACAGAGTTGTTAGAGGCAGACGCGACAGGCACGGATGCAGATCGTTGTTTGAAAGAAGTAAGGCGTTTGATTCACAAGTACATCACTCACTTGCTGGGGTTTCAACCGAAGCTCTACAAGTTTTTGGGAAATTTATAAATTTGACGTTTTCACGTCGACAAGGAAGTCGGGCATGAGATTGTGGTTTTTATTATTGACTTGCAGCTTACTGACATTTTCAGTTTCAGGTTGCAAAGTATTTCAGTCTGGCAGTATGTCCTCGCTCTTGTCCAGTGATAAAGAATCGGCTTACGAAAAAGAACAAGAGGATAGGTTTAAGCCTGGGGCGGACGAAATTCTTGACCCCCTGGGCGCTAGGAATTCAGATCGAATTGTGCTGGATGATCTCTCGCCCAGCCAGATCTTGACCACGATTGAAGCTCGAATGGGCGGGGCAGATCCTGAAATGTCCCGGAAATATTTTCGAGAGGCGAAGACGCTTTATAACTCAGCGATCGCAAAAATGGATGCTGATCCCGATGGAACCTCGTATCAGGAAGATTTCTCCGAGGCGGCAAGGTTGTTCCGCTTAGCTGCTTCAACCGGAGCAGATACTGAAATAGAGGAAGACTCGTTTTATTTTGCCGGCGAATCTTATTTCTTTTCGGATCGTTATGTGCAGGCCAATCGAGAATTTGAAAAGCTGATTGCGGCGTACGGTGGAACTCGCCACATCGATCAAGCCGAATTGCGTCGCTATTCGATTGCTGTTTACTGGCTGGAGCTTGCCGATGCGACGACATTACCTAATTTGATAGATGCGAAGCGGCCGAAGGTTGGATTGGCGAATGAGGGGCGACGCGTATTGAACCGAATTCGGATCGACGATCCGACGGGCCAATTTGCGGATGACGCAGCATTTGCACTTGGGAAATCGTTTTTGAAAAGCGGTGACTATCTGGATGCCGCAGATGCGTTTGAGGACTTGAGGAAAAACTATCCGGGCAGCAAACATCAATTTGCAGCACACATGTTGGAACTCGAAGCTTGGTTGCAGGCGTATCAAGGAAAAGAGTACGACGACAATCCGCTGCTTAAGGCGGAGGAATTACTAAAAAACATCGTCCGAGTTTTCCCGCAAGAATCCGAAAAAGAATTGGCCTATCTTGAGGAACAGGCAGCGAAAATTCAGAAACAAACGGCAGAACGCGATTTGTCAGACGCAATGTTTTACAAGAAGCGTGGGCACAACCGAGCCTACAAGCAATATCTGGAAAAGATTGCTAATCGTTATCGAAATCAGGAAGTGGTAGAGGAAATCAATAAAGAGATTGAACGTGTAGCTGAACTCCCTCCCAATCCTAATCAACCTCTGCCATGGATTGTTAATCTTTTCCCAAATCCGGAAGCGGCAAAACCTTTGATCAACAACGGCGATAACGAAACGATCTTTAAATAAAAGCCCATGTGACGATTGCAATGGTGATGGGTTAAGTCTCATTGGTTTGCGAATTTGCGGCAATGGCCGACTGAATTATAGAGATTCAAAGAGTTGGAAGTGAAAAACGGATGTCAGGTATACGAATGAAATGCCCTCAGAACAACATAATCGGTAATCGGAAGAGAACCGTAGTTCGTCGAATGTTGTTAGGATTGGTTTTTGTGACTGCCGGTTTTTCGTTTGCCGGCTGTGCGAGTTACCACCTCGGTAATCAGTATTTGTATCGGAGTGATATTCGTACCGTTCATGTGATGATTTTCGAATCAGATTCTGCTCGGCGGTATCTTGGCCAGCGACTGACCGAAGCAGTGATTAAGGATATTGAACTGAATACCCCGTTGGTAATTACAGACCCTCAAATTGCTGATAGTTTTGTTCGCGGGCGCATTATCGCTGACAATAAACGTGCCGTTGCAGAAAACTTTTATGACGAGCCCAGGACACTGAGAGTCGACTGGCGGGTTGAGGTAGACTGGGTTGACCGGGCTGGAGTGCCGTTAATGCAGTTGCAGAGCGTGATTATTTCCCGAGATGCTGAGTTCATTCCTGAGGGAGGTCAGTCGATGGCAACCGCACAGCAGCGAATCATTGAGCAGACCGCGAGAGACCTGATCAGTCAAATGCAGACGCCGTGGTAAAACCTTTGTTTTTGTGAATCTGCATCTGAATCGCTGGCTTCAGTACCCATCTGGCGGGGTTTACCCTGGGTGAGAATAAATAGAGATCTTCACCACCAGCGGTCAAAATTCGACTTAAATTGTGTGATTTCGCATTTTAGCATTTTTGGTGTACGATTAAGAACAGGCTGGGTTTGAAACCGGTCGAATCAAGCACACTGCAAAGATTCAGAGGAAACGAATGAGAACATTATTGTTTGTTGTATGGATGTTAATCCCGGTAGGTGCGCTCGCCTACCATTTGGGACCGGGGCAGGGTGATCTGAAGAGTGATCGCGCGGCTCAGTTGTTGTCCCAAGCCGATACATGGGTAGCTGAAGAACAGTGGCCCAAGGCGATTGAAAATTACAAGGAAGCCCTCGATCTACTGCCTGAGGATGACCTTGCGGTTCAACGAAAAACTCGACTCGAACTTGCCAAGTGCGAGATTCACAACAGTGGTTTGCCTCAAGCAAATGAAGATCTGAAAGTGCTGGTTCAGGAATTGATGGACGATCCTGATAGTGATCCTGAAACGTTGAGCGAATCTCGAGTCGCATTGGCAAACTCTCAGTTTTACATCACTTGGTTGATGAGGCTGGAAGGCCGCCCGCAGGAAGCCTGGGAGCCGGAGATTACGTCTTCTCAACAAATTTATCGATTGCTCGCTGAGCAGTCGGAAAACGGCTTGGATACCGAAGCTATTTTAAAGCGGAAATCAGACCTTGAGTCTTCTGTCAAGTTAGCGCGAATGGATATTGGCGAATTGCAGGGGTTGCCTCTGCCGAGCCAATGAGCTGGCTGAAATTCATCTTCCAAACGCGGTCGCGTTGGTCAGCCTAGTAAAAAGAAAAAAGATGCTCGTGGAGCAAGTGCAGGAATCCCTGCTGATGGATCCGGCAGTTAGAACGTTGTAACAGTTAGAACGTTGTGTTAGCTGCAATTTCAAAAATCAAATACCGTGCAATCGTTTGCATGGTATTTTTTTTGTTTTCGCGTTAGTGGTATCATTTTTTAATAGATGATCTCGCCGAGTTGGGTAGACTCTGTTTCAATTTCAATTGTCAAAATCCGTGCGATGTTTGGTAAATCACTCTCAGCGGTTAGGCTTTTGGCGTTTATTGAGTTAGAATGGAAACTAGTCGGGTTGGCTTTAGCTCAGAGGTCGACCATTGAGTTTATCAGGCTAATACGCGAAGAAATCCATGCTTACAAAAAATCATTGGCTCGTGAATACGACGCTTGTTTTGACGCTCCTTATCGTTGCGCTGCCGGCAAATTCATTTTTGGGTGCTCAGACTAAGCCTGCCGTCCGGCTGATACCGGCAATGAAAGTGCCAACAACAATAGGCGGGGCGAGGTTAAACATCAGTGGACCGGAATCTTCCTTTCCGCAGGTTTTGCCGCCAGCGGATGAGCGGGTTTCTGCCGCTGAGGCTGGTGGAGTTGCAGGCGAAGCGAAATCCAAAAGCGATAATAAAAACCGTCTAAAATTGCTCGCGAAATTGAAATTGAATCGCCTGCCTTCTAACATTCTTGAAACTTGGTACAAGGATGCGAACGGAAGTGCTGATCTGGACATGCCTCCTGCACCTCGACTTGCATTTCTCTCGAGTGACGCTCGATTCAAATTGGCGGTGAAGCAGCTTGAGAATGATTTTACCCTCGGGAAATGGGCGGAAGTAGGATCCTTTCTCTCTAAGATTCCGTTTGAAAATGCCAAAGTGGTGTATCGTCAAATTCTAACTTCCGCTTCGAATTCCAATGCCTTGACCTTTCAGGGTGGGAACGCTGCTCGGTCGCAGGTGGATCCCAGAGCCTTACAACCTCAGTACCTCACGTTTGATGACTTGTTTTCAATTGCTGCGATTGCCCCCAAGAAACCTGATGCAGAAAGTGATACGGGGCTCCCCGATGAGTATTTAAATTTTTTCGCGTCGGCTTTTCGAGCAACGATTGCGAGGGGCAATATGTCGGAAGACCTAGTTGCTCGTCTAAAGTTGGAATTGGATAAACAACCGGTTGTATTTACTAAACGGCAGTGTGCGAAACTTTTGTTTAGTGCGGGGCTGGCGATGGAAGTTGGTGATTTTTTGCCCGAGCTTGCTACAGCGATGTCAAATAACGATCACGAAGCGCTCAATTTACTTTCTAAATACCAACTTGCCCTTTATTCAAAAGAAAAGAAAACGGAGTATTTGGAAGGTGCCTGGAATGTGACCCAGGCAATCCTGGCCGCTGAGGATGTCAACGAAACTGAGCGCAATGCGGCTTTGGGGCGGGCCGTCGAATTATCTTCTCAAGTGAAAGCCGAGTTAGGTGATAAATGGCTTAATGACAGTTTCGTTGCTAAACCGGAAGTCGGGATGGAAGTTCTGGGAGCAATCGGAGTCGATACGTCACTGTCACTGAAAACAAGCCCGCGGAATCCCGCGACTCGTTTGAATCGACTGAAATTACAGGATGAGGCAGTCAAAGCTCTATTTCTTGCCTCCCGCGAGCAAGCTGCTGAGTGGAAAACGTTGCTGGAGCTGCTGGCTGTGAATTGGTTACGAGAAGCAGAGATCTCTTACTCAGATGACAACTCATCATCGATGGGACCAACGATGCAGCGAGATCAGTATGGCAATATTTTCTATAGTAACATTGGAATGTCCAATTCCCGGTCGAGGAGTTTACGATTGTCAGCTATTGGAACCGGAGACCTGTTGGAAATCCGGCCGTCTGAGGAATGGTTGGCTTTGGTTGGGCCAACTTTACGTCCTAAATTCGACTCCGTTCTTGCCCAGTTGTATCTCAAGGTTTCTGAAGAAAATCTTGCGCTGCCATACATTGAAAAGCTGGCAAAAGATCATCCTGAGAAGGCTGAGTCGTTAGTTAACGAATACATTTCTGTATGGACTCGCAATCACAACCCTAACAGTGATCGCCGTCGTACCAACAGTTACATGTTTATGTATGGGTTTGAAAGTCGTGCGGAATCGATTCCATTAACGCGGTCGAAGCAAAATCGAAATCTTGAAGAGTTAGCGGGGCTCGTTGTCCGATTGAATAAGCTGATTCAAAACAAGCTGGATGAGAAGTTGGTGGTGAATGCGTTCGTGTCATGTCACAGTACCGCAGAGGTGTACGAGCTTGATGAAATTGAAAAGGTATTTGGGCCTGTTGGAGAGATCGATTCTGAAACGATTGCCGTTCTTGCGTCTTCGATGCGAACCAATCTTGCTGGGATGTGGCGAGACGCAAAAGTACAAAAAGATAAAAAGACAAAACGTAAAAAGAAGGAAATCGAAAAAGAAGTTGTCGATGGCTATCGGTTAGCTCAGAAATTGGTTGAGAATGCGATTGCCCGTGAGCCTGATTCTTGGCAGTTGATTAGAACACAGGCGGAATTGTTGCATGACGAAAATAATTATCGTGCCGGGATTAAAAATAGTTCCGAGTTCTCACCGCGCAGAAAAGAAGCAATGGCATTTTTTCAAACTTCTGCCGAAAGGTATGCGAGCGAAGTTGGACTGATGGAACCGAGCGAGTACGTCAGATATTCGCCGTTCACGTCGTGGTTTTATGCGAGTCTGGGAGCTTGTGATTTAGGATTAATTGAAAATAAGAATCGTACCGATCCTTCGCAGGCGGAGCTGATTCGTAAAGCCATTTTATCTCTCCCCTCGGCAGCTTCTGAGTTCCATATGGCTCAGTTTGCGAATTCGCTTTTCAATCGAATGAGTAGCGTAAAACCCCAACTCAAACACAAATATCTAGATCTGGGACTTTTGATTGTGGGAGATCACAAACAGGCAAGCGAGGCGATTAAAGTCCATGAGTACTATAAGGACCTTGTTAACGAAATTCGCCTTGAAACACGAATTGACGGAGATGCGAGAGTTGGCTTTGAGCAGCCGTTCGGTGTCTACGTCGACCTCGTGCACACCAAGGAAATTGAGCGAGAGTCGGGTGGGTTTGGAAGGTATCTGCAAAATCAAAATAGCAGCGTCGCGTTCTCGTATAACTACGGTCGACCAACAAATGATTATCGCGATAAATTTGAGGAGTCAGTGCGAGAAACGTTTTCTGAACAGTTTGAAGTGATGTCCGTAACTTTTCAAAAGCCGGATGTTCAGTCGATTCCAAGTAATAAGCCTGGGTGGCGTGTTACGCCCTATGCCTACATCTTGTTGAAGTCGAGGGGGCCGCAAGTCGATAAAGTTCCACCGGCCCATTTAGATTTAGATTTTTTAGATACTTCCGGCTACGCGATTTTGCCTGTTGAGTCCGCCGTTCTTCCCGTGGAATCTGCTTCCGCGTTGCCGCGGCCAAATGATAAATTGGTTGTTACGCAAATTCTAGACGAACGGCAAGCGGAGGAAGGGAAGTTAGTTTTGGAAATCAAAGCGAGCGCTCAAGGCCTGGTTCCCGATTTAGAATCGATCGTTTCCATCGCCCCTGTTGATTTTGAAGTTTCTGAAATACAGGACAATGGAGTTTCAGTGTCTCAATTTGATCCCACGTCGCGGAAACCCACCATTAATTCTGACAGGTCTTGGTTGGTCTCACTCGAGGCAAAGCCCGGGCTCGCTGAAAAACCGTCCAGCTTCAAATTTCCACAGGCTAACGTAGAAGTTGAAGAGTTTATTTATCAGCGGTACGACGACGCTGATCTTGCTGTCGCGGAAGCTACCATTAATTTAAATGCAAGCTATGGAGAACGTAGTTCTGCGAAGACGGTCTGGGCTGTGATTGGAATCCTTTCGTTTGGCGTTGCCATTTTAGTGGGCGTCATCGGCTACTGGAGACGAACGCCTGCCTCTCAGGAAAAACATGAGGCTGTGCTTAGCGAGAACATGTCACCTTTTGCCGCCATTTCATTGTTGCAAGATATTTACGACTCGGATGGTATCAGCGCCGATCGTAAAATCGAATTGGCGGACACCATTACAAATCTAGAGGCGCATTACTTTGGTTTTGAGCCGTCCGATTCTAAGCCAAACGTGGTGGAAGAATTGCAAAAGTGGACGAGGTCATAGATCGGTTGTGCTGGAAACGTCGACGTCGAAATGTCACCCCATGGTAAGCGGGAATGATTCCCTTCTGCTTGTAGAAGCGGTGGGGAAGCCTAACCAACCCGTTCGCCTCGACGCGCGAGTTCAATAAACGCCTACTCCAATCCGGCAACGTTTAACACATCCACGATGCGGCCTCGGGCGTCACTAGAGAGATATTTTTAACAAATAGATGAGCCAATTCCGCTCGCGGCTCGGCCTGCACGTGGGTAGATGGGCAATCTGGGTTGCCCTGGGGGTGCGAAATTTGGGGATTTCCAATGAATCAAGGGTTCAACGGTTGCACTTTTTTTACAAGACGGTATTCTCACGAATAATTAACGAGGCTTGTCAAGACCCGTTTGGAGAAATTTTAAAGCGTTACGGCTTGGAGCCCGAGTTATAGGAATCACGTTTATCAAAGGAATCGATAATGTTAGTGCTTAGTCGCAAGGTTGGCGAGCGCATTTGGATTGGGGAGGACATTTCCATAACTGTCGTCCGGATCACAGGCGGAGGTGTTCGCCTCGGGATTGAAGCCCCGAGCGAGATGCCGGTAGTTCGAGAAGAACTCAAGTTGAAGCTTGAGCAGGAGCAGTCCGATGTCGAAGTTGATATCGTTGACAACTCATCGCCACAGAAATCAGTTTAACACCGACTCAGTCTTAATTGCCTAATTCCTTGGCTAGTTATTCTGACGTCTTGTTTCTATCAGTCGATTGGCGGGCCCGTGACTTGTTTGCCGGGGCCAATCGTTATTTAAGTTCCAGCTTTGGTTCGTTCGCTTGACTTGCTGTTTTTGACACTCCGGTCGAAATCGCTTTACCCGAGCGAACATCGATTCTGCCAAGGTCAACTTCGTTCAGTGGACCATATTGGTCAACGACAGCCTCGATCGCTCGGATCTTCTTAAGTGCGTCGACCTCGGATTCTGCTTCCTTGCCTGGGGCGTTGCCCCACACGATTCGTGTTCCGGAGCCAGAGTACAGTTCGAAAGGTTTCGAACTGAGAGTTGAGTCAGTCGAATCAACCTGATTGGTTGTTATTCTTTGAATCCCGAGTTCACTAAGCGGGCGTTTAAAAGCAGAGCTGATCGCTGCGGCATCGTGAATCCGTTCGTCTGGCCATTGCTCCCAAGTTGCTTCGAACTGCGATGGAAAAAGTACAGCAATCCACGGCAGGTTTAAATTGTCGCCGATAGATTCAGGCATGAGAACGCCATTGCGGTCTACTGGTAACAATACGGTTCGATCGATCTGGCCGTTGGGCCACTTGTTTTTCATGGTGACAGCGCTAAGTTCAACCAAAGCGACTGGTTCGCGGTAGATTACGTCGATGTTAAGCCCGGCTTTCGACTTTTCAATACTGTTAATCTGTTCAACAAAGCCGACTTGTTTCATGATTCCTGCGGTTCGTGGCACCAGTTCGGTGTCAAGAATTGATGCTTCTTCTCCGTTGGATTGATCCAAGACCATTTTTCTGAGATCCAGTTCGGACCAATGAGGCTGCGGTGTCAGAAGGATTTTTTCTTGGGTCAGACTGAATTCGTCGAGGTTGACAATCGTCTCTTGGTGTCGTTCCCAAAGGAATATTGCGCTGCCAATCAAAATTGTGGTCGCAAAAACGAACAGCGTCGTCGGGTGAACGAGTGTACCGCGAATTGAAATTCCCGCTAAAAGTCTATCGAGAATGTCCTTGTTGTGTTTTGGCATAACGCTCTCCCGAAAATGAAGTTCCATCGAATGAGGGATGGATCTTCTGTAAAAATCGAGTTTTCAGCGTTAAAACTTTGACCGGATCACGAAAAGTCATAGAACCGGCGATGTCAGCAAATTCGCTACCAAATTTGAATGGCGGGCTCTAAAGTTTGCTCAAGTCGTTCGGAAACTTGGGTCTGCACGGTCTTCAGCAGGCTGAGAACGTCTTCGCTCGTCGCTCCGGATTCAGCAACGAAGAAATTCGGGTCGGAATCTAATAGTTCCACCTTGCCTGCCCGCGTTCCTTTCAGGCCAGCTCGCTCGATTAAATCCCCAGCCTGTTCCCCACCTAAATCTTTGAACATGTAGGCTGCTTGTAACTCCGAGCTAGGCTGTTGGGACCGTCTTACGATCCAAAGTTTTTGCATTGCCTTCGTGAGATTTTCCGCAGGCTCTCTCTCAAGGACGAATTCCGCTTTTAGGATTACCAATTCGCTAAGGCTGCTTTGCCGGTAGGAAAAGGAGAGGGAATCCTTTTCCCGTGTAATGCGTTCACCCGCGCGGGTCAGAACTTCGGCAGATTCAACCCAGCTTCCAATGTCTACGCCGTGTGCGTCTGTGTTGTTGTGGAGTGCTCCGCCAATGGTGCCTGGTAGTCCAACCAATTGTTCGGGGCCAGCGAGTCCCTCGCGAACCGCGGTGGCCACAAAGTGGGACAGGCGAGTACCCCCGCCAACCGTAATACGATTTTCATTGACTGCTATTGTGCAAAAATCAGGCGCTGCGAGATGAATCACGAGCCCTTTTACACCGGTATCGTTAATCAGAAGGTTGGTGCCACTGCCGATTAAGCGAACGGGTTGGTTGGCTTCAGAGAACTGTTTGACGAGTCCAGTCAGTTCCTCTTCGTTAGTCGGTTCCGCAAAATATTCAGCGGTCCCGCCGATCTTAAGTCGTGTAAAGGGAGCCAGTGGTTCGTTTTCGCGAACGATGTGTTCGTATCCAGATAGCAATGACACGGAGAATCCTAAAGCGAAAAATGTAAAGGGATAAAGTATCTATTTGTTTTAGGCCAGAACACCAATTTGTTCAGCCCGCCAGTCGACCGCATTTTATCGTCTTTCTTGGATTCAAGAAAGACGCAGTGCGGAAATCGACAGGGGAGTTGATAGGGCACTGTTTGAGGCAAGCTCTACCAGTATCTTTCGAGCACAATCTGGCCAGGTGACTTGCTGCGATGGCGTTTCATCTCGCGTTTTCCAAGGATTTCTTCCATGGTGTCCAGCATCGCTGGGTTACCACACAACATTACAGTCGAGTTGTCTGCACGACATTGAAAACCGCTGGCTGACTCGATTTCTCCGTTTTCAAATAAACCGGGAATTCGCCCGTTTAGTGTGCCACTTGCTTCTTCACGTGTTAACGACTGAATCATTTTGAATTTGCCGGGATGCTTTGCCTCCAAAGCGAGAAGTTCCTCTGTGTAGGCTAAATCAGAATATTGCCGAACGCCGTGAACGACGCAGATTTTTTCAAAATTTTCCCAGGGTTCACTCGTGCGGAGCATTGCAATGTAGGGTGCGAGTCCGGTGCCGGTTGCAACAAGCCATAGCACTTCGGAAGGGGGACTTTTTTTAAGGGTAAAACTACCCGCTGCCTTTTGCCCCACCAGAATATCGTCGCCGTTCTCAAGATTCCAAAGATGGGGCGTTAGTTCGCCATCTTCGACCAGGACAATAAAGAACTCCAGTTCTTGACCGTGGGGGGAAGCGACGGAGTAGGGGCGATTGATGATTTTAGAGTCGTCGTCTTTGTACCCATTTGGATAAAGTCCAAGATGGAGAAATTGCCCCGAGAGAAATGGTTGCACTTCGTCGGTTGCGACCCGCAACGTAAACAACCCTTCGGTCCATATTCTTTTATCGACGACCTTTGCTGAGCACCATTTCGGCATATCCAACTCAAATTGGTTTGGGAAAGGTAACGGGCTTGCCCTACATGGCTTCCGCAGGGTTAATCATCGGTGATTTTCAATGGTGAATCAAGAAGAGAAGCCATCCTGCATTTTTTTAGGAGGTTGTCTGCCGGCGGTTGGGACGGGCAAAACGTAATCGCGATTCGATGAATGCAGGAAAACAGGTGGAAAAAAGGGTCTCGCCCAAGACGTTGACATGAAATCCCTTATTTTTAAGGAATTGCGACGAGGAAACCGGTTGGGGAATTTAGCGAATTTGCCTATAAACTTGGGTTACGACATTCACTATCTTCGCTTCGTTGGAAGCCTAAGATTACAAACTTGATTCAGGGTCCTAGACGGATGACTACTTTTAATCCTAACGATATTCCAAGCCGATTTGATTTTGCTGAGGCACAAAACCGAATTTTCCAAATGTGGGAATCGGGAGGCTATTTTGAGGGTGATCCAGAATCTGAGAAACCGCCGTACACGGTTGTGATTCCGCCGCCCAACGTTACGGGAGCGTTGCACCTTGGGCATGCTTTGAACAATACGCTTCAGGACACCTTGATACGTATGAAGCGGATGCAGGGATTCAACGCACTCTGGATGCCGGGTACCGATCACGCTGGAATTGCCACCCAGGCTGTTGTGGAGCGTCGATTAAAAGAAGACGAAGGAAAGACACGGCACGATTTGGGGCGGGAAGCGCTGGTCGATCGCATTTGGAAGTGGAAAGAGCAATACGAAGCTCGAATCCTTGGTCAGTTAAAGCAGATTGGATCAAGCTGTGACTGGAAACGCACCCGGTTCACGTTGGACGATGTGTGCGCGCGGGCAGTTAGGCATACGTTTTTTGACCTATTCCAAAAGTCCTTAATCTATCGAGGAAAGCGACTCGTCAATTGGGACACTTTTTTGCAAACCACGGTGAGTGATGATGAAGTTTTCTCTAAGACCGTCAAAGGGCAGTTTTGGCATTTCAAATACCCAGTAATTGACCCCCAGCCTGGTGAACCTGAATTCGTCATTGTTGCCACCACGCGTCCGGAAACAATGTTGGGCGATACGGCCGTTGCGGTTCATCCAGAACCGGATCGAGCGCTTGACCGCGTCGCCTCGGAATTGAGAGAGAAACTAAAAAAGAGTTCCGATTCAGAGAAGGCAAGCGTTGAGGGGCAACTGGAAGCATTGGCTGCACGTCGAACGGATATGCTGCCCAAACTGGAGCAGTTGCGTGACATGGCAGCCGACGGCCGAAAACTAATGTTGCCGCTGATGGATCGAGAGATTCCGTTGGTGTGTGATGTTTGGGCAAAGCCTGAACTGGGGGCGGGTTGTGTGAAAATTACACCTGCTCATGACCCTAATGATTACGAGGTGGCAAAGCGATGTGATCTTCCCATGATCAACATTATGAACCGAGACGGCACACTCAATGTCGAAACTGGAGTCTATTCCGGACTTACGATGAAGCAGGCTCGGAAAAAAGTTGTGGAAGATCTAGATGCCATTCAACTTCTTAAAACGGTTGAGGATCGTGAGATTGAGTTGCCTCAGTCTGATCGAAGTAAAACTCCTATTGAGCCGTACTTGGCCGATCAGTGGTTTGTCGCGATGAGTGAGCTATCTCAATCAGCGATCGATGCAGTGGTCGAAGGTCAGGTGTCGATTACACCCAAACGCTACGAACGTGGTTATCTTGATTGGCTAGGAGAGAAGCGTGATTGGCCAGTGTCCCGTCAGTTATGGTGGGGGCATCAGATTCCAGTATGGACGAGAGCTTGTGATTCCGAAGCGGAAGTCCAACCCTTAATCGAAGCAATTCAAGCGCTTCCCGGTTTTGATAAGACGGTCGCGGCGATTCAATTAGAGCCTTGTGAAGAAACGGATGCGGATAAGAGAGCCAAACTGGAACTGCCCTTCGCCTCGGTTCACGTATGCGTTCAGTCCGGCTGTGAGGAATTTGAAAATGCCTTGGAAGGAATGGGGCTAATACGCGAGGAGGATGTTTTAGATACTTGGTTTAGTTCTGCACTGTGGCCGCACTCAACGCTCGGATGGCCGGAACAGACTCCCGAACTGGCATGCTTCTATCCAACCAGTACTTTGATCACCAGCCGTGATATTATTTCTCTGTGGGTCGCACGGATGGTGTTGATGGGATTGAATAATTGCGGTGAGGTGCCTTTCGAAAAAGTCTATATCCATCCCAAAATTCAAGATGGGTTTGGCGAAACAATGTCCAAATCAAAAGGGAATGGAATTGATCCCCTGGACGTTATCGCGAAATTCGGTGCCGATGCTTTAAGGTTTGGGATGGCACATCTTTGCACCGAAACCCAGGACGTGCGGTTGCCGGTGCAGTTTGAGTGTCCTCATTGCCAACATACATTTGATCAAACTAAGAAGAATCGAATACTTCCGAAAGTTTCGTGTCCCAGTTGCAAGAAGGAGTTTTCCACGCAATGGGCCGAGTCCGAAGAGGATAGAAGCCTCGACAAGGGTGCTGTCATAAGCGAGCGTTTTGAAACGGCACGAAATTTTGTTAATAAGCTATGGAATGCTTCTCGATTTGCAATGTTGAATCTGGAAGGGTATGAGGCATCGCCAATTTCTGAGGACGATCTGACGGTAGAAGACCGTTGGATGTTAAGTCGTTTGACGACTGTTTCAGGGAACGTAACTGCCTACCTTGAGGATTTTAAATACGCTGATGCCACCCGCGAGCTGTATGAATTTGCCTGGCATCAGTTTTGCAGTTTCTATGTCGAGATGTTAAAAGACCGGTTTGCCGATGAAGCAAAACGATCGCATGCCCAGAGAATGTTAGCCTATTCATTGGATTGTCTTTTGAAACTTTTGCATCCCGTAATGCCGTTTATCACAGAGGAGATTTGGCAAAATTTAGCACACATTTGTCCAGAAAGAGGTTGGGCGAAAGTCGAAACTGCCAATCGCTGCATCATCGATGCAGCGTGGCCGGAACTGAATCCGGCTTGGCGAGATGAAGCGATCGAAAATCAGTTCTCGCTCTATCAGTCCGCACTGAGTGATTTAAGAGAGATTCGAAATTCACAGAATATCGGAAATAAAAAGAAGGTCAAATTCTCTATCAAATGTGCGGCCGATATTGGCGAGCTACTTCAGCCACTTGGTATTTATTTCAGCCGAATGGCAAATGCTGAGTTAGTCGAATTGGGACCCGAGGCGGTGGCACCCGAAACGAGTGCGACGCGAACGACGGCTGAGATGGAAATCTACGTTGATCTCGATGGTTTGATAGATATTGAGGCGGAGGTGAAACGTCTCGAAAAGGAAAAGGCTAACCTTGAAAAAAGCATTTCCAGTAAACAGCGACAGTTGTCCAATGAAAAATTTGTGGCAGCCAAGCCGGATTTAGCGAATGAAATCCGAACAAGTCTTTCGCAGGCTGAGAACCAGTTGGCAACGATTGCTGACTCGCTGCAAAAGATGACTGCTAAACTTTGAGCGGTAGCCGGTGCGGCGGTTGCAACGGTTTATGCGGGCTCCCGCTTTGATTGGGTGCTGTTAATTTCCGATTCTGTACGGTGGCAGGCATCGCCGTGAGCAGTAAGATTCGGTTTCAGTCGATGCCGTTAATCGGTCGCTACCTATTGAAGATTTTTCGAATTGCATTGGACTGTAACCAAGTCCGCGGGTGTAAGCGGTTGGTTGAAAGCAGTCGCTGCGCACCGCAGCATTGGCAGCGAAAGGGACCGATGAACGAGATGAGACCAAACGTGAGTCCTAGTAAATAGGAATAGAACCACCGGTTTTTGTGAGCAAGGAAGTGTCCTTCGGAGCGATTGCAATTAAAACAATGAAGTCGCTTGCGTGGACGTGATACCGAAGGCTTAGGAGTTGGACTGGTCGGGGTATTCATGGATCTCTTGCGAACGGTGCCGGTAGCACGTGCTCACGAGTAAGTGTCGTTTTTAAATGAGATGATAAGAGCGACGGATAGGTCTGTTCGTCCCAAGATTTGGAATTCGGCAAGGAATAAATCCTTGGGCGTTGTCCCGTCCAACAATAGTAAGCGACTCACCAGAAATCAAGAGTTGAGCATTACTTAACTCTTGATTTTGGGGTGCTCACTATCGGAAGGTCGCTCTCAACTGTCGCCGATTGAGAGCGTTGTACGCCTACCCGAATCCAATTATAAAAGGTTTCGCAGGACCGTTTGCAGGATTCCACCATTTCGGTAGTAATCCATCTCAACAGGTGTATCGATTCTAACGATTGCATCGAATTCTACTTTGCACCCATCATCTTTTGTCGCGACGACTTTGATAGTTGAGCGAGGTTCAAGTGAATCGCTGAGTGAAGGAATGTCGAAAGTTTCTTTTCCGTTAAGGCCTAGAGCTTTCCAGTTGTTTCCATCGGCGAACTCAAGTGGCAGAATTCCCATGCCCACCAGGTTGCTGCGATGAATCCGCTCGTAAGACGCGGCAATCACAGCATGGACTCCGAGCATCATCGTTCCTTTGGCAGCCCAATCGCGGCTACTGCCGGTTCCGTACTCAGTTCCCGCAAGGACGACCAAGGGAGTTCCACTTTCTTGGTACTTCATTGAGGCGTCGTAAATAGACATTTCCTCACCCGTTGGTACGTAGGTCGTGACGCCGCCTTCGGTTCCCGGTGCAAGGTGATTTCGGATTCGGATATTGGCAAACGTTCCGCGAACCATAACGCGGTCGTTACCGCGGCGCGAGCCGTAGCTATTGAAATCACGTTGTTCGACATTGTTATCTTGAAGATAGCGTCCGGCCGGTCCGTCTTTAGCAATCGCGCCCGCCGGGGAGATATGATCCGTGGTCACGGAGTCCCCTAGCAGTGCTAAGCATCGAGCACCCATGATGGGAGCGATGTTGGAAACCTCAGGGGTCATTTGAGCGAGGAACGGTGGTTCCTGAATGTAGGTGCTTTGCGGCGACCATTCGTACAGATCTCCTTCGCCCGTTTCGATTCGATTCCACATTTCATTGGAATCGAAGGCATTGGAGTACTGTTTCTGAAACATTTCCGCTGTGACATTGGCTTCCATTACACTGCTGACTTCCTCCTGAGAAGGCCAGACGTCTTTCAAGTAAACGTCTCCATCAGATCCTGAGCCGAGTGGTTCGTTAACGAGATCGACGTCAGTGGTCCCAGCAAGTGCGTAGGCGACGACAAGTGGTGGGCTTGCAAGGTAGTTCGCTTTTGTCATGGGGTTGACCCGGCCCTCAAAGTTTCGATTGCCACTGAGGACACTTGAGGCGACAAGTTCACCCGTCGTGATGGCGGTGGAGACCGGGGCCGGTAGTGGACCGCTGTTACCGATGCACGATGTGCAACCGTATCCGACCGTATGGAACCCAAGGGACTCCAGCGACTCAGTCAGGCCGGCTTGGTCGAGGTATTCGGTTACGACACGTGAACCCGGTGCCAAGCTAGTCTTAACATGCTGTGGAACGGTCATTCCTAATGCCGCGGCCTTCTGCGCGAGCAGCCCTGCCGCAATCATGACAGAGGGGTTACTGGTATTGGTGCAGCTGGTAATCGCCGCAATCACGACGGCACCGTGAGAAATCTCGCTTGAATCTTCGCCGTTCTCTACCGTCGCACTTCTCTCCAATGCTGACTCGTCGAGCCCAAATCCTGAGTGACCTACAGGCGCTTGAAGAGAATCGTTGAACGACTGCTTCATCCCGGAAAGTGTAATTCGATCCTGCGGACGCTTGGGGCCTGCCAACGAAGGCTCAACTGAAGCCATGTCCAATTTAAGAGTTCTCGTGAAGTTTGGCTGGGGAGACTGGTCTGTTTTAAATAGTCCTTGCTCCTTCGTATAACGTTCAACGAGCTCAACCTCAGATTCGCTTCGTCCGGTACGTCGCATGTAATCAAGGGTGACATGATCCATCGGGAAAAAGCCCATCGTTGCACCGTATTCTGGTGCCATGTTGGCCAGCGTGGCACGGTCGGCGAGCGACATTGTCGCGACGCCTTCTCCAAAGAACTCAACGAACTTGCCGACCACTCCGGCAGCTCTTAGTTGCTCGGTGGCGGTCAAGACGAGATCGGTCGCAGTGGTTCCCGGTGGGATTTGTCCAACTAATTCAAAACCGATCACTTCAGGTAGCAACATGTAGATAGGCTGGCCAAGCATGGCGGCTTCGGCTTCGATACCTCCAACTCCCCACCCAAGGACACCCAGTCCATTGATCATGGTTGTGTGACTGTCGGTTCCAACCAGTGTATCTGGAACAGCAACCAGTCCAGCCTCATCCTCTCGGGTGAATACACCCTTGGCTAAAAATTCAAGATTGACTTGGTGAACAATTCCGACGTTGGGAGGTACTACGCGGAAATTGTCAAAAGCTTTTTGTCCCCAACGCAAAAATTCATAGCGTTCACGATTTCGCTTAAATTCAAGCTCAACATTCAAGTCAAGTGCGGCGTTGCTTCCATACTGATCAACTTGAACACTGTGGTCAATCACCAGGTCAACTGGAATTAGTGGATTGATTTTCTTTGGGTCACCCCCGAGGCGAGCCATGGCGGATCTCATGGCGGCAAGATCGACAACCGCGGGCACACCCGTGAAATCCTGAAGCACCACTCGAGCGGGTTTGTAGGGGATTTCAACCTTGGCCGGCGATTCCGCATTCCAAGTCGCGAGACTGTGTACATCCTGTTCGTGAACGGTAACGCCGTCACAATTTCGCAACACCGACTCAAGGAGAACGCGAATAGAGTAGGGAAGGCGGTCAATTTGACCAATGCCTTGATCCTGAAGTGTTGATAGGCGAAAAATCCCGACGTCTTGGCCGTCAGTTTGGAATGTGTCTCGGGCACCGAACGCGTTAAATTTTGAGCTCATTATTTGGCCTGTTAGATGATGTTTGACTGCACAATATTGTGAAGATTCATGAATTTACTGTCAACCGCCGAGACGCTGAGAAGGCAGGGAAAGATCACTTCGGATTGGATTTGATTTCAAGATTTTTGGACTAAACCGCAATGCCTTGAATAACGAACGTTTCGCAGGCGGCTTACAAGTTAAAAACCCCCGCCATCAATATCTGCATCAGTCGACCGACCACTGAAAAGGGATTAGTTCAATCCGTGTTCTACCCAATAATGCGCAAAATTAATGGCCGGCGTAAATAGCGTATCAGTTTTACGCTGGAGGATGGCGACCAGACGGCCTGCTGGGTCAATTGCTTTCACCATCTCCCACGGGCGAGGTGTATCGAATGACCAGGTGTGACCGTTTGCAAATCGCTGGATTTGCTCGTGGGGAATCTGGACGGATTCAAGTTGTCCCAAGGGTTCCGCAGCACTTACTAAATGTTCTTCCAGGTTGGCTCTCGTAAGGTCATCCAAGTTGACTGCGTTGGCTAATTCGAAGTCGCCGATGGAAACTCGACTCAGGCCTGTCATTATCGCTCCGGAGCCAAGCTTTTCTCCAATGTCGCGACCGAGAGATCGGACATAGGTCCCGCTTCCGCAGTGGATTCGCAGTTGAAATTTAGGATACGAAAATTCAACCAACTGGAGATCGTGGATTTGGATCTTCCTTGGCATTAGCTGAACATCTTTGCCTTGTCTTGCGAGCGTGTACGCGCGCTTCCCTTGTATCTTAAGGGCGGAAAACGCTGGCGGTCTTTGCAGGATTTCGCCGGTAAATAAAGGAAGAACTGCCGCTAGGTCTTCGGCTGAAACTTCCGGAGCAAACGGAACGACTTGTTTTTCGCCGTATCGATCCTCGGTGTCTGAGACAATTCCCAATTCGAAATCAGCCAGATAGACCTTGGGTTGGTCTTGAATGAATCGAGTCAGTCTTGTCGCGGGGCCAACGCAAAGTACGAGGACCCCGGTGGCGAGGGGATCAAGCGTGCCTGCATGCCCGACCCGAGTCGGTTTAATCAATTTTTGAATCGCATTTACTGCACCGCGGGAGGTGACGTGGGGCGGTTTGTTTATGTTGAGGAAGCCAAACACTTGTTGCTAATTGGTTGGAGACGTATGGATGGAGTACCAAAAAAGAATAGTGAGAAGTGAATGCCGCACTATTTCGAGCTTTTTAATTTTGAGATTTCCAATTTAATGTCGGAGATTTGCTGCTCAATCTTTTGGATTTCGTCAGCCTCGTCCGTTTGTAGGCGAGCAGCAGCAAGTAGTTTTTGGGTTTTCTCAAGTCGCTGACGAAGAATTTCGAGCTTCTTTTTTGTTTTTTTATCCATCAGTTGAAACCGTCGCCTTTCGGGGAGCGTGTAGAGAAAGCAAACGATTGCGTTCGCTCAAAAAAAATGAGTCCAGCGATGTGTCGCCAGACTCATTTTTATACGGGAAAGACGGCTGTTGCGTCAATTAGGGAACAGCCAGTCGATCAGTTGTTGGTGACGGTCGCGTCAAGCGATTCGGTACCCGAGGCTATCGGAATGATAGGCGCTGGTTTTCCGGCGTACCAGAGTTCGGTAATCTTCTCTGCTTCTGCTCCTCGGAGCTTTACAGGCAGTTCGTTTGAAAATTCGATCTTGGCCAGTTTGTTTGTTCCGTAGAAGGTGTTGATCGTTTCCTTGACCATGCTCATTCGCTTTTGATTGAGTTGGGCGTCGGTATCTCGATGGATGAAAACAGTCCGGCGGGCCTGCGGCATGTTGTTCATAATTCCTGCAACCGTATGGTTACCAAACGTGTTCAGCTTACCGGTAATTGGATCGAAGTGATTGGAGGTCAGAACACATTGCTCTTCGAATCCTTTGTCGATCATTGGAGTCCACATTGAGGTGTATAACTGTCGATCCGCACAGTCAAAAGGTTTTGGCCAAGCATTGTTTCGAGCGGTCACTGTGGCTGCATGTTCTTTTGCCTTGGCGTGAATTTTTTTCCAACGTTGCATATGCTTGCCGTTACCAAAGCTTGTTCTCGCGTTGGTGGTTGATAATTCGCACGAATCGCATGGCATTTCGGCATCCTCCTCGACAACGATTACTTCTTGAGCAGTGGGAGCTTTTGTGAAGTTGATGACCGAGGTGTAGGCCGAACTCTCTTGCGCCTCAGAAAGGCCAATCAAAACTAATGAGAGAGTGGCAAACGTGATTAGGGTCTTTAGATTTCGCATCACTTTACTCCAATTTATGGGGCCGGTTTCACCTTCGCTGTATTCCAAGGCACGTTTGGCTGACAGCTGAAGACTGAGTTTTGATAAAGATCACCCGGTCTGTGATTTCTTGGCGACAGATCAGTTCTTTATCGTGTTGTGCGAAAGGCAATGAGGGCTTCCGCACAACTCTAATATCGGTATTGCCGGCACAAGGCTGCGTTTTGAAACGAACTTGCAGGAAAAAATAAAGACCTCAGCAGCGGATTTTGCGAAAGGTCTTTGGTTTTTCCGTGTAAACGGAATTTTTAGAATAGTCTGAACAGGAAAAGATTGACGATTGAGGTCTGATTCCTGTTGGTTTTTGAAGGCAGAAGAGGCGGACGGTCTGAGGGATGGAATTACTGGCCCGACATGAGTGGCAACATCTCATTGATCATCGTAAGCGCCGCCGGGCCAACGAGGATCACGAAGATTCCGGGGAAGATAAACAGCACCAACGGGAAAATCAATTTCACCGCGGTTTTGGCAGCTTTTTCTTCGGCAATTTGGCGTCTGCGGGTTCTCATGGCATCACTTTGAATTCGTAAGGCTTTTCCCACGCTAGTACCAAATTTATCAACTTGAATCATGACCGATGCGAGGGTTTTTAAATCATCGACGCCATTTCTTCGTCCTAATTCCATCAAGACGATTTCGCGTGTCGATCCCATCTGTAGTTGGTGATTGCATAACTTGAATTCATTGGCGACGGTTGGATGCGTGAATATCATCTCGTCAGCAACTTTCCGGAGTGCCTGATCCATCCCGAGTCCGGCTTCCACACAAACGACCATCAAGTCCAATGCATCTGGAAGGCCAAGGAAAAGTTTTTGCTTCCTCTGAGCGCCGATAAATCGAAGAATCAACTCTGGGATTAGCATAAATCCGACAAGCGCGACCAGTGCGTAGATAAAACTGTAGGTGTTGATTCCGTTTGTGAAAAGTGCGACCCCTCCACCAAGGAAAAATCCGAACGCAGCCGAAACGACTTTCAGGGTGGAGAGGATTTGGGTTGCGTTTTCAGTTCGCCAACCAGCTTCGTCTAATTTTTGCTTTAGCTTGCCGGCTTCTTTTTCGTTTTTCGGCTGAAGAGCCTCAGCAATCTTTGGGCTTGCCTGCTCGAGTAATTTAGTGATGCCCTCTTTGGCGCCTCGACTACTTTTAACGATTTCAGGTTTGCCGAGGCTCCTGTTTTTCATCTGCTCGAGTCGAGATTCAGTTTTTGTTTTTCCGCTAAAGAAAATATCGGAGATGACCCAAAAACCAATTGCGATAGCGGCGAACGCTGCGAACGGGAGGATCGCGATAAAGTCAATTGCTGATATGAGGAATAAAATATTCATGGGTTATACTTTAATGTCGATGATTTTTTTGATTGAAAATGCTCCGATGAATTGGAGGATGAGTCCTCCCAGCAACATTTTTTGACCTAATGGATCTTCGAATAACATCATCACGTATTCGTAGTTGAGCTTCATCATGACGACAAAGAGAACGGGCGGCATCGCTAACAAGACCACGCCTGAAATTCGACCTTCACCGGTCAACGCTTGGATTTGACCGCGAATTTTAAAACGTTCGCGAGTCAGGCTGGAGATTTTATCGAGGACTTCTGCGAGGTCACCACCTGTTTGCCGTTGAAGTACGACAGCGGTTACAAAAAACCTGAGATCTAGATTGGGAACTCGTTCCGACATCGCCCGCAGTGAGTCGTTGAGCGTCATTCCCAGGTTCTGTTGTTCGAAAGCGAGGTGGAATTCTGGCCCGAGCGGCTGATCGACTTGAGCTCCAACGAGTTGAATTCCTGACGGAAGGCTTTGTCCAGCTCGCAATGCTTGTGCCATGAGATCCAGCGCGGCCGGTAGCTGTTCGCCGAATTTATTTAGACGTCGTTTTCTAAGTAGTGAGATTGACCAGAATGGCAAGATTGCCGCAATTAGACTCGTGACCGGGGCGAATCCGATGGGTAAAAAAATGGCGGTTAGAATGCCTGTTCCGATGGTTGCACCGACGGTGATTCCGATAAAATTCCCGATGGTTAGATCAGTGCCTGTTTGACTTAGGAATTTTCTGAGGTTTAAGAATTTGTTTAGAAATTCTTCGATCTTATCGGGAGCGTCGTCGAGAGGTGAGTTGAGGAGACTAGCAGGGGTCGCGACTCTCGTTTTTGAACCACGTCCTTTGTTTTGGGTTAAGCTCGCCAGGCGATCTTCGATATGATCCTGTTGATCATTCTGGAATAGCATCGAAGCAGCGAAAACCATTCCGCCGATTCCGACCGCAATCAACCCAAATAGAATGTAAGTAAACATAATTGAACTCTTGACGCTTAAATGCTCTGGTGGCTGCCGGAGGCTAGTGGGTTAATTGGTAAATTAATGTAAATCCAGGAATCGTGTTTGGTTTAGTCTTCCATCATGACGCGTTCACGGAAAATGCTGGCAGGTAGTTTAATTCCCATCGACTCAAGTTTGTCCATGCATTTTGGACGGACGCCAGTGCAAAGGAAGCGACCGCGGGTCCGTCCGTTTTCGTTGACGCCAGTCTTTTCGTATTTGAATATGTCCTGCATGACGATGGTGTCGTTTTCCATTCCGCAGATTTCGGTTATTTGAGTAACCTTTCGCGCACCACCTTGAAGTCGATTTGCCTGAATAATTAAATCAACAGCACTAGAAATTTGGTTACGCATGGCTTTTACGGGTAACTCAAAGCCAGACATCATGATCATGGTTTCCAGTCGTGAAATGCAATCTCTAGGCGAATTTGCGTGCGTCGTAGTGAGTGAACCTTCGTGACCGGTGTTCATGGCCTGAAGCATGTCCAGAGTTTCCGGGCCACGACACTCTCCAATAATGATTCTTTCGGGACGCATTCTTAAACAGTTTTTCACCAAGTCTGTTGCGGAGATTGCACCCTTGCCTTCAATATTTGGCGGACGGGTTTCGAGACGAACGACGTGATCCTGTTGAAGCTGAATTTCTGCAGCGTCTTCAATCGTCACGATCCGGTCTTCGTTCGAAATGAAGCTCGAAAGTGTATTGAGTAAGGTCGTTTTACCAGAACCGGTACCGCCAGAGATGATGATATTCAAGCGAGCCTTCATCGCGCCTTCGAGTAGCATTACCATCTCAGGTGTGAATGCCTGGAAGTTCAGAAGGTCTTCTAATTTAAGTGGGTTGGCACCGAAACGCCGAATAGACATAGCGGGGCCATCCAAAGCCAATGGCGGAATAATCGCGTTTACACGAGAACCGTCTTCGAGTCTGGCATCGACCATCGGGCAGGTTTCGTCGACGCGTCGGCCAACTTTAGACACGATTCTGTCGATGATCTGAAGCAAGTGCGCATTGTCACGGAATTCGACATTTGTCTTTTCCATTTGCCCGCTGCGCTCGGCATAGATGTTTTTTGGACCGTTAACGAGAATATCGCTAATCAATGGATCTTTTAGAAGCAACTCGAGTGGGCCAAGGCCAAAGGTTTCATCCAGAACCTCTTCGACTAATCGATCTCGCTCGGTTCGATTAAGTAGATTATTTTCACCGTCGCATAAATGTTCGACGACGACGCGTATTTCGCGCCGCAAGACGTCGCCTTCCAGCTCCCCAACACGACTCAAGTCAAGTTTGCCAATCAACTTGCCATGAATTCGCTGTTTGAGTTGATCAAATTCGCTAATTTTTTGTTTGATGGTGGGCATTTATGTCTAACCGAAAGCCATGGGGAATCGAGTTTTTTGTTGCTATCTAGCAGGCAATCAACGGCTTAATTTGATTAGAAAAACATAGGTTACATTTTATGCAACATGGAACGTTGCAAAAAATAAACAGAGTTATCTGAACGCCCCAGTCGGCAAAGGGTGTCTAGGTGCGAAAATTGGTACATCCTGCACGACCCAGAAATTTAGGTATGAAGCGCGGAATCGCTACAATTAAGTCAGCGGGACAGACGGGAAGCTTGGCTAACTGTGGCTGTGGTTTGCCCGTGGAGTGCTAGTGAGCAACCTGTGTTTCAAAAGCATGTGTGTTCCGCTGCGTTCGGAAATCTTTCGTCTGGCAGGGCTGAGCTGGAGATCTTGGTTGCTCGTGAAGGCAGTTCCAGAGATTCACTCATTATCCGGTCGCGGAGCGAGATAGCGCAGCGGTAAGGAATGAGTAGGCCATCGAGTAGATTTCCGGTTGAGTTGAGGCGCGCGGACCAGCAACATTCAGAATAACAATTTGGTGGTTTGTTCCCCAATCGATTAGCGATTTTAAGAGTTGAGTTGAATCAAAGATGGTGGCCCCCAGATCAAGGCAGAGGCAAGGCTGGTTGTGCGTGTGCGACAATCTTTGGGTCAACGCAGTCCCGCCCGAGATTTGATGAAGATATAAAATGAGAGTGCCACAGGAATCGAGTACGTTTTTTTCGGTACGCTGTGCGTAATTCCTGGTGCTGGTTTCCTGTAGCTGGTAGATCGAAGCGAGGGTACCGTCTTCTGCTCGGCGACCTGCTGGGCACCATCCCCCGTGCGGCATCTCCAATTCGATCGCGACATCGAGTGCGGCCCGGTCGACCCCGGTTTGACCACCGGAAATGATCTTTTTAAATGGCCTTAGGGTCATGACGCGATTTCCAATAAACCTGATCCTGTCATTCTATCAGGGTTAGAGGAGCACGCGAATCAACTGTTTTTTCTATTCATCTAGGGAGAATGAGCTTTAGCCCACCGCGAAGTGGAGAGTCAGGTTGGACATCGCTACCTAGGGTATCCTGATTGAGCTGGTAAAGTTCAGCGAATCGCGACGCTTGGTTAAGCTTCTGTCGGGCAATCTCAAAAAGGGTTTCGCCCTTGGCAGTCACGTAATATGCGTTGATTCCTGCTGAGGGAGTTCCAGATGAGACGGGTTCTGTTTCTGAAGCTGACGGGCATTCCGCCGGCCATTGTCTTTCCAGTTCGCGCTTGGCTGGTGTGTTAAGTTCCAATCCTGCTACTAAGTTGTAATCGGGGTGATTGGATTGGTTGTGACAAAACAAGGCGCGAAAGTAACGTCCGTCCTGATAAGTTTTTTCGGAAATTGACCAGTAGTTATCTCCCGTTTGGGTTGTGTAAACTCCTAAAGAAGGTGACTCGTTGACGGGTTGTAAATCGTTAGCGAGATTGAGTTCAGGGGTAACAAAATTGGAAGGAGTCTGTTTGAACGCACTCAAAGACTTGGGGGAATTAAACGAGATTTTTTCTTTCGAAGGATTTTTGGTTCGTCTTTCCGGAGTGGGGTCTTCAAATTGTGTGGGCGGAAGAAAGATCCTAGTTTTAGTTGGAGCTTGTGTTTTGGATTTTGGTGTTGGTGGAAATTGTTGAGTTGGCTGGATCGAGGGATTTATAAAGTTTGGTAGCCGTGGAGTATTCCCGGCAACGGAAACTGGTGCTTCAGGATTGCGAATATCTGAGGGCGTGGTTTCAAATTGAGCGTAAGCAACTTTTTCTTTTGCGTCAGCGGAACTTGGAGTTCTTGTCCCTAATTGGGAATCAATTGAGATGTGGGCCCCAATTTTTGGCTTTTTGAAATCGTCGTTTAATTTGGAAACGGCAAAGCCGTCTCGTTTCTTTTCCAAATCGCTGGGTTTAAATTTGGCGGGGGGAGCAACGAAGGGAGGCTGTTTTTTCTTGAATTCAAAGTTTGGTTTATCGGAATTCGTTTCTGGTGTTTTGGGAGACCGCGGCTTGAAGAATTGATTATCTTTCTCTGGCTCAATTTTTAAAGACCCTATTATCGTCCTGTCGTCGTTATGTGTTTGGGACGGTGTCGCTTGGTCGGATTGAGCGGTTCTTGGATTGGGTGATGATTCCGTGGGGGAAGGCGGAACAGCCTCTGTGTTAGCCAAACCGACCAGTTGTTTGAACGGAAGGATTGGCTTTTGCCCCGTCATCCTTAAGGTGCCGACGTAGATGAGCGTCGCAAAAAGTAACGCAACTACCGAAAGGCCGATTTTGGCTTCACGGATTAACTGTTGGCTAGATTGTGGTTTAAATGGGTCGGCCATTTGAATCCCATTGAACGAACGAAAGCATCGCAGGTTGCGAGACTATACAGAAAAGCCAATTGGGATGAAACGCAAGGAACAGCGTGTTTCGCATTAATTTAAGGATGAAAACCCAGGGGTGCTAGCGTTTCCTGCTGCTGGCTGAGCGATCAGAAACAACGGGGGCGGCGTAATTATTTTTTTTGTGCCACGCGTAGTTTTGCGCTGCGGCTCCGCGGATTGCTCAGCAGTTCTTCTTCGCCTGCCATGATGGGTTTTCGAGAAATGATTTCGAGTTGGTCATTTTGCTGAAGTGATTGTTTCACAATTCTGTCTTCCAGCGAGTGGAAGCTAATAATTGCAATTCGCCCGCCGGGCTTGAGAAGATCGGGAAGTCGATTGACCGCGACTTTCAACCATTTTAATTCTTCATTAACGGCAATTCGAAGTGCTTGAAATGTTTTCGTAGCGGGATCGATTGATTTCTTCTTTGTCCTCGGAATGCAAGAACGCACGATGCTCGCCAGTTGAGAGGCGGTCTCAATTTTATTGTCGTGTCTCAGTTTGACAATTTTTCGGGCAACTCGACGGCTGAAACGTTCTTCACCGAACTCGTAGATTAAATTGGCAAGATGTTTCTCGCTTAAGCGATTTACTAATTTTGCTGCCGGTTCTCCTGCCATTTGATTAAATCGAAGGTCAAGTGGCCCGTCGCTGTGAAAGCTGAAACCACGCTCACGATCAGCAAGTTGGTCACTGGAGAGGCCGAGGTCAAGTAAGATGCCATCCACTTGAGTAACATCGAACAATGAAAGTTGCTCGGGCATATCTGAGTAGTTGGCGGTAATCAAATGAGCATTCGCTGCAGAAATTCTTGTTCTCGTATCAGCGACGGCGATTGGGTCGCGGTCGAAACCGAATAAGGTTCCATCGGGTCCAATGAGTTCGAGAATAGCTTGAGCATGCCCGCCCCCGCCGAGGGTGCCATCTACGACGGTGCTTCCCGGTTGGGGGTTTAGTCCATCGATGACTTCCTGAGGTAAGACGGGTATATGAATTGTCACGGTGAACCCGTTTTAAATAAAGCGTTGCGAATGGGCGGCAAAAAATTCAATCCCGAGTTTAACCAAATCTAGGGACAAACTTAAGGTGTGCAAATTTTAAATCATTTCATGCAAGGAATGGAGAAAAACGCAGGCCGACTTGATTGCGAGCCCAGCTGCAACGAACAAATCGCTGCCAAGTCGAACCGGCTGGCGATCAAATTGATTTTTCAAAAAGCTCGTAAGTGCGAGATTTAACCAGTGGTAAGGTGCGGCCGATTGCTCGAATCGACTTAAGGTTGGCTTCGTCGACCCAAGAGAATTCCCATTTCTTAAATGCAGCAAAGTTTTCAACCAGTTCCTGAATCAACAACATTGCAATTCCTTTTTTTCGGAATTGGTCGTCCACTCCAAGAGCGATCACTCTGCTGCAGGGTGTCTTTTTAATGAGGCGTGGCATTTGCAACATTCGAACCCAATCAAATGGTCCTCTTGCCCGTTTCAATGCCCAGTTAATATCGGGGATCGTAACAATGTATCCAACAAGCTGGCCTTCCCAATAGGCGACGTGGATGGTGTCGTAGCGAATCACGCGGCGAAGATTCTTAATCATGAAGTTGAGTTCGTCAGCGGTAAGCGGGACGAAACCCCACCCAAGTGATCTGACTGTGTTTCCAAGTTCATTAACGTCTCTCATCGTCTCATCAAAATTTTCAGCTGAAACTGTTCGGAGATCTAGGCTGGGATATCGTGCGAGAATTTTTTGCTTGGCAGACTTTAGGTGAATCCATTTTTCACACTTGGTATCGGACTCATCAGAAATATATTTGAACGCGAAAAAGCGTTTGATGCTGGTTAGTCCAGCGGCCTGAAGTTGGTCTTCGTATCGTTGAAGTGTGTAGCCAGTCATGATCATTGGTGGCTCGTCGGCTCCGTCAACAAGAACGCCAAAATCACTTTTCATGGAGGGATTGACCGGCCCGCGGATTGAGTTGCATCCGCGTTCGCGAAGCCAATCGGAAGCCGTCTCAATCAAGGCGTTTACAATTTCTTGGTCGTCGATAGCTTCGAAGAATCCGAAGAACCCGACGCGATCATTGTGGTGTTCGTTGTGCAAGTCGTCTTTAATAGCGACAATGCGTCCGACGATCTGACCATTGCGATAACAAACGAACATTTCACGCGAAGCGTGTTTGTAGAATGGGTGACGCTCAGTGTCTAGCTGGAGCTTTTCCATCGACTTAAGCGGAAACACGACAACCTTGTTGTCGCGGTATAGTTTTCGCCTTAGTTGATAGAAGTCACGCGCCTGAGCCGATGTCGAGACCGGTTGGATCGAGAGAGGAGCTGAGGCACTCATTCGAATTAGTGAGCCGAGCCATTCGAGCCGGCCGAAGTGATTCCCGCACCGGGCATCACCGTGGCGACTTTGCTGGCCGCTGCTTCATTCCCCTCAAGAAGTGGAATTCTTGTGGAAACATCAACGATGGCCTCCACCAATCGCCGCATTTCTTCGGGAGTGTGTAACGCACTTGCGGTCATTCGAATAATTGATGTTCCGTAGGGAACAGCAGGGTACATGACTGGGTTGACGACAATTTTGTAATCATCCATCAACATGCGAACCGCGGTCAACGCCATTGCACCCCGAGTAAAGATCGAGGTGACCGCGCCTTTGGGATTGCCGATGTTGAAACCTGCATTTCGCAATCCTTCACGCAGGACGGTGATGTTCTCCCACAATTGGTGTCGCCGTTCTGGCATCGACTGCATCAACTCAAGCGATTTGATGGTTGCGTTGGTCATGCAGCCAGGCAGTGCCTTGGTCAGCATAAACCCAGGCGAGACGAATTTGATAAAATCGAGTGCTCGCTTGTTACCGCAAATGTATCCACCAAAAGTACCGAACGACTTAGCGAATGTACCGCCGTGCAGATCGACTTGGTCTTCAACTCCAAAGTGCTCTGGTGTGCCGCGGCCGTTGTCACCGAGAACGCCTGTTCCGTGGGCATCATCAACAAACAACTGAGCATTGTACTTGTTTTTTAATTCGACGAGATGAGGCAGTGGAGCAAGATCGCCTGTCATGCCGTAGACACCGTCAACAGCAATCAATTTTGGTTGCTCGAGCGGACAGGCTGCCAATTGGCTTTCAAGATCATCCATATCGTTGTGGCCAAACCAACTTGCTTCGCCTTTGCAAAGCCTAGCACCGTCGTGTAGACAACCGTGTGCGTAAGCGTCGACAAAGACACGCTCTTTCCTGCCGACCATGCAGGCAACGGTGCCGGACATCGCGCCCAAACCCAAGTTAAACACCAAGCTGGCTTCGGTCCCGCGGAACTTTGCCAAATCAGCTTCAAGCTGCAGGTGCATGGCAGTGTTGCCGGTCAATGGACGGGCACCGAGAGGCGTTCCTACACCACTGACAGAACAAATGTCTGTTCCCGCTTTTACGACTTCGGGATGGGTGGCCAAGCCGAGATAATCGTTGGTTGCAATTTGCAGGTACTCGGTTCCCTCAATCTCAACGTTGGGGAGGCAGTTGGTAACCGGAAATTGACGGAAGAAAACGTCTGGATCGAAATGATCGCCGGTAACTTTCTTAATGCGGTTCCAAAATTCATCGCACTTGTCAAAAATGTCTGGCATGAAAATATCTTTTGGGTAGATGTTTTGAAATAGGCTCGGAATCGAACGCCTTGGCGAACGGAAGCACAGAAGTTTATATCGAGCAGCAAATAGTCGGGCGTTTAGCCTAACTCAAAAAGCAGCGTATTTCGTTCGAAGAATGACCACAGCTAGCGTTTGTCAATGCGGCCTTTTGACCGACTTTTCGAACGGTTTTCAGCCTGATAAGTCTAACTAGAACCCTTTCCTTTGCAACGGCTGAAATCTGCGATTTACCAACACAAGACGACAATTGAATCAGTCGTCGTGTCGCCCACGGTCAGTGTTTAAAGGACGAATTCGTAAGAAATCATTCGTTAAGGGGGGGATCACTTCCGTCGAGCGGTGTTTAGCGGTTCTGTGTGGAGGTTTGAAGTGGTGGATGACTGGGCGGCGTCCCGGCGTTGGTTTCCAAATGAGAGTGGTGGATCGGCAGAAATCTCTCCACGTTTTTTGACCGATTTCAGCCGAAACAGTCTTCCTGCTGGTCCAGCGAGGATCGCCGGAAGAAGTAGGAGGTCACCCAATAGAGCGGTTAGCAGCATAATCATAAGCAAGGCGGCAAATTTAGCCGTCGGCATGAAGATGCCAAAAACAAACGGCATGACGCCGAGTCCGCAAATTAGTGAGGTATCGATCATCGCTTTCGCGCAATGGTCAAACGCGAAACGAATAGAGGAATACCGGGAAAGACCGTTTTGTGTTCCTCGGCGGTACCAGGTTAAGAAATGGAGTGTGTCGTCGACCGCGATTCCAAGGGCGACGCTGGCAGTCATAACGGAACCGATTTCAATTGAGATTCCCAACCATCCCATTGCACCAAATACAACCAACGGCGGAAACACATTGGGAATCATGGCGACCAATCCAGCCCAGAAACTTTTGAGCACGACCATCATAATGATGCTGATGATCAAAAAGGCTGTCAAAAAACTATACATCAAATCCTGAAGTATTTGATGTTGGGCTTTGTAGACCAACGGGATTCCACCGGTCAGTTGGGCGGACACGCCAGTCAGTTTCAAATGTTCCATTTGATAATTGACATTTTTGCTCACCGTTTCAAGGAAATCGCCATAGTCAATGTCGTTGAGGGCGGCGACACGTAGGCTGATTCGCCAATACGATTTGTCACCGACGGTTTTTACTAATTTTGCGTCTTCGAATTTCTGGTAGTTTTTGTTCCAGACATCGAGCTTGGTTTTCCGTTTTAATTTGTCGCGAAAGTTTGAACCTCGAGGCATTCGCGGTTCAAAGGACGCCACTGACAACGTGGCGCTGATCGCCGTTGTCTGTTTAATCGCCTGCTCGACTGATTTGACGACTTGCATCCGTTGCCAGTTTGAAAACTGGTTGTCTTCATCGAATTCAAGGACCACTTCCATTGGCACCAAAGAGCCGAGTTTGGTTTCGAGCCATTGGTAGTCAGTGATGATCTTAGCCCGTTGGGCAAATCTGTTTTGGAGTTTGACGGATGCTCCCAGTTGGAACACGCCGGTGGCCAGGAGAGTGACCCCAAGTAAACAAGGGACGACTACAAACCAGTGGGAGCGGTAAACCCAGTGCATCAAGAGTGAAGTCGAACGACTTACCCCCGAGGTTCGCTCGCGTTTGGACATTGAGCCCTGATTCGAAAAACGCTTGCTTATCCGCCCTCGCATTAGATAAAGTGTCGCCGGCAAGATTAGGAGCATCACGGAAATGCTGGTGAAAATACCGAGTGCCGAGTAGATGCCAAATAGGCGAATCGGTACGACTTGACTGGTTGCGAGCGACAACAATCCAATAGCAGTGGTCGCCGAGGAAAGCGCGACGGGGTAACCGCCGTCAACGATCGACTGATCTGCCGAGTTAATTCCGTACCCAAGCGTCGATGCCTTGCGGTAGTAATTCACCATATGAATACATCCAGAAACGCCCAGAATGAACGTGAGCGTAGGAAGCATTACCATGGTGAGATTCATCTTACCGCCAGTCCAGTAAAGAAACGCTAGACTGATTGCAGCACAAAAACCGGCGAAGAAAATCACAATGAGAGAGAGTGGTAAATCGCGGAGTCGAAACCAGGTAAGGCAGAAGACCAAACCAACGGACATCCAGAGGAAGCTTTTGAGCGACTTTTGACTTTCAACCTGGATCGCTGCACCATCGGCGGTAGGGCCGCCAAGTTTGAGATCACTCGCTTCAAGGCCCAACTCAGATTTTGAAATGTTATAGATTTCTCCAATTATCAGGCGCCGACTATCGACCAGCTTCTTACTTGGAAAGGCAACGATACAGGTGGTCTCTAAGTCCGGCCCAACGAGCAGGCCTTGCATTCGTTTTTTCGCAATGATTTCGGGCAGCCCCGAATCTTTGAGCTGATATAGCATTTGCTCACCGCTCATCACTTTACTGAACGCTGGCAATCGCGGTAGGTCTTCGCCGGCAGGATCGGGAAGGGTTGCTTCTTGGAATGCTTTGCGAAGTTGAGTGACTTCTGGGTTTCCAAGTTTGCAGTCTTCCCAGCTGAGGACAACCATTTCGTCGATGCCAAAGCGGTCGAGGAATTTGTCGTAGGTCACTGCTTCTTCAAAATCGGTGGGAAGCCATTGGCGAATATCGGTAGCGCTAACCCGCAGCGATTTAATCGAACCCATTATTACTAACGGCGCGAGAAATAAAGTCACGCAGAGAATCGTGGTCGACCATTTTGCCAGAAAAGTCGGTTGGCCATTTTCTTTTGTTGCCTCGATGTATTTCTTCCGACTTCCGGAAGGCCGGGCATCAGTGGCCTTGGACGGAATTTCATCCGGCGATGAGTTTTCGTTAGAGCCCGTCAAGAAAAATTCCAGTGCTGTTGTTTTTTTAAGCCAGTTGGATCAGATGCAACTCACCTTGCCAGCCCGAGGGAAGGGCAGGGTGACCTGATTGCCTCCGTTGGATTTCTGAGGAAATACCTCATTCAATTCCAAGGTCGAACGCCAGTCTCACACCAGTTTTACTTCACCCGGCAGCGTTGTTGCAACGGTTGGGCTTGAGAATCGCCCATAAAAAATGCCGCTCTGGTAGAGCGGCATTGATTAGTTAAATTGTGTCGGAACCGTTAATAGTGAGTACTAGAGGATCCGTAGTCGAGATTACCAACTTGGTGGAAGTGGTTGTGGTCGACATAGAGTACCTCAACGGAATCTTCGTCCTCAAGCGTGTGAGGTACCGGCCAGCCGACAATCTTTCGCTCAGAGAAATAAACGGTGCATTTGTAGTGAGCGTGATGCAATTGGACGGGGCCAACCAGCGGAATAACCCGTGGTGGATCGATGTAGTCCGCGATCTTTTCTTTAACGATCGTAACGTTGTTACGTTGTGTTTCGTTAAGGAATGGGAAACCACCCTGTACCGAGCGTGCTCGCTCAAGTGCCCACCAGACTTCATCGTCCGAGGGTGGGTCAAGAGCCACAATTGGCCCTCCGGCGGTCAGCGGTCCCATGATTGGAACTCTTCCGTATCTCTCATGGACATGGAATTTATCTTCCTTGTCCTTCTGAAAGTAGGGGGAGACTGGAATAGGAATCGTCAAAATTCCTAAGGAAGGTCCGGTGGAATAAAAGCATCCCGAGCTCGAAACTGTCGCTGCTGCAACAAGCAACATCATGGTGACAGTCAATCTTTTGGTTAACATCGCAAATCCCTTTGTGGTGTAATCACTCTTATGAATACCTATCGTGATAAACTATGCGGGACTTGCGGATATTTCGGACTATTCGGAAAACAATATCTAAATTACCCATTGCCACGCTTTCAAATTGCAGTTTTGCCGGCGTTTTTGTAAGGGAATGTGGGTTTAGGTAGGCTGCGTTGTTGTGCTGGTTGGGTATTTTTTGGAATGCAATCAGTCAGAACATCGAAAGTTTGAAAAATTGAAGCTCAACTCTGGGTGCCTTGGGCCAACCCACGCGGAGTCGGGTTTGATCGAACGCGAGACCGCCGATAGGGAAGAGCGACGCTGCGGGACGATTCAGGCTTCAGCGGTCAGAGCGGCTGCATTGAGGGCAATGATTAATGCGTGAACACCGGCTTCCACTGATCTGTCATGGTCTTTCTTGGTCGGGGTATGCCCTTTTCAAGCTTAGAAAACAGCGGCGATAGATTTGGCGTAAAAAAGGCGTCCTGCCGGCAGTTCCCTGATTTTAAACTGCCGCAACTGTCAGGCAGTCCCTGGTCGGGCCTCATTCGATTGCGAACTGCTCGGCAAGGTTTTTATTGTAGCGCAAAAAAAAAGCCCCGCCGTTGCTGGCGAGGCTCTTAATTGTGTCTGAAACACTTCGATCGACTACTTGTCGTGGAAGTCAAGCATCCACCATCCGTCATCCCATTCAAGGCTTACCTTACGCCATCCAAGTGGAACTTGGGGATATGGGTAGAATGGACCGATGTATGGCCAAGCTGATGCGCTGTATTGCTGTGGATAGGTGACAGCACCGTAGTTCGGGTGTGCTGCGTATCCAGGCCAAGCGTAACCAGGAAGGTTAGGAGCTTCGTTTGGTGTACCGACGTTTGCTGCATGACCCATAGGCATGGCTGCTCCACCGGTGGTTGCGAAAGGCAAAGGCTCGCCTTCAATGACAACCGCAGAGATTGGATTGCTAACCTGTGTAGCGATAATCTGCCGTTGTCCTTGCATCGGAGCTGGTGCAGTTATGGCTGCCTGCTGAAATACTGCTGGCTGTTGAGCAGGAGCAGCAACTGATTTGACTTCGATGTCGTCCACAACTTTAACGACTCCGAGGTGTCCGGCTTGCTGAGCGGACGTCAGGATAGTCATTTCCTGAGCTGGGTTTGATACATGCCCTTTGAACCAAACAGTTCCGTTTTCGACACGCATGTCGACGTTGAAACCCTTTAAATTTCCTTGGCTTTGCTCGGCTTGAAGCCGGCTTTTGATAAAATCAGCGATTTGCTGATCGTCCGCCATACCCAAGACGGGTAATAGCGAGGTAACCGCGACCGCGATTCCAAGCACTAAACGACGCATTAGAGATCCCTCCTGGTTCAAAATCGTTGATCGCAGTCAAACAAATTCGTCTCTAAGATGATTTACGACTGGTAGGTCAGCAGATCAAATTGAATTTGTTGGCTCAGTATCAAAAGAATTTTGTAAGTATATTGAAACAAGCACAACGCTGTTTACAGGCTTGGGTTCCAAAAATTGAATCCGCAATGAATGCTTGCCGCAGAGAGGCTAAAACTTAAACAAATCAACGTCCATGTCGATTGTTCAAGTTCTCGTTTGCGAGGCCCCCCTCGCGGATTCAGTCCATTGAACCCAGTGTTTGTTTCGACCAACAAAAGGATCTGAAGTCACAATTTTTCCGATTTTAAGGATCTTCTCAGAAATTCTGTCGGATCTTGGGCAAAGACGAGCTTGTTTGCTAGCGGAAAAAGTTAAGTTAGCGGAGATGAGATAAGTTTGCGTGCAAGCGGGCTGTTGGGTGTCAAAAACAAACGAAGGCTAATTGGGGATCGGATGGCGGGTTGAAGCCGATCCCTTAATCCCATGTTTGAGCGGCATCAACTCTGAGCGGTTCTAATGTTCATTTGCATAATAGTGTTGCTTGAGGAGATCTTGACCAAAGTCATTCTTAAAATCTCTCCAAACGGCATGGACGTGATTGGCTTTATTTTGGGTATTGTCGTATTCCAAAATAAAAGATGGTCCTTGCACTCGGTAGTAATGGGGTTTTCCGCGTTCCAGCTCTCCTGCCCACGCGAAATGGAGTTCATCAAAACCACCGGCTTCAATTTTTTTCCAATCGTTAGCGGCAAGTTCAGCGCGACATTTGTTCAAGTGCGCGTCGACAATTTGTCGCAGCATTAATTTTTGTTCCTTTGTCATTTTTGCAGCAGACAACCCTTTGGGAGTGAGCGCCGTTGCTTCTCGACCGGGACCGTTAATAACATCGCGGGGAGCTTTTTTACTGAAAACGGCGATGGTCTGTTGGTCCGCGGTGAGTGCTTTAACTAGGGTTCGTCCCAGATCTTCTTCTTTGCCGAGTACGCGAACACCCTTAAATTGCCCAGACTGAACCTCTCCAGGATTTGAGCCGAAAAATGCAGGTGTCACAACAACTTCATTTTTAACGACGGTGACGCTAATGGAGAGGTGATGCCCTTCGATTCTCCAGCCCCAGGGAGTTTTGAGTGACGGCGTTCCAAACAGAAAGAGGTGGTACTTTTCTGGATCACGTTTGGGAGAATTGTTTTCCATTTCATGCAAGATCTGCTCCAACGCCATGATCTGCAGCGATGTTGAGTAGCCGCGATGGCTCAGTGCTGTTTGGATGAGCGACATTGCCAGCAATCGCTGATTTGGCTTTAGATTTTTTAGGCTGAGTCCCTCTCGCTCCATTGGAATGAATTGCCAATCTTTTCGAAGCTTGTCATCGAGTGGAAAAACCAGGGTCGCCTTTTGTTTCGGAGTGAGAGATTGCAATAAATGATTTGCTGAATCTGTCATTTCCGAAGCAATTTCATGTCCGCAGACGCTTGCTGGCAGGCTCGATACGAGTAAACCGAAGACCGTTACGGCCGACAGAAGATTTAGTTTGAAATTCATGGTTTTTAAAATGTTGGAGCGGTTAATTAAGAAGATCGCATTATTGTGGACGGAAAACGGAAATGCCAGCATTTGCATTTAGTTTTGAACATTTATTTATTTCGCCAAATAAGGTGATCGATGAGTCCCAGTTTTGATTGAAGGTGGGCGATTTCAGATTTAAACCTCTTGGCGTCGACTGGGTACCCTTTCGTGGGTTTTATTTCTGGAAGCTGCTCGCGCCAGTATTGATTCCAAATCCCCATGAATACTTCTCGAATGTATTTCGCAACCATGGAGGCAAGGGCCGCTGGTAGAAACGATTCGCCTTTTGCCTGAAACCGTATAAATACGTCATGGTCATTCTGTCGGAAGCTGTAATCGCTCATCTCCCTTGTTTCATCTCCTACCAACACGAGTTCGTCCGCCAAAATTTCTTGAACTAAACCTGCGTACTTGCTTCGACCACCATGCTTATCGCAACCAATTTCTGTATCGTCATCGCAATGGTTCATTAACCGCTGGACGATTTTGAGGGTGTAGGTAGATAGTAGAGTTGCTTTGTTTCCCAACACCTCAAGCTGATCATTAAACTGGGGCGGGAAAATTGGATGGCACTCGATTTCCAATAATTTGACCCCGGCTCGGGTGCAATTTTCTTGGAATGAGTCTCCGAGAGCTTTGATTTTGTGAGGATCGCCAGCCAGCGGAAGGCTTTTCGATTGTCCGGTTAGCCAGAGTTGGCGATCACTATGAGCGGGTGTGTGCTGTGGGCAGAGTAATTCGATGAGGTCTTGCCAGTCGGTGGGGATTTTGCCTTTGAGTGCATAAACAAGAGCAAGAACGTTGGTTTCTAATTGTTCGATCGATCCTGAGTAGACCTTTTTTGAATCTGCAATAAAGACTTTGGGGGCGTTCGCGGAGCGGGTTGAGTGGTTTGCTACGGCGTCACTTAGCGTTAAATAAAGATCGGTTTCGGTCGATTCCGTTTCCCAGAGCGTTCCGGCCATTGTTAAAGGACCGAGGTTGGGGCCGTAGCCAGCTTCGTCAGTTCCAATGAGATACGGCAAATTAATGCTTTCGAAAATCGAACCGAAATTTCTTAAATGCCAGACAGCGATACGCCCGACCGGTTTGCTATCATAGCGGATTCAATTTAATCGATGAAACGGAGTCGGAAAGGTGAGAGAGCTGAGTTTGTTGGTTTTGTTTTTGGATTTTCGTTTGAGATTAGTTATTTGATTCCGCTAGAAGGCGTTGATTGATGAATTTTAAAAAGATGGCGGAACAGTTTTGGGAGCAAGGGTTTGTTGTCCTGGAGTCGTTTTTTGAATCTGAAGAGATGGATCGATTGTGTCGCCTGATATTTGAAGAGTTCGGAGAATCTCCAAGCTTCATGCACGATGCAGAATTCTTGGAACGTTCGAAAGCAGATGTGATTCCGTGGTTTCCGCAGCGAGAGGGTATTTTTGATTTTGATGCCAGCGGAAACAACCGTGATCTTCAGCGATTGACCGCAGCAATCCTGGGCGAGGAGTGGTGCGAACAGTACACCATGGTCATGTTTTCGAATCGCAACAGTGATGGACAGTCATGGCACCAGGATTGTCCACCGGAAAACGCATCGCAGTTTAATTTAAACCGGTTGGTTTATCCTCATGATATCGATGACCAGACCGGAGGGAGAACCGTCGTCATTCCGGGGTCTCATCGACGCGGTGTTCTGCCTGCCGGTGCGCCTAATGAGGACCTCGATGGTCAAATAGTGCTGGAATTAAACAAAGGAACGCTCGTGTTATTGCACGGGCACTGTTGGCATCGCGTGCTGCCGATCAACGACAATAAACGTGTTTCCATCAACTATCGCTCGGCACCCGCGGGCACGCCCGATGATATCACTGATGTTTGCGTTTACCGAAATATGAGGTACCGATTTTCGACCGGCGAAGTCGTAGAAGAGAGAGTCTGAAGAACAACACCGAGTCTGGTAGCGGCTTTGTTGAGTCATGGTTGACTGTCGCTAGTTAATCGAGCTTGGCTCCGCGAGTGGTGTATTTATCACGTGCCCCGATTTCATCCCGATTCATTTGCGGTATGATCGGGGTGTAATTTGATCAATATTTTCAAGTGGTTAGCGATATGAAGTCAGGCGATTTTTCGGTTCGGGCATTGGAAATTCTCAAGGAACTGGGAGCCGAACTTCCTTTGCAGTCAGTTGCGATCGGTGAGAACTGGGAGACTGGCGCGGGGGAAGTCGTCGATGTGATTTCACCAATCGATGGTAGCTCAATTGGAGTGATCCAGTTTTGTTCGACCGACAAGGTTGACGAAGCCGTGTCCGCAGCGACCGAAGCATTTCATGCGTGGCGAACGGTACCGGCACCAATTCGTGGGCAATTGGTTCGTGAAATTGGTAACGAACTGAGAGCGAACAAAGAGCAACTGGCCTACCTGGTTACGGTCGACTGCGGCAAGATTTATCAGGAGGCTCTTGGTGAAGTCCAGGAGATGATCGATATCTGTGATTTTGCAGTTGGGTTGAGCCGTCAGCTTTATGGTCTGACGATTGCGAGTGAGCGGCCGATGCACCGTTTAACCGAACAGTGGCATCCTTTGGGGCCCATTGGTGTCATTAGTGCGTTCAATTTTCCAGTGGCGGTTTGGGCGTGGAACTCGATGTTGGCGTTGGTTTGCGGCGACCCGGTGCTTTGGAAACCTTCAGAGAAAACTCCTTTGACTGCGATTGGTTGTCATTTGATTGCGATGAAAGTGATCGCGGCGTTCGACGATGCTCCGAATAACTTGATTCAGCTGTTGATTGGCGGCCGGGACGTTGGTGAAGCGATCGCAGCTCATCCAGGATTGCCGTTGATATCTGCAACGGGCTCATCGGCGATGGGGAAATCCGTTGCGGCCACGGTGGGGGCAAGGTTGGGGCGACCTCTTTTGGAATTGGGCGGTAACAATGCAGCGATTGTTGCTCCTTCGGCTGATTTGTCACTCGCGGTGCGAGGAATTGTTTTTTCAGCCGTGGGAACCTGTGGTCAACGATGTACATCTCTGCGGCGACTGATTGTTCACGATTCCATTGCGGATGAGTTGGTTGAAAAACTACTTGCTGCGTACGGTCAGTTGTCGATTGGTAACCCACTAGAGGAATCGATACTGATCGGTCCATTAATTGATGAAGATGCTGCCGGGAAAATGCAGGCTGCCCTTGATTCCGCCCGTGCCGAAGGTGGTTTGGTTCATGGTGGCGAACGGATAGTTAACGAGAGCGGACACGGGGTTTACGTCAAACCGGCACTCGTTGAAATTTCGAAAGATGCTTTGGTAACCCAAAGAGAAACATTTGCGCCAATTACCTACGTCATTCGCTACAACGAACTTGCGGAGGCGATTGCAATTCAAAACAGTGTTCAGCAGGGACTCTCTAGTTCGATATTTACGAGTGACGTCCGTGAGTCGGAGCTGTTCTGCTCACCGGCAGGTTCGGACTGCGGTATTGCAAACGTCAATATCGGCACCAGTGGGGCAGAGATCGGGGGCGCCTTTGGCGGTGAGAAGGATACAGGAGGAGGACGAGAATCCGGATCGGACGCGTGGAAGTCTTATATGCGTCGAGCCACAAACACGATTAATTACTCTACAGAATTACCCTTGGCTCAGGGGATCAAGTTCGATCTCTGATCAGTCCTGTGGGCGGGGAGAATTGCTCCGCCGCCGTGAAAACCAGCCTCTAAACCAACGGTTTAAATTGCTTTGCGATTCAGAGCCGAAGTGTTGGGCCCAACTAAATTCTTAACGATGCCGACTTTCTGGAGTACGGCCAGACTGATGTAGGTCAAATCGACTTCCCACCAACGGTGGCCGTGCTGGGCAGATCGGGGGTCGGCATGGTGGTTGTTGTGCCAACCTTCACCATTGGTCAGCAAAGCGAACAACCAATTGTTCCGGCTGTCTTCCCGGGTTTCGTAATTTCGGTATCCCCACATGTGTGCGGCTGAATTGATTGCCCAGGTGACGTGCCATGTGTAAACCGTTCGCATAATCACGGTCCAGAAAAAGAACTGGGCGGTGAACCGAGTTACGTTTTCCGGAGAAAAGACGAACGCCAAACCGAAACCGACGCCAAGTAGTAGAAGGGCATGGACGGCGTAAACGCCTACCCAATTAAAGCCTCGCTGGAGCCACATGTAATATTTGTCTCGCATCAAATCGCGTACGTACTTGTCGTAGGCTGAAGCGGTGCTCAAGTCAGTGTTGTCAACGAACATCCATCCCATGTGTGACCAATAACCGCTTACGTTAGGCGTGTGTGGATCGGGTTGGTGATCGGAGTGTTGGTGGTGGACCCGATGAACGAGAACCCAGCGGGCAGGTGAGTCTTGGAAACTGCAGACGCCAAGCGTCGCCAACGTGTACTCGAACCACTTGGGGCAATCGAAACCGCGATGGGTGAGGAGGCGATGGTATCCAGCACCAATTCCCATCGACGTGAAAATGTAGTTTCCGATTGGTAGAAAAAGGAGGCCCCACCACGAAAAGAAGTAGGGGATAAACGCAAGCGGAATTAACAAGTGAAAGAGCGTGACCGGAATAATGTAGGACCAGAGCACTTTGCTGTTCGCATTGACTCCGTCAGGCCTCGGAATCCGCGACGGGCCAAGCCTTTCCGATTCGACGTGAATGTCTTTGGCAATCGCGTCTGTTTTGGCCGCTTCGTCAGAAATGTTTTTTTGTTCGGGTTGAGTTTCAGTAGCCATGGCTTCTTTATTCAAATCGTAAGGGAGCGGGGCGAGTCCGCGAGTAAGAACGGGCAACTTTGTGAAAAGTCATCCTAGTCTTGTCGAGTCGCTGGCGAAAGTTCACTTGTTCACGTCGTGGAAAACAGCGCACAATATCTCGCCGTTTGCTCGAGGAACTGTTTTATTTGTTAGAGATTAACTGGACGTTTTGCGGCTTTATGCCAACCGCAGGACTTCTCAGAGCGTTAATTCGTCCACTGGTTAACAGCAGAAGCAGTCAGCTTCAATTATCTCAGACTCGATTGAATTCCGTAAAAAGGTATTCGGGCTGATTCATTTCAGCTGCAGGGATTGGTTGCTGTCGCTCACCTTAGCCTGCGGTGGCTCTGTTTCGTCAAGTGCCTCTACACCAGCAAGGCTTTGCAACTTGGCCACATCGTATTGATTCTCAAGCGAAAGCAAATCTTTTGTCTTGCCCGGTTCAAGTTCGAGCATCAAGCCGGAAATCCGCCACCCATCAAGGTGTTTGTGGAGTTGCCACGTGACTTCCATCTCGTACGGCTCACCATCAACGTTGTCGACAACGTACGTGTCTACATGAGCGAGTTTCTGTTTATTGGTTGCGTAACGAACCTCTCCAGTACGGTAGGTAGATGCTGGCCCGCCCATCGGTTCGAGTTTAAGTCCAGCTTTGGTCGTTGCCGTAAGTGCGGTGCGGGTCAATAGGTTTTCAGCGGCGATTCGATTACCGGATTGAAGTAGATCTAAGAATCGTTGGCAAACTTCAGAAGGTGTCGATTCCGAATTGATTTCCTCAACACTCAGCTTTGCTGGTGATGACAACTCAGTCGTACTGACGACCGCCACCGTATTTGTTTCGGTTGAAACCGGTAGATCTTTCGCATTAGCGGTGGTTTCGTCGGGGGATTCATTTACCAATTGAGCGGATTTTTCTTCCATGCAACCAGAAAAAGAGATCAAGCTCAGTGCAACAATTGCGGTGAGTCCGGTGAAACTATATCGCCCAAAAAAACGCGGCATTATCAAATCCTTCCGTGGATGTCGGCAATCGGAAAACAGATCCGAAAGACTGGGTCAGATGAGAGTTTGCACTTTTTTGGTGGAATGGGTCAATATGAGTTTCTCAGCCGATGGCCGATAAAACCGTGAGTTGCGTTTTGGGGCCGCAATTCCACATTCGGGTGCTATCACTTTTTGTGATTGCGGGGTGATGGTTCGTTTCGATGGTCTTTGCAGGGAGGCAGTTGAATCCGTTTGCCTATGATTGCGCTGGTTTGAACCATTTTTCTTTCGTGGTTTGGAATACGCGGCATCTGAAAAGCGGGCTTTGCCTAAACAATAGTTAGAGATTCAGTTTCGCTAAGCCCCCGTTGTTCAGCGGTGTTGCTGCAGCCTAATTGTGAGTAAGAGAATTTCTCATCTTTTCTTGCGAATGACTGATTTATGGAACGACTCAACTGGAATGCAATAGCCTTGAGCGCAAAAACGATTGCCGTTTTACGGGGGTAGTCGTTCTGTTAACCTCCGCAATCCCGGTGAGATTCAATGCGATGTTGTTCCGATTGGAATTCTGAGTGTTAATGCGTATTTACATAGTTCCAATTGGTGTGCGTTGGCTGTTGGCAGTCTGTTGTCTCCTCATTTATTGTAGTGTGAACAGCGGTTGCGCGATGCAGAAAGGGCGTAACACGTTGCCAACAAAGCAGCAGTTGGTAGTCGATCAGTTAGTCGTGCATTCCGATTTCCATCTGCCTAAAAACCATCGATTGATACGGGAGCTGACGTCCCGACGAGATGAAATCTCAAGAATTTTAGATATCCCGACTTCTGACGAGTCGATTCATGTTTTCTTGTTTGATGACGAAGCTCATTTTCAAGCGTTTATGGAACGGGCTCATCCAGAGTTTCCCGGCAGGCGAGCATTTTTTGTCAAGAGCGACAACAGTCTCAATGTGTACGCCTATTGGGGGCCTCGAGTGGGAGATGATCTGCGTCACGAAGTGACTCATGGTTATCTCCATTCTGTCGTTCCGAACTTGCCAATTTGGCTTGACGAAGGGCTCGCTGAGTATTTTGAAATTAAGCGAGGTAAACAAGGGCTTAATGGCCCGCACATTTACAGTTTGTCCAATCGATTGCGACGTTCTGATTGGGAACCTGATCTGGCTAGATTGGAAACCTTGCGTGAGGCGACCGAACTGGACCAGATGGATTATGCAGAGTCATGGTTGTGGGTGCATTTTCTTTTAAGCAGTGGCGAGGAAACTCAGGAGCTTCTGCAAAATCAATTGAACCAATTGATTCGTTTGGGCGTTGCCGATTCGATGGCCGAGGCGGTCGCGGATTTGATTCCCAATAGTGAAGTGAAATTGATTGCCTACCTAAAGCAACTTGAAGGGAAAGCGCATCTTGAAGGGAAAGCGCAACTTGAAGGGAAAGCAAGTCCACCCACAATGGTTCGCCCAGTGAGTGCAATTGGCGCCGGTAGTGACGCCTACGACAACAGTTCTTTGGAAGGCAGCTAGAGTAGTAGTTGGCGGAAAGAGGGTGCTCGCGGTTAGAGTGACTCTTTCCTGATTCCAAATTTCTTGATCTTTCGATCGAGAGTCGAACGTTCGATGCCAAGAATCGCAGCAGCTTTACTTTTATTCCAGTGCGTAGCCTGAAGGGTCGCAGCAATGTGGCGTTGCTCAATCAATTCCAGCGACTCGGGCTGGTATTCCTGAACGATCGTGCCTACGTCAAATTGCGATTCACTGGCAGTTGAGAGGTTGGTCAGGAGTAGTTCGTCGAGCTGAATGATTTCCCCTCGCGCGAGAACCACCGCTCGTTCAATAACGTTCTTAAGTTCCCTCACATTTCCAGGCCAGCGATACCGTTTTAGTTGATGCAGTGCTTGAGGAGAGAATCCGTTAATTTTGCGCCCGGTTTCAAGGTTGTATTTTTGCAGGAAGTAATCTGACAATTCGATGATATCTTCAGGGCGCCGTCGAAGTGGCGGTACGTCGATTTGAACGACATGAAGTCTGAAAAAGAGATCTTTTCGGAACTTTCCGCGTCGAACTTCTTCTTCTAAATCGCGGTTGGTAGCAGCAATGACTCGAACATTCACTTTAATAGATTTGCTTCCGCCGACGCGTTCAAAAGGGTGACCTTCGAGGACTCGCAAAAACTTCGCTTGAATGCTCGGGCTCATTTCGCCGATTTCATCCAGCATTAAGGTCCCTTTATCGGCGGCCTCAAACTTTCCGGCTTTACGATCAGTAGCTCCAGTAAATGCGCCCTTTTCGTGTCCGAAGAGTTCGCTTTCCAGTAAGGATTCAGATAAGGCCGCACAGTTCAGGCAAATGAACGGGTTGTTGCGTCGGTCACTGGAGAAGTGGACTGCCCGGGCAACCAATTCTTTGCCAACACCACTCTCCCCGCGAACCAGCACGGTTGCTTTACTCGGTGCGGCTTTTCCGACTTGTTCATGGACGCGGAACATTGCGTTACTGCCGCCGACGATTTCGCTTTCGACCCCGAGTTGATTTCGCAGTTGGTCAATTTGGTTGCGAGTTTTGGAAAGGTCTTCGACTAATTTTTGTTCTCGGTAGCGAGTTCGCAACGCCATGCCAACGGTCTCAGCCACGGCGAGGGTAAACTCAAGATCATTGGGCCGGAGGCCTTCCTGCATGTTGGTGGAATATAAATGAATCAGGCCGATGGTGCGGTTGTTCATTCTGATCGGTGCGGCGATCACGCTGGTGGCGTGAATGGTTCCCGCGCTGTCTCTCAGGCCAAGCGTGCTATCGTCCTGAATGTCACGGGCAAGAATGGCTTCGCTACCGCGGAGGCATGTTTCGGCGAGAAACTGCGACACTCGCTGGTACTCTGGACGCGTGTCGCTCCGCCAAGCAAGAATTTCAAGTTTGTTCGGGTCAACGGTTGTGCGTCTTGATTTGGGGACGAGCAATACCGCGCCGGCATCTAGTTTTGTTTCTTCGTGTAGGCAGTCCAGGGCCATCCTTGCGATCGCACGAGGCGTCGTTTCGTTGGCTAGATCGAAAGCGAGTCGGCACAGACGTGTGGCGTTTCTCGATGCTTTGGATCTGGCGTTTTCGCTGGGCGGCCCCTCTTCGAGAGAATCTGGATCTTCTGCTTGGAGGTAGCGTGTCTTTTGCCTTCGGTGAGTGATCTGGGTTGGTTCGGACAGTTGCAGCTCAGCCATGGTGGCTTGTTCGTCCGAATCATGGATCTCGAGACCGGTTACTGTTTCGGATCCGATTTCGACCCGGGAGAAGACTTTGCGGTTGTAGGCGGATGAGAGGTCGGTAACGAAAGCCATTTGGGTACTGGCGATCCAGATGATTTCTTGGGGCTTGAGGACGTAGTCTCCGGTGACCCGTTCTTTGCCAACGGCAGTTCCGTTGCGACTGTTGAGATCCCGAACTGTCCACTTTCCGTCGGAACTAAATATTTCCGCATGCTGCCGGCTTGCCTGGTCCTCTTTGATGACAATTTGGTTTGTCGGCGAACGTCCGATTGTGACGGTTCTACCAGGCATTAATCGGAAAACGTCCGACCATTTTTTTCCATCTCGAATGACGAGATAGGCGATATTTGATCCAGTTTTTGGTTTCTTGGGGCCGGCCATATTCAGAAATTGAGTTTAAACCATGGTTCTGGGGGATTTACGGAGTGCAAGCCGATAATTTGGGATATGATTGTTAGGGTAGATTTTTGTTTTCCGTAGTATTGTCAAGCGGAAAGACCGGTTTTTCTTGCCATCGGAGACTGCCCGAGCTAGTCTTAAAAGCAGTCTGAGTCTCACAACTGTTATCTTACTGCGATTCGACCAACATCCGCCAGTCTTTATTAGAAGTTCTCGGGTGCGAGGTAAGAATGCTGAGCTACAAGTACGATATAACCGAAATACCAAGGGGCAAGGCCTTTTTTCTCAGGAGCTAAATCATGTCGGCACGTTTCGCCAAAATCACCTTATTCGCGATTGCTGCGTTGTTGGTTATTCCAGCAGCTGCAAATGCACAGAATGCGAACAACGGTGGTAACAATGGAAACAACGGAAACAACGGTAACAACGGAAATGGATTCAACAACGGCACTGTCTTTAGTGGTGTTGTTGGCGGTATCAAAATAGATACCCGAGGGGTTTTTACCGGTGAAAAGGCCAAGCTCGACAAAACTGCTCTCGCCCGAATCGAAGAGGGATTGAAAGGTACCGACTCAAAAATCGCAGAAGCGACTCCACTTCGAATGGTTTCTCTTCGGGGTTTAGAGGACGCCATCACTCAAGCCAAAGACGAAGGCAAGCCGTTAAGTAGCGAAATTAAGTACATGGCTGGTTTGCAGCGTGTTGAATATGTGATCGCGTTGGAAGACAAAAGCGACATCATCATCGCGGGTCCGGGCGAAGGCATCCGCCTAAACGAAGACGGCGTCGTTGTTGGTGAAAAATCAGGAAACCCAGTGATTCATCTCGAAGATTTCCTCGTTGCGATGAGATCAGTTGAGAATGCTCGAACAGGGCAGGGTGTTTCGGTTTCGATTGATCCAACCGAAGGTGGTATTCAACAGTTGCAAAACTTTTACGGCCAATTGAAGCGATCGAACACACCGTTCCGTCCAGAAATGCAACCATTGGTTGAAAAGGCGATGGGCGACCAGACAATTCGATTGACCGGAGTTCCTGCTGACAGTCGTTTCTCGCAGGTTCTTGTTGCCGCTGATTACAAGATGAAGCGATTGGGAATGGGATTAGAGGCAGCTCCGATCAGTAACTTCCCAAGTTTCATGGAGATGGCTCAGAAAGCTAAGGTCAGAAACATGACTGCCGCTCCGCGATTCTGGATGGAATGTAACTACGAGCCGGTTGCCAAGAACGCTGACGGAAGCATCTGGCAGATTCGTGGCAAAGGTGTCCGAACGCTAACCGAAGATTCCAAGTTTGATAGCCAAGGCAAGCGAAATGGTGCGAAAAAGCCAAATCGATTTGCTGTAAAATGGGCTGAGATGATGACAGAGCGATTTGACGAATTGTCATCTGCCGAACCTATCTTTCGCGAATTGCGAAATGTAATGGACCTGTCAGTCGTGGCAGCAATCATCAGTCGTGAGCAACTTAACCAGAAGGTTGGGCTCAAGACACCTGCAATTCTAGGGCTAACCAATGCGGCTGTCGTACCGACCTACACCGTTCCAAAGGTTGTTCCTGCTCAATGCAGTTTCGTTAGAATTGCCCAAAGCTGGCTGGTATCGGCTTCGGGTGGTATTCAGCTCGATTCATGGGGCATCGCTTCTAACACAGAAGTTCTGCCAAACATGAACAGCATCGAAACTGCGACTGCGACTCAGGGTGGCTCATGGTGGTGGAACGCAGCGTCCAACTAAGAGCCTTGTTCGGGTAACCTGAAAAATGGTAATGCCGGACATTTACAAACAGTGAGAAAAAAGCCAGACTTTACGGTCTGGCTTTTTTTGTTGCTTTCCAATTCGAGTTGCGGTCTAGCCGACTTCGACCCATCAACCGACTTAGTTAACCCGTGGATTTCGATTGAGTTCATCAAATTTTCATAGCTTTTACCAAACGGCCAGCCCGGCAGGATTTCTATCACTTGCGGATACAGCGGTGGTGTTTGACGTTCGTTCTCCCGGTGAGTTTGTACAGGGGCACATTCCCGGAGCCATTAATCTGCCGCTGTTCAGCGACGACGAAAGAGCTGAAGTTGGAACGATCTATAAAAATTCGGGACAGGAGTCGGCTGTCCTGCGTGGTTTGAAAATTGCGGGCGGTAAGATGTCGGAGCTTGCCATCCGGGCAAAACAGGCTGCACCAAGTCAGGGAGACGTTCTGGTTCATTGTTGGCGAGGAGGAATGCGGAGTCAGTCGATGGGCTGGCTTCTCAGTACTGCCGGACTGAAACCGACCGTGCTTGAAGGCGGTTACAAAGCGTATCGAAGTCACGCGCACGAGTCACTCGATGCTCCCTGTCGGTTGAATGTTGTTTCCGGTTTAACGGGTGCTGGTAAGACTCGAATTCTGGGAGTGCTGGCTAACGCGGGTGAGCAGGTGGTCGACTTGGAAGGGTTGGCGAACCATCGTGGTTCCGCCTTTGGCGGCATTGGGCAGCGAAAGCAACCGACCACTGAACAATTCGAAAATGACTTATTTAGACAATTGCAAAACCTCGATGCGAATCGCCCAATTTGGGTTGAAGACGAGGGGAATCGAATTGGAACCGTAGTGGTGCCGCCTGCGTTTTATCACTTGATGCGACACTCTCCCGCTGTTTTTATGGACTCGAGCCCTGCCCAGCGGGTTAAGAATTTGATCGAGGATTACGGAGATCTTCCGCTGGCCGAACTCGCTGACTCCATCAACAATATTCGTAAGCGGTTGGGCCCGCAAAATGCCGATGAAGCGTTGGCCTCGCTTGATGGAGGTAATGTCGCTCGAGCCATTGAAATCGTTCTGGCATATTACGACAAAACCTACATGAAAGCTGCCAACGCGATGCCTCGCAAAATCATGCCATCGTTAGCAATCGACGAACTTGATGATTCGGGCATCGCATCTTCGGCTATCGCCTTGTCCAGCGATGCGACCTTTGTTTGAGCCAAGACTGGATGTGTTGTCCGGCTAGTTCTCTCCAAGTCGATTGGGCATGTCAGCAATCACGTAAGCCGCAACGGCCAGCGTGATCGCACAATCGGTTAACTCTTTTGGATTCACTTTGTCCACAGTGTCAGCATTGGTGTGGTGGGTGTTAAAGTAGAGTCGTCCATCGACCGTCAATCCCATGCACATCGCACCGAGTGGCTTGATCTGCCCGACGTCCGCCCCCGAGTAGCCAGGTTTTGCCCGAGTTGCGCCAATCGGCTCCAAGAGAGCGAGAATCTCAGTTAGCTGGTTTAGGGCGATCTGCGATTTTTCTTCGTCCTGAGCGTCAATCGTTAGCCCTTGCGGCTTAAATCCTCCTGAGTCGGACTCGATGCCTGCAACGTGGTCATCGTTTTGGTGGCGAGCAGCATAGCTTCTCGCTCCAGCAAGACCGTTCTCTTCATTGGTCCAAAGCACGACGCGAATGGTACGTTTTGGTTTTAGGCCTAATTTTCTCAGGATGTTGAGAGCCTCCATGGCGGCGACACAACCAGCCCCATCATCTTGAGCGCCTTGCCCCACATCCCACGAATCGATATGGCCGCCGATTAAAACGACTTCTTCAGGTTTTTCTGTGCCAACGATTTCGGCAATGACATTGGCGGAAGGGGCTTCGCCCATATCTTTTGCATTCATGACTAGTTTGACGACGCACTTCTTGCCTCGTTTTTGTAGGCGGCTGATCATCATGGCGGACTCTACCGAAATGGCGGCAGCTGGGATTTTTTTAACTTCGGCATCGTATCTCATCGCTCCGGTATGCGGGCTGTCGAGAGAATAGGCAGTGACCGATCGAACAAGTGCCGCGACTCCGCCTCGTTTAGCTGCCCACGACGCTCCGTTGCTTCGGTATTGCACAGCGTCGCCGTAGCCAGCGCCGTCAGTCTCGGAATACCTTGCCATTGGATAATCAAAAAGTACGATTTTCCCTTGAATTGCTTCGTCAGGAAGTGCGTCCAGTTCAGATTTGCTTTTCACTGAAATAACCTCGGCAGTGATGCCTTCGGCTGGAGTTCCAATGGACCAGCCAAGGCCGAGCATGTTAATTTTCATCGCGCGAGGTTCAAGCAATTCGCAGCTTTCGTCCCCACGCACCCATTTGCGAACGGTTACGGCCTCTGCTCGAACGTTCTCCTGGCCATCATCTTTCATGGATTTCTGAGCCCACGCAATTGCCTGGTCCAACGATGCACTTCCACTTAAACGGTGACCAATGTCGTCGCATAGTTCCTGTAGCTTAAGGAAGGAATCATTCTCTTTTTTTGCGGATTTAATAATTTGATTCGCAACGGGCCCGTAGCTTGATATCTTACTTTGATTGTTCGCCTGAGCTTGAGTTTCGGCAGAAACGCAAAGTGAAATTGCAAAGGCTAAAAGTAGAGGAGCGATTTTCATGGAGTACTTTCGGCAGTCTTAAGCGACTCTAAATAAAAATAGGAATGCGCAGTCTCACCAATGCAGCGAGTGATCGCGTGCCGTGATTTGGCAGGAAGCAAGCATTATCCGCAATCATCGGTTCGGTACAACGGTAGGCCGTGCCAGATTGATCTAATCGGTCAAAACTAACTCTTGGGAGTTTCTGGGCGAACGTAAAAAAACAGGCAGTTCGTTGTTCAAACTGCCTGGTTATGCAGGAGGCCTGTAAATTTTAGTGCCAACCCCGACAGGCTTGGCTCGGCAACGTTAGTTGCCGGGGAGGGCTTCCGAAACACTGGTTTTTTCATCTTCTGATGTTTCCTTGGCTGCTTTCATTGCGGCAACAGCGTCTTTGTGAACGATGACAGCTACCGTTTTTAGGCGGACAAAAGCTTCAGACAGGTGAATGAAGCCTTTGTGTTTACCAATTTCTCCCCACGAGTTTTTGACTACATAGTACTTGTTGCCTTCAGTGTCCCTGGAAATTCCAACGAGATGCATCAGGTGGTCGTCAGTCGTCGCGAGCGAAGTGAACGCGTCTTGTCGCATTTCCTGAGTGACGGTCTGTTCTTCGCCAGGAGTTGTGAATAGGTCACGTCGATTAGCGTTGGTCGGCAAAACTGCGATTCCGCGGGCAGCAGAGAAACCTTTCTCGCTTACATCACCATCCCAAGCGACGCTAAATCCGTTTTCGATCGCAAAGTCAATCGTTTCCATTAGTTCATCAATTGGAACGTTTTGGAATGAGCCATTGGAATAATTGTCAGGGATTTCGAGGACAAATGATTCACCGAATGGATGGTGGGTGAACGAGGTAAGACTTTGATAGTCCTTCCCGTTAAAGCCAACGCTCTCAGAGAATTCTTTGGGTGAATAGCTGCGATCTCGGTAGGTAAAACGAGTCGGCGAATCGCCCAAATAGGTGTCCAGGATTTTGTCAGAGGCGATTTTCCATTTTGGGGAAAGCTTCTTTTGCGTGGCGACTGCTTCGAGGAACCCTTTCATGACCACCTCCATCTCAGCGTGGTCATGACGTTTTGAATTGTCCTCTCGTCCAGAGTAATTCTCTTCGGGTACTAAACCGAATTGATGAGCTGAATTAATGAAATCATGAGCGAGTGCGCCCTGGGAAAAATTTGCTTTTCCCTGTCTCAAGACATAGTTTTGAGCCTTGTCCTTGTAAATATTCTTGACGATAAACATTTCGGACAGATCGTGCTGCCCCTTTTCCTGACGAATCAACTCGGACTCAATAAAGGAGGCCGTTGCAAAGCTCCAACATGTACCGGTGGAGTCCTGTGATTTGACGTTGGTGTAAGGAATGCTGTATTCGACAGTGAACTCATACTTGGGCACTGCCTTTTCAGCTTCTTCTTGTTTTTCTTCTACCGCAGGTTTTGATTCTTTGTCAGTTTCCGCTGCTTTGGGTAGAACGCCGTCAGCAGTTTTGGCGACGACATCTTCCTGCCCAAACGTGGTGCCCATTGGAAAGAGCGTAAGCGCGAGAAGTAACGAAAGTTTTAAGATAATATTTTTAAAAGCGTTTTGCATTGATCCACCTGTAAAGTTAACTCGACCACTGATGGCTTTATGATACCCTAAATTTTACTCATCGGTGAGGCGGTTCTATTGTAGAAACTCGTTTTGCACCTGAAAGCCAAGTCATAAAACTGGCCATCCAGAGACCTCCAAGGGCCCACTGAACCGTGCTGACCCACAGGTAGACCCGATGAATCTTGTAGAATTTCGCTTCGTCCGAAATCGTTTCACCGGCTAAACTTATTAATTCGTCCATTCTAGGGTGGAGGAAGACCAGTGTTACTAGGCAAAGCAACAAACCAATAGCAATTCCAATCTCCAGGACGAAATTAATTGTTTTGCGGGATCGGCGATTGATCCAGAGATCCAAGGCGAGTGTGAAAATCGTCAACGCTGAGGCAACGTTGAGCCAGTGGGTGACAACCTGGGTAATAAACCCCTGTGTTCTCGACGACCCGAGGATTTCACTTCCCACAGGAACAACCACGGAGGCGTAAAAAGTGAATCCGCCCCACCAGGTAGCGAATGCGAATAGGAGTGTAACGCGGACGAAAATACTTGCAAACTGGCTCACCAGCAACTCGCTAGGTTGGCGCTCAGCGAAAGTGACTGAGGCGAGGTAACAATTGTTTTAGGACTTAGAGGATGTTACCAAATGTTTTAGCGTGCGTCCTGTCAGCCAGACACTGTGTTTCAGATTTGCAACTGAATTTCTTGGGATGAATCGTGTTCTGGTGATCGGAATGCGCGTCGTATTCCATCTCGCTTTGTAGGGTTCGTCACCCCGCAGAAAGTCAAATTGCTGTAAGCCGAGTGCGATGGCTCGTTGGATGGCGATTGAGCAAATTTGGTAGCCAGGCTCGAGGCGCATTCGGGTCGTGTCCATTCCAGATTGGTAAAGGTAGTAGGTGTTGTCGCTCAGAAAGTAGAGTCCGGCAGCGAGAGGTTTCTTTTCATAGTTGATAATGAGTAGTTCTGACTGGTTTTTATTTTTTAGAGAGAGAAAAGCTCGGTTTAGAAAATGTTCAAAATCGGGATCCGCAAAGCACCCAGGTTGGCCCAGCATATTGCGTCGCTTTTGGTGAAGTTCAACAAATATTTTCCAGAGTTGTTCAGTCGAGTACCGCGAATCAGCAGTTGAAAGAACCTCAGTTTCTGCACTTGCGAGTCGCTTGGCTGCTGATTTCGTTTTGCGCCGCATGTTTTTGCTAAATTTTGCGTTCAGTTCCTCCCATGAAGAGGGAAGTGCCGTCTGCCACCCGCCCTCAAGTTCCGTCGTGTGGTGTTTCATTCCGTTGGCACTTAATACATCGCAGAGATATTTTGCTTTGGGGTCTTGGGGTGAGATTCCTTCGAGTTCGATGACGTCGATCCGCCCCAGCGTCTGGGAGGAGCCAATGTTTTCAATCAGCCAGTCAATTGCAACGCGATTAAATTCTTGGTGATTCTCCTCGCTGGTAATCAGACGCAGGTAGTCACTGCAAGCGTCTCCCGATCCGAGGAACCGGAGTTTGTTTAGCAGCGGTTGAGTACGATCAATGCACCACGGTGCAATTCCGACCCATTGGCCGTCGTTATCAATACCAACGAGAACTGCCAGTTCGAGCTCTTTGCCAAGGATTTGAAACCAGTTTGTCATCCATTCGAATTGGAAAAAGGGGAAGCTACCCGCGAGGGCATCCCATTGAGCGCGATCCTGTTCCAGTTCGGATAGGTTTTTGTAGAGCTTCAAACGCATAGTGTGTAACTAAATGGAGGTTGATTGTTTAGGGGAAGAAGCGGATTGAGAGTCGGGGCGATTTTCAAATCTCTTTCTCAGTGAAATCCATTTCTTTCGCAGGATTTTCGTCAGTGGTTGTTCCAGCCAGTGCGTGAATGCTGCGGCAATGCCAATGACGGCTGCAATAGTGAGCAGGAACGCGAGCACGGGATAGCATCCAGCGAGCTCCAGTTGCCTCATAATTAAAGTGCCAAGGTTGTTATGAACGAGGTAGAGCGAATAGGAAATAAAACTGATGTACACAAGCGGTTGAAAGCGGAGTACGGGAACGCGACCGTAGGCGCTGGCGGTCAGCAGTCCAAACATCAGGATCGTGGCCAGAGGATTATGTTCCCGCAGATCAATTGCGTGGTAAACAATCCCGCTCAAAACAATGCCTCCCCAGAGAATCCAGGGGGTTCCGCGTTTCGATCTCAGTTCGTTGAGGAGGATACCCATCGCGAACAACGGTAGCGTTCGAATAAATAGAAGCTCTTCAATTACGTAAAAAGTTGAGTTCCAATCGGACTGTGGGTACCAAACTTTAAATTGAGTGAAGGTTGTTCCCAGAATCAGGCAAATGGAAACGGCAACCATCATTGTGCGGACTGGTTTATCGAGGAGTCCCAAAATTAACAGGAACATCAGAAATACATAGAACAGCATTTCAACCTGGAGAGTCCAGGTTACCGGTTCCATGTTCTCATAGCCTAACAGGTTGGGCATCGTCGTTAGATTAGCAACTGTCCAGTCGACCGTTGGCGGCGTATTGAACATTGGGATGTATGCGAAGAGCGCGACGTTCATCAAAATTACAATCCAGTAGGATGGAAAAATTCTTATCCATCTTGCACTGATGAAATTTGCCGAATCACGCTTGCTTAAAAGGGTCATGGCGTTGACCAAACCACTGAGCATGAAAAACAGCTGAACGCCGTACTTGCCATACGGAAATTTGTAACCAATCGGTGAGCTAAACCCGTACTTTTCTTCGTAGACCCACGTAAAATGAAATAAAAGCAAATTCAGGCATGAGAGCGCACGAATAGCATCTAATTCCAAAATTCGTTTCGACTTTGGCTTGGTTGGAGTTGTTGGGAGAAGTTGAGTCATGTCGTGCGGGAAGGTGTCGCGTTTCTGCGGCATTTGTTGGTTTAGCGGCATCGATTGGGAAAGGTTATTTCACGTTTTGTTGGTTTTTAGGGAAGCCGTTTGATTTCGCGACGAATGGCCTGAGATTGAATTGATTTATTCGGGTTAAATCAGTCTGAACGGTTGTATGTTTCTTCGGAATGCTCGAATTCCCCACCTCGGATCGAGAGAGATGGGGAGCGCTTTCAGGGAAATTCAAAAGGAAATTTGATAGCAATTCCTGGAGTTCAAAAAAAATTCGCCAGCAAAGCGTAAGCACGTTTTCAGCGTTCGGTCTGTTTTTTTCGAGTAAATATTTCCTTTTTTGGTTTGGACAATATTTTTCTTAAAGTTTGACATCAGATGCTGAAAACTTCTCTTGACCCAAATCGATGGTTTCAATAACTTGCCCATCAATCAAGGGTTGGGTGTCAAACACTTAAGCACTTGACCAGAAATAAGAGTTGTTTTGTGAAGGCGGATTGCACTGGGATTGACTTGTCAATTCTGCGATCAGCAAGTCGAGGCGCTGACATGGATGTTGCGTTATAAGCTTGTGGCCTGAGCAAAGCTGAAGCCGATCAAAGCATGGATGCGGAGATCGAACTTCGTCCAATCGCTCTCGGACTTACTGAGGTGTTCTAAGCCCCCCTGGAACCCAAAGTTGCCGAGGGTGTTTTTTTTTGCGCTAATGGTTTTTGGGAAACCGGCACTAGTTTGAAATCGGTACGAGAAGGAGTGCAAGCTCGATGAAGATCAAGCGGTATCAAATTGACGCGTTTACCAATACCCTCTTCGCGGGTAATCCCGCCGCGGTCTGTGTAGTTGATCAACCGATTTCAGACGCATTGATGCAGGCGATTGCCGCTGAAAATAATTTGGCTGAAACAGCGTTTGTTTGGGGAGGTGGGGGGGAGTATGAAATTTGTTGGTTTACGCCCGTCTGTGAGGTTGATTTGTGCGGGCATGCCACGCTGGCGAGTGCTCACGCGTTAATGGCCGAAGAAGGGGTGCCTGAGGAGGTAATTCGTTTTAACTCGCGACATCGCGGTTCCCTTGTCGTCACGCGAAGGGAAACGCTTTACGAGCTAAATTTTCCTCGCGCTAGTTATGCTCGACAAAGCGTAGACGCAGATTTACATCCGTGTGTCAGTGAATCACCGGTTGAGTTTTGGACAGCGGGTGCTGATCTATTGGTGGTTTATGCCGATGCGGATGCAGTCGCTCGATTGAGTGTGGACAGTGACCGTTTAGGCGATTTGAAATATCGCGCACTAATGGTGACCTCGGTCGGGCAAGACTGTGATTTCGTTTCCCGATTTTTTGCACCAGCACTTGGGATTGACGAAGATGCGGTAACCGGGTCCGCCCATACCGTTTTAGCTCCGTTTTGGTCTGAGCGACTGAAGAAGAATAAAATGGATGCGAAGCAACTATCGCAACGTGGTGGTGAATTGACTTGTGAGGTGGTAGCGGACCGGGTGTTGATTCATGGGGAAGCAGTTACCTATTCGGTCGGCACTATTTTGATTGACTAGCAGTTGCTTAATTGGTGGAGGCTAAAAGGTAGGCAGCATTGGCAGAGAGTTGAATTGCCATTTCGTTGGTTAGCAGCAATGGTATCCTCAGAATATTGATTGAGCCGAGCTCGGCTTCCTTCGACAGCTCAAACGCAGATGCGAGGCTCAGTGAACGACGATGCCATGATCAAGTTGAGTTTCAGGGTCTTTGAATGCTCGTTTTACGAACCCCATCCCGAGGTAACGTTGGTCTCGAAGCGAAAAGGTGACGGAGCTAATCGTACCGGCGGGTTCACCATTGAGTGTCAGTTCATCGCCAGTCGTAGGAGGTTTTGCCGTTGGCGGTAGCTCGGGAAATTGAAGGCTTACCAAGAGACGATTGACTCGGCCTCGCGCATCGATTCTCGCGACCGTTTCCTGCCCCAGATAGCATCCTTTGTTAAAGTTGATTGCTTTCGAATCTCGTTGCAGTTCCTGTGGCAGGTTGTTTTCTGATATGTCCATCTCGTGCCACGGCGTCGCATTTTCGATTCTGCAGACTTGCAGCGCATCGTCGCTACATTCGGAGATCCCCACTTTCCTAAGGGCGTCCTCGATTTCAGACAAGTAGGGTGCTTGAACCAGAATGAGATAGCCGAGCCCGGCAATTTCGAGATTGGCTACGAAAATTTCGTGATTTTCAAATTCTACTCGTTGAACTTTGTTTTCCGCCGGCAACGCGCCGGCGAGTTGCGTCAGGCACTCATCGGCAGTATTCCCTCTTACAAACAGTCCTGCCCAATTTGCAGTGGCGTCCTCGAGAGTCACTTCTTCCCGAATTAAATATTTATCGAGGTGGTCAACTGTTGGTTGGACGTTTATTCCATGGCCGAAAAGGAAGAGTTCGTCTTGTAGGTTGATTGCATGGACGAATTTTAGAATCTTCCCTTTGCTGTTGAGGATAAAGGCTTCGCATGCCTCGCTCGTTTCAAGCTTCTTGATTTCGTTGGTGCAGAAGTTGTGGAAAAATGAGAGGCGGTCTTCACCGGTGAGGCGAATCAAGCCGTGGTTCGCCAGGTGCGAATAGCCGGCGTTGTTGGTAAGCGCTTGGTAGTCGTGTTCAAGTTGGTTTGTCATGGCTAGTTTTAGCTTCCTTCGGTGGAAGGGGCGTCACCTGTTTTAATTTGAGTTTTGTGGGCGTCGCGAATAACCAGGCAGTCTTCAGAAGATTCAGCCATTCTAAGAATTTCATCAGCTGATTTAAGATGGCCGAGTCCTAGTTCCTCAACCGTTTGTTCCGGCAGTGAAGACCTAAGAAAGACTGGACGGTCTTTGATGATGCCAGCAACTCGTTGAAGGGTTTTGGTAAGTTTGGAACTGATGTTGTCTTCAAATTGCGACATGCACGCTTTACGCGTGTTGCGATCAGGAGCGATTGAAATTTCTGACCAGATAATGATTGGCGATTCAGTTTGAGTGACTTCGCTTGCGGCAATCAGGGCCTGGGCAAAGTCGTCCCATGACTGGTCCATCGGTTTGGCTTCGATGGTCGCTACGCAGAGACTGGATGGGTTGGGCCAGGCCAATGACCATAAGTGATTGGTGGCGGTTCTGGCCGACTCAAGTGCGTCTTTCTTTGCGCCACTGAAGACTTGGCGAATAGTGTCCCCGGGCCCGCAGACAACTTGAACTGCAAAAAATGCGCCGAGCGATTCGTTGGCCAGTTCGATTTCGGTCCAGCGAGAAATGAAAGATCCTTTGCCTTGGGCGAATCGGTATAGTGTCGAAGTCGTGCTGAAGTCTGGGTAGATGCAATCAGATTGTTGATTGACTTCGCCAGGACTAGGAATGCCGATGGGGATGACGACGTCAGCGTCTACTAAGGTTCGGTTGACGTACACCGGGTCACCTTCCTCGTTGGCGGCAAGGTAGGCATGGCCAGTTTGGTTTTCCGGGTCATGAACCTGCGTGTTTAGCGACTGAAACCCAAAGTCGAATGAGAATATGGGGGGACGCTTCCCTTCGGATTTGTCTTTTTCAGCCATTTCATATTGGGCGGCGGGAATGCCCAGGCTTTCGGCGGTTCTTCCAGTGACGACGAGGGTGATATCGTTTAAGTCGATCCCGGTCGTGATTAAATAATCTACAGTCGACTCAATTAAATAATTGGCGTGGGGGATGTCGGTTTGCAAGGCGATCGCGACCGTGTCACCCTCGAAAACTGATTCCGAAAGTGGTGGGTAAAATTCAGGAGCATCGAGAGTTGCTTTCAATGCGCTCGATAAGTCGATGTTGGGCTCAATTGATATATCAAGTTGGGGTACTGAGAAGTTTGGTTTATCGGCCAGTGGTCTCAATAGCTCAGTAACAATGCTGTCGTTGGGATTCGATTCAGTTGTCAAGGGAATGCTCAGAATGTTGAAGTGTTGCGCCGGAATTTATCAGGTGGTGTAATCGGCAATCATATCCATCCTTCGGTCGGGGTCAACGACCGGATACTATCATCCTCAAAAGAAAGGTATTTGTCAGTCGGCTTCAAAATTTGTTGATATTTTGATCAGTTTTGAGCCGTGGTTGCAATTTATCCCAATTCTGGTGGAGTGTGGTTCCGATCCGAGCGAATCAATCTTTACCCGGATTTTGCAAACAGGTTAAATTAGCGGGTGATGTGACGTGCGTTGCAAATCTAAGAGACACTCATGAACGGATTCATTTCAAAAAAATATCGATCAGTCCTGGCATCCGTCGTTTTGATGGCTTGTATTGGCTGCGATCCGGCAGAAGTGCCTAAGAGTGTCGACTTACCGAGTGAGCCTGAGTCGACGGTGGGATTAGCTGAAGAGACGAGCGATCTGCGCGATAGCGAATTAATGTCCGCCGAAATACTTGCATCGGTAATTGAGCGTTACGATCAAGCGAAATCCTATCAAGACAAGGCTGTCTTGTATCTAAATTATCAGCTTGAGGGTCGACAGACACAGGAACCACAGCGGTGGTCGACTGTCTGGGAGCGAGGTGGGAAATATGCA
>JAQXDZ010000064.1 GCA_029251085.1 Mariniblastus sp.
TAAATTTAGGGCTAACTAAACAACAACACAAAGGAAAAAGCTCTTGTGAACAAAGTCATCTCGCCGCTTAAAATCGCTGAATCGCTGACCGAATTATGGTCTCCCAGAATTGTGGGCGAAGTAGATGACGCCTACGTAAAAGTCGCAAAACTGCAGGGCACTTTGACCTGGCATGCTCACGACGAAGAGGACGAAATGTTTCTTGTCCTGAGAGGCCAATTAATTATCGAAATGGAAGAAGAAACGGTAATCTTGAATGAGGGCGATTTCTTTGTGGTTCCCCAAGGTGTCCGCCACAACCCTATCGCGAATGAAGAGTGCCTCATTTTGCTTTTCGAAAAAAAAACAACACATCACACTGGCGGTATTGAACACGCCAAAACGAAATCAATCGATGAACAATTGCCGGAAAATCAATGACATTCCCTGAGGTTCGCCGCAATTCCATCGGTAGCCATCATCGCAACTCATTTAAATTCGTATGGTAAAACCCAGCGCAGCCAGCTAAAACCAGCCTGTAGGTTTAAACGAGACTGCCATGCTAAAAAAAATCTTTATTAACTTTTTCCTGATCGGTTGGCTATTAGTCCTGGCCATCGACTCCGCCCCCATAACAGGGCAGTGGCATCAGCAATTAAAAGACCAATTAGATCCCTACCTCGATGTTACTGGCTTGTGGATTGGCGGCTGGCAACTTTTCGCTCCGGAACCTGACAAGGTAAACTCCTACATCAGTGCAGAAGTTCGATTCGCGGACAAGAAATCCGCTTTTATTCGCTCGCCGCAATGGCGACTCATGTCCGCTTCCGAGCGTTTCATGAGTTTTCGCGAGGCAGAATATTTTGACAAAATTCGATTAGATAACAACGCAGTAGCGTGGCCTGCGTTATGCGAATTCTGGGGCAACACCGCCGAGCATCCGGACGGCTTGGATATCCCCGCAAAAGAAATCATTGTAAAACGTCACTGGGTTGTAATCCCCAAACCCAACCAAGAGAACTTGCTACAATTTCCCGCACCGCCGAAATGCAACCGAGATTACATCATCTACGCGAAAGAACTAAACGTTGAACCCGCTCAATAAAGCGTTCGAAAAAACCCGAGGTGCCTGGGATTTTTTTTTCACAAGAAATCGCATCTGGGGATCTTTGCGCTTATCCGAATCGGATACGCCATAGTTCTGTTGATTAACGTTCTTACTTGGTGGCCTTTTCTGGAAATCTGGTTTGGTGAAAACGGCCTAGTTCCATTCGAAGTTTCAAGACAGATCGTAGACGAAAATACGATCACTCTCTTTGAAATTTTGCCGCGGACATCATTCGCACTTTGGACTTGCTATCTCATCCTAATTGCCAATGCGATCGCACTTGCGTGCGGATTTCTTACACGAATTCAATTACTTTCAATTTTCATCCTCTATAACTCATTCGTCCATCGGAACGTTTTGATCGTCGATGGCGAAGATACCGTTTTTCGTTTGATGGCTTTTTATCTTTTCTTTTCGCCGTCGGGATTTTATTTTTCTGTAGACAACTGGCTTCGAAAGAAACTCAACCAATTCACAACCAAGGCGAAGCCCAACACCGAGTCACCACCGCCTCGAGAATTTGCAATCTGGCCACTGCGTCTAATACAGATTCAAACAGTCACCATTGTCTTATTTTCCGCCTTCGAAAAATTGCATGGCGGCGACTGGATCGACGGGACGGCGCTTTACTACGTCTCTCGCCTCGACGATCTTTTCTACAGACTGCCAGTACCAGCCTTTCTATTTAAGTCGATAGTCCTAATCAAAACCTTGACTTGGGCGACTTTGGTTTTTGAGCTCACTGCACCGATTGCCGTGTGGTTCAAACGTACCCGTGTCCCTGCTTTAATCATCCTTTTTACGTTTCATCTCTCCCTCGATTACACTATGAATCTCAATCTTTTCCAATATCTCATGATCTTGGGATGGTGCTCATTCTTGCAGCCGGGGGACTTTGCATTGATTAAGACAAAGCTCGGATTTGCCACCCAAAAATCCACCTAAAAAACCCTCCATTCTCAACATCGCAAGTAGGCAATCTGAAAGAACACACAGATGAATCCAAGTTTTACAATTACGAAGCGGAAATCGCATCTATTCGCCATCACCGCTGTTTGTGTGTTGGTGATAATCTCCGGTTGCAATTCACAAAAGAAAACGGCGAATTCAACGGTCACAACCGAACCGGTTGCCGCCCCGCCTTCAAGTACACCGACCGCTCAAGACCAGACCGCTCAAGACCAGACCGCTAACTTGCCCGCGGCGGAACCGGCGATCCCTCTGGAGAACATTCTTGATGCCGCGTTAAACGGCGACGTCGAAACGATTCAATCTGCTTTGGATTCCAACTTCGATGTCAATTCAGCCAATGAGCAAAAACGTTCTGCTGTGATGCTGGCCGCTTTTAACGGGCACACGGACATTGTCAAACTGTTAGTCAGAAACGGTGCTTCTCCCAACCTCCGGGACTCAAGCGGCCGAACCGCGTTGATGTTCGCCTCCACGGGCGCTAATTCTGACGCGGTGGAATTCCTGATTGTCTCTGGCGCGGAGCTAAATGCTGTCGATAGCAGCGAGGGATTTACAGCCTTAATGTTCGCCGCCGCAGAAGGACAAACCGAAGTCGTCCGAACATTGCTCAAATACAAAGCCGACGCCTCGCTTAGAGACGCCGACGGGGAATTGGCCCTCGGATTCGCAAGGAAAAACGGGCATGCCGAGACCGCCAAATTGCTGACCGAACAACAGTCGCCATAACTTCCGGTAAGTATTAATCTCTGGTAAGAATTAACTTCCGGAGAGTATTAATTCCACTGGACGGTGGTCACTGGTTTTTTCATTATCGGGAAAGTCATTTTCCCTGACAATCACACGGCTTGATGCGTTCCACGTCTTTGCCGCACCGCTGAGAAAACTGAAATCAAGTAACGAATCGATATAATTATCGATACCGTCACCATCTCGATCCGACCAGTTCGTATCGACCAACGGCTCAGGGCGAACCCACAGCCAAACATTGTCTTTCATGAACTCGTCGAAAGCCTTGTTCCCTTTTTCCGTGGCGAACTCAAAATCGAGATTATAGTCACCGATTGCGATGATCGGAATCGACTTGGTCCGCGCCCACTCACGCAGCGTACTCGCTTGCTCCTGACGAAAATTCTTATTTCCCCGAGCAAGGTGATTCATTAAAAACACCACCTCTTGCGAGTTCGCAAGATCCTTTAATTTCACGTAAAGCGGTACTCGATGGTGGCCGTCATCAAAAACAAAACCTGCAACTTCCTTCATCTCTTCAGTTTCAATCAGTGAGAACTTATCTTTGCTAAAAGCGAGCCAAAGATGATCGTCCTCTCTGGTTTCGTTTGCGCCCGAGATTCCACGAATATATTCGTATCGCCCAGGCCATTTTTTCGACAATGCTTCCTCGTAGGCCGCCGGTGTTTCCACCTCAGAGAGTCCGATTACGTCATAATCGCCAAGCTCTACCAATTGAGCAGCAACAGTCGCTGGATCGTTTCCACCCGACTCCACGTTCCAATGCAAAATAGAATAAGAGAAACCTTCAGAATCGCTATCTCCCTTTTTTACGTCTACCTTGGGAGTTGCCGCAGTCGCCTGAGGCTCGACTTCGATCGCTTTTGCTGAATCGCTCTCGGTTGGACTATCAGTGGGGGCACATCCGATATTCAGAAGACACCCGAAAAGGACTAGTCCAGCCGTCGCCACAACATCTACCCAACGTCTACTATTAATTCTGGTCACGTTTCCCTCGTGGTTTATTTTGCGTTATTTAACACAGCTTAAACCGAAGAGGGCGACTTTTGGAAGAGGCACGCCAGAATCCTCAAATGGATAGCTAAAAACTTCTGCAAAGAGTACGATAAACGCTATATTCTTTAGCCGGTGTCGAATTCCTCCTGGGAACCCACCCACAATCTCACTCCCTTTCCAACTTTGGGTTATTAAGCATGCTGCGGCCAGTCCTCTACTCGATTGCTTTGGTTCTTTCCCTGACATTTATTTCAGGATGTCAACCAAAGCCGCCGGAAATTAAAACCACACCTCCAAAAGTTGCGATTGCCACGCCGACCGTCAAAGACGTCGCTATTTATCTAACCGAAAATGCGAGCTTGGAGGCAGTTGGACAAGCAACGGTGACCTCACGCGTCAATGGAATTATTGGTGAAATGCTTGTAGGCCTCGATAAGCCTGTGGATAAAACGACACAACTCTTCCAAATTGCTGATGAGGAATACGTTGCAAAGGTAAACGCTGCCCAAGCAAATGTCCTCGCAGCCAAGGCGGCAGAAACCCAAGCCAACGCGGCACTGACAAAAGCAGATAGCGAAGTGAAAGCAGAAAAAGCACTTCAGGTGGCGGCCGATGCCGAATTCATGAGAATGGAGAAACTTCACATAAGTAAAGCCATTTCCCAAAGTGAATTTGATTCTGCAAAAGCTGCTTCCCTTACCGCGGCTGCCGCCGTCGATGTCGCAAGTGCTAAACGAGTGGAAGCAAACGCTCAAATTGAGCAAGCCAAGGCGCAAGTCTCCAAATCAAATGCTGACCTAGAAGATGCCAAACTCAAACTGAGCTGGACCAAAGTGATGGCACCGATCGAAGGACGGGTCGCCAAACCGCTCGCAAAGGCTGGAAACCTCGTGCAAAACGGAACTGAACTGGTAGAGATTATTAAGAGCAATCCGATTTGGGCCAACTTTAACGTCCGGGAAAGCTTCATTATCAAACGAGATCGTGAAGGTAAGCTACGAGGCGAAGACGATGACACCGAAGTCGAATTACAACGATCGGGCGACGATGGTTTTCCATTCAAAGGGAAAATCGATTTCATCAATACAAAAATCAATGAATCCACAGGAACACTTGCTGTCCGTGCTGTCTTTCCTAATCCAAAAGAAAATCCTCTCGGACTTTTAGTGCCTGGCTTTTTCGTTCGCGTCCGAATCAAAATCGACGATTTAAAAGATGCGGTACTCGTCCCGGAAAAAGCAATCAATCGAGATCAGACGGGTAAGTTTGTCTACACAGTCGACAGTGAAAACAAAGCCGTCCGAAAAAATGTAGAAGTGGGAACCACCGAAGATGGTTTGATCGTTGTTCTCTCAGGTGTCTCGCCAACGGACAAAGTGATTACCGATGGCCTTCAACGTGTGCGACCAGGTGTGATCGTAAACATCGAGAACTGAACACGCTGACTGAACAACTTTTTCATCTCTGTCTGATATTTATTTTCAAGGTTGTCGTAAGACTATGTCGGAATTTTTCATCAAGCGACCCATTTTTGCTTCTGTCATCTCGATCATTATCGTGATTGCCGGAATCGTTGCATTCTTTAGTTTGCCGGTTGCCAAGTTTCCACAGGTTGCCCCTCCCACAGTCCAGGTAAGCGCTGTCTATCCCGGCGCCAATGCGAAAGTGGTCGCGGAAACTGTGGCTACCGCGATTGAGCAAGAGGTTAACGGCGTCGAAAACATGCTCTACATGTCTTCGACAAGCGCCGACGATGGTTCTTATGCACTGCAAATTACATTTGCGCTTGGTACCGACATGGACATGGCCAATGTGCTGGTTCAAAACCGTGTGTCGATCGCCTCTCCTAAATTACCCGAAGAAGTCCGCCGTCAGGGAATCGTCACTCAAAAACAATCGACGCAAATTTTGCAGATGATCAATTTCACCTCTCCCAATGGAGATCTCGATGAATTGTTCTTGAGTAACTATGCGCTCGACATTAAAGACGAACTTAGCCGAATTAACGGCGTTGGATCGGTCAAAGTCTTTGGCGCTGGCGATTACAGTATGCGAATTTGGCTTGACCCCAACAAATTGAAATCAAGAAACATTACCACGGACGAAGTCGTTAACGCTATTCGCGAACAAAATGTCCAGGTCGCTGCGGGGCAAATTGGTTCCTCTCCAGCTCCACTTGGCACCGATTTCCAGTACTCCATCAACACGCTTGGACGCTTGAGCACCACCGCAGAATTTGCTGACATCATCATTCGGACCGAACCGGGTGGTCGGTTTGTTCGCGTGCGTGATGTAGTGATCGACGACCGACCGTACGATGGTGGCGTTCAGCAAGGCGTTGAAATCGGCGCAAAAGATTACACCCTCGCCTCAAAATTTAATGGAGCGCCCTGTGCAACGGTCGCCATCTACCAACTACCCGACGCCAACGCCCTCTCCGTCGCAACCCAAGTCCGTGAACGACTTGTGGAACTCAAGGGAAGAAACAGCTGGCCAGCTAATATGGATTATGCAATCCCCTTCGATACGACAAGATTTGTAGAAGCATCCATCGAAGAAGTTTACAGCACTATTTTTGTTGCCATCATCCTCGTTGTCTTGGTGATTTTCATCTTCCTGCAAGACTGGCGTGCCACAGTTGTTCCCGTGGTTGCCATTCCGGTTTCCTTGGTCGGAACGTTTGCGATTATGTCGGGACTCGGGTTCTCATTGAACATGCTGTCCCTGTTCGGAATCGTCTTGGCGATTGGTATTGTTGTCGACGATGCGATTGTGGTCGTAGAAAGCACGTCCCGGTACATCTCAGAAGGAATGGCACCGAGGCAGGCTGCCATCACCGCGATGAGAGAGATTACCGGACCGGTCATCGCGACCACGCTCGTGTTGTTAGCGGTTTTCGTTCCAACTGCGTTTATGTCTGGAATCACCGGACAGCTCTTCAAACAGTTTGCGTTAACTATCTCGGCAGCTGTCCTGATTAGTACCATTAACGCCCTGACTCTCAGTCCAGCACTTTGCGGGATCGTCTTGCGGGAGCCAAAAGAATCAAAATTCTTCTTCTTTCGGTGGTTCAACAGCGTTTTTGATGCGACCACCAACATGTATCGCGGCATCATTCGCTGGTCTGTGCGACTCGTATTGATCGTCATGCTAATTTACGGTGGTCTATTAGCACTGACCGGTTGGAGCTTTTCAAAACTCCCAACCGGGTTTGTGCCGGTCGAAGACCAAGGCTACATGTTCGTCAACGTTCAACTACCCGACGCTGCCTCGAAACAACGCACTGTCAAAGTAATGGACCAGGTCAGCGCGATCTGCAAGGACACTTTCGGCGTTAAAGACAATATTTCGATCACGGGCTACTCACTGCTTAGCGGTAGTGCGGCGTCAAACGTCGGCTTTGTCGCGGTCATGTTTGAACCGTGGAAAGATCGTAAAACACGGATAGAAAGCCAGCAGGGCATCGTCTTCAAAATTAATCAGCGACTGCAAGCCGAAGTTGATGCCGCGATTGCATTTCCGTTTATCCCGCCTCCGATTGACGGACTTGGAAACGCGGGCGGATTCCAAATGGAAGTGGAAGACAAAGGGAACGCGGGTTACCAGGCACTGCAGCAAGCGGCTGACCTATTGGTTGCCGAAGCTGCAGCACAGCCAGGCCTCTCTCGCCCGAACTCATTGTTCCGCGCCAGTACACCGCAACTCTTCATCGATGTTGACCGTGTCCAAGTCAAAGCCAAGAATGTCCCGCTTAGCTCCGTATTCTCTACTCTTCAAGCCTACCTAGGATCTGCCTACGTCAACGATTTCAATATGGACGGCCGGACCTATCAAGTACGTATTCAAGCCGACGCTAAATTCCGAGCCACGAAACAAGACATTCTTGATCTTCAAGTGAGAAGTCTCGACGGGAATGCCATTCCAATGGGAACACTGATTAACATCACCGAAGAGTTTGGGCCGTCCGTCATCCGCAGGTATCAAATGTACCCAAGCGCTTCGATTAATGGATCAGCCGGCGCCGACATGAGTTCTGGCGAAGCGCTGAATCTGATGGAGCAACTGGCCACTCAAACGCTTCCTGACCAATTTGGATTCGAATGGACCGGGCTTTCCTATCAGGAAAAAGCTGCTGGTGGACAAGCCGTGATTCTTGCACTGGCAATTGTTGCCGTGTTCCTCGTACTCGCCGCCCAATACGAAAGCTGGACAATGCCGGCGGCGGTGATTGCCGTGGTTCCATTGTCAGCGTTAGGAGTTGTCACGATTTTGACAGCTCGCGGAGCCGATGCAAATGTATATACACAAATTGGAATTGTGCTCCTGATTGCACTTGCAAGTAAAAACGCGATTCTGATTGTTGAATTTGCCGCAGAAAAACGAAAAGAAGGGATGTCGATCACCGAGTCTGCCGTCGAAGCTGCACGGCTTCGATTCCGCGCGATCCTGATGACCGCATTCTCCTCGATTCTGGGTTTCCTTCCGCTCCTGATTGCGAGCGGAGCAGGGGCCGCAAGCCGACAGGCCGTTGGTAACGCGGTCGTTGGCGGGATGGTGGCGGCGACAGCGTTCTCCTTGCTGCTTGTGCCTTCGTTCTTTGTCATTTTTCGACGTCTCGGTGAGCTTGGCAAAAAGCCGGACAATGACCTCGAAACCGCAGGCAATTTAGACTCAACAACCCCGCCAACCGATGAGGCTCTTGCCTCGGACTCGGAACAAACCTCCGCAGCATCTGTGCCGGATGCGACCGAAGAAGTAACTAAGGAATCTGAAGTATCGACGGAAGCATCAAACGACACCGATTCAAACGACACCGAAACTTCTCCCGCTGATGAGGATGATTCCACTGCTCAATAGCTATTAGGGCTTTGTTCCTGATGTGAGGGAGCGAACAACTCTCGGCAGACGTTTTTATCTTGATTCGAAAACCAGACGGGGCAATCAGACTGCGAGCGTGCGATGGAATCACTCGATTATTAGTGAAGAAACTGCCCTAAGCGTTCGATTTTTGCTAACAATTGCTAAGGATTTACGAATCAATTTAGCGAATGAAGGATCGGCTCTTTTCGCCGATTCAAAATAGGTATTCAAAATAGGGGTACGAAATGTCAAAACCACTTGCTCTCTATCAGGAGACAATGCTGTTAGCTATCCGCGATGATAAGGGAACGTTTTCAAGCGGATATTTTTTGTACGCCATCGCCGGCACAATCATTAGCGAATTACTCTTGCTACAGCGGATTGTGGCCGGCACTGACAAAGATCAAATCGTAGGCGTCGTTGACAGATCACCAACCGGGGATGAGATACTTGATGAAGCTCTATGCCTCATTCACGACTCGCCAAAACCGAAGAAAATGCAACACTGGGTTGTCAAAATTGCCAGCCTACCCAAGCTGAAACATCGCATTGCTCAGCAGCTATGCGACCTCGGAATTCTCCAGCACGATGAAAAAACAGTGCTCTGGATTTTTTCCCAGCAACGATACCCTGAAATCGATGGAACTTATGAAGATATCATTCGCCAACGCATGGCCGACGTCATGTTTAACGAAGATGCCCATCCAGATGATCGCACTGCTGTTTTGATCGCCGTCGCCTCGCACGCCGGCCTACTAAAGGCGAATTTCAGTCCGGAAGAACTACGCCAGTACAAAGAACGAATTCAGCAACTCAGCAAAGGTGAGATCCTCGCTACCAAGGCGACCCTTGCAGCGATCAAGGCAATGCAAGCCGCAGCCGCAATCGCCGTTACAATCCACTAAAAGCCAAACGTTTCAGTTAGGCCAAGCAAGCCGAGCCAAGCAAGCCGATCATTCCCATTCACTTGCTCAAGTGCACCGTTGGAGTTGATCAATCCCTGTAAACAAATATGGATGCATAAAAGCAATGTTCGACCGTTCTTACTTTGGGCCCCTGCTGACTCTCAGTGGATTGCTGGTCTGTTTCTTAATTGCCCCCTCTGAATTATCCGCTCAGAAAGTGACGGCGGTTCCGACGGAAATCAGAGAAGAGTTTAAGCTTGATCCCTTTTACAAAAAGTATATCGATGCTCAGGGTTTGCCGATTGTTGGCTCAGAGGTGGTATCAGATGCAGCCCTTCTGGAAGCCGCTTGGATAGTAAACCGCATGATCGGCCACCGCCCTGAGATACTTGCTGCCATGGCATCCAACAACACTCGACTCGCGGTCATGGCCTACAGTGAATTCACTACTGACGTGCCTGAACATCGTCATTTAACACCTCGTGTTTTTTGGGATCGCCGCGCTCGGGGCCTAGGCGCGACTGCTTCAGCACCCGCTGTCAGCTGTGCCGAAGAGAACCTCTTGGAACACCCTAACGATCCTTATTTTGAAGAATGCATTTGCATTCATGAATTCGCCCACGCGATTCATCAAATGGGTATGCAAGATATTGATCCCACTTTTGATAAACGACTTAAAAAAGCATATTCAGACGCGATAGAATCTGGCAAATGGAAAAACACTTACGCTGCCGGAAACCATATGGAATATTGGGCCGAGGGCGTCCAATCCTGGTTTGATGACAATCGAGAAAAAGACGCGCTTCACAATCACGTCAACACACGGCAGGAATTAATTGATTACGACCCCTCCCTTGCCAGATTATGCCGACAGGTCTTTGGTGATTTGGCATGGCGTTATCAAAAACCAAGCCAACGCTCAGATAACGACAAAAAACATCTTCAAGGAATTCGCACCGAAAACCTTCCAAGATTTGAATGGCGAAAAGAACAAGTTCCGGGTAAGCCGAAGGTTTTAATCCAAACTACCGAGGGCGATATTGAACTAGAAATCGACGCCGAAAAAGCCCCGGTCACTGCCCAAAACTTTTTACACTACGTTCACGAAGGACTCTATTCTGACGGAAGTTTTCATCGCACAGTCACTTCAACCAACCAAGAGGATTCAACCGTAAAAATTTCGGTAATCCAAGGCAGAGCAAATGCCTTAAAGCGCAACCTATTCTTGCCAGCAATCGATTTAGAGGACACGAAGCAAACAGGCTTGAAACACCTAAATGGTGTTATCTCAATGGCCCGCTCGAAACCAAACTCAGCCACCGATCAGTTTTTCATATGCATCCAGGACCAACCAGAACTAGATTTGGGGGGTACTCGAAACCCCGACGGGCAGGGCTTCGCCGCGTTTGGACGCGTCACCAAAGGGATGGACGTTGTAAAAAAAATTCACAATGCTCCCGCAAACAAGCAGCGGCTAACCCCTGAAATTAAAATCCAGCGGGCGATTCGATTAAACTAAGGTTAATCAACGTCGAGATTGACCACGTTGACTTCTGACCAACGTTGCTCGATCACTCGTCCTCGTTCACCTTTTTGAACAATCGCTCTTTCAAGTAGGAATAAGCCAAAGCCTGCATATAAGCTCGCTGCTTATTATTGGCCGCCCCGCCATGACCTCCTTCGATGTTTTCATAGTACGTAACGTCATGTCCCTGGTCATACATCTTAGCCATCATTTTCCGAGCATGCCCTGGATGTACACGATCATCTCGCGTCGAGGTCGTGAATAAAACTGCCGGATACTCGACCTGCGGTTTAATATTTTGGTAAGGAGAAAAGGTCTTAATAAACTCCCATTCACCCTCCGCATCTGGGTTGCCATACTCTGCCATCCAACTCGCACCGGCGAGTAACAGATGATACCTCTTCATATCCAGTAGCGGGACTTGGCAAACCGCTGCACTAAACAGGTCGGGATAGAGAGCGACCATATTGCCAACAAGCAGACCGCCGTTGGATCCACCCTGTATTCCAAGCCGCGCCTTGCACGTGACTTTGCGTTTAACCAAATCCTCAGCAACCGCCGCAAAATCTTCGTAAGCTCTTAAGCGGTTTTGTTTTAACGCCGCCTGATGCCAACGTGGTCCGTACTCGCCGCCACCTCGAATGTTGGCGACCACGTAAACACCACCCTCACTAGTCCAGGCCCGCCCAACACTCGCTTGATATCCGGGAGTCAACGAAATCTCGAATCCGCCGTATCCGTACAGTAGCGTTGGATTGTTACCATCGAAAACAATATCCTTTTTTGACACCATGAAATAGGGAACTTGGGTGCCGTCTTTGCTCGTCGCAAAATGCTGGCTAACTTTCAGTCCGTCCGCCTGATAAAGGGGAGTCAACTGCTTTAGCTGCTCGGGCTTTTTCCCGATCTCACCGTAATAGAGCGTCGTCGGAGTCAAATAACCACTCGACGTCATCCAATACGCATCCGATTCATCGGCATCAACTGCACGGACTCCCACCGTTCCAATTTCGGGAGCACCTTCGAGTAGACGTTTTTGCCAACCTGCATCAGTCAAAGTCATTACATAAATTCGATTCTTAACGTCTTCCAGCACATTTAAAATCAAATGGTTGCGAGTCAATGTATAGCTCGCCAGTGAACTATTTTCAGTCGGCTCAAAAGCAACGTCGAACGACAGTTCACCCGCCATGAAATCGTCAAATTTAGTGACCAGCAGCGAACCTGCCTGATAGTCGACTCCACCAACACTCCAGGGCTCCCGAAGCTCCAACAATAAATTCTCTTTCGAAACATTTTTGTTTGCACTGTTAGGAGCATCTATCTTTTGCAGGTCACCGTCATCTGTTCGGAGATAGAGTTCGTCATTGTAAAACGCGAGCGTGCGTTGAACGAAATTCCGTTCGAAACCGGGGGTGTCATCGTGCATTGCACCAATGTACATATCATCGACGGTACCTTCGTAAACAATCTCCGCTTCCTCCATTGGCTGACCGCGACGCCATAATTTCGCAATCCGCGGATAACCAGAGGAGGTCATCGTCCCGTCCCCAAAATCGGTGTAGATAAAAACGGAATCCTGATCGATCCAACTAATGTTGCCTTTTGCCTCGGGGCGATTGAAACCTTCGTCGATAAACTCACGACGAACCATGTCAAATTCACGAGTCACCGACGCGTCAGCACCGCCGCGAGACAACCCAATTAACGCACGCTCAAAACCCGGCCGTAATAGGGAAGCGCCATCCCAAACCCAATTTTCATTTTCACGCTCTGCTAATTTATCGAGATCAAGCATAACCTCCCATTGTGGCGAAGCCTTGCGATACTCAGCCAGCGTCGTTCGTCGCCAAATCCCCCGCTCGTGATCTTTGTCCCGCCAGAAGTTGTAGTAGAACTCGCCTGCTTTTGAGACAAACGGAATTCGCTCGTCTGAATCCAAAATTTCAAGCAAATCACCCTCCAGATTTTTAAAATCCGGGGAAGCTTCAAAATGCCGTTGAGTTGTCTCGTTCTTTTTCCGCACCCAATCAAGCGAACGAGTACCGGTAACATCTTCTAACCAAAGATAGGGATCTTCTTGTTCTGTCACATCCGAAACCTTGGCTTTCTCTTCCGATTTACCATCATCGCCAACTTGCCCATGACCTGAAGCTACCACCGCCGCCACCATTATGAAAATTAGAAAACGAAACATCTTTAACACCTCATCGGTTTCAACCAAAAACTACGAACCAGATTATACCCCATCCACGAAATCTGACGAGCAGCAGATCCCAAGATTCCTAACTTCGAAAAACGAAGGATTTTCAGCCATTGCCAAAACCGCGGACATCAAACCAGCGATCAATAAATCTGCCGGATAACTAATCCATTGCGGCACTGGCGATCTCGATGCCGCCGAGCCCAAACTCGTTGACTTGAGGTAGCCCAAATCCAGCCCAAAGGTGGCAAAAATTCAGCTCTGGAATTCGGCCTTCATTCGATTGATATTATTGAGGCTACCCATTAACAGCAGCGTATCATCCGTGCAGATCACGTCAGTCGACGACGGATTAAACTGAAAATCACCATCAGGCTTTTGAATCCCCACGACAAGCAAATCGAACTGTTCTTTGATTTTTGAAGCCGACAACGCCAACCCTACAAGCCGACTCTTCAGACCAACATGGAACTCATCTAATTCCATTTCAAGATTCGAAGCCTCTGCGAACAACTCTACCAACGCCGCCGTTGTCGGGCGCGAAATCATACGCTCCATTTGCTGAGCGCCAATTCGATGTGGCATGACGACTTTGTCCGCACCAGCCTGCCGAAGCTTTGGACAACTCGATTCATGCTCAGATTTAGCAATGATTTGAATGTCGGCACGAAGATTTCTCGCCGTCAGCGTAATAAAAACATTCTCGGCATCCGTAGGAAGTGAAGTAACTAATGCCCTCGCCGTATCAAAATGTGCAGCTCGCAAAGTATCTTCCGAGGTCGCATCGCCGCTAATCGAAAGCAATCCAGACGCTTGTGCCAAACGTGATTTTTCCGGATCAATATCAACTACCACAAAAGGGATCTTGCGATGTTCCAATTGAGCCACGAGATCGTGCCCCATTTTCCCGTACCCGCAAATGATTACATGACTCTCCAAACGATCGATTTCTTTTGTCATTTTTCTTCTGCCAAACGCGCGTTCGACTTCTCCTTCAAGAAGTAATTGAATGAAACCACCAAACGTGTAAACCGACGAAGAAATACCGAACACAATCAGCAACATTGTTAATATCTGGATGGCATCTGAGGAATTAGAATGCTCTCCATAACCGACGGTGGAGACAGTAATGAACACCATCCAGGCCGAATCTAACCAGTCATACTTGCCGAGATAATGGTAGCCGAGAATAGAGACAATAAACACGATCGCCAACGAAAGGGCTCCTGTTCGAATTCGTTGAAGCGGTGTTTTCATTGCCGTCTGCTAATCAATTGAAATTGAAAGTTGCCCGTTACTTTTTTCGGAAACGCAAAAAGTAATTTTCCTTAAATCCCTCGATCGCGACCTCTTCGTCGAGAGCAAAACCGGCGTCCATTATCTCCGCACGAAACACCTCTTTACCGGCGCGAACATGCCCCAGTAACCACTCCCGACTCGTACCCGGAATCCGATCAAAATCAATCACCACGAATTTGCCTCCGGGCTTCAACGCACGGTGAATTGAAGCCAACGTCGATCTAGGGTACTCGAAATGGTGATAGGTATCACACACGAAAACGAGGTCAACCGAATGCGGCGGCAGGTTGATGCTATTCCCAGCACATAAGACCCCCGTAATGTTATTGAGATCCATTGCGTCTGCTTGCCGGTTGATATGCTCAATGAATCGAGGGGAAATGTCGACGGCGTAAACCCACCCCTTTTTCCCGACCGACTTTGAAAACATGCGTGAGAAGAGTCCTGTTCCCGCTCCCACATCCGCTACCGAAGTCCCCGGAGAAATGGCTAACTCGCTGAGAATTGCATCTCTTGCTAAATAGACTTCCCGACTCTCGATCTCAAATCGCTTAACATAGTCTTCGACGCTCATGTCGGGGTCGATGAAATTCTTATTGATTCCGGGTTTGACGCTAGTTTCGATCTGTTTTGGAGACTGCTGTACCTGATTTCTACTGATGTAGTCGATCGCTTTTGCCTCGAAGACAAGCGAGTTCAAACCAATTTGCTTTGCTTCTGCCAAGGCTGTATCCAATGCCACCCCCTCATCAAGCACCCGATATGGCAGCCAAACACAACCCACCCGATTGGCAGAACCACAGTGAAGCAAAGTCTTTTGCTGGCTAGCACCGAGTGTTTCCCGAACTCGCTGAAATACCTCGTCGGTCAATGAATCAGGGCTTTTGAAAGGAATTATAGAAAATTCCATCCCGGCGTGTTCTACCGCCCCTTTTTCATCCCACCCAACTTCGCCGCTTGTTCGCAGGGAAATCACCCGCTTTATCCGCTGACGTTTGATCTCTGAAACATCTGCTTCAGAGAACTGGCCAGAAAAATAAAGATTTTTCAAATGGTGGACATTCTTGGCAGCGCCTAACTTACACTCTAAGATAAGGACTCTTTTGCCATTCGCGACATCTACATTTTCCTGTAGGTTTACGTTGGCCTCTTGTGAATAAAGAGGTGGGGTGCCCGCGATTAAAAAAAGGCCCCAAGCAATCGTCAACGTTTTCAGCATTACTATTCTTCCAATAATTCAATCAGCACAGATAAGTTTGGCCGATGTCGGTTTCGTCCGTCACGCGAATTTTAAACATAATTTGCACAAACAAATCTAAATATACCGATATTTCTCGGATTTACAAATGAACAAAAAAAGAACCTTCAAACCACTCGACATGGAATCCTTGGCCATGGCAGCGGAATGCCTGAAGGCTATCGCGCACCCAAGTCGGCTGCAGATTGTTCAACTCCTTTTGACGGGCAAACGATACTCGGTCAATGAGCTTGCTGAGATTTGTGAACTTACGCAGCCCTCCGCGTCGGATCACTTGAGACTGATGCAACGGTGTGGCTTCCTGACAAGCACCCGGGAAGGTCGAACGGTTTATTACGAGATACTCGAAACTCATCTTTACGATCTGATGACCTGTATTCAGAAGCGTTTTGGTTAACGCATCCACTCGAGAACGAGCGATGCAACAACTCCCTCAGCTTGTGCATTTCTTGCTGCTTAATTTTTCGATCTCTAATTTTCAAGAACCTGCCGGAGAGGCGTTTGGATCAGCAACCGCATTCCGAGTTTAGCCACGGAAGCAACCGCAGCAGAGAATTTTGCCCGCCAAACTGTCAACGAGCTAACTTTGAATCAATTTTCTTCTCGGTAGATGAGACCACTGTCTGGATATAAGCAAACCAATTGGTTCTTTCTCCTTCTTTTCAGTTCCAGTCAGTTGAACCCACTTTATAGCTCGCCAACAACAACTTAGACTTTGGGTTGACTTTAAGCCCAAACAGGCCGCTACGTATTTTTAAAGAACTACGACCTCTCGCCTTTACCAGTTTTTATAATGGCAAATGAAACGACCAATACGCAACCACACCGCCACTCACACGACTGCGAACATTCCGGTATTTTCGGTGAACGAACCGAGTTAATTTTCGCTATTTTGTCGGGCTTGCTTCTTGGGTTCGGTTGGCTTTTAGCAATGTTCTCAATCCCATTTGGGTACTTGCTGCCAATTTATCTTTTGTCATATTTTTTTGGCGGCTATTACACTCTTCTCGAATCATTCAGCAAACTAAAACTCCAGCAATTTGAGATTGATTTCTTGATGCTCGTTGCTGCAATTGGCGCTGCTGTTCTGGGCAACTGGGCGGAAGGTGCATTACTCCTATTTCTATTCAGTCTTTCTCATGCCCTTGAGCATCTGGCGATGGGCAAGGCTCGCCATGCAATCGAATCACTCGCCAGCCTCGCCCCGGATGTCGCGCTCGTCCGCCGAAACCAGCAGGAAACCGAATTGCTAATCGCTGATTTAAAGATTGGCGACATCGTCATCGTGAAGCCTAACGAACGTGTTCCTGCCGATGGTCTGGTAATCAAAGGTCAAACCAGCATCGATCAGTCACCCATCACAGGCGAGAGCCTCCCGGTCGAAAAAACCCCGGTAAATGACATTAATTGGGCGACAGAACATGAGTCACACTTGCCGTTCGAAAATCGAGTCTTTGCGGGCACAATCAACCAACATGGGGCAATCGAAATCCTCGTTACTCGATTGGCAACCGAAACCGCACTTGCCCGAGTCGTACTAATGGTAAACGAAGCTGAGAACCAACAATCTGGGACTCAACGGTTCGCGCAAAAATTCGAACGTATCTTTGTACCTGTAGTTTTAATCTTCGTGGGCGCACTGCTTTTCGCCTGGGTGATCATTTCCGAGTCCGCGGGCGACTCTTTCTATCGCGCCATGGCTGTCTTAGTTGCGGCCAGCCCTTGCGCCTTAGCCATTTCGACTCCCAGTGCGGTCCTCAGCGGGGTCGCTCGGGCAGCCCGTGGGGGTGTTTTAATCAAAGGTGGTGGCCCGCTCGAAGAATTAGGAAAAATCAAATCGATTGCATTTGATAAAACCGGCACACTGACAGAAGGCAAACCGAGCGTCACCGATGTAGTAACAGTAGAAGGAATCAGCAGAAACGATTTGCTAGTTACGGCCGTCTCAGTCGAACGCTTAAGCGACCACCCACTCGCAGCAGCATTGGTTCGCGACGCAGTTAACTTGCTGCCTGCCGAACTGCACCCATCTTCCTCCAACTTTCCAACCGCTGAAAACCTCGTAAGCAAGACAGGGCAGGGCGTCACTGCAACGCTAAACAATCAATCTATTTCGATTGGAAAGAGTTCTTTTTTCAAGTCAAATTCTTCCTCAAAGGAAGACCATGCGTTCTTTGATTCGGTTGCAAAACTAGAACGCGAGGGACGAACCGTGATGGCGGTTAAACAAGACGATCGCTTTCTCGGTTTCATTGGATTAATGGATAAACCACGCGCCGGCGCCAATGCAGCCATCTCCAGGCTTCGTAGCATTGGAATTGAAAACATGTCAATGCTTTCAGGTGACAATCAAAATGTCGCCAATGCGATTGCGGATTCCGTTGGTGTGAAACAAGCGTTTGGCGACTTAATGCCCGCCGATAAAGTGGAACAAATCAAGCGATTACTTAGCGATGGCCCCGTCGGAATGGTGGGAGATGGCGTCAATGACGCACCGGCGATGGCGACTGCAACTATTGGCATTGCCATGGGAGCTGCCGGCTCGGATGTCGCGTTGGAAACTGCAGACATCGCATTGATGTCCGATGACCTTGGAAAATTACCTTTCGCAATCGGACTTAGCAAAATGACAAAAAATATCATCCTTCAAAATCTCTGGATCAGCTTGGGGATGATCGCCTTTCTAGTTCCCGCGACCTTATTCGGGCTGCAAATTGGACCGGCAGTAATACTCCACGAAGGTTCCACTTTCGTGGTGGTTCTCAACGCCTTACGTCTGCTTGGTTTCAGCGATACCAATACCGCCGCTGACTAAAGAAACAGACTCTGGAAGAAACCTTATTTTTTGAAAAGAGGTAACCTTAGCGTGAATCTCGCCCCCCCCATCGGGCTCTGAGCGATATCCACACTACCGCCACAATTCTCCACAGCACGTTTTACAATTGCCAACCCAAGCCCAACTCCATTTTTGTGTTTTGCGTGCGAATTTTCCAACCGCGAAAATGGTTCAAAAATGCTTTCCCTATAAATCTCTGGCACCCCGGGGCCATCGTCATCGACATGAAGCAACAAAGAATCATCCTCGACAACCGAGGAAACGGAGATTTCTTTTCTTGCGAATCGGCTCGCATTTGAAATCAAGTTTGCAAGTGCAGAATTCAACAACACTGCGTCGCATAGCACGATCGCATCTCCGTCTAGATTTACCGAGAAAGCTATATCTGATTTGATCATTGAGTGTTTGGCATCTGCAACTAACTCGCAAATCCTGACGGATTTTGTCTCAATCCCCGATTCGCCTGATCGAACATATTTCAATAAGTCGTTAACCAGGCGGTCAAGATCGTCAGCCGAATCAATAATTGCAGCAATCCTATTGGCTTTCAGCTCAGGAGTCGGTGCCGACTCAAACAACTCGACAGCAAAATGAATTCGAGAAAGTGGGGTTCTGATTTCATGAGACACCATCTGCAACAACTCAACTTTTTCCTTGAGTAGTTTTTCCGTGCGATCGGCCATCAAATTGAATGCCATCACCGCCGAATCACCGTACCGCGCGGCCGGCCCGGTAATGCGAGCGCTAAAATCTCCATTCGAAATCGCCCCCGCCCCTTGGGCGATGGCTTTAAGCTGGATTGCAATCGGCCGAATTAAAAACCCAATAATAACTATTGCGAGCAAAATATAAGCAAACGTAGCAATTACGTAGATGGTTATACCGGGACTTTCCCACACCTCAACAGGGCCAAAGACCAAGGCGTTAGCACCCCCGTCAATCAACACTGCCACCTCCGTGTAAGTCACATAACTCGGCTTATTCAAACTAAGATAATCCGGATACCAACTATATTCTGGCGATGAGGTTGAGACGAGATTAATATCGAATCCATAACTATCTTTGGCATCTAAAATCGCCGCATCTCTCTCTTCAGCTTCCAGCGAGGAAATTTTCTTCGCTGCAAAATCAATCCCTCCATACAAGTTTTTTATCCATGCCTTCGTATTCTCATCACCCTTCTGATGAATGATGAAGCTTTGCACGACTGAAGCAGCAACGATCAGCGTGATCATTCCGATAAAAAATCGTAAAAATAATTTAATCATGTTTCTATGGCAAAAATGTAGCCCACTCCGCGTACCGATTTTATTCGTTTAGGATTCCCCGGGTCATCGCCAAGCTTCTTACGGAGTCGTGAGACTCGCAAGTCAATCGAACGATCGACTCCGTCATAGGCAAACCCCTGAATGCGCTCGTAAATTTCTTTTCGCCCCACCACTTCACCTGCGCTTTGCATTAAGAATAGCAGCAGATCAAATTCAGCTGTCGTCACATTTAGTATCTTCTCAGTGCCGCATTCCAGTCTCTGACGAACGGTTCGACTATGAGAATCAATAATTAGACCGTCAATCTCCAACCTAGAAGATGCGGTTTGTTCACTTTGAAACCTCTCTCTGCGAAGATGAACTTTCAAGCGAGCGAGTAAAGCTCGCGGGCGGACAGGTTTCGAAATGAAATCATCCGCACCGACTTCTAAACAGACAACTTCATCAATTTCGTCACCACGAGCGGTCAACATAATAATTGGGCCGGAAAATTTATCACGCACGGTTCGACAAATTTGAATGCCATCCATCCCCGGCAGGCCAATGTCCAAAATCAAAATATCGAAATTCTTTGAATCAATTAAACCTAAGGCACGGGTTCCATTCGATTCCCATCGAACACGAAATCCATGCCCGGTTAAAAAATCATCGACCATTTTACCGAGGGTTAGATCATCTTCGACAAGCAACAAACGGCTAGATTCAGCAATCATAGAACCCCTCAATCAAGCAAGAAATGCAACCTAGTTGTTCTACCGACCTACTCACTGGCAGCAAAAACTAAAATTACATCATTTGAAACAACAGCGAAATTGAGCCGTCGAAAACGGCTCGCCCTTTAACGCAGACAAATCCTACCATTTTGACCAATCAAAACCGAGTTTAATCCATTAAATTTCTGAAAGCACTATCTGCCTGGATTCTGAACTCAGACTCTTCAACGTGCCGTCGCAGAATGTGATAACCGTAAATCGTTTTGATGCGGTGTGTTAGGGATGCACCACCTCGAGTGAGCTCCTCAGACCAATATTCATCGACCAATGGATCGTGTTTTGATGCGTTTACTACACCGAGCTCTTCCGACAAATCAGGGATAGCACGAATCAGTTGCAAGTGCTGACGGTGCGCAGGCAGGGAGGATTTGGCAAGCATCGGGTAGCCCAGTCGATCCAATTCGACAATGCCGGCAGCGTGGTTAATCAAATGCCAGTAACCACCGAACCCTTGCTTTTTCACCCCGGATCCTTCAATCAACTCAATCATCGTCAGGTCGATCATCTCTTGAATTGACCGGTATTGCTGAACCTGAGGCCCTTGGGGCGACAGTATTTGGTCCGCGGTTTTCCAGCCTACTTTTTTTCCAAAATACCCTCGCCCCGAAGATACATCGTCAAACTTACTTATCAACTTACAGATACCATCAATTGCCCATGGAGTCGCGTACTGTTCATGCGAACGAAGTGCCCTGATCGCAATCGAAGCAAAAATCACATTGTGCCCCGACTGCCTAAGTGTCGCCACATTTTCCGCAAGAGCCGCCGCAATATTTTGAATTTGATCCGGAACTGCCGCTTGCTTTGGCCCCGGTGCGAAAAGTTGGCTTGGTTTTGTCCCAGTTTTTTTCACATCGAACCAGATCGCTTCTTCGCCTTTGAGGACGCGATCTAATTCCGATTCAATTCCTCGCGTTACCGTGACAGAAAGGTCAGCATGATCTTCACCTATGAAGTAACCAGCGGTCACTGCAGCACCGAGATGGCCAGACATGGTGCCTAATGGATGCGCATTGGCAAGCCCTGCGACCCCTTCTTGAAGATATTTGAAATCGATCATCGTGTCCTCGCTTCCGGCCAACAAGTTGAAACGCCAACCACAAGCAAATCCCATTTCAATTAGCGGTGCTCGTCAAGCCATTTGTGAAACATTGTAGAGGCCTTATGAGCCCCTTACAAATTCAACTTAAACATTAAATGGGATAGTTGGGTGCGAAAACTAGAGACAGCGTCCCGCTTCCTTTTTCCAAAAATCAAACCATGGACCTTGAATTGGAATGGCAACCACTGCTCTGGATTCAGTTGAATAAAGTTAGGTTGAGTTGAGTTGAACGACGCCCGCGATGTCGATTATTGTGACTGCCTCGCCCAGCAAATTTCATTGAAATCTTGACCACAATTCGATTCAAGCATCAAACGCTAGCAAACCAACTTCTGCTTTGCTCGGAATTAAAGCGGCCGAGCATTAATTAATCTGAATTGATTTTGATTTCATTCTTTAGGAAAGCGTCAAAATATGCCGATTGAATAGACTATCCGGCCATTTCCACTTTCATATTTTGCCTCCTCCATTGAGATTGAACCATGGGTACCAGACGAGCATCCCAAATTTCGCTTTGCATCTGCGCCCTTATGTTTGCAACTGGAAACATAACGGCCCAGCAATCGAATTCAATTTCCGGATCTCAAACTAACTCGCCACAACTATCAAAACCGGCGGAGACAACTACGTCCCCGGCGATTTCGCACTCACTGACCCAATCGCCCGGCATCGCTTCATTAACTCTGAAAGATTGCCAATGCCACTCATGTAACACCACTGGCCAACCAGCAACCTGCATCGACTGCGCGCACATAAGTACTCTCGGTGATCAATTCAATATTCGTTTATTTGGCTCCCTTAACGGAGAAATGCTTTTTGCTACCGCGCGCCCCAACCTTCCATCGGGCATCGTTCTGATCACTCCCGATTTAGGAAAAGAGACACCGACGTTCGAAATTCATTCCAAGTCAACGAGTCTTGGTGCTGCTTTTTCAGGGCCTGAGATCGGGCGTTTCCAATCCGGTGGTCAGATATATTCGACACTGTACGGGCAGACCTATGAAGAGGACAAATATGGTATCTATCTTTTGATGGCTTACGCGGAACTAAAAAACGAGTGTGAGCGATACACGTTTGGCCTCCATCGAGATTTGATCAATCCCATTGCTCCCAATACGATTAATTTTAACCAAGCCAATGGCGCTGGTAATCTTGGGTTCGTGCGAGGCCAGTTTCGAGCTGAAAGATTTAGAAAGCTAAATCAAAATACCAAGTTGACGAGCCAGCTTGCGCTAAGCGATCCGGTGACAACTTCATTTACCAATTTTGATAAAGTCCCAGCAAACCTCCTTGAGGAAACTGCGATGCCCAATATCGAGGGCAGGTTGGCAATCTCCAAGGCCTCAGGCCCTCACGTACCAGGCACGTCAATCCGGTTTGAATCAGGATTCTCAGGCCTCGTCGGCAAATTAAGGCGGACAGATTTACCAACCAACCGGATTCACGATGTTTGGGCTGTCGGTACTGATTTCCAACTGGCAATTACGGAGCGATTCGGATTCAGAAGTGAATTTTTCACCGGCTCAGCTATTGGTAATTATAACGCTGCAATTTTCCTAATCGACAACCAAAACCTTGATCCCGTTCGGTCCACCGGAGGCTGGGGAGAAGTTTACTTCAACTGGAGTCCCTGCGTTCGATCACACTTTGGTTACGGTGTGGATGACCCACTCAACAGCACGTTGTCGCCTGGTTTGCCGACTCGCAATGAAGTGACCTACGCAAACATGATCTGGGATGTCACTAAATCACTCGAATTGGGTGTCGAAGTGAGCCACTGGGACACCACCTACACCGGCCCGCTTCTTGATAACGACGCAATGGTTTACCACACTCGTTTTCGGCTGAAATTCTAAAACGGCTGAAATTCTAAATTGGCTGAAGCAACGCCTCCCCCCCCTCAAATCTACCAATTCCAAGTCGCTCTCAATTTGGGTGAAGAACTGTAGATGTGGCTAAAAACTGACTGCCATAAGAATTAATCCCAATTCGGCTGTGTCGTTCAAACTACGCTCAAAAAAAATAGCTGCATCCATCCAAGGAAACCGCGAGTTATCGTAGGTTGAATGATTGTCATTCTTGAGCCTGTTTCACATTCCAGGTTAACGATCGCGCGGATACGCACTGTGCGAAAACAGACTCTCATGTCAACTAAGGGGTAACATCGCTTCCTAGCTGCGATACTAAGTGACTTGTTGCGCCTTCGAATCTTCACAATAAAAAATCGCGATCGTTGACCACTTAAGTGTCAATAAAAAGTTGTCAAAAATCATCATGATGATGGCTTTTGATGGAATTCCTAACCCATTGCTAGAGTCGAAACATGGTTTGATCGGGTTTCTCACTTGGACGGAATCCGGACTTAGAAATTCAGACACAGCGTGCAAAATTGATTTGGGCAAAAAATAAAAAATTAGGCATTGCACTGAAGTACCTGACATATATTAATAAAGGTGCAGGGCAAATCGCGGTTTTTATTTTTTGCCGTTGCCAGCACTTCTCTTCCTAACTTTTCCTTTCGACTGAAACACAACAATGTCTTCTAGGTGCTCGGACTCCGACCTTAACCTCGATTTTTCAAATGGATTTGAAGATTCAAGTGTCGAAATCAACGTTGAAATTTCAAACTCCGTCAGCCCAGCGCCCGAGACTGAAAGCTCTAAAGCATCTCACAAAGCTTGCCCAAGGTGCAAAGAGTTAATCCTTCAGCAAGCTAAATACTGTAAGCATTGCAGTTACTTTCTGGTTCGATCCTAAATCTCTTGGCGGTTAGCCAAGGCATGGAAATATTCGATCCCGGAGGACTGCGTTGGGAACTGGTTTCTATTTAATACCTAGTCCCAAATTTGGCATCTCGTTGCCCGTTGATCGGCTGACTTTCATGGAAGTGTCTAAGAAGAAATTCACTCCAGCTCAAAAACGTTGCCTTGGCAACCACTAAAGTGCCCTGAACAGAACTGCGGTCTAAACCGGCGGCTTCCTACGTGACACCGGAGTATTGTCCGGCATTTAGCCTCCCAAATCACCCCTTGTGTTGTCGGCTCAACACTTCCGCAATGGCGTGTAAATTGATGATTACATTTTAAGTTAGAATTCAGTTGGAATTACGGCGAAGTCCCCGTATAAAGTGATAGTAATGTGCTGCACTTAGCCGCCTAGTCTTTGGTGTATCGCGATTAGTTCCTGTTTTAATTGACAAGTCTCTGGGGAAGAAAAAATGAATCGAATCACAATGCCGCTCGCCCTGATAGTTCTGGCTCTGCTTTCGACTCACTTGTTGGCTCAGGGGCGACCTGGCGGAGCGAGGCCAAATGGTGGGCAAGGCGCGGGACCAGGCGGTGCTCAGCAAAACGGCCCAAGCGCGCAACAAATGGCACAGATGCTGCTCCAAAACTTCGATCGTGACCGGAATGGAGAACTAAATCTCAACGAACTATCCGCAGCAATGGCCGCTCTCCAGCAACGCATGCAGCAGGCCAATCGTGGCGGAGTCGGCGGTCAAGGAGCCCCGGGCGGACGTGGTGCAGTTGGGGGCTTCGGAGGACAAGGAGGAGCTGGTGGACAAGCCGGTGGTGCTGGCGGTCGCGGTGGAGCTGGTGGACAAGGCGGCGGTGCAGGAGGACGCGGAGGAGCTGGTGGACAAGCCGGTGGTGCTGGCGGTCGCGGTGGACAAGGCGGTGGGGCTGGGGGACAAGGCGGCGGTGCAGGAGGACGCGGAGGAGCTGGTGGACAAGCCGGTGGTACAGGAGGACGCGGTGGACAAGGCGGTGGGGCTGGGGGACAAGGCGGTGGTCGTGGTGGAGCTGGTGGAAAAGGCGGC
>JAQXDZ010000060.1 GCA_029251085.1 Mariniblastus sp.
CAAGGCGATTCGATTACCGACATGAAGTGGGGCCGCAACGAAAAAGACCGTAACCACTATCTCGGACACAGCTATGTTTACCTGATCGCGGCCCGACTCGGAGTTGAAATGCCGGAGGCGCAACTCGACTTTTACAATCGCGGTATGAGCGGGCACAAGATCGCCGATCTCAAGTCGCGTTGGCAAAAAGACGCCGTTGATATGAAACCGGATGTTCTCAGCATTCTCATCGGCATCAACGATATCAGCCAGGGAGGGGGCAAGCAGGTTCCGCTCCAGCAGTGGGCGAGCGACTACCGATCCATACTCGAGAGCAGTCAAAAGGCTAACTCGGAACTACGGCTAGTGCTGCTCGATCCTTTCGTGTTACGATCGGGGCGGTTGGCCAAGGAAGCACCCTGGAAAAGGTGGAGAACGGAGGTCGACAGGCTCTGCGGTGTCGTCGCTGGCCTGGCCGTGGAATATGACGCGGTCCACATTAAGACGCAAGAAATCTTCGACGCTGCAGCCAAATCCGTTTCGCCAGCGCATTGGATCTGGGACGGAGTTCATCCATTACCCCAAGGCCACGAACTCATTGCACGCAACTGGCTGAGTGAGGTCAGTGCCCGATGGCACTAAAGAGTTAGTGAGATTTTCGTAGTTGTTAGTTCAATGAATCGTCGATCTCCGATCGATCAGAGGAATCTTATGAATTGTTTACCAGTTCTACAAAACCTAAAACCTATCATCTGGTTTCCATTAGGCGTATTCTTTTTGATGACCGTGTTCAGTCCGACATTACTCTTCGCCCAGTCGGAAACCCAAGCATCCCCGCAGGAAAATCATCCCGAATCCGCTTCAAAACCCGACAAGACACCCACAAAGAAGATTCTGTTCATTGGCAATAGTTTCACCTATTGGCGGGGTGGACTGGATCAGCATTTGAAAGTTCTTTCCGAAGCGATGTCCCCTCCGCTTGGCTACCAAACCAAAGCCATCACCCGGGGTGGAGCGTCATTAAAAGTGATGTGGAAAAAGTCGTCCGCTGTAGAGGAAATAAAAAAAGGCAAATACGACATTGTCATTCTCCAGGAGGACATCCCCGAAACAAGTGTCGAATCCTTCCGGATCTACTCAAAAAAATTTGTTGATCTGGTCAGAGAAACTGGAGCTCGTCCCATTTTGTTTATGGCTTGGGATTACGAACGCCTCAACTGGATCTCCATGGATGAGATTGCCAATGCTCACCTCGAGGTAAGCCGCAAACTGAAAGTTGAAGTTGCACCGGCAGGAGTTTCATGGGCACTTTCTAAAAAGCGGCAGCCAGATCTTAATATGTATATTTTGGATGCTGAACATCCGAGTGTTGCCGGCATGTATCTTTCGCTCTTGGTCATCGAATCAACGATTTCTGGAAAGAGTCCACTCACTCGATCAACCGAAAAACTTAAAATCAAAGGCCTCAAACAACTCAATGCCAAACGAAAACGCTACCTTCAGGAGGTAGCCCGAGATGCACTCAAAATTTGGAAACAGAGGTAACGAATCCTGAGCGTTGGCACTTGGGTTCAAAACCCCAGCTTGGGGAGAATAAGGGATCAGGACTCATTGTTTTTTTAAGGATCTTTTGATTCAGGGATCGCTGATTTCAACTGTTAGTAACTGGCCGACATCGCCAGGAAGGTGCATTTCCATGGGCTTGGTCCGTCGCTGGACAACGTGAGCATGCTTACCGAAAACATGCATCTTCACCACGACTGGGCCGGTTTCATTCGATTGAGGCGTGCGAACGAAATCAACTAGGTGCGGTCGAAATCGCCATTCACCCACCGCCGGTTTTGGAATGAGCAAGAAGGCTTCCGAGCCACTAGACACTCCTGAGGGAGCAGAAAACTCAAACTCGACGTCGGTAATTTTTCTGGAAATCCAATCTGAGGAACCGGGGCGTTGGTATTCAATTCCGACCTCAGCCTTTTGCCCGGCGGCATGGCTGCACCGAACAAGAATGCCATCGCTGTTCGTGTTATTTTTACTGGCAGAATCGGCGACAACGGTAATCAAGAATATCAACACAGCCGCCCCGAAGCCACAAGACACCAGATCTAAGAATGCCATCAACGCGTACTGTCGTAATGGATTCATGGAGTTTGCTCCTTACCTACTGGGGGCCAGACCTGAACGAAATCGTCGTTGGATAGATTCTTTTGGCTCAGCGACAACACACGCTGCGTTCCCTTAATTACTTGCACGATGAACTCGCCCTCGCCCGTCAGTGGCCCGAGTAGAACTCTCGCATCCGGCGGCAACTGATCTCGAATGTACAGCACGGCGTGCGTATATCCCGAAGAACCTTCAACGGCTAGCGTGCAGTTCAAACATTCGATTTTCCAAGGTAATTTATCGCCCGCGAACAACGGTTGGTCATCTTCGGAGTAGGCGATGATCACCAGTGATATCTGATCCTGTCCACGATCACTAGCATCCGCCGTTTCTCGCAACTGCATGTCTTGTTTTGACACCGCCACAATAAAGAACAACAACAGCACGGCGCCTAAACTGCACGTCATGACATCAAGAAACGACAACGAAACACGCTGGTCATTCATCAATATCCACCTTCGCAACACTGGTCGACGTGTTGGTTAAAGGGGGAGTCCGCGACTCCGCTGGTCCGACCGCGATTCGTTGGGTAACGTCGCGGAAAAGCGCTCGCTCCGCGACGCGCAATGCGGCCAATGGAACGCTCGTTAATATGCCAGCGATAAGCGCGACGAGCGTCGTGTCAAAAGCGTAACCGAGTTCCTGTGTCATGCGACTGATACCAAGCTGTCGGTCCGTCGACGCGAACAACAAATCGGCATTGAACAAGGCCGCCCCCATGCCCAGTACCGTTCCAATGAAACCAAGTGAAGGGAGCACGCCAACCATAAATCCGAGAGTGTCATAAACACCTTTATCGATGCCATCGTTCAAGTTAGCGGTTTCCTGATCGAGCACGTGTTGGCATTCCAGTGGCAAGCTACCCGCATCGCGTAACTTTTCCACGCGTCGAGCAATTCCACGCAACTCCCAGTCGTAGGAAGCTGGAGAATCGTCATTCCGACCAATCGATATCGATTGAAATTCCAACGTGTCCGCGGTTGTGCCATTAACAGGCAACCAATGCCGACGCAGTTTGACCAACATAAAATATCGCCGCAGGAGCACGAAAAGAATCAAGTACGTCAGTATAACTGTCAGCCACTGAATCGCCCCATTAAACCGGCGCAACCAGCGCAGCGGCCCCTGAACACCAATAATCAACTGATCACTTAGACGGACGACAAAATCTTTCTTCAAATTCGCTAAGCCTTCTGACTCGCCTTCGAGCATACTCAACCACACGCCTTTGTCGACTTCTTCGCTGACCAATGCCTTCAAGACCTCTTGTCCATTGGTTGACTTTGTAGACACTAGAAACCAACCGCGGCGGTTTCCCGTGATCATCTGCTTAAGAATCTGAGCTCGCCGCTTATCGTACTCTTCGGACGCAGCCAGCTGACGAAACACAGCCTCGATCTGATCGTGTATTTTTTGTGATTCAGCCTCAACGAAAACAGCCTCCGTTAACCACGGCTCAAGACGGGCCGAGGCCCAGCCTTGCTCTACGTACTGTTGAGCAAGATCGCTAGGGGTGCTGTCCTGCTGCACAATTTGTGGGACGAAGCTGCGATACGTCGCATCCGTTCGCCAGATTAGAAAACTGTTTATCAAAGCGAATGTCAAGATCGTTGCCACGAAAGCAGCTAAAAGTGAACGCCAGTCGACACCGATCCTGAGCAGACCGCGCGGGGCCAGGGCATGGGGCGCGTGCATTCGCACCCATTGTGCCCCGCGGTGCAACTCTACTCGCAGCCACGCAAGTGTTTTGGAAAGTGTTTTTTGATTGTCCGATTGCCCGAGTGATTCGGCTGTCGTCGGCTCTTCGTCATTACTTGTCATTGTTCTTATCAGGTGGTTGGGAATTTCTCAATGTCTTTTGTTTGGCCAGACGAACTGCTAATCCTAACGGGTTGACTTCCCAGGGTTGCTCGCTTAGTTTCTTTGTCTTCTGCCAGTCACTCAGCAGCGTCTGAGTAAGATCTTTCAACGGCATTTCGCGGCGATATGCGGGATCTCGCCAAACGGGCGGTAAAAAACGCACGGTATCGTCTGTCCAATCGACAAAGTCTTTCCTCGATAGGAACGTCAGTTGCCCAGAACCTTCTTCTATCATAACTTGAGATGTCGGGAGCAAATACAATCCATTCTCCGCCAGCAAGCACAGGCCCTCAGGACCGATCCACGCCGTTCTGTGTTTGGGAACCGAGTCGGACCATAGAAGCTTCGCATAAGCACGCACCATCGGCAATGGGTTAGCGGGCTGGTCAACCAGGGTGATTTCGAGCGTTTCGTCATCGTCTCGTAGTAGGTCGGAGTTGAGTTGCATGTGCGTGTCGTCACCCCAACCCACCCATGCAACGCGACCATTCGCTCCGGTCTGTTCTCTCGCAACAATCATGCCGTGTCCCGAGGGAGCAGAGACGGTAGCCAGCTTTGTACACAATTGATGAATCTCACCTTCGTCGATACTTGGCGCCAAAAAGTCCACGCGATAGGTCTGCTGATCCTTGGGCCAGCAGAAAATGCCCGCAAAACCCTCCGCCGTTTTGGGCACGTCGATTACGATGCCAGCGCTTATAAATTCGGGGGCGGCAGGCTGAAGATCCAGCGCCTTCAGTCGGGAATACGAGCAGATCGCCGAACCGGCCAAATAAAGGTCTTGGGGTGAATTGGTTTGAACCGCCTTAAAGAACTTATCGGCAACAGGCTTCAACTCGGGAGTCAAATCTTCGTCGCGTTGGAGAATGTCTGGCGCCTGCACATAGAAAATCCTAATTCTCTTTCCGACAACATCCGCAATCGTAACGAAGCGAGGCTCCTCCCCGTCAGCATACACTGCAAGATACGCCTCTTGGGGAGCGGATATCTTCACCGAACTTCTCTCCAAATGAAACCTGCGAAATGCACCTGAGTGAGAGGAAAACTCAATGCGTTTTGCCTTAACTTCCATTTTCGCATCGCCGTAGACACCCCGTCGAGCACCTGATGTGGAAGCCTGGGGCGGCGCTTCGGGAAAAGACTTTCCCGTGCCAGCAACTCGTCCCTGCGCTTGCACCCGGGGTGTTGGAGGAGCGTTCGCCACGTGCATTTGTTCGCTTGGATTAGGCGGGTGAATAGGAGAATCTTTGGCGTTGCTTTCGTCAATAAGTCTTTTCAAGTCGGCTTTTAGAATCACTTCATCGATCGAATTACCGGTTGGCACTTCAATGGCGTAACGAACAATTTTGCCGTTTAATGTCTTCCACCAATAGTCAAATCGCGTCGTTAATTGATTTGCCTGAAACGCGTAATGTAATTGGAATTTCAAAAAGGGCACAACTCCCTGGGCCGTTACGTCATACTCTTCGAATTTTAGATTCGAATGTCCCTCGACGGCAACCTTCCCAACAACCGGCAGTTGTATCAAGCCATCCAAAGACAATTTGACTGGTGATTGCTGGGCGTCGGCTCTGAGCCAACCGCCCAACTTGTAGGCACCAATACTGGTACGGATCTGCATGCGCATTCCCTTGCTCGCACTGAGCAACAGATCGCCATTTAAAGCAGGAAACGATGGCAATTCCGGTATCGGACGCGCCTCCAGTCGACCTTCGAACTCTAATTCCTTCAAGCGCCCTTCAGCGACCATACGGGCCAAATCGATGTAATCAAGCAATACGATTCCGCCTTCGGCTTGCAAACTTGGGTCGCGCAATTGCCCACCGAACTCACCGCGCATATAAAGCAAGTGTAACCACGGATTATCGATCCGAAGTCGAGTCGGCAGCATTTCCTCGCTAATCCCAAACTGCGATAGCACTTCGGCGGAGTCTCCTTCTTCATACGACACCAAAGGCGGCTCATCGGCTCCGGGCAAGGGGATCATGGGAGGCGTGATTTTCGCCCCCAAAGCGATTCCCCTACGATCCCAGTTAACTGTCAACGAGGGATCCGATAGGCAGAAATGTGGCATATAAATCGTAGTTTCCAGTGTGATTGGGATACTCTTAGGCCAATGGATCTGTTCTGGTTCGATCAACATGTCTCCAACGCCGACACGCAGAGGGGTGTACGGAATTCTCGCGTTGACAGCGACCGAGACTCCAGGTGGACATAGACGCAACCATTGCCCAGGCCCAAAAGCGTCGCGTTCCAAATGCAAATCAAACTCCGCACCGGTCAGTTGGAAAATAGTTTGCTTTACTTGCAGTTCCAACTGTTTGAGCTTCCCTTCAAGCTGGAGACACAACTCTTCGCTAGTCAGCTTCTTCCACTGTCCGCCTTGGTAAGCGACGTCTTCTTTCCAAGGGAGCTGAAAGTCAACTGAATCAAAACTCAAATTGCAGGCAATAGTGGCAGTGGCATTATGGGGCGACCAACTCTCCAGCTCACTTGTTGCCGAGCCGTAGCGAGGGTGCAGCGTCGCCCCCCCCCATTGATCATTAGCGACTGAGATGACGTTCTTAGCGGCGAGCAATTGGTCGAGTTGGTCCTGCAAAGATATGTCCGCATTGAGCCTGACAGGCCCCAATTGCAAGCTCGGCCAATCCGCAATCGTAAGCTCCAGAGTTAGCAACTGTCCGAAGTGGCTGTTTTCGAGTGAAACCAGTGTCAATTCATCTTCTAACGCGTCGTAGTCATTGTCTAAGTAATCGCTCACATCCACGGCTGTGTAACTGGAATCTCCTGCTGTGGCGTCGACGGACTTGTTTTCAAGACTCTTCAAATAATCACGATGCCCGGCTGACAGTTCGACAAACACATTTCCTTCTGGCAAGATATGGCACTCGATGCCCCGCAAGTCTGCGTCCATGTCAATAAGCGAGCCAGTCACATCGATCTCGCCGACGATTCGCGTAGGTTCTTGTATTATTTGCAAGGAATGTACTCTAAGCAAAGCATCGACGTTGCGAAACTCCGGAATTTTGCGCGAGATTAACTGCCTTAAAGCGTCCCTCTGGGCAACAGAAGGTTGGCCTGACCACTGCAGGGCCCCATTCTCCCGAACGCTGAGACTGAATCTGAGTTCGCCCACATCAGCAACATGGACAGACACGTGTCGAACATTGTCATCGTCTGTGGGCTCGACGACAGCAACCTCAGAACCTCCCAGACTTGTCATCTCATTGATGGATTTGTCGAGCTGCTGCTTTAAGCGATCGCACAAGGACTTAATATCTCTCCGAATGCTTTCGGGGTTTTCTGAATCGAACTTGAGCAACTCTGTCGACTGAAAGTTACCTACCTCCCGATGATACATCTCGAATTGAACGTCGACGATTGGGGCACGTGCATCGCCTCTGGACTCCGGCTTCAATCGACGGACACCAAACGCCGTGGGGAGTTCGTAATAACGCAGCAGCCCTAGAAATTGATCCTTGTCAATTTGTAACTGCGATTTACTGACGGGCCACGCAACAGTCGGCCTGTTTGTCGCATCGGTTTTCTCGCCCACAATTGGTACATCAAACAACCGCACGCCAGTATCAAAACGACAACCGAATGATTCGTCGGCTGCAAAGGGTTGAGAAACCCATAGCGCTAAGTCGACGGTCGATTCATATTGAGCATATCGAATGCCGGAATCTGCGACCTGCTTCACGAGCACTATCTTGTTCGCCGAGTTTGATTTGTTTTCACCCAAAACGAAGTCGTGCGTGGAGTCTAGCTGCTTATACCATGCCAGCATCGGTTCGACGCTTGACTCCACTTCCTGCCCAAATCGAGTCAACCATTGCTCTTGAATTGCTTGCAGAGAAACAAGCGCTCCACGCAGGAATCTTCCATTCCCGTTCGTTTTCGGATAAGGGGGCACGCCGAGTCCACGTAACAGTGCTTGAGTGGCAGAATCGAATAATAGTTGGTTAAAAACAAGTTCTCGCTCGGAATCTGCCGCGGCATCGAGTTCGATTTGAAGCTGCTTTTGTAATGCTTCACGCGACTTGCGTCGTAAGCTGCCAAATCGCCCTTCGTCCACACGACGATCGAGAAGCAATATTGCCGAGTTCACGGTCACGCCCCGCTCATCGTCGCCATTAAGCAGCAGTTCGCGAAACCGAAGGGCATCTTTGTTTGCTGAGTCGAGCATCAAGCCAGCTAAGGCGATACTGGTTCCCTGCTTCGACATCGTGGGTGTCCATGCGTGTAGAGCATCAATTCTCTTCTTGATCGCTACCAAGTGGTTTAAATTGCGGGGTTCCGAAATATTAGAAAAATCGAATGAATAGTTTGGCGGCTGCAACGCGTTGATGAACGTGGCGATGAAAACAAAACACGCTCCGGCACAAACCAGTAATTTCCATCGTGCCGGGAGGCTGCGTCTCACAGGTCCGTTCATAATTTCACTTCCTCGAGTTCTTTGGCAACCGCAACAGAGGGCCTTGTTAAATGTAAAATCAGCCGTATGACAGCCAAGCGAATGATAGACTAGTTTAAGGAGTTATTGTTCCTAGCTTTCTTGTTTGTTTATTTTACCTTCGACACTGCTGTTCAAAAAATCATTGTCGCTCAGCATTTGGTGATTATAAAAGCCTTTCACTCTTTTGCATCGGAATTTACTGTCATCTATGAACCTTCCTTCTCCCAACCACTCAGGACAGGTGGTTGCTGGGTCGAGTTTGACCACCTCCCAACGAATAAACGTGTTGCGGTTTTACAACTTATTAACTCTCGCCAGACACCAATCGCTTTCGCGTTCATAAGTTTTATAGCTAATTTGTTGGGAGTCGAGTTGAGGACTTAGCTTTTCTTGTTTATCGAAACATTCCTGTGCATCTTGGTCATTTTTCCCATATTCATTGAGCAAAGTAATTACCTCTGGTGCATTTTCTTGTGAACGCCCCGCAACAATCTCAAACAGACTACATAAACAAATTATGAATCACTCATACATTGAAAAATCCTCTTCAATTAAAACCATTTGCGGAATATTGTTCGATCAGAAATGACAAGCGTCGCCGACTCAAATTCTATCTTAAAAAATGAAACTCCTGACATAATTTTTACTCAGTCGGTTTTGTCATAAACTCATCTCCTTCTCATCATTCGAATCAACTCTTCGTTGTGTATTCGAGATTAAATCAATCCATCGCAAATAATTGATCTCTCCTCGTCTGGGGTTCTATTTAACGGTCTATGGATGATCTAGATCTACACATAAACACGCCAGTGGTGCCAAATCTCGACAAAAATCATTTTCGGCGAACACAAATTTATGTTTTAATTACGTTGAAGTAATTTTGTGGCTGGTGAATTGGTCGGCATCAACAATTGCAATTGCGCCGGCATCCTCGATTTCGTCAAGCAATTCAATAAGGTCCTGCGCAATCTGTTCGCCACCTTTCCATAAAAAAGCAAAGTTCAAAACGTATGTAGGCCAGAGCAGAGTAGGTGAGACAGATCAGAATCAGGATGACGCCTAAATTCTTGATTTTAAAAACGCGCCTTAGGCACACAAAAGCAATTGCCACAGATGGCAACAGCCTGATGGGAAGGTGGATCAATCCTGCTGCTCCAGCATTGCCTGAAGCGAATAGCAACATCATGAGATAAAGCATTTCAGTAATACGCTCGC
>JAQXDZ010000073.1 GCA_029251085.1 Mariniblastus sp.
CTCTCGTTGACTGCCTGGCGAAAAGCCCAAGCGGGCAAGGATACTCCGGGGGCTCCGGCTGACATTAAGCAGTGGCTTAAAGAAGGTCCAGATAAAGAACGCAAGCCAGAAGAAGTGAAACGTTTGCGAGATTATTATGTGGCCAATGTCTGCTCGACGACGCGAGAGCCTTTTAATGCGATGAAAGCAGAATTGGCTGCGATAAAAAAACAGCGAGTCGATTATGACAACGCTGTGCCTTCAACATTTGTCTTCAAAGACTTGCCAAAGCCACGAGATAGTTTCGTGATGATTCGAGGCGAGTACGATGCCCCGGGTGAACCTGTGACGCCGGGTACGCCCGCCGTTCTTCCGGCCTTGAAGCAGGCGGGTGAGCGAGCCAATCGACTTGATTTGGCACGCTGGATCGTCGCGCCGGAGAATCCACTGACCTCCCGGGTTGCCGTCAATCGGTTTTGGCAGCAAGTGTTTGGGGTTGGTCTAGTGAATACAAGTCATGATTTTGGTACTCAGGGGACACTGCCAACCCATCCCGAATTGTTGGATTGGCTGGCGGTCACATTTCAGGAGAATGGTTGGGATGTAAAAAAATTAATGCGATTGATGGTGACCAGCAAAACATTCCGCCAGCAGAGTATCGCTCCGCCGACGCGATGGGCGGCGGATCCAGAGAATCAACAACTCGCACGCGGTCCGAGGTTTCGTCTTGATGCTGAGCAGCTTCGTGATCAAACCTTATTCGTTAGCGGGCTCATGGTTCACGATATGGGAGGGAAGGGCGTTAACCCTTACCAACCGCCAAACATCTGGGAACCCATTGGGTTTGGAGGGTCGAATACTCGTTTCTATAAGCGAGGCAATGGCGATGATCTCTACCGGAGAACGCTCTACACCTTCTTCAAACGGACAGCTCCGCATCCGATGCTTGAAAATTTTGATGCACCTCCGCGTGAGCAATCTTGCATTCGTCGTGACCGCACCAATACGCCGTTGCAGGCACTCCAGTTGTTAAATGATGTGCAGCACTTTGAAGCTGCCCGAGCCTTTGCTGGGAGAATGATGGCCTCGGCCGATACTCCAGATTCCCGAATCGAGTTCGCCTATCGAGCGGCCTTGTCCCGCCGTCCAAGTGAAGAAGAATCTGCGATCGTGCTCGATTTCTTTCATCGTCAGCAAGCCAAATATAAGGCAGCCCCAGAGGAGGCCAAAAAAACCATTCAGTATGGTGAATCCAAACCACCCGCTGGCGTCGATGAGGTCGAACTTGCTGCGTGGACGTTGGTTGCCAATTTGATTCTTAACCTCGATGAGACGATTGTTCGCAATTGAGAAAACTGATGAATAATAAAAACCCACTTTTTGAACACCAGCTGCTGCAAACGCGTCGTCAATTTTTTGGCAACGTGGGACTGCGGATGGGCGGGATTGCGATGGCGTCCATGATGGGCCCCGGATTAGCCGCTCAGGCGATGGGTTCGGAAGATCCAGAACGGGTGCATCCTCCGCTGCCCGGTTTGCCGCATTTTCCGGCCAAAGCAAAATCCGTCATTTATTTGCACATGAATGGTGGCCCGTCCCAACTCGATACGTGGGACTACAAGCCAAATTTAGTGAAGCAATTCGAGAAGGATTTGCCCAAAGATTTCTTGGGTGACCGAATCACGACGATGACCAGCGGTCAGGCGAAATTCCCTGTCGCGCCATCGAAGTACGAATTCAAGCAACATGGAGAATGTGGCCGGTGGGTCAGTTCGCTCCTGCCGCACACGGCAAAAATCGTCGATGACATTGCGGTCATTAAAACGGTTCACACCAATGCGATTAACCATGATCCAGCTTGTACGTTTGTGATGACGGGCAGTGAAGTGTCTGGAAAACCAAGCATGGGTTCGTGGGTGTCTTATGGTCTGGGAGCAGAGACGAACAACCTTCCAGCCTTTGTCTCATTGGTTCCCAACTTCCCCGCTGGTTCTAATGCACAGGCACTCTACTCGCGAATGTGGGGGCCGGGGTTTTTACCGGGTAAGCACAGCGGTGTGGTCCTGCGGGCTGGTGCGGAACCAGTTCTCTATCTAGATAATCCTCCAGGAGTCGATCGAAGTGATCGGCGAGCGATGCTCGATGCACTTGGCAAGCTCAACGCCAAAGGGTTTTCTAAATTTGGTGATCCAGATATTCAAACACGAATCGCGCAATATGAGATGGCCTACCGAATGCAAACCAGCGTTCCTGAGTTAACGGACTTGAGCCAGGAAACGCAGGCCACCAAAGAGCTTTACGGAGCGAACGTCGACAAGCCCGGGTCGTTCACCCAAAGTGCTTTGTTAGCAAGGCGTTTGGTGGAACGTGGTGTGCGGATGGTTCAGATTATGCATCGCGGTTGGGATTCACATGGAAACCTTCCGGTTGAGCTTGGCAATCAGTGCATGGATACTGATCAGGCTTGTGCGGCATTGATTACCGATCTTAAGCAACGTGGAATGCTGAAAGATACTTTGGTGATTTGGGGCGGTGAATTTGGTCGCACGGTTTACTCGCAGGGTAAGCTAACGCGAGAGAGGTATGGCCGCGATCATCATCCCCGAAACTTCTGCATGTGGATGGCCGGCGGAGGTATTAAAGGAGGAGTCGAATTGGGCGAGACCGATGAGTACTCTTACAACCCAATTTCAGATCCGGTTCACATCAATGAAATCAATGCGACGGTTTTGCACTGTCTTGGAATTGATCACGAGCGATTTACACTTCGGTACCAGGGGCTCGATCAGCGCCTGACGGGCGTCGAGCCGATGAAAGTGATTAAACAGATTTTAGCTTAAGTATTTGCTGACAAGTTTTGACAACTACCTCAATTTCGGGTGCAATGTCGTGTCATCCTTGGTTGAAGTCCCTCCCGAATAAGAATGGTTTCAAATCATGAAAAATTTCATTTTGTTGTTACCGTTGATTCTTCTGTGCACTTCCTGCTCGCCAGAGCAAGTAGCTTTAAAAGAAAAGAAGGACGCCCCTTCCACCACCAATAAACTTGCCACACAGACGTTGAAGGTCCACCAGGAACTCCCAGATCTTACGCATATCGATTTGGATAAGGAAGGTGCTTCTCATGGAGACCTGTTGGCATTTGATGCAGCGATCACGAGCGACAACGGCATGACGGGAAAACTCAGCGGCTTTATTATGACCGTTGACATTCCTCAAAAAGATCATGAAGTATTCCA
>JAQXDZ010000087.1 GCA_029251085.1 Mariniblastus sp.
TCAACAACAACTCATCAAACTCCGCACAACCTGCACAGCCGGCAAGTTCTACCATGCCGCCTATCCGGAAAGACGAATTCTTGCTCGAAACACCCAGACGTCACCTGTAGAGAAACTGCATGCATTTCAGGTGTCGAGCAATCTTGCCTCAGAAATCGGTTCATTTATTTGCTATATCAAGAGATTCTAACTCCACAAACCACCATCTTTTAGTGGGGCTTAAAGGGCCTAAACTACCCCATCTCTCCTTCCCCATTCTTTCAAATCTCTCCCCGCTAGGGGCGCATGATTTGACCCTTATTTGATTTCTGACTAACATCGATCTATCGAAAACGTGACCGGTATTTTTTAGAGTTAACATTCCGCCGCGTTTCCGTACTGCCTCCTTGAATACTCTTCCATTTTTAAATTCGATCCAATCTCACTCTCTCGTCTAAACCTAAAGCGAAATTTATGATCGCTGCGGGCGAGGTTGAATTTAAAAAGCACATCCTGATTAGCACCACGAATTATGGCTTCCAACCAAAATAAAATCGCCATTCTTGAATCGGCGAAAGAATTTGCCTTACCCAATTGGGTATTTAGGTATCGCATCGGAATTCTCGTCGCCGCCCACGCGATTATTTTTTCCTGCGGATATTTATTAGCGTTTGCCTTGCGATTGGATTTCACGATCGATGCAAACGTGCGCGACCGCATGATCATGTCGATGCCGATCGTTGTTGCGATTGAGCTGATCTGTTTCCTCCAATTTAAAACACTTCACGGATGGTGGCGTTATGTAACCTTCCGGGATTTACTCTCATTCGTAAAGCCACTGTTCATCAGCGTTATCATCATCGCTGCATTCAATGAGTTGGTCTTGTCGCGTATGATTCCGCGCTCTGTTATCGTCATTAACTTGATGACCAGCGGAATTATGTTGGCGGCGCTCCGATCAAGCTGGCGCCTTTTGAAAGAAGGCTTCCTTTCTTCAGTCCGTTCAGCCGAAGGCCAGAGCCGGGCCTTCATGATCAGCACTCATTACGAATCGCTAGTCTTAGCCAACCAAGTCAACAGTCAACAAAATTCGAACACCAAGATTGTAGGAATTTTATCCTCAGATAAATCGAGAGTCGGATCGAGCCGTGCGGGGATGCCAATTCTTGGCCTAATGCAAGACGCTCCTCGCCTAGCCGCTAATTTTGATGTAACCGAAATTTGGTTAGTCGCTGGTTCGCTTCCGGGGACTGAGCTAGCCGAATTAAAATCACTTTACGATCAATATGGATTGAAGACCAATGTCATTCCATCCGCCGTCGACCGGAACCCTGGCGGTGGCTTTATTCCAGTTCGCCAAATTGAAATTGCAGACCTACTTCAGAGAAGCCCAGTCCAACTGGACACGCAGCGAATCGAAAATGAGATTACGGGTAAAACCGTAATGGTAACCGGAGCTGGCGGGAGCATTGGATCCGAAATTTGCCGGCAATTGCTGCAGTTTGAGCCTCAAAAGCTGATCCTCGTCGACCATCGGGAAAACAGTATATTCTTAATTCACAACGAGCTGGGCCGGATCAAGCATGACACCACAACACTCGAACCAGCCGTTGCGGACATTCTAGATCGGGAGCGAATCACTGAGTTATTTGAAATCCATTCACCTGATTTTGTTTACCACGCTGCAGCACATAAACACGTCGGATTGATGGAACTGCAACCGGGTGTCGCGATCAGAAATAATATCATTGGGACTAAACGAATCGCTGATATCGCCAATGATTTTGGTATCACAAAATTCGTCATGGTCTCCACCGACAAAGCGGTCAACCCCACGAGCGTGATGGGTTGCACGAAACAAATTGCAGAGCGTTACTGCCTTTCTCTGGGCGAATACTCCAAAACAAAATTTGTTGCTGTTCGGTTTGGCAATGTTCTCGGATCCAACGGTAGCGTGGTGCCAATCTTCAAAAACCAAATTGAACGGGGCGGTCCCATCACCATTACTGACGAACGGATGACGCGTTTCTTCATGACGATACCCGAAGCCTCTCAACTGGTTCTTCAAGCCGGTTCAATGGGGGAGGGTGGTGAAATTTTTGTCCTCGACATGGGTAAGCAAGTTAAAATTGTTGACCTTGCCAAGAAAATGATCGAACTTGCCGGGCTCCCTGAATCTGCTATCGAAATTCAGTTCATGGGTGCGAGGCCGGGCGAAAAACTCTACGAAGAACTTTACTTCGAAGAAGAAGAAATGATCCCGACCGATCATCAAAAGATTTTCGCCGCCAACCATCGCGTCCTCGATTACAACGATGTGCTTCAGTGTGTTGCCACGCTTGAATCGGCAAGCAGCGAGGGAGAAGGAAGCATTCGTCGGCTTCTAAAGAACTATATCCCCGAATACGATTGCTCAGGGACAGCTTGCGATGCCGAAAAGTCAACGGACGAGACCTTGTTGAAAATTCACGCAGACCTCCGCCCGGAGTTATCCGGTTCTGTAGAGCTCGCTTCAACCGCCGACGAATAAAACAGACTGATAGTAAAAATCAGCCTTCGTTTGTGATTTATCCATTCTTCTGTGCTCACATCGCCACTGTGTGCTTAATGAGTAACAAATCAGTGGCCATAGCACGTACTTACGCGTTAGTGCGGAGCAGTCGATCCTAAATCAAAAACCTATGTTTCCCCAGTAAAACCAACAGCTTCCGTCTCCATTCCAAATGTAACGGTTGTTCGCTTCGTGACCCACACAAAATTATATTCTCTCAATCCAACCGCAATTTTAATTGGTTACTCAATTAGACAAATTA
>JAQXDZ010000088.1 GCA_029251085.1 Mariniblastus sp.
GAGTTGGCTGGCGGGAAAGGCAAGCTCTCCGATGAACTCGATGGAGGAAGCTTTGTCACTCTGTTTTCCGATCCAAAGACTGATTCAGTAAACCGCCCAATCGATGGCTTGGTTTTCTCTCGCCCCCGGCAGGGAATGGCAGTCATCCGGACCGGTCAATGGAAGCTGCTGGCAGACGTAAATTTGAAGCGTGAAATTCGATCGGTCAAACTCTTCAATGTCGTTGAGGATATCGCCGAAGCGCATGATCTATCCACGATGCACCCAGACAAAGCCAAGCAACTACACACGCGTCTTAAAACCTATCTCGAAAACGTCGTTGATCCATCTCCGACAATGAGGAGGAGAAAGAATTCAGAATGAGGACCCTGCTACGTCCGGCTCCGGCAGAAGTACCCTCCTAAAGAAGACAAGAAGTGAATTGCCTATAAATCTTAAAACACTGCGTTATATCGAAGCGCGATTGTCAGCGTCATGATGTGGGAATCACTCCGAAGTCTTCATTGGTAGGTGCGCCCACTCAAGAGCCTGAGATATTGAAGGTGAAATCGCCCCGAAGCTGAATCGAGCTGCGAGCCCCTAACATGAAAACCAAAAAATATCTATGAAACTTCCCACTTACTCCACTACAGCCAAAACACTCAAGTTCTTCGTACTTTGTGTTGCCGCTTATACATCATCGTTTCAAGTGGCCAGCGCACAACGTCCCAGTGTGGCCGACCGCCCCAACGTCATCCTCATCTACACTGACGATCACGGCTACGCCCTGAGCCATTACGGAGGTGCCCCTTTGAGAATTTAAGGGCGGTGAAACGGGGACTGCAGAAATCAAAATGAGCGGCTCACTTTAAGTAGAACGAATAATATTATGAATGCTAAAACGAAAACGATCATCTTTGCGGCAAGCGCACTATTGGCTTGCTGTTGTGTCAATGCCACCGCGCAGGAGCAGACTCCAATGAATGTTATCTTCATTCTGGCCGATGACCTGGGTTGGGCCGATACAACTCTGTATGGACATACCAAGCTTTATCAGACACCAAACATCGAGCGCTTGGCCAAGCGGGGAATGACGTTCAATCGCGCGTACTCCAACAGTCCGCTATGTTCGCCCACGCGCGCCAGCCTGCTCACCGGACAAACACCGGCGCGACACGGATCAACGCGACCTCAACACCACACGCCAGTGGCACGTCTCAAAGCCGTTGTCGATGCGAGAGCGAAGCCCGGAATCAAGGCCAGAAGTGTATCGTCTGTAAGTCGACTCGATACCAACTTCCCGACGCTGGGGAAACTCTTTAAAGCCAAGGGATATCAGACAGCTCATTTTGGTAAATGGCATCTAGGGAGAGATCCGCATATCCCCCTGAATCATGGGTTCGATGTGAGTCTCCCCTTTGCGGCCGGCTCAGGTCCCGCAGGTGGCTATCTTGCTCCCTGGAAATATAAAGAGCTCAAAGCCAACAAACCAAACGAACATATTGAGGACCGTATGGCAGAGGAAGCGAGCCAATGGTTCGACTCGCTTCAAAGTGACCGCCCCTTCTTTATGAATTATTGGCAGTTCTCGGTTCACGCCCCTTTTGAGGCGAAGGAGGAGCTGATCGAGATGTACCGCAAGAAGATCGACCCCAAGGATGCCCAGCGGTCTGCACTTTATGCGGCGATGGTTCACTCTCTTGATGATGCGGTGGGGTCACTGATCGACATGGTGGATGCCGCCGGTATCGCGGACAATACCATACTTGTTTTCTACTCGGACAACGGCGGACATATGTACGCAAAGCTCCCTGACGCTCCTTCGGCTACCAGTAATCGTCCCCTGCGCGGAGGAAAAGCGACCATTTATGAAGGTGGAATTCGGGTTCCCGCCATTGTGGTTTGGCCGGGGGTGACGACACCGGGCAGCCGTAGTGACGTTCCGATTCAGACTTCAGATTTTTATCCGACTTTTGCGCGACAACTGGGGCTCGATGTTCCCGATGATCACGTGGTGGATGGGATCGACATACTGCCTGTTCTGAAGGGCGGGGAACTGGATCGGGACGCCATATTCACCTACTTCCCTTTTGCCCCACCTGTGCCCGACTGGCTTCCCGACTCTGTCTGCGTGCATGCCGGCGATTGGAAGTTAATCCGCCTATTCCATGAGGGTGAAGATGGTCAACATGCCTATCGCCTTTACAACCTTGCGGAGGACGTCGGAGAAACCAACGACTTGGCGAGCCAGTATCCGGAGCGGGTGGCGATTCTGGATCAGCGAATCGAGGAGTATCTGACTGATAGCAATGCCGTTGTCCCGCTTCCAAACCCTGCCTTTGACCCCGCTCAATATCGTCCGGAACTGATTGGAAAACCACGCAGTTCCAAGAATCGCAAGAAGTAGACTTTAACGGATTCTCGAATGACAGAACCTTACGGTATTACAGGCGAAATCAAAATGGGCGGCCCACTTTTGAACTTAGGTCAAAGAGACCACCTATGAAACTTCCCACTTACTCCACTACAGCCAAAACACTAAGGTTCTTCGTACTTTGTCTTGCTGCTTATACATCATCGTTTCAAGTGGCCAGCGCACAACGTTGGCGGACTGACCGAAGCGCGCAAGATAGCCACTCTCGCCGAATTACGGGGCATGCAAATTGCGCCGCACTTCTTTTCGTATGGCCCTTTAGACTGGGTGGCAATGGCCAACCTATGCATGGCCACGCCCAATGTCTTAATTCTCGAAGCAAATTCATTGCGAGAAAGTCCGTCCGGGCCCAAAGGTCTCAACAAGAATCAGTTTTTCAAAGAACCGATCAAAATCGACGGCTACTACTTCGTGCCTTCCGGCAAACCGGGATTGGGCTATGAATACAATGAGAAGTTTGTCGTGAGTCGGAGGCGTTTGGCGTGAACAAAGAATCGTGTTTCGTCGCTTTGTTGTGCGGCAACGAGCAACAAAAAGGTGGTAACCTGTATCGCAAAAATCCGGCAGTTGTTCACTTGGATGTTGTACCTGCCCGGCTCACGCTAAGTCTAAACGAAGCATTCCGCACGAAGTGATCGGTTGCCTAATTCTCAGCGACAGACAACAACAATCCAATTTTCAACCTAAATTTACCATGAGACCTCAGCGATGAATTACATGACCAACACCTGTGCAACCATGCTCTGCAGTGCGCTCTTGTGCCTCTTCACGTTCGACGCATCTGCCGATGATCCACCCGAATTCAAATCAGAGATTTTTAAAACCGGCACGCTCGTCTACTCCGACGATTTTGATGGCGGGATTAACCGAGAGCGTTGGGGGGCACCGACGAAGGACAAGCAAATCAGGAACGGCAATCTAGTCGTGGCTGCCAAGTTCCAGTCAAAAGAAGAGGCGATCAAAGTCCTAAAACGCGATCATCATCTTGGGCTCGAACCGGTCGTGCATCTCAATCGCATTCCCGCACAGTTCGTCTGTCATATGCGGTACAAATTTGAAAAGAAGGAACTCAGCACAGGGCGCCCCAGTTTTCAAATTGGCCACCACATGATCATCCTCAATTACCTCAAGGGTGGAGGACATCAAATCAAATTGCCCAATGGCCCTACTTACACCGTGCCCGAATCAAAAATGAAACTGAGCGAGTGGGTTGACCTGATCATCGAGTACAAAAAAGGGATAATTAGGATAAGCATTAACGATTGCAGTAAAACGTATGAGCACGAGTCGGTTACCATCGTCAATGAAAAGGATAAACACGGACCAAGATTCTCCCTCAAGGGAGGCCCAGATAGCGAAATCGTATTCGACTCCGTTCGACTCTGGGAATGCAAAGATTAGGGTATCTGAATCATGCATCCCAATGGGCTGGGCATAGAAGCCTCCGTTTAAAACGCACCAAGCTGCTGTTCCAAACGCAGGATTTTAGTCACCTCGCGAATCTAATTTAGTAAATGAGCAGCTGGCCACTACGAATCTCCCTTCCCACCGGCTCAGGTTCCAGCACTTCAAATCCGATGGAATAGGATTGGTCGACATTCAAATTCAAATCGCAAAGAAACACGATCACACTGACGTCGACTCCTTTTTTATTCGAATTCCACTTCTCCTGTTCGAACATTCCCAGTCCATCATTCCATGCAACATCTCTCTTGAGTGTTTCGACCAATTTCCCCTGAGAATCAAAAACGGTAATAAGGCAGGCAATTTCAAATTGCCCGCGAATGATCGAGTCTAATTCTGGCGTTATCAAGGTTGGATCGACTTGTGCTTCTGCGGGCGTTGGGAAATTATTTTTGTCGGGATCGCCGAAGAACTCGAAAGATTGCGTAGTTAAATTAAATTTTGCGTAGATTTTTGTTTCCCCGCCCTGAAGCATTACTTCATCCAACTGCGTCTTGGCTCGATTGTCGAATTGCACAGAATAGACAGGCGGGCCTTTCAACGCGGCAAAGAGATTTTCGGTTTGGCCTCCAATTGTCGAATTCAATGAAATTCCTTCACCATTCGTTTCTGCCGGTTGATGATTTGTACTCAGCGCCCAAAGAAAAGCCGCTCCAACTAACAGCAATACGGCCGCAAGGCCGGCTCCAATGATTGGCCAATTAGCCCCGATACTTGATTGTCGTTCCGTTGGTTTAGCCTCCGCCAGGACATTCTCACCCAACGATAAACCACGAAGTGCTTCGGCGATCTGTTTCGCTGAGGCATATCTTTTATTCGGCTCTTTGGCCAAACAGCTAAGACAGATGGCATCGATTTCAGATGGAAGACTCGGGGCCAACTTAGTTGGTAAAACCGGCATCTCCGCCTCAACTTGTTGCATCAACTCAAACAACGTTTGAGCTGGAAATGGTTTTTGGCAAGTCACCAGTTCATACAACACCGCTCCAATTGCATAAATGTCGGAAGAGGGGCCGAAATCATCAGCTTTACCTAGGAGTTGTTCAGGTGCCATGTAGAGTGGTGTTCCTACTAGTTGCTCGCCGGTAATCGCCGTGCGCAAGGCGTCAAACCGTTTTGCCAACCCAAAATCAATCACCTGAACAATTCCCTCGGGATCGACAAGAATATTCGCCGGTTTTATATCTCGGTGAACAACCCCCTGTTTATGAGCCCAGTCAATTGCTTCGCAAAGCTGAATGATAATTTCAATTTTTTCTGCCAACGTTACCGCTTCGCTTTTGCTCCAAATATCAAGGTTTAACCCTTCAAAAAAATTCATCGTGAAATAATGCAGCGACTCAACGCGATCGACTTCGTAAATCGACACAATATTTGGATGATCCAAAGAAGCAACCACTTTCGCTTCGCGTAAAAAACGCGCGATCTCTTCCTCAGATGCGAATTGACCAGAAATAATCACCTTCAGTGCGACACTGCGGTTTAAATCCTCTTGATGAGCTTCAAAGACAATGCCCATTCCACCGCGTGCAACTTCCCTGAGAATCGTAAATTTGCCAAAAACATCGCCGGCGGCAAGTGCTTGCGCAGGTGTCCTTGATTTTGTAACGAACTGAAGCGATGTTTCCGAACCGCGAAAGGTTTCTTCTCTGAGAATATCAATGATCGTGTGAGAGCGATCAGGATACTGTTCCAAATACTCTTTTAAATGGGAACGCATCACAGATTCTGATCGGTGATGACGAATCAATGCAAGAAGTTCAGGTATCAACTCCGCACGCTCCTCCGGAGTTGTGTTCTCAAGATACACACCAAGTTCTGGCGTTTCACCAGACACTAGTTTTTTTTCGAAGACGTCACACCGATCATCGATACTACGGAGACAACGTAATTTGCGGGTCACTGAAAGTTCTGGTGTTTCAGTCATAGTGATTTTCCCGGTGCGAGCTAAATTCAAATTTGGCTTAAATACGATCGCAAACAAAACGACAATCAAGTGAAACTGAGATTACCCTCATGAACTGCCTGGCAGCCATGAGGGTAATAAAATCACTCAGGATATTCTCAGCATACCATTAAAATGGATTGCGCGACGATGTTTGAAACCAGATCTTGATACAGTCCTCTCGATTGCCTTTGACTTTCCAAAGATCCAATGGATTTTCATTCAATAACTCAGTCGCAGAGACCTCTTCCTGATAGCTAAATAGCTGATTGCCAGAGGAATCCAAAATCCGAATCCGAGCTCCATATAAATAGTAGTTATCTAAAGAGCCACAGTCTTCCCAGAACATCTCCGGCACATCTAGAGATGTGAGCCAGTTGTAATATCGCACCCCGCCAAATCCAGGCACAGCGGTTTCTCCGGTTGTTGCTGTTCCCAACGTCACCCAACCACCATCGATATGTCTTGCTTGAATTTCTATCGTCTCATTAGGGGCAGTTGTGAAACCAGCGAACCGACGTTCGGTGGAATCCGTCGTTTCATTGTTTAACGGAGTAACAGCACATCCACTGAAACAGGCCGTTGCAAGAATTGCGACAACAAAACAGCCAACATACTTTTGCACGACAGTGCGCGTTGCCAATGGGCTAACAGGCAAATAAGGATTGAGAGAAGAGTACGACATTTTTAAGTCTCCAAAAAAGTAGCGTTGCATTTAATCTGTAAGCTATTCGCGAAACAGACTCGATTTGCGACAAGCTATTTAAAAAAAATTAAATTGTTTCAGCTTGCGTCTTTTCTAAACCAGAATCCTGGAAAGAGATGTCCTCCAAGACACCACACACGATCAGCTCCTCTCAATGACGCACGCGGCATTGAATTTCGTGCGACGAGAAGTCCGTTTGACGAGCACCTTTCACTCGCAACATTGATTATCGTGACCACCAAAAAGAGAAGCTCTATTTTCGATCTAGATATCTGAATGGTTCGTGTTTAACGCGAACAAATGAGCCGTCCCCATAAATAATCAATTGAAATCAACAAGTCTGTTAGAAGCACAAGAAGGCTAAGTTGATTGTTTCGAATTCTCTGGCTCATCGAAACTGCCACACTAAAGATCACTCAAAATTAGCCCACACCTCGCAGTCATGAGAGAATGCGCGAGGGTGGGGAATTTTAGCTCGTCTAAAACTCTCGGTGTTGCCATAGTCGCAGGGAGTCTTCCCGATTACCTTTGGCGTCCCAGACAATCAGTGGATTTGAGAAGAAATCATCGCCTGTCCATTGCCCCTCGTAAGTTAGCAAATCCTCACCCATCGAGTTGACCACTCGAACCTCGCAAAGATTTACACTAATCCCATAGGTATCTCGCCAGAAATTACTCGGGACATACAGATCAAAACAATCCCAAACATAATATTCGATACCTCCCCAACCGCGTAACGGAGTACCGGAAGTCCTGGTCGAATGGAATGTTTGCCAACATCCATCATGATTTTTGGCTTGCAACTCTACCGTCTCATTTGGCTTCAACGTCGCACCGTAAAATGAGCGAGTAAAATCAGGCCCTTTATCATCTTGTAACGGGTGGACACAGCATCCACTCGAAAACGCAATCAACACGACTAAAGGAAACAAACAATGGCGAACAAATTGATTGCTGGCAATCGAAAACATAACCTATCTCCTGTTCTAGAATGATAAACACAAAATCCATTTCTTACCTAACGCGGCGGTAGGTGCGAACCTACCGCCGGGCAAAAGGATTGATGCAGAGCTAAACTTGCGTCGATCTAAGCGTCGCTTAAATTGCTCTCGCCTAATCTTTCCAAACAGTGATGTAATCTTTTCGATTCCCATATTGCATCCAGGCGTCAATCAAATCGAGACCGAACACTTCAAGCCCTGCTTCCACAACCGACTCGTCCGCGGTGAACAACACGCGTCCATCTGAGTTAACGCAACGGATCGCCGTAACATGACTATCGCCATACCGATCCCAACAACGCCGAGGAATACGAAGACCGCGTGAAGCAAAACCGAAATACGCGACGCCATCCATCGTCTTTGTCGATGGCTCCGAATCGGTCCAAAGTTCTCCGACGGTTTCCCATTCGTCATCTGCCAGCGGATCAATCCCTCCCTTTGCCTGGATCTCAATTCGCTCGTTCGGCTTTAGGCTGAACCCAAGGAACTCAACGGCAAAGGAGCGGACACGCATGTTGTTATAAGGCTGAATACAACAACCCGTTGAAAGGCTAATGGCAACGGTCAAAGCAAAAACGGAAAACACGGCTTTGTAACGGCTCAAACTAGAAAACATGGCTTACCTCGTTAATCTGAAGAGAGTGGAATAGACGGCAATTTCAATTACCTGTCCGTTCTTCGCTAACGAAGGTGCAAATGCGACACACCCAGCCAAAAAAAGAAAGAAAATATATTTATTCGCTAGAAGACTCTAAAACGAGGCGAATCCGTTCAATTTTTCGATCGACTGTTCGAGTCGATATCCCCAGAGCAACACCAATTGCTTTATTTGATTCGCCAGCCAATCGAGTGAGCAAAATACTTGAAAGCGTTCCACTGGGATCTTCGGTATCGAGCAGGTGCTTGAAATGATCCAGCAACTCGACTGCCTCTCGATCTTCCAATGTTTGTGAATCAGGAATTGAATTTCCCGAACCCTCTGCATCTTCACTCGCAAGCGTTACCCTACGAAAATCACCGCCCCTTTTTTGACGAGTTTCGCGCCGGAAATGGTCGATCGCCTTATTCTTTGTTAGGTTCAATAAGATCGCCCAAAAATGCTCTCGATCAGCAATTTCAACCATATCTCCTTCCTGAAATTGGTGACACACGTGGCGAAAAACACTCTGAGCAATAAATTCTGGATCGACCATCGCCGTCTTGTACTGACACTGCCTTTGAGCAGCCCGCACAAGCTGATTCCAATATTTTGTCCAGAGATCGGCAATCGCCGCCTCGTCTTGACTCCGCGCCTTTCGCAATAATAACGTCACGCTTTCTTGCGTAAGTCGCGGTTCAGGCTGAATGCGTTTATTGTCCATGAGTGCAGAAGCAAAATTTATAAAATAAGGTCTTTCCGATGAACCATTACACCTTCTGTTTGTTAGTCCTGCAAGCAAACCTCTTTAAATTGGCTTGCCTTTCACAAAAAACAATGTTTCCGCGGGGCCTATGCTATCTACTGAACCGACCGACGAACTTGGCATCACGATGAAGATCAATTAGGCCAACTGGTCAGCGGCCCCTTTCGTCGACAATAGGGTTCCTGGCACCTTCTATTTTTTAGTAGGAAACTTAATTCAAAATATTATTTTTCAATAAACCTTTCCGCCTCTCAACGCACTCACATTCAAGCGATTGGCTTGTCTATACACCTTGTACGAATAGTGTTTTACTTAATTTTGAAACCAAGCTCTACAAATGACGGCTCTTCCGAGTTAGAAAACGAAACGACCTTTCACCGCAATTGACAACTTGCAAATATGCTTGAAGCTCGGTCAAGGTTTTAAGAATCCAAAGTGAGATACAGCAAAATGAACAACCCGCGAATTTACATTTGGCTGGCATGTAGTTTTGTCGGCATCTTAGTAGCTGAGCCCGTATCTGCGCAAAGCAACAGAGACGATGCTGCCATTCGGCAGGAACAAGCTGATTTGCGTTTAGAGCTTGCAACGTTGGAACAAGAATCTCGCTCGATCAAACATCGACTCAAAAATCTGGATCAGATCATCGAAGTTCAGAAAGAGCTCAATCGTGTCCTCGAGCAACTTGAAGAAACCAAATCATCTACGAACAGAGACAGGACAGCGAGGTTGCAATCGCGAATCAAGCCACTCGAGAGGCATCTCGACGATCTGCGCGAAGCGTTAGAGGCCAAAGAGGAACTCGACGAACAAATTAGTGACTGGAGAAATCTCGCCCAGCAACTTCGGGAACTAAAAGATATCGACGAAGCGACACAATCAGC
>JAQXDZ010000124.1 GCA_029251085.1 Mariniblastus sp.
GGTCTTGTTGTTGGTCTTGTTGTTGGTCTTGTTGTTGCTCTTGTTGTTGCTCTTGTTGTAGTTTTCTCTGTAGCTGATAGGCGAGTTCGATGTTTGCTCTGGCATCGGTTGCGTTTTCGTCAATGGACAGTGCGTCGCGGTAAAAGCTGATGGCAGATTTGAGTGATTCTATCGCCCCATCTTTTTGCGTTTCAGCTTGCTGTAATCCCCCGGCAAACAGACAGTTCCCGACGTTGTAGGCCGCTTTGCTTGCAATTTCCAGATCGTCGGAGGCCAAAGATTCTACGAACGAACTCTTTGCAAGTTCCATCTTTCCTTGTCGGTACAGTGCGACGCCGCGGTTGTAGGCCAATGTATATTGGTTGCCTCCCGCCATCGGTGGGATTGATTCGTAAATGTCGATCGCTTCGTCAACTTTTCCGGCAAGGAGATTTTCGCTGGCTGCATTGATTTTCTTTACTTGTGCGAAAGCAGTCTGCTCCATCGATGGAATCAAGGCGATACTGATTGAAATGAGGAAACACGTTTGAGTAAGTTTCTTAATCATGCTGTGACTCCGGATGTTTTGTTAGCTGAGTGTGATTTTTGGTTGATGCTCTCGGACTGGATGATTGAGAGTTGTGTAAGAAAGGTACTCCGTCTACGTGCACTGATGTTTCTCATGGCTTGGGGGTAGAAGGTCTCGAGCAGAACGAGTGACAAGGCGATTCCAAGGAAAATTTGAAACCGCGGGGTATATCCGCGTAAGCGGGCAGTTTCAAAACTCGTTTGTTCGACGTTTTGGATGTAAGATCGATAAACACTTGCCATGTCTACCGATTTTGTTTCTGCGGGAATGTAGGCACCGTTGGTGGCCAGTGCAACATTTTCTAAGACCGAATTATTTAGTTTTGACCAGACTTGCTGCCCTTCATGTTTCATGAATTGTTCGCTGTTGGGGCCGCGAGCACCACGTGTGTTAACGGGAATCCTGGAACCTTGTAGACGGTCGCCTAGCCCAACGGTGTAGATGCGAATCCCTAATTGGTCATAGGCCTGTTTGGCAACTGAGACGGGATCGCTTTCTTGATCTTCTCCGTCGGTGAGAATGACAATCGCTTTGTGGTCGTTGGTTTTATCAAGAAAAGAGTCGGCAGCACATTCAATTGCATTTCCAAGACGCGAACCCCCTTGTTCGATATCAAAGGGGCCGACGCCATCCAGCATGTTTTTGAAATCCTGATAGTGTTTGGTGAGTGGGATTTGTTGTTTTGCCGATCCTGCAAAGACAACTAGGCCGACGCGATCACCAGCCATTTCATTGACTATATCCTTGATTTGTTGCTTGGCACGTTCGAGGCGATTGGGGGCAACGTCATTGGCCAGCATGCTTCTTGATACATCAAGTGCGAAAACGACATCGATTCCTTTCTGGGGAACATCTCGCCACGTTTTTCCCCAGCGAATGTCAACTAACGCTAAGGTGAGAAAGAGCAATGCTAAAATTGTCAATGTGGAACGAATGCGACCATGAAGACGGTTCGCCGTTGGGAACACGTTTGGGAAAAGGTTAGCCGTGGCAAACTTTTTAAGCGATTTGCGATGGTTGTATCCTGTGACTACCGTCACTACAAAAACGATGGACACCAACCAAAGCCAGTTGAGTTGCTCGAGATTACCGAATTGAACATTCATGATTAAACCTGATTTCTGCTTAGGCGGTGGCTGTTCTAAAAGCTGTTTTGGATAGTAAGGTCGCAATCGCTAGGAAGATGAGAGCCAACAGGGCAATGGGGGGAATTGGAATCGCTCCAAAGTGAACGGTTTCGGTGGCCATTTCTCGATAATCGACGAAGTGGCTTGCTTCCACATCCGTCTTTTCGAGCATGTCAATTTCCTCGTATATTTTCTCGAGGGATTCGGAACTGGTTGCGCGGAAATACTTTCCACCCGTTTTCTCCGCTACCTGGGTGAGTGTTTCTTCATCAATGTTGACCGGCATCATTTGTAGGACTCGACGATTTGAAAAGGGATCGAGCACAGGAACGGGAGCTGTTCCTTTCGTTCCAACACCGACGGTGTAAATTTTAATGCCGAGCGTATTAGCAAGGTCAGCAGCGTCGAGTGGTTCTAAATCGCCTGCGGTATTCTCACCGTCTGTAAGTAAGATGATGACCTTACTCTTAATTTCCGAATCCAATTTGCCGGAACTATCATTCTTGGGTTGAAGATTTAGGTTGGTTAATTTTTCAATGGCAAGTCCAATGGCGTCACCAATTGCGGTTCCATCCTCATTTGGCGAATCTACAATTTCTGCCGTTTGTAGTTGAGACGTAAGGTAGCTGTGGTCAAGAGTTGGTGGGGCGAGACTGTCGACGTAGCCAGCAAAGGTCAATAAGCCAACTAGGTCGCTAAAGCGACCGTCTAGTTCATCGTTTCCAAGTACAAACTTCTCGGCAACATTTTTGATTGCTGTAAGGCGGTCTACCGCGCGGCCTTCGAGTTCGAAATCAAGGGCTTGCATACTACTGCTGCGGTCAACAATCATTTCAATGGCAATGCCCTCTGTGTTGGTGATCGTCTGTTTTCGTCCCTGTTGAGGACGTGCGATCGCAAAAATTATGCAGGCGACGGCCATGATTTTTAATGCGTGGGGAAGCCATCTCAGACGCTGACGCCAGCTGGGAGAGATCGAGGTTGCATTTCTAATGGAGCTGAAAGAAATAGAGGTCTCTTGTCTGTTCCAATAGAGTCTCCAGATGGCTAGAGGGATCAAAAAGAGCAATAGTAGGAACCATATCGAATTTGTATAAAACATCAGTTTGTCTCCATGTTCGTTGGTTCACTGATCGATCCCAGGCGTAAGGGCTTGAGTTTTTGGGCAGCCTCAGAAGAAGTGAGGTCTGCTTGCTTTACGATGGAAGTTAAATGTTCGATTGATTTTTCGATGTCAGTGCTTAACCCTTGAGCTCCAGCGAACTTGATCAAGTCCGCCTGAGTTAGTAGGTTCGACAGCAGTTGCTTGAAGTCGGACGTCAGCCTTGGGTTTGAACTGGCGAGAGTGAGGAACTCATTGGTCGTCAATTCAGGTGCCGATATTTGGTATTCAAATTTTGAGAAATCTCTGGCGATTTTCGATAAACAAACCAAGGCCTCGTCATTGCCAATTTTTTGTTGAGTTGCTTGCGTTTGTAGTTCGTTGAGGCGATTTAGTATCTGTCGACGAGATGAGATTTGACTTTTTCGTTTTGCGAATATCACAGCGGCAAAGCCCAGGGCAAGCAACATCGTGGTTGCCAGGGTGGAAGCGGCTGGTAAGTTTGTGTTTGCAGATTCAGGCTCTGGGATGAATACGACAGATTTGATGTCGCGGAGTTGCTGTGGGCTTGTCGGTTTTTCAAAATTGCTGATGACTGAAATTGACTTAGGAGTGGTTGACACAATTCCGGTGATGTCGGAATCTTTACGGCGATCTACGTAGCCAATTTCAATTGCCGGAATCTCTAGTTCTCCCGCCATTAAACTTTCTAATTGTATTCTTCGTTGCCACCTGCGGCCTTTTTGAAAGGGAACATCGTTAATGTCGCGATACCCGACTATATCAAAGGGGCCGATGGTTTCTTTAAGGGGAGGAAGGCTGACCGTGATGCCAGTTGGAGCGGTAATTGTAATTGCCAACTCAATTGGCTTAGCAACATGCGTTTGTGTGTCGCTTAATTCAAGTTGAATTTCTACTGGCGAAATTTTAGGAACTGGGTTGCTTTCGGCAGCGAGTCCGATTTGGCAAAATGCCACGAGGCTAAATCCAATCAGCAGTTTGAAACCTGAGTTTGTTTTCATGATTGCTGTCGGGTGTTGGGAAAAGAATCTCATCGTTTTAGTCCTCGGCGGTGAAAGTAGTCACGGAGTGGATCGATATAGTCCTCGCCGGTGGATATATGAAGCGGTTCCATTTTTAAGCGTTGGAAAATTTGATCTCTCGTTATCTTTTGTTGGAGAGAGCGTGTTTTGTACTGCTCACGTTGTCGGCGACTGCTGGTGTCGAAGCAGATGGTTTCCCCTGTCTCACAATCTTTTAAGTTGATCAGTCCGACGTTGGGCATTTCAAATTCGCGTTGGTCACTTACGACTATTGGGATGATGTCGTGTCTTTTACTGGCGATGCGAAGTGATTTTTCAAAGTTTTGATCGAGGAAGTCGCTGATGACGAACGTTACAGATCTGCGTTTCACAGTTCGGTTCAAATGGTTGAGCGCATTTTCAATATTTGTGCCCTGCCCCATTGGTTGACAATGGAGTAACTCGCGAATGCAGCGAAGGACATGGCGTGATCCTTTTTTGGGTGGAACGAATTTTTCGATGCCGTCCGTGAACATGATCAGGCCAGTTTTGTCGTTGTTTTTTATTGCTGAAAATGCAAGAGTTGAACTGAGTTCTGAAATGAGGTCTCGTTTTGTTTGGAGGTGGAAGCCAGGGCTTTGCGATGCACTTACGTCAACTAACTGCATGACTGTCAGTTCGCGTTCTTCGCGAAATAATTTGACGAACGGTTCTCCCTGTCTCGCTGTGACATTCCAGTCAATCATTCGGACGTCGTCTCCCGGTTGGTAAGGCCGAACTTCTTCGAATTCGATTCCACGCCCTTTAAAAGCGGACAGGTATTCACCGGCTAACATGCCATCCACTCGGTGAGTGGTTCGGATTTGGATTCGCTTGATTTTTTTGGCGAGTTCTATCGGAATCATGATTTATTAAGGTGGTTGAAAGGGTTGAAATGAATTCGTTAAATAGCCGGTCGGGCACGTTACGGCGGGGTGGTGCAAAGCCCTTAAGTAACGTGCTCGACCGACCGACGGTTGGGTGTCTCGCAGGCCAGTTGATGGCCCAACAAGGCACGACTGAGAAATGTCGCTTAGTTAGTACCTCCTACAGGTTTAAGGAACGGGGACATGGGCAAGAATAGTTGAGACAACGTCTTCTGAAGTTTTATCTTCCGCCTCTGCTTCGTAGGTGATAATGAGACGATGTCGAAGGACATCGAGTGCGAGATCCTTCACGTCTTGGGGGATGACATAGCCGCGGCCCTGGAGGAACGCATTCGCTTTGGCTGCCAACGTTAAACTGATGGTCGCACGGGGGGATACGCCGTACTGAATTAATCCGTCGACTGGCACTCCATATTTCTCTGGTTCTCGGGTAGCCATCACCAGATCGACAATGTAGTCCTGAACTTTATTGTCAATGTAAATCTCGTCAATCAACTTACGTGCATAGAGAATGTTGCCAGGCTTCATCACCGCACGTACATCATGATTCTGTTTAGTTTTTGACATGCGTTGAAGAATCAAGTGCTCTTGTTCGCGGTTCGGGTAACCAACGACCACCTTGAGCATGAACCGGTCCATTTGGGCTTCGGGAAGTGGATAGGTCCCCTCTTGTTCGACCGGATTCTGAGTCGCCATTACGAGGAATGGGTCGTCCAATGGGTATGTTTCTGAGCCAATCGTGACTTGTCTTTCTTGCATTGCTTCCAGCAAAGCACTTTGAACTTTGGCAGGCGCCCGGTTGATTTCGTCCGCCAGAATTAGATTGGAAAATATTGGGCCTTTCTGAACGACGAATTCCTGCTGCTGCGGCCGATACACAAGTGTTCCCACGACGTCGGCTGGCAGAAGATCCGGAGTGAATTGGATTCGTTGAAAGTCCGTCGCGATTGCCTTGGCGAGGCAGGCCACAGCGGTTGTTTTGGCAAGTCCAGGCACACCTTCGATTAAGAGATGGCCGTTGCCAAGGAGGCCGATCAACATTCTCTGAATCAGTTTCTCTTGGCCAACGATGACCTGTCCAACTTCATCGATCAACGTTTGAAAGGGGATGCTACTTTCTTGGATTTCCGTAGAGAGTTCGGTAATTCGTTTATGCAAAGGAACACTTGATTGGTTGTTGACGGGCTCACGATAGGTTGGGTTGGAATGAGTTGACATGAGTTTTCTTTCAGTGCAGGTTCTATTTCAAATACGAGGTGGCTTGGTGAACAAAAGTGAAGCGTGCCGATATGATCAATTGTTTTGGAATCGATCGGTTCATGATTCAGCGAATAGCAATCGGTGTGCCAGTTGATTGCTGGTGTTGGTTATTGGCCAAAGAATTCGTCAGCAAGTGCCGCTTTTTGAATAAAAAGAACTACCTTGGGATTCTTTTTTATTCGCGCTCGTTTGTTTTTTTTAAGAGGCGAGGCGAGGGCAGCTTGCCGCGGGTGGGGCATTTTCCCCCGTCGGGGTAAAACGCCGCGAGGCAGTTTCAGCGCAGGCTAATGTTCAGAAGCAAGGCGTTTGTGAACACAGCAATGGAGGTCTTGAAGTCTCAGGTTGCCGATTAATCTTCCATAGAATTGAAGACATCGAGACGGCCGGCAAGTAAGTCGGCGATCGGCCGGGTTGATTCGCGTTGATGTAAAACAATCTTGAGGATCGATACGATCGGAGTGGCCAGAAACATGCCAATGATGCCCCAAATCAGTCCAAAGAACATTAGAGCGAGTAATAACGTAATGGGGCTGACATCAAACGACTTTCCCATGATTCGAGTCTCGATCACATTGCCGCTGACGAATTGAATTGTGCCGATCAAAACGAAGCAAATGATCCCAGCAGTCGGGGATATATTTGAGTTGAGAATTAAAAATGGGACGGGCAGCGCACAGCCGATGAGCGGGCCAATATTGGGTATGAAGTTGAGTAAAAAGGCTAAGAACCCAAAGACGGTCGCTAGGGGGACACCAAAAATCCAGAGAACCAGACCGAATGCAAGTCCAGTGAACATCGAGATAACCGTTTTCATGAAAAGGTATTTACGGATCTGCTCTTCAATTTCTCCCAGAATGCGAGGCTGGTTTTCATTTATTACATCTGGTTGCGGGATTTGCCCTGTATTTCCCATCAACAAGAAGAATACAAAAATAAGAATTAGGATTCCGTAAGAAAGCAGGTTGGCAAGCGAGCTAGCCAGTCGCACGAGCTGTTCTTGAATGAAGTTCGAGATGGACTGGAATATCTCTTGAACAGCTGCTTTGGGGTTTTTAGGCAGGTCGCTGTTACCTGTAAAGGCAGGAGGGGTAGCAGAAATATCTTGATTGGGAGTGTTGTTAGCGGATTCGTTAGGCTCCGGAGTTGGGGGATCGCTTGGGAGTTTTTCGACTACCCATGTCGCAATGATATTCATTCTCTTTTCGTAGACACTGGATTTATTTTGCAAATCCGTAATTGAGAACCACAACAAGAGCGCGAATCCGATTAGCAACAAGTTGCCAATTAAAAAAGATAGTCCGAATGCGATTGAACGTGGGAGTTTTAATTGCTTCTCAACGAACTCTAGGATCGGGCGACATCCGATCACCACAAACAACGCGATCACGAATGGGAGTAAAACCGATTTTAAATAAAAGAGGCTAAAGCTGACCGCGATGGTCGCTAGTAAAACTAGGCAGATATTTTGGGTTCGTTGCATGTTTTTGATTGTGTTAAAATGAATTATAGCTCGCCGGTTTCAGTTTCCTTGCGCTCCTGGCTCCAAAAACGTTGAACGAGGTAAAAGAGGATCGCGGTGCTCCAACCAAAAAGTAGAACACCATTGATCGCCTGAATGCCACACAACAATCTCCAGTTATCTGAGAGAGTTACATCACCGTATCCGAGGGTCGTATAGGTCACCGATGAGAAATAGACGGCGTCCTCGAAATTGGCAAAATGCTCAGCCCCGGCAAAAATCCAATAAGCAACTGCCCAAAGGATAATGTCGATGTAATGTTTGACTGACAAAAAGACTCCTGTCAAACCAAGAATTAAAGGCCTTGATTTGATGTTAGTCTTTGGGCTTCTCTTTTTTCCGTACTTCTTGAGGAGATAGATCGCTTGCGTCGTCGTGATGGCGTGCAATCCAACCGTGATCAGAATGACTGACAATCCCACAGTCAGGGGGAAAAGAAAATCCATAAGAATCTATTGTTCTGTTTGTCGACCAAAATACCCGAGATCGGTGTAATTAGAACATGATTTCAATAAGATCGGCAAGCACAATCGATAGGGATGGGAAGATTCGCGACTGATTCGAAGGGATTGTTAGGGGACCTTGGAAAGTGTCGTTTGGTGGTTGTTTGCGGCTGAAGGAAATGCTACAGAATGAGGTCTGGCAGACTGCTTCGTTAACATAGAGTTAACATAGATTTGCGAGGAATTGATAAGAAGGCTAAGGGTCGCTGAGATTCAGAACTCTATGAATCATTCACAACGACGATTGGTTAAGTGTAATTTTAGTCTGCGGGCGACTTTGAGTTGCGATGCGAGGGTTTGCTATTTTTGAAAAAGCGGTTTATCTGTCAGAGATTTAATTTCTTCCAGTTTAGTACGCATGCGAATTGCCATGTCGGGTTCTTGTAAATAAAGGTTGTTGGTTTCTGCGGGGTCGACTTCGAGGTTGTATAGCTGAGCGTCTGCAGTGGGTTGGGAATCGTCATGGTAGGAGCGAAGCAATGGTTGCTTTTGATAGTTATTCCCTCCAGAATCTCCGCAATTCAAATATTTCCATTTCTTAGATCGAATTGCGAGTTTTCTGTCCCCCGCAAAACCTTGGTGAACGATGAATTCGCGATTGCCTGTTTGCGTTTCTCCTAGGAGGAGTTGTGAAAAGTCGATGCTGTCTTCAGCGCAATTCTCTGGAAGTTGAGCGTTCGTGATTTTTGCCAGCGTCGCCATGAGGTCGGTTTGGCAAATCAAGGCATCCGTCGTTGAATTTGCTGGAACCTTGCCTGGCCATTTGACAATCATCGGGACTCGGTGTCCCCCTTCCCAAAGGTCGCGTTTCATTCCTCGCCAAGGGGCGGCGCCGTCGTGCTGGTGATCTTGTCGCATCCTAACGGTCGTTAATACTTCCGGACCGTTGTCACTGGTGAAAATTACAATCGTATTTTTTTCGGCGTCATGCTGCTTTAATGTTTCCATTAGGCTGCCGACGATGAAGTCGAGTTCGACGATAAAGTCGCCATGGGGACCAGAGTCACTGCTACCTTTAAACTTATCTGCCGGGAACGAGGGGAGGTGTACTGCCTGCATGGCGTGATAGAGGAAGAATGGTTTTTCAGGTGACGATTGGTAATGTTTATCAAGGAAGGCCTTGCTTTTATCCAGAAAAATAAGATCAACTGCTTCGAGATCAAAGTCATCCGCCTTCCACCCCCGTCTGTTGTCGACGGAGTAAGGGTGTTTTGGAAGTTTTGTTTTATCTAGTAATTGCGTTGGCGGCGTGGGGACTCGGTCACCTTCGACAAATGCATAAAGCCAATCGGTTGTAGGGCATGCCGCGGTGCCAAAAAAATAATCGAATCCACGATCAATTGGTGAGCCTGCGATTGGTCTTTCGTAGTCAATTCGTGTAACAGGTTCCGGCCCACCTTTGTTAATCGGGTTTCCCTGTTTGTCAAAAAATGTCATGCCGATATGCCACTTTCCAACACACCCAGTTTCGTAACCAAGGTCGGAAAACATCTGCCCCATCGAAAGCCGGTTTTCGGTAATCAAATTTGGGCCGCCAATCCCGTCAAAGACTCTTCCGTGATTCGGTAAACGAAATGCATATCGCCCAGTAAGCAGGCTGTATCGACTGGGAGTACAAACCGTTGCTGCGCTGTGAGCATCGGTAAATCGCATTCCTTCATTGGCCAGTCTGTCAATGTTCGGTGTGAGGATTTTTGATTTGAGGTTGTAGCATTGAACGTCACCGTAACCGAGATCGTCAGCATAGATAATTAGGACATTCGGTCGCTGGGACGCCGAGTCCTGTTCGCTTATTTGTGCGTTCGCAAGCGAACTGAAGAACGAGAATGAAATGAAGAGCATCGACGTTAACGAAACTAGATTGTTACACATGGGACGAACGTTTCGTTGGATAAATATCATCGGGGTTCCATGTCGAATTTAGTTTTGCGGGATTCACTATTTTACGTTTGATTTCACAGAAGCGAATGCAATCAATCGTTTTTTTTCAATTTTGATACCGAAGTGTCAGGAAATGGCTCTCAGAGTGGGGTGAGAGTTCGAAATCGTATTGATTCGGCGTTATAATTTCGAGATGATCGGTGTACGATTAGTTGACTGACATCATTGCGATATCCCTAAAGAGTGCTGGTAAATTGATGGTTCGTAAATACGAAGCTAGTAGTTTTTTGAACTGCTTCTGGAGGACAGCGTTGGCGGTATTGCAGATTGCATTTGCATGGAGCCTCTTAAACGCGAATGTTGTTGCTCAGGAAGATGGGGATTCTGGTCAGAAATCTTTTACGGCTCGCGAGATCGAGTTCTTTGAAAATAAGGTTCGTCCGCTCTTATCTCAACATTGCCTTCAGTGTCACGGTGCAAATGAAAAAAAGATCCGTGGTGGTTTGCGATTAACCTCACTGGAAGAAATGGTAAGTGGCGGTGATTCCGGTCCGGCGATTGTTCCTGGGCATCCAGAGGAAAGTTTGTTGATTTCTTCCGTGCGTTACGAAGATTATGAGATGCCCCCGAAGGGGAAGTTGAAAGAGTCAGAGATCGACATCTTGGTTCAGTGGGTCAAGATGGGCGCACCTGATTCTCGGAAATCACGACCGATCAAAGAATCTGAACCTGTGAGCTTGGAGGCAGGTAGGAACTTTTGGGCGTTTAGACCTCTCAAGGATTCGCTGCCACCGGCTACAGTTGATCGCAACTGGCCCCGTAGCGATATCGACCGTTATCTGCTTGCGAGGATGGAGTCTGCAGGGATTACTCCTGTAGAAGATGCTAGTCGTGAATCTTTATTACGCCGTATTTACCTCGCAGTCATTGGACTGCCGCCGACGATTGGTCAGATCAGTAGTTTTATTAACGACGACCGTTCAACAGCAGAAATCTTACCGGGACTCGTTGACGAGTTGTTGGCTTCAACCCATTTTGGAGAACGCTGGGGGCGACATTGGTTGGACGTTGCGAGGTTTGCAGAATCGAGTGGCGGCGGTCGCAGTTTGATGTTTCCAGAGGCTTGGCGTTTTCGCGACTACGTTGTTGATGCCTACAACCAGGACAAGGCCTTCGACCAATTTATTCTTGAGCAGATTGCCGGCGATTTACTACCGCACGATTCGCACCAGCAAAAAACAGAGCATTTGGTAGCCACGGGTTTACTGGCACTGGGGCCGACCAATTATGAACAACAAGACAAAGAGTTGTTGCGAATGGAAGTAATCGATGAACAGATCGATACCGTTGGTCGTGCTTTTTTAGGAATGACTTTAGGATGTGCTCGTTGCCACGATCATAAATTCGATCCCATTCCAATGTCGGACTATTACGCAATGGCGGGGATTTTTGGAAGTACAGTTTCGTTAGTCGATGGGAATGTTTCTAGCTATGTCACCCGCTCTCTCGCCTCGGCGGAAGAGGTCAAGGCAGCGAATGAATATTTGACGCAAGTCAAAGAGCTAGGGAAGCGGTTGGCTAAAGCGAAAGCCAAATTGGCGAAGTTGTCAAAAACTAAATCGGTCCAAAATGAGACGGATAAAAAAGCGGTATCAGCTGACGCACTGCAAGGCATCGTGTTGGACGAAACCATGGCTCAACTGACTGGCACTTGGGTGGAATCAACTTCTGCCGCGCAATTCGTAAATCAGTATTACTTACACGATGATAACTCATCGAAGGGTGAGAAGAGAGCGATGTTCTCGCCAAAGTTTGAAGCAGGTGGGAATTATGAGGTCCGAATCTCTTATAGTGCTAGCGGGAATCGTGCTTCTAACACCGTCGTTACAGTGGATCATCAAGACGGGAAATCTAAATTCTTCGTCAATCAATCTAAGCAACCTCCCATAAATGGTTTGTTTTATTCACTTGGGACTTTCCGGTTTGAAGCTGACAACGCCGCCTCCGTGACCATTTCAAATGAGGGGACAGATGGGCATGTGATTGTCGATGCAGTTCAGTTTCTCAAGCAAGTAGGGGATTCTGGTGCTAAAGGCAAAGACCTGGTGACGCCACCTAATAAAGCGTCCAGCAGACGGAAGCCGGAGGTTGGTGGTTCGACTGGTGAGGTCACAAAGTCGGCTGAAGTAGTGGCCCTTGAAAAACAAATTAATAAACTGGATCGCTCGCTGAAGGAAATCAAAAAGAATCCAGTACGTCCAGTCGCCGTCGCCATGTCTGTGAAAGACAGTCCAAAGCCAAAGGATGGTCACCTGCATATACGCGGGTCAGTTCGCAACTTGGGGCCCGTTATTCCCCGCGGTTTTTTATCTGTTTGCAGTGATGAACCTCGGCCTGAGTTTGGCCGTGATGAAAGTGGAAGATTACAATTGGCGGAATGGATCGCGAGTCCTGACCACCCTTTGACGGTACGGGTTTATGTTAACCGTGTCTGGAGGCATCTGTTTGGGAAGGGGTTGGTGTCCACAATCGATAATTTTGGATTTGTGGGTGAAAAACCTTCGCATCCAGAATTGTTGGATTTCCTGGCGTTGGATTTTATTGACTCAGGTTGGTCGACCAAAAAACTAATCAAAAAAATAGTCTTATCTCACGCTTTCCAACTTAGCGTTGTTGTGGATCCGGTAGCAAAAGAGAAGGATTTTGAAAACCGTTTGATTTGGCGGGCGAATCGCCGCCGTGTCGATGCCGAGGTGCTTCGGGATTCAATTCTGTTTGCATCTGGTGAGCTTGACCTTACGCCTGGCGGTCGAACCATTCGCAAAATCACGCAATATGATCTGGGCTATAAATTTGATACGGTCAGAAGAAGTGTTTACGTCCCGGCATTTCGGAATTCGATGCTGCCGCTTTTTGAGGTCTTCGATTTTGCAAATCCCAATTTGGTTACGGGGGATCGGAATACGAGTACCCTTCCAACTCAAGCGTTGTTTTTAATGAACGATCCGGAAGTGATTCGGGCGTCCACAAAAATGGCTGATAGGCTTCTTGCGATGTCGAAAATTGATGACGTCGAACGGGTGAGAATTGCGTATTTGAGTACAATTGGTCGCAAGCCAACGCCGGTCGAAATTCAGGCGGTTGAGGAGTATCTTCGGCAAGAAATAGCGGAGGGGAACGGTGGGTCTGCCGTTTCTGGTGACAAAATCCGGCAAGAAGCGTGGGCTAGATTTTGTCATGCATTGTTTGCGAGTTTAGATTTTCGGTACGTGGATTGAAATTTAATTTCTTAATTGGGGATGTTGGTCTAAGAGCATGACAGAACCTTGTGAATTTTATCGAACGGTTTCTCGGCGAGAGATGATTCGTCGTAGCGCCTGTGGATTTGGAGCGTTAGCGCTCTCAGGGATCTGCGCGGAGCAAACGCGTGGGGAAGATAAGCGTAATACACTGTTGCCACGTCCGCCGATGTTCCCGGCGCGGGCCAAGCGGGTGATTTTTATCTTTATGCAGGGCGGGCCGAGTCAGGTCGACAGTTTTGATTACAAACCGGAACTGATTAAACGAGATGGTCAAGGGATAGACTTTACTGGAGTCCGGTTTGGGACGTTTGGCAGTAAAAGTACTCGTAATCTTTTAAAGCCACTATGGTCGTTTAAACAGTACGGCGAAAGTGGTCAGCACGTCTCTGAGTTGTTTCCCGAGATGGCAAATCATGTAGATAAAATGTGCATGATTCATTCGATGCATACCGAAGGAGTTGCGCACGGTCCAAGTACGCTTTTCATGCACACGGGGGCTACGAATCTCGTTCGGCCGTCAATTGGAAGTTGGATCACCTATGGTTTAGGAACACAGAATCAAAATGTTCCAGGGTTCGTGACAATTAATCCATCGGCGAGTAAAGGTGGTCCGCGAAATTATTCGAATGCGTTTTTGCCAACGATGTTTCAAGGCACGGCAGTGGGTCGCGCTGGCCAGGCAGTTGCGGATGCGAAAATTAATAATATTTCAAATCTGCATTTGCCTCCAGATGTTCAAAAGAAGCAGTTTGAGTTCCTCCAGCAAATGAATCGTTCGCAATTACAACGGCATCCAGAGGACGAACGACTCGAAGCGACAATTGAGTCGTTTGAGTTGGCCTACCGGATGCAGTTGAATGCGCCGGGAATTATGGATCTGTCCGGTGAGACCCGTGAAACGCTCGATAGTTACGGAATTAATCAAAAAGAGACCGAAGATTTTGGTAGACAGTGCCTGTTGGCAAGGCGGATGGCCGAGGCAGATGTGCGATACATACAGGTCAACTATTCGGATGAATCTCCGACCCCTCGGTGGGATCAGCATTCCAACATGCCGAAGCATGCAGTTCATGCGAAAGCTGTTGATAAACCGGTGGCAGGTCTTCTGGCTGATTTAGAGCAGCGTGGTTTGCTTGAAGATACCTTGGTGTGGTGGGGTGGTGAATTCGGTCGAACTCCATTTGCTCAAGGGAAAGATGGGCGTGATCATAATCCACGAGGGTTTACGGTTTGGCTTGCCGGTGGAGGCACAAAGGCAGGGTACGTGCATGGTAAGACGGATGAAATCGGCCACCACGCGGTTGAAAACAAGGTGCATATGCATGATTTACATGCAACGATATTGCACCTCATGGGCCTAGATCACGAAAAATTAACCTATCAGTATGCGGGTAGAAACTTTCGTTTGACTGACATCGCAGGAAATGTGGTTAAAGAAATAATTGCTTAAAAAGATGGACGTAAAGATGAGCCGAATCATTGTGACAGCCTGTTTGCTCATCGCGATCATTGGTTTAGTCACCAGAACTGGATCGGCACAACAGCAGGGTCGATCTCTTGATCGTTCGCTCAGTTGGCTCACAAACGCCGAGGGAGTTTTAATTACTGAAAAAGAATCTCCAGTTCTTCAGTATCAAGCGAATCCAAAATCGCGAAATGGATCTCATCGCCGCGCAAATTATATTCATCCTTTGTACGGAATGGGTGGAGGAGTACTGACTCAGGATTTTCCTTCCGATCATCTACATCATCGGGGCGTATTTTGGGCTTGGCATCAACTGTATGTTGGTGAGGTTGCTGTTGGAGATGGGTGGATGGCTGATTCGTTCGACTGGGACGTCCGCTCAACCGAAATGGTTTCGAAGACTGAATCGATTCAAATCAAGAATGAGGTCATTTGGCGATCTGAAAAACTGCTTGATTCAGATGCCCAGCCAATTTCATTGGTAAAGGAATTGAATGTCATTGAAGTTCATCGTGCCGCGGGGGAGATGCGAAATATCGATTTCGAAATTAAGCTGCTCGCGCTTCGGCCTAATTTATCGATCGGTGGTTCAAATGATGCGAAAGGATATGGTGGATTTTCGGTTCGCGTTAAGCAACCGCCTGATCTCAGATTTCTGACTTCCCGCGGATTTATCAAAGCGACAAAACTTCCAATGGCCTGTGGCGATTGGGTAGATTTGGTAGGTCAATTCGGGGCTTCCAAGACGACGGGTGGAATTGCGATCTTGGTTCATCCTGAAACGGTCGGTTATCCGCAAAAATGGATTTTGCGTGACAAAGTGAAGAGTATGCAAAACCCTGTCTATCCAGGTCGGGACCCAGTTGCGTTGTCAACGAAGAGTTTTACGAGTTTGCGTTACCGCCTGATCGTGCATAGTAAAGAATTGACGAAGGCTGAATTAGACCGGGCGCACCAAGCGTACGCCTCAGAATAAATCAGTTTCAAATTGGTAGGTGGGTTCTTACCCACAGAGAGGTTTCGTTTGGGTAGCTTAAGCTTCAAACGCCTCGATGAGAGATTTTACTTCGCTCATGAAATTGGCGGCACCAACGCCGTTAGCAATTCTGTGATCGAAGCTGAGCGTTGCCGTAACCATGGTTTGGAATCGGAACGAATCACCATCGGGAACGGGGTGAGCGAATGACTCGCCAATTGCGAGTGTCGCGACAGCGGGGGCGACGATCGCTGGGATGCCAATCTTCATGCCCGCTTTGCCAATATTAGAGACTGTTACTGTCGTTGATTCGTCAGCTTGATCTCCGGTTTCTTTGGCGGCCGATACTTGGTTGGCGAAGGCTTGGTAGAACTCAGCCTCACTCATTTTATCCGAGTCGCGAATGACGGCGGTTACCATCTCATCCCCCGGAAGAGCAACGGCGACGCCAAGATTCACGTGATGGAAAACTTTAAGCGAGTTACCATCGGCGTTCATCACGCTGCGAAACTTCGGGTGGTTTTTCAGGGCTTGAACTACTGCCCAGCAGGCCATGGCAAAACCGGTTGGGCCACCCGATTCACGGGCGACCGTTCGGGCGGCAGCAACCTGAGTCCAGTTAACGTCAGTCATGACGGTCACTGGGATGCACGCTTTCGCGCCTCGACCAAGTCGGTAATTCAAGACAATTTGAGATTTTGGTAACGGTTCGACCGTGTAGTGATCTGATGAGATCTCTGCGTTGCCTCCGCCAGAGGCGATAAACGCATCGACATCTTCGGGCATCATTTTCTTGCCGCTGCAAGGGATTTGATCGACGGCATCGAGGAGGTTAAGCTCCTTTAAGTACTTCCGAGTCTTGGGGGGAATCATAACCCGGGTTGAACGCACCGGTTCCGAGGTGGGGGCGTTTGTGGCAGCAGGCGAAACGGGTTCGGAAGTCTCGGCATCCGCGGGACCATGCCCGACTGGCATTTCTTTGACACCTTCTGCTACTTCCATTTTGCCGATTTCGGCGCCAATCTCCAGAACAGTTCCTGGTTCGACGGTCCACTCAACGAGGGTCCCGTCATACGGAGATTCAACGTCCGTGGTTGCCTTGTCCGTCTCCATGACGTAGATCGGATCGTCTCGACCGATGGTGTCGCCTGGATTTTTAAGGAATTCAACTAGTAACGCTTCTTGTAGGCCTTCGCCCAATTGCGGGATTCGTACTGAAATGACGGGCATGGCCGGTCAGTCCTCCATTGTAATTCGGATTGCGTCAATGACTTGGTTGGTATCTGGAAGTGCAGCGTACTCGTAAACGGGGTTGTACCCAATATGGACATCGGGTTTGGCAACCAACTGAGGAGCACTCACAAAATAGCAAAAACTTTCGGAGTCGCCCATGATTTCACTGATAATCATCTGTCCGACACTGCACGACCGGCCGTCTTCTTGGACGACGACAAGGCGTCCTGTTTTTTCAACCGATTTGAGGATCGTCTCTTTATCCCAGGGTTGTATCGATCTCAGGTCGATGATCTCGGCTGAAACTTCGTCGGCGAGGGCATCGGCGGCAGCAAAAGCCTGTTCCATGCAATTGCCCCAAGCAACGAGGGTGACGTCATCTCCTTCGCGTCGCACCCTTGCTTCTCCGAAACCAACAGCCGGAATGTCGTTAGGCACAGTCATTTGTTGCCGGAAAAGATGTTTGGGAATAAGGAAAAGCGTCGGATCATCGGTGTGCATGGACGTCCACATGAGAGCAGTCGCATCTTCGGGAGTGCTGGGCACTACAACACGTAATCCGGGGCAGTGCGCAAAGATCGATTCGTTTGCCTGCGAATGCCACAGCGAACCACCAGGCAGATAGGCCCCATACGGAGCGTACATGACTACCGGGCAATTCCAGTCGCCGTTGGTTCGCCAGCGAAGGGTTGCCAAGTTCTGTGTAATTTGGTTCATGGCGGGGCCGACGAAGTCAATGAACTGAATTTCAAAGACGGGTCTCTTTCCGTAGCACGCCATGCCTATTCCGACGCCAGCGATGGTCGCCTCGGCGAGCGGAGAGTTGAAGACTCGGTCGGGATGTTCGTGGGAGAGATCTGCTGTGAGTCCAAACACGCCACCTTTGGGCGCCTCAATGTCTTCTCCAAAGAACATATAGGAATCGTCGTTATCGAGTCCATGCTTGAAAACCTGGTTGATTGCATCAACCATTCGCCACTTTCGCCCGCCTTCGATGGGGGGAGGCTCAGGTGTCGACAAAGGTGCGAATAGCTGCTTCATCAAGTCATCGGGAGTTGGATCCTGCTCGGATTCAGCCGCGATATACTCTTGGTCAACCCGTGTGTTGATCTCAGCCTTGATGTCTTCCCATTCGTCGCTCGACAATTCACCCGATTCGATTAATTCATTGGACAGCACGACGATCGGATCGCGATCTGCCATCGCTTCGATTTCATCAAGCGGACGATAAACTCGATGGTCATCGGAACTAGTGTGCGAGCAAAGGCGGTCCAGTTCGGCAATAATGACCGTGGGACCGCCACCAGAGCGAGCCTTTTCGAGGGCCGGTGCCGCGACATCGAATACCCGATCCGGGTGGCGAGCGTCGACGTGAACCAAATGGCTTTCGTTAAAAACTTCTAGCTTAAACGGATTGAATTTTTCGGTGTTTGTGCTGATTCCGTAGTTGTTGTCTTCAACAATGAAAACGATCGGAAGTTGTCGCTCGATGGCAAACGCAATGGCCTCGTAAAATTCACCCTGGCGCGAGGCAGCATCACCAACAGTAGCCACTACCACGTTGGGGTGCTCGTCAAGTTGCATGGCCCAGGCCACGCCGCAACCCGGAAGTGCATTGGCTCCCGTCGGAGTCGGGACGCTCCAGATGTTCCGCTGACGGTCACTGTAGTGTCCCGGCATTTGGCGGCCGCCACTGGAGGAACCGAGTTTTGCAAAATATGCACTCGCCAGTTCTGCGTTGGATACGCCTTTGGCGAGAACCATGGCTCGATCACGATAGTAGGGAAATAGGTAATCTCCCTCTTCCATTAAAAATGAAAATACCGCGAGCGGTTCGTGCCCCATTCCAGCTACTTGGAACCAGCCTTTGCTCTGGCGGTGAAGAACGCCTTCGCGACGATCTCCCTCGCGACTTAGGTACATCAATTTTAAAAGTTCGAGTCGGTTGTATGTCATGGTTTGTGTATGAGGATTCATAAAGTTGATCTGCTCCACACGTATTCTAGGGTCGTTGACGCAAAATTTAAGACGTCTGACGGGAGGTTGACGAGGAGTACAGCGGGTTTAATCAACGCAAAAATCCGTGGATTTTGCCGTGATTTGTCGACCCGCGTCTCATCCAGAGACGTTCAGACGGGATTTTATCTCCCTGAAAATAGCCTGCAAGAGCGTATTATCGGCCCTTGGGTGTTTTGGCGGTATATTAATGAATTCAAACGGTTTTGGTGATCGAATTTCCACATTTTAAGAGGTGTAGTCCAGATTGTGGAATTCCTTGGTCGTTTTGGGTGCTTGTAAGGTGCTGCTTTCAAGCTGCGAGTTTTGACTAATAGAGCACTGTTCTTGGTCCAGTTGGTGGCTCGAAGTAAGAGTCATTTGTTTTTGCGTGCTGGTTGTTGTTCGGTCTGGACCGAGGTTACCGACGAGATTTGCCGAAACCTCTCGTTTTTAGTTTTAGATGAGTGTGTCTGCAGGGCGAGGGATTTAACCATTTTTGAGTTAGTGGCTAACAAGTCCGCATTATTATTTTTAGAGGAATCGTGCTTCAGCATGCTTGCCAATTGCTGACGATGTTGTCGTCAGATGGTAGATTGTCGGTTGCCCGCGGAGTTGGGGCGTGCTTTAAAACGACTGGGCACGTCGCGTCCCTAATCTTGGATGAATGGACTACCGTCCGCTTGGCGAAAATATTCAACCTCTCAAAGCAGGAGATACTGAGTGAGGCACAAACACTTATTTAAAATGACTTTTACCGCTTGCATCTTGGGCTTCGCCTCAACGATGTTGGTGACTTCCGATAACGTCATTGGTCAAGAAGCGTCTGAAAAGGCGGCTGAGAAAAAAGAAGTTTCGATTGATCAGGATGCGTTGAAGCAGGTGACTTATGACATTAAGTATATGTCGTCTGACGAAATGGGAGGTCGGCAACCGGGGACTCCGGGAATCAAGCTTTGTGAAGACTACATAGTTGCTGAATATAAAAAAGCTGGCTTAAAGCCTCTTGCGGACGGAACATACTTTCAGGAAATGGAAGTGGGAAACACACGGGTTGTTGATAAAGCAGCAACAGCCTTGGCACTAAGCGGGCCAAACGACGCAAAGGTAGAATTGAAATTAGGGAAAAATTTCCAACAACTCTTGGGAAGGCGAGATTTTGATCTAAGTAGTGATCTTGTTTTTGTAGGCTACGGAATTTCGGCGCCCGAACACAATTACGATGACTACAAGGGTGTTGATGTTGAGGGAAAAATTGTGGTGATGATTCGTTACGAACCGCAATCCGAGGACGAGAGCAGCGTTTTTGACGGAGCTGATACATCTCGCCACTCATCTGGAAGCCAAAAGGTGGCGGCAGCTAGGCGCGCGAAAGCGGCTGGAATCATTATGGTAAACGATTCAGTCAATGCTGCTTCGGCTGACGAGCTCGTTCAGGCTGATCGGTTTAGAACTAATGGTTTGCCGTTCGCTCAGGTCAAACGTTCGGTTTTGGATGATCTTCTAAAGAGTTCTCCTTTAAATACTCCAACAGGTAAAAAGCTTTCAAGCGTGAAAGCAATCGAAGCACAGATCGACAGCAATCTGGAGCCGATTTCCCAGGTGATGGATGGTTGGTCTGCCAACTTTAAATCAGCATTTAGTATTAAAAAGACTAAGACCAGCAACATCATCGGAATCATTGAAGGTGAAGGCCCCAACGCAGATGAAACGATTGTGATTGGAGCACATTACGATCACCTTGGAATGGGCGATTACGGTTCTCGTGCGCCGGGACGTAAAGAGATTCATAACGGTGCTGATGATAATGCTACGGGGACAGCAGCGGTGATTGAATTGGCTCGCCGGTTCAATAAGCGTGACAAGAAACCGGGGCGTCGACTTGTGTTTGTTTGTTTTACTGCCGAAGAAATGGGACTGTTGGGGGCGATTCACTATTGTGAAAATCCACTTTTCCCTTTGGAAACCACTGCTGCAATGATCAACTTTGATATGATCGGTTGGTTGCGTGATAACAAACTCACTTTGTACAACTGGAATTCATCCGCTCAATTGGATCCTGTGTTTGATTCTGCAAATGCAGATTTTGGATTTGATCTCAACAAACCGCCACGCGCGTTTGCGGGTAGTGATCACCTGCCGTTTAATCAGCGAGATGTTCCAAACGTGTTTATTCACACTGGTCAGACTGCGGTTTACCACACTCCTGAAGATGACTTTGAAACGCTTGACTGTGAAGGCGCTTTGAAAGTGATTGATTACTCGGAGAAGGTTGTCGACGAACTTGCTTCGATGGATAAGAAACCAGTTTTTGGTGCCCCTAAGCCGTTTCGGTTGGGAGTCATGCTTGATGATGACAACGGTGTTGTTACTGTTGAAAGTGTGACACCGAATTCTGCTGCTGAAAAAGCGGGATTACAAAAAGGTGATGTCATTGTTGAAATGAATGGTGAGGCAATGACGAAACGGCGAGATATTTCTCGTTTGATTCGGCGCGATGCTGGTAAGACCGCGAAATTTAAATTGAAGCGGGGCGAAACTGAAGTTAACCTAAATATCAAGCTCAAGAACGACTAGTGCTTGGGGAGAGATGGGGATTAACATTTCCCATTGAAAAAATAGGGCCTGCCGCAATCTTGCGGCAGGTTTTTTTATTGTCCATTTTCATCGAAATGTAGTCTCCGAAGATGGGTGAGCGTGTTTTGCAATTTTTGATTAGAGATAATTGGCAAGGATAATTGTTTAGAAAACTAAGATTGCCGAGAAGTCAACGAAACACCGTTTAGGATCTAGCCGGGAATCAGGTCGAGCGATTGCTGGTTGGTAAAGAATTGTGTTCTTATTTGAAAACTCACTGCTGGTTTACAATCTATGTCTCATAAAAATCGAGAAGAACAGACCGTGCAAGACAAGATGCACGAGATCATTTTCGGCGCCCACACCACGCAAGGGTGGTTGTTTGATATGGCATTGTTGGTCGTGATTGTCTTAAGTGTCATCTCGAACAGTTTGGAAACAGTGGCAGGTTTTGAGAACCGCTGGGAGGATGCCTTGTTCTGGGCGAGTTGGGTTTTCACCGGGCTCTTTACTGTCGAATACGCTTTGCGAATTTACTGTGTGAAAAAACCTTGGCGGTTCATTTTTAGTTTTTGGGGGATTGTCGATCTCCTGGCGATTCTTCCTGAATATCTCTTGTTTCTGTTTTTCTCGGCAGGTGGGCATGCGAGTGCATTTTCGGCTATCCGTTCACTCCGGTTATTGAGGGTCTTTCGAATTCTCAATTTGTCCTGGTTTCAGCGTGAGGGCGAGGATTTGGGGAATGCCATTTGGCGAGCCCGCGGGAAAATTGTAGTTTTCATCATGGTCGTGTTAATTATCGTTACCATTGCTGGAACGATCATGTATGACGTTGAAAGTACATTCGATCCAGACTCAAAATTTACGTCGATTCCAATGGGTATTTACTGGGCAATTGTTACGATGACCACCGTTGGTTTTGGCGACATTGTTCCCAAGACAACGGGCGGGCAATTCATCTCTGCGATTCTCATTTTGGTGGGTTACAGCTTGATCATTGTTCCTACTGGATTCGTTTCAGCGGAGGTGTTAGATCGAAAACGGCGACGCGTGATTTCGACCGTTTCATGTCCTTCCTGTCTGACAGAGGATCATGATGACGACGCGCTTTTTTGCAAGTATTGTGGCGGGGAAATGTAGCGGTGCATTGGCGAGGGGTAGCACTAGGGACTGAGCGTCGAACCGTTGGAGGTTGGGCGAGGGGGCCTTACCATTTGGACGTTGGAGAAATGTCGTTAAACTGAGGTTCGGTCATCCCGTGAAAATGGCGATTCAAAATTTATGACGAACTATGCAATTGAACTGAATCAAGTGACCAAGCGGTTTGGGAAACAGACGGCTGTGGATCAAATTGATTTGGCGGTTCCTGAGGGAGCAATTTACGGGTTTATTGGTCCAAATGGCTCCGGCAAGACAACGACTTTGCGGATGATCTTGAGGATATTTCAGCCGGACGAGGGAGTCGTGACAGTTCTGGGGGGAGCGCACGGACGGACGGCGGACAACCGGCTCGGCTATCTTCCGGAAGAGCGTGGTCTCTATAAACGAATGAAGGTTCGGAATGTTTTGAAGTACTATGCGAGGCTCAAGGGTTTTTACGATTGCCAGTCGGAAATAGATTTTTGGCTCGAGCGATTAGGTGCTTCTGAGTGGGCGAATAAACGAGTGGATGCGCTGTCCAAAGGAATGGCTCAGAAGATTCAGTTTATTTCAGCGGTTGTTGCGAAGCCCAAATTGGTGATTCTCGATGAGCCTTTCAGCGGACTTGATCCTGTCAATCTAGATTCGTTGAGAGCGGCAGTGTTGAGCTTACGCGAGAACGGAACGACAATTGTGTTTTCGACGCATGATATGGAAATGGCTGAAAAAATGTGCGATACCATTTTTATGATTTTCCGTGGCAAGAAGGTGCTCGACGGAACGCTTAGTTCTATTCAGGCCGATTACCCGGCGGACGAAGTGCGTGTGCAGGTCGATAAATTCCCACAGGACGGTGGAGTTAACGAACGAGGAGAATCTCCCGTACCTGCGATGGATGGGATCTCTGAAGTCCACTTCGATGGGCGCTTTCATCGATTTCGTCTCGATCATCCAGACTGCGTGCAGGGGGTGTTGAGTCGACTTTCGGGTATGCGTTCGATCAAGCACTTTGAGGTTGTGAAACCCTCGTTGCATGACATTTTTGTGAAAATTGCCAAGCCGCACACTGACGGGGCGTAATTAATTCCAAGCGAGTTGAGAGCGGGACTTCCAGTAATCAATGGGTGTTTCCGCAAATTTGGAAGTCTGGCGTTCGAGTTCGTCGTCCCACTGGAGTGACGTGGCTTTGAGATTGGAAGTAACTTGTTCAGCAGTCGTTGCACCGCTTAGAACGATTCCTGCCCAGGGTCGATTTAGTGCAGCGGCGATGCTAATTGCGTCAATGGTGGTTTGATGTTCGCGAGCAAGCCGGCTGAGCTGTTCTTTTTGCGAGCGAAAGTTGGGACTTTGGTTTCGAGAGGTGAGCCTGCCGTTGGCCACGGATTCTTTGATGATCACTTTTAGTCCAAGGTCGTGGGCTTTTTTTAAAGCGGTTTCGGCGGATTGCTCGAGAAGGTTCCAAGTTGCCTGAACTGATTGAAACAATCGCTCACCATTCACTTCCACAGTGAGTGCTTTTTCAATGGTTTCTGCCTGTTCGGGGCCTGAGACTGATAGCCCAACGGAGGTTCCGGTCTGGCGAATTCGATCGAGGAATTCAAGGACGGGTTGGTTGTTTAAGACCCCGCTTTCCTTGGTGGCAGAGTGAATTTGGTAAATCTTTAGATGCTCGCCAAGTTGATTAAGTGAGGTCGCGTATTGTCGTTGAAGGACTGGAAGTTCGTGCCGTTTAACTTCATGAGCTACGCCATTTGGGGTTCGAACTTTCCATGCTGCGGTGTAGGTGTATCCCCACTTAGAACTGATGGTTATTTCCTGTGAAGGGATCGACATTTCTCTGACCCACTGGGAGACGAACTCTTCTGCGCGGCCGTAAGATCGAGCGACGTCAAAGTGGCGAATACCAGAATTCCAAGCTTGATTGAGAACTTCAAATGCATTGTTTCGAACAGATTCGATAGAGTAGGCGTGATTCAAATCCTCGCCATGTCCAAGATTGATGTATCCTGGTCGGCCGAGAGAAGCCATGCCAAGCCCAAGCTGCGCCATTAGATGGTTTTCTGGTTGAAGTCGGATTGCGATTGATCAGGAACAAAAACAGTTAAGGTTAACTACAGATAAGGTTCACTGAGGATAAGATACTACAAAAAAAGCCGAGCCTGAAATCAGGCCCGGCTTATTTTTTTGCAATTTTAAAGTTGCGTATTAGCAAGGGTTAGGCTTGCAGCACTTGCGTGCTTTAAGCTTAGCAACAACGCCAACGCGCTTCTTGCAGCATGCAGTTGCAACTGGCTCAACAGGAGCAGTTTCGCAGCATGGATCTGGCTTGCAGCACTTGCGTGAGCGAAGTCGTTGCATGATTCCAACGCGCTTCTTGCAGCAAGGATCAGCTTCGCAGCATGCAGTTGCAACTTCAGCAACTGGCTCAGCTGGAACTGGCTCAGCAGCTTCTACTGGAGCACAGCAAGGATCCGGCTTGCAGCATTTGCGTGCTTTCAAGCGAGCCATAAGACCTACGCGAGTTTTGCAGCAAGGATCAGCAACTTCAGCACAGCAAGGAGCTGGTGCAGGCTCGCAACATTTGCGTGCTTTCAAGCGAGCCATAAGGCCTACGCGAGTTTTGCAGCAAGGATCAGCGTCGCAGCAAGTTGCTGGAGCTGGAGTGCAGCATGAAGGTGCAGGAGCGCAACAGCGCTTCTTAAAAAGTGGACCAGCAGCGTCGGCTGAATTGGCCACCAAGAACAGGCTGAATACGATCAGCGAACAAATAACGCGATTCATGAAATGGGTCTCCTATCTCTGAGAATCGAAAACGATGTGAAAGGGTTGATTTAACAGCTGAAAAGTTATGTTGAAATTTAGGGTCTGTCAACAAGATGGGGTGTTTTTGCGGGCTAAACAAATGAAAAAAAAGAGGTAAGCGATTCGGATTGAATGCAATACCAGTTTAGCGGGAGAAAAAGTGCCTTAGGCAGCGCGTTGGCGGTGTTTTTATTCTTTTTGTGGGGTTTCTACCGCTTGTATGCGTTCAAAAGGAATTCGAGTTTTTTTTAAAATTCTTCTCGGTTAAAGCCAAGCTACCCCAGTTAGTGCGTTGTGAATCGCACATTGGGGGGATTGAGGGGGCTCGGTCTATTGGGGTAGAGCAGGTTGACGCACAGTAGCAGCCATGGCGGCACCCGGTTGCGTTTTCGCCACGAGGGGGACTGTTTACTAACACTCGGGTTTTATACTGCCAGAGCGGGCTTGTTCCCTAAAGTCTGTGTTCCACTGGGAAGTTGCCCCGATGATTGGAACGGCCGTTTCGCACGACCCGGTTGTTGGTTGGTGTACTGGGAATTGAGGCCAATTGCGCTCAGATTGGTTTCCGGTGGCCTCTCGGTGGGCGGAGCCTTGATTCCCACGGCGGAAATGGTGGAGAGGCACGCTTATCGGAAGAAGTCGGCCTTTGACTGGACGTTCAGTTTGCAGTTAGGCTCGGACAGATCTGTAATCGCTTTCACTGTTCCGCTTTTTATTACCAAGGTCTAGGCCTCAAAATCGTTCGGTAATCGATTAATCCAGCCATGAATTGCAATAAGGGGCACCCTTCGCGGTTTGTCCAGCGTAATATAGTAACGTTCTTTTATAAGAAAGAATTACGTTCTATGAGTTTACTGCTGTGATTTGCCAAGGTTTTCAAATGAGATATCAATCGGTTCAGGTTTTCGGGTTCACTTTCTTAATGGCGTTTTGCATCGGACTCGTCTCCGCGCCAAGTTTGTATGGGCAGGAATCAACAAATCAAAAGTTCAGCCAAGAGGATAAGTTTCGCCAGTTAGAAGAGATTCTTCCAACTCCCAACCGAGAGCGTGCGGCTTCGGGAGCGCCGGGTAGTGATTATTGGCAGCAGAAGGTTGATTACGAAATCGACATCCGCCTGAATGATGAGACGCAGGAGTTGTTTGGTAAGGAAGTCATTACTTACAAGAATAACAGTAAGGATCGTCTTTCTTATCTTTGGTTACAGCTTGACGCGAATATCCACCGCTCGAACTCAGACGCCAATTTAACGACGACGACCGATAACATCGCGGGATTGGGGTTTGGCAGTTTAAAAACGATGTTAGCGAAAGAGGTGTTTGACGGAGGATTTCACATTACACGGTGTGAAGACGCGAGCACCAAGAAAAAGCTCAAGCACACTATCGTGAAAACGATGATGCGTGTTGATCTTCCACAGTTACTAGAACCTGGGCAGACGTTTCAGTTCCAGGTTGATTGGAATTATGAAATCAATAATTCCCGCATTCTCCGTGGGCGAAGTGGCTGCGAGTTTTTTGAAGAAGATGGAAATTACATTTACGAGGTAGCTCAATGGTTTCCTCGATTGTGTGCGTACACCGATGCGACTGGTTGGCAGCATAAGCAATTTCTTGGACGTGGAGAATTTACTCTTGAGATGGGTGACTATGTCGTCCGTATTACTGCCCCCAACGATCACGTGGTCGCTTCGACGGGGACACTGTTAAACCCTGAGCAGGTTCTTACAGAATTACAAATGGAACGGCTGGAGCAGGCGAAGTCGACCAGGCAACCGCTTTTCATTATCACTCCTGAAGAGGCAAAGAAGAACGAGTCGAGCAAGCCAGACGGAACGAAAACCTGGATTTTTAAAGCGGATCAAGTTCGTGATTTTGCATTCGCCTCTTCCCGGAAATTTATTTGGGATGCGATGCAGCATAATGTTGGCGACTATCCCGTGATGGCCATGTCTTTTTATCCAAATGAAGGTGAGCCGCTGTGGAGTAAGTACTCGACCCACGCGATCATTCATACGCTGGAAGTTTATTCGCGGTACACGTTCGACTACCCCTACCCTGTTGCGATTTCGGTTAATGGACCGGTCGGTGGGATGGAATATCCGATGATCTGCTTTAACGGACCGAGACCGGAGAAAGACGGAACCTACTCGGCGAGCACCAAGTACGGATTGATTTCAGTGATTATTCACGAAGTCGGCCATAATTACTTCCCGATGATCGTGAACACGGACGAGCGGCAATGGACCTGGATGGATGAAGGTCTCAATACGTTTCTTCAATATCTGTCGGAGCAGGAGTGGGAAGAAGGGTATCCGTCACGACGCGGAGAGCCTCGCGACATTGTGGGGTATATGCGAAGTCCGAATCAAGTTCCGATCATGACTAACTCAGAGTCGATTCTTCAGTTTGGTCCTAATGGTTATTCAAAACCGGCGACCGCTCTCAATGTATTACGAGAGACGGTTTTGGGACGCGAGCTGTTTGACTATGCATTTAAGGAATATGCAAAGCGTTGGAAGTTTAAACGGCCAATGCCGGCTGACTTCTTTCGTACGATGGAAGATGCATCTGGAATTGATTTGGATTGGTTTTGGAGAGGTTGGTTCTATTCAAATGACCATGTAGATCTCGCCATCACTGAAGTTCGGCAATTAAATATCAACACCAAGAATCCCGTGTTGGAAAAGAAAATCCGACGAGCAAAACGGGATGGAATACCAGAATCGAATTCAGAGGCACTTAATAAAGATTTGGTGAAACGAGCTAATCGGTACCCTGAACTAAAAGATTTTTATAACAGTTACGACGCTCTGGACGTCACACCGGAAGAGCGACGGAGTTATGACAGTTTTATGAAATCCCTCACCGACGAGGAAAGGAAACTGATTGGGATGAAGAGAAATTTTTATCTGATCACGATCGAAAATGTCGGCGGTTTGGTAATGCCTGTAATTATTGATGCTGAATTCGAAGATGGAACCAAACAGCACGTGCGAATTCCGGCTGAGATTTGGAGAAAAGACAATTTAAAGGTTACCAAATTGTTGATGACGAAAAAGCCAATCAAGTCACTCGTTCTTGACCCGCGATTGGAGACTGCCGACGTTGAGTTGGAGAATAATTATTTTCCTCGTCGAATCATGAAGTCGCGGTTCGATGTTTACAAGAGTTCACGTTGGGGCGGCGGTGGGAATCCGATGAAAACTGATTTGAATCGGAAAAAGTCCGGTAAAAAGCCTGCCAAGGTTGGCCAGGTTTCTGAGGAATCTAAGAAGTCAGCAGCTGGAAAGGCTGGTGGTAAAAAATCAGATGAAAAGAAGCCAGTAGCCAAGAAACCTGCAGCGAGAAAGCCGGCAACCAAGAAACCTGTGGCCAAGAAGCCAGCAGCGAAAAAGCCAGTAGCCAAGAAAGGAAAGAGCAATGAGTGAAATGAACCGCCAGCGATTCAATCGACGTAGCCTTTTTCTAGGAGTGGCTCTCGTTGCAGCGGTCGTCTCGTCGCCTGCTGATTGTCAAGCATCTCATCCGTACCATGTGAGTCATGCGGAAGTTAATTGGAATGAGACGTCCGGCAATTTTGAAGTTGCTCTGTGCGTTTGGCCAGCAGATTTAGAGAAAGCCCTCAAGGGTGATACTGGAAAGAGCGTCGACCTTGATGAAGTCGAGAACCTCGATCAATTACTGGAAGCCTATGTCGGAAAAAAGTTTCGCATTACCAGCGCCAATGGACAGGCAGATTCCAACTCCGAAAAGCCTGTCGCCCCATCAATTCGCTGGGTCGGTCATGAGCGGGACTTAAAGAAGGCATGGCTCTATTTTGAAATTTCCGGTGATAAAACGATCCGCAAGTGGAAAATTGAGAATCGAGTTTTTTTTGAACTCAATGAAGATCAATTGAATCATGTCGATTTCAAATACGGCAAGTCTGCGAAGGTGGTGATCAGTCGTTTGGGGCAAGCTGCCAATCTTGTTGATGTTTCAGAACGAGGTAATTCACCAAACGTGCTCGGCAGATAGCAAGGCGGTTGGCGTGGCTTTTCAGGTGAACCTAGTTGACGTCGAGTTGACGCAACCTACTGGGCTAGAAAAGGGATTCCAGTAAGGTTCATGGTAGCGATGAAATCTTGTTGAACTTTTAAGAACGCATTGAGCAGGTTTTTTGGGGAAATTTCTTTTCTGCTGACGATTTGCAATGAGTCGGGTTTAATGACAATCGTCATCCCGCTTTCGGCGGTTTGAATTTCACACCAGGTCAAATCTTTGTCGTAGTCGATGCTAAGACTAGCGGGTTCGCAGTCTTCAATGTGATCGACAATTGATTCGAGGTCGAGCGCGTCTTTAATGGCGATTTCCATCTCGTTGAATCGTTGTCCGAAGACTTCTTCGAAAGGGCCAGCAAAAATACGTGCCGGTTCAATGATGGATGTAATTAGCCGCTTCCAAATCACCGTCCCGGGGTCGTCTTCTGCTTGACTTGCGTGGTACTCGTAATTGAAAAACGGAGTCGTGATGACTCCCATGCCGTCGTCCGGTCCGTGAACCTGTATTTCTTTTCGTTTGAGCCCGTAGGCTTGGCGAAGTGAGCGAAACGTTGCCTGTAAATCGTTGTCGATTTCATCGAACGTCAAATCGACGACAAATCTTTGATCACCAGCATTGTGTGTTGTTGGGATGCGGTGGTGCTTTGCAAATCCAGTGACTTGTTTGATCGGTTCCACCGATTGGTCAACTAATCGCAAAGCATCGACGTTTTCAGAGTCGGAATTCGACATGGGAAGCCTGTTAAGTTTTTGGTGAATTGGTTTGCTTTAAACGCTGGGAAGCCCTTGGATTCGTCGCCATGCGCTGACTTGGCCAAGGTGTCCGTTTTCGTGATTAAACATTAGATAAGGAAGTGCGATTGCGGCAGTGGGCATCACTTTCTGCCAGCGTGGCAGTGCTACTGTTTTTTCAAACACGCGGTCATCCTCATTGCCGAGTAATTCGGCGATCGCGAGATGGCCATTTGTGAATTCTGCAATTAATTCTTCTTTGGATTGATAAGTCGAAGGGTCGGACGTTGGTTGGGAAAGCATTCCAAAGCGATGGGGTTTGGGGTCCTCAAACTCCTCACCTTTGATGATTGAGCCAATTATTGGGATGTAAACATTCAAATGGCTAAGAACCCAAGCAGGGTGGTTCGCTGGCGCGTTTGGATCGGCTGCCGGTTGCAAAATCATTTGTTCCTCAGTGAGGTCGGCAACCAAACTAGGTGCGTAGTCCTGATTTTTTTTCCAAGCGAACAAGAAGCCATTGATTAGAGGCGTTGCCATTTTATCACCGTGTAAATTTGTAAGAACGCAAATGAAACAGAAACCTTCGGTTTTATACCGTGAGATCGTGATTTTGGAAGTAGAGGGGTGGAGTTTGATATTTATTTCACGCACTCTGCGAAGGTGCGGAAGAGTGCTCTGAGTTGTGAAACAACTTTGTTTTTAATTGGCTCATCGTTTAAACTCTAATGCGAGCGGCGAGAAATGGATAGGACAATGGAGGATTTATGGCGTTAACTCGAAGAACGTTTTTGCAATCGACGGCGGCGGCAATGCCAGGAGTAATGGGGGCAAATTCATTTGCCTCAGTGGGCCGGGTTGCCCCCAGTGATCGCGTTAACGTCGCAATGATTGGTTGTGGGAAGATGGCAAATAGCTATCACATTCCTCAGTTGCTGCAGCAACCGGATGTTCAGTTGGTTGCGGTTTGCGAAGTGGATACGACTCGCCGCGATTGGGCGGCAGAGAGAGTCAATCAAAAGTATTCAGATACCAAGCAAGATTTTAAGGGCTGTTCCACCTATGTAGATTTCCGTGATGTCATTGCGAGGGAAGATATTGACGCGGTGTGCATTGCGACTCCGGACCATTGGCATGCCATTCCGCTAATTGAGGCCTGCAAAGCGGGCAAAGATGTCTATTGCGAAAAGCCTTTGACTCTCACGATCGCGGAATCAAAGGCGTGTATTGATGCCGCGCGAAAGTACAAACGTATTGTGCAGACTGGAAGCCAGCAGCGATCAGGGGTGTTCGGGCCATTTCGGCGAGCGATCGAACTGATTCATAGTGGAAGGCTTGGAAAGATCCATCGGGTAACCGTCGGTGTTGGAGATCCTAGTATCGATTGTGATTTGCCGGAAGAGCCGATGGAGCGTGGGCTTGATTGGGATATGTGGCTTGGGTGCGCTCCAGAGCGTGTCTATAACTCAATTCTAAGTCCTCGAGGTGTACACAAACACTTTCCAGCGTGGCGAAGTTATCGGGAGTATTCAGGCGGTGGTCACACTGATATGGGGGCGCACCATTATGACATTGCTCAATGGGCATTAAAAATGGATCAGAGTGGCCCGGTTGAAATCATTCCTCCGGAAGATCCAAAGGCCAAACGCGGCGTTCGGTTTTTGTTTGAGAATGGAATCGAAATGGTTCATGGTGGGCCAAGTGGTTGTGTCTTTCACGGTGAGAATGGGACGCTCCATATTGATCGCGGTCGGTTGACAAGCGATCCCGAAGAAATTGTTAAAACGCCACTGGGCGAAGACGAGGTGCATTTGCCAAAATCGCCCGGGCATCACAGGAATTGGCTCGATTGCATTCAATCACGAGAGATGCCGATTGCCGAGGTAGAAAAGGGAGCAAGGACCGCAGCGATTATTCACTTGGGGAACCTTGCTTACCAAAACCAGAAAACCCTTAAATGGGATCCGGAGGCGTGGCAGTTTGATGATCCGGTCGATCGTCCATTGCTTGACCGAGAGCGTCGAGACCCCTGGCAATTGCCAAAGGTCTAACCAGTCATTTTGAAATTTTTTAGTTGATTAAACATGAAAACGTTGTTCCAAATCGTCGCGTTCTTTTTATGGCTTGCCGCAGCAGGTTTTGCTCAGGAAGGAACGCCGGTTGACTTTGCCCGTCAAATTCTTCCGATTCTTTCTGATAAGTGTTTTGTCTGTCATGGGCCGGATGCTAAGGACGAGGATCTTGTCAGGCTTGATTCGTTTGGCGGTGCGACGGCAGATCTTGGTGACTATCAGGCAATTGATCATCTCCATCCTGAAAAAAGTGAGTTGGTTGCTCGCATTGATTCGGTGGATGACCCAATGCCACCGGTTGATTTCGACAAGAAATTGACAGAGCAGGAGCGAGCGTTGTTGAGGCGCTGGGTGAATTCTGGTGGTCAGTACAGTAAGCACTGGGCGTTCGTGGCGCCGGTCAAGGCCAAGGGCGTCAAGCTTGAAACGAATAGCAATCCCATTGATTACTGGGTTGGTTCGCAATTAAAGGCAAAGGGGATTGATTTCGCGCCGGCCGCGAGTAGGCCAATTCTTGCCCGTCGTGCAGCGTTGGTACTGACGGGGTTGCCTCCGGAACAAAAATTGTTGGATGCGTTTCTCGCTGATAAAAGTGAGCAGGCGTACTCGAGGTTTATCGATGAGTTACTTGCTGACCCTCGATTTGGTGAGCATCAGGCACGTTACTGGCTCGATGCCGTTCGTTATGGGGATACCCATGGTTTGCACTTGGACAACCGAAGAGGAATTTATCCCTACCGAGACTGGGTTGTCAAAGCTTTCAATGACAACCTTCCCTACGATGATTTCATTACCTGGCAATTGGCGGGTGACTTGCTGCCGGAATCAACGTTAGCCCAGCGGGTTGCAACGGGGTTTGTGCGAATGAACCCGACGACTGGGGAAGGTGGAGCGATTCCACTTGAATTTCAAGCAAAGAATAACTTCGATCGTGTTGAGACCTTCGGAACGGTCTTTTTGGGGATGTCGTTAAATTGTGCTCGCTGTCACACGCACAAATATGATCCTATCAAGCAACGCGAGTATTATCAGCTGCTTGCTTTTTTTAATAGTACTGCAGAACCCTCGATGGATCGTAACGCTTACGAATACGGCACGGTCGAGCGGGCTCCCGAGGACCAGGACGCTTGGGCGAATTGGCAGTTGTTGGAGTACGCTCAGGAAACCTTGTTGGCTGACGCGGACAAACAGTTGAAGGCCAGCGATGTTGATTCGGCAATGATTGCAAACTGGAAGAAAAGTTCAGACGATGAAAAGCTAGGGCTATTAGCGGGGGCAAGTGCCCCCTGGCTGCAGATGGACGGTCATGCAAATGCGAAGTTGATCCAGTCTCGTAAGTCAGAGGCGGTCAAGAAATTTACCACAACGTTAGTAGCAAAAGACCTGAAAGAGCCACGGAAAACACACGTTTTAAGGCGAGGCGAATACGACTTGCCAATGGGAGATGCGGTGGCTCCCGGGGTCATCGAGGTCATGGGTAACTTGCCTGAGGCAGCTCCGAGTAATCGTTTTGGGCTGGCGCAATGGTTGACTGGGCGATCGCATCCGCTAACCGCAAGAGTGATGGTAAACCAAAGTTGGCAACGAATTTTTGGTGTGGGATTGGTGCGAACTCCCGAAGATTTTGGAGTTCAGGGGCGGCAGTCAACCCACCCGGAATTACTCGACTGGCTGGCCGTGGAATTCCAGGAACAGGGGTGGGATCACAAACAACTTCTGCGGACGATGGTAACGAGTCAAACGTTTTGTCAGAGTTCTGCGAGACGCGAGGACGTTGCCGATTCTGAGAACTTGTTGTTTGCCCGCGGGCCAAGTTTCCGGCTTGATGCCGAGGTCCTTCGGGATGTCGGTTTGTGGGCCAGTGGGTTGCTGGATTCAACAATGGGTGGAGAAGGGGTAAAGCCGTACCAACCACCGGGAATGTGGCTTGCCATGGCTCACCCTGGGAGTAACACCAAAAATTATGTTGCTGACAAAGGGCCACGGCTTTATCGGCGGAGTCTGTATGTTTACTGGAAGCGGACGAGTCCGCATCCGATGATGACTCTGTTTGATGCCCCCAGTCGCGAAGCGAGTTGCGTTCGCCGTTCGACAACCAACACATCTTTACAGGCGTTGGCTTTGTTAAATGAGACGCAGCGAATCGAAATGGCAAGGACCTTGGCGGCACGATTGATGACGGAGTCTGACCAAGACGCTCAGCGTTTAGATCGATTGTTTCAAATTCTTGCTTGCCGATTGCCTACAGAGGCGGAAAGAAATGCCTGCGATCAATTGTTAGTCTCGATGTTAGCTAGATTTGGAAATGATAAAAAAGCGGCAAGTGAGTTGGTGAGTTATGGGGAGGCTCCCGGGAATAAAAAGCTTGATGTTGTGCAGCAGGCTGCCTGGACTCAGGTTGCGGCGACGGTCTTGGCGAGCGATGTGGCTATTTTACTTTATTGATGAAACGAAATGCGACCATGAGTGAAAATCCAATTCGAGAATTTGAGTTATTGACAACACGTCGCCAATTATTTGGGAAGGCGGCTTTGGGCTTGGGAACCGCGGCGATGGCCAGTTTGTGGCAGCCGCAGCAAGTCGCCGCCGGATTGAATGAACGTGAACCGGGGATTGGAATGCACCATCCCGCCAAAGCGAAACGCGTGATCTATTTGTTCATGAGTGGCGGCCCGAGTCATCATGATCTTTGGGACTACAAACCCAAGCTAAAAGAAATGGCCGGTAAGCAATTGCCAGACCATGTGCGTGATGGGCAGCGGATAACGGGAATGACGTCCAATCAAAAGAGTGGATTGCCCGTGTGTCCGAGTAAATATAAATTCAAAAAATACGACAATCATGACAAAGGGGTGTACGTAAGTGAGTTGCTGCCGCACACCTCGACGGTTGTGAAAGATTTGTGCGTCATTAAGAGCACGTTTACCGAAGCAATTAATCATGATCCAGCGATTACTTACATTCAAACTGGAAGCCAAATTCCAGGGCGACCAAGTCTCGGTGCGTGGTTAAGCTACGGTTTGGGGAGTATGAATGAGAACCTTCCCAGTTACATCGTGATGCACGCGAAAACGCGATTCGCGGAACAAAGTTTGTTTAATCGCTTGTGGGGTACGGGGTTTATGCCGTCCCAGCATCAGGGGATGTTGATGCAGAGTCAGGGAGATCCTGTCCTGTATTTGAGTAATCCCCGCGGAGTCAGCCGGAAAGACCGTCGAGCCCAGCTCGATACGCTGACGGCTTTGAATCAAGAGGTGCATCGGAAGTTTGCCGACCCGGAAGTGTTAGCTCGAATCAAGCAGCATGAGATGGCTTTCCGAATGCAAGCCTCGGTACCTGAATTGATGGATCTCTCTTCAGAAGACGAGAAAACGTTTGAACTGTATGGCGAGAATGCGAAACAGCCAGGCAGTTTTGCGGCCTGCTGCTTGAATGCCAGAAGGTTGGCTGAACGAGGGGTGCGGAACATTCAAATTTTTCACCGCGGTTGGGATGCACATGGTAACCTCCCCAGAGAGCACGAGTCTCAATGTAAAGACATTGATCAAGGCTGTGCCGCGTTGATTAAAGACCTGAAGCAGCGAGGGATGTTGGAGGACACGCTGGTCGTGTGGGGAGGAGAGTTTGGCAGAACAGTTTATTGTCAAGGAAATATGACGGACGCGAATTATGGACGTGATCATCATCCGAGATGTTTTACGGTCTGGATGGCCGGTGGAGGTGTTAAGTCGGGAATTACCTACGGCCAAACGGATGAGTACGGTTACAATATTGCGGATGCCGATGGAGTTGCTCTGAATCCCCAGCCAACCAAAGAGGCTTGGACCCCGGGGACTATGCACATCCACGACCTAAATGCGACAATTCTGCATTTGTTAGGAATTGACCACACCAAGCTGACCTACCGATATCAGGGGCGTGATTTCCGGCTGACCGATGTTCATGGACATGTAATTCATGATCTCATCGCTTGACCTTGGTTTTAATATCTCTCGATTATTTCCGACGCAGCGTAATCTAAAAAGGAGCCTCGGTGACATCCAAGGTATTTAAGGACGCGAAGGCAGCATTGTTCGACATGAAGGATGGAGCCTCAGTCATGAGCGGGGGATTCGGATTGTGTGGAATTCCCGAAAACAGCATTTTAGAAATTCGTCGTTTGGGACTTAAGAATCTGCATGCAATTTCCAACAATATTGGAAATTCGGGGCGTGGATTGGCGTGGTTGTTAAAAGAAAAACAGATCAGTCAGGCGACTTGCAGTTACGTGGGCGGTAACCCTGATCTGGAAGAGCAGATGCTGGCTAACGAGGTTGAGGTTACTTTGGTTCCGCAGGGAACGTTCAGCGAGCGAATTCGGGCTGCCGGAATGGGCATTCGCGGTTTTTATACTCCTGCTGGTTCCGGGACTGAGGTTGCTGAAGGAAAAGAATCGCGGACGTTTGATATGCCGTGTTTGCTCGAGCTGCCGTTGACCGCTGATTTTGCAATTATCAAAGCTCAAAAAGGCGATGCCTATGGCAACTTGTGGTTTCAAGAAACGGCAAGGAACTTTTCTCCCTTGATGGCGATGGCCGCTAAAGTGACCATTGTCGAGGTTGAGGAGTTGGTTGAGTTGGGTGAGATTTTACCGGAAAATGTTCACCTCCCGGGAGTGTTCGTGCAACGCATTTACCAGGGTGCTGATTACGAGAATACAATCGAAATTCCAGTTTTTGAGGATCAAAACTAACACGGGTTTTCGCAAAGAGGATCTGTGGGGGATTTTTAATGGGGGAGGTAGGCATGTCTGTTTCGAAAAATCATTGGTCGAAGAATGAAATGGTCGATCAAGTGATCGAGATGTTAAGCGACGGTTCGAGTTTGAATCTTGGAATTGGAATTCCAACGCTTATCGCTCAACGGATTCCACCGGAAAAGGGCATTTGGATTCACTCAGAGAACGGGGTATTGGGTGTCGCTGGCCGCCCTACTCCTCAATCGGTTTCAGCCACATTGATCAATGCTGGCAAGGAAACGATTTCGGTTAAAAAAGGAGCCAGTTATTTTGACAGTTCGATGAGTTTTGGAATGATCCGTGGAGGGCACATTGATGTTTGTGTGCTTGGCGGAATGCAAGTCGATGCCGAAGGAAGTCTTGCAAACTGGATGATTCCGGGAAAAAAGGTGACGGGGATGGGAGGCGCGATGGACCTTGTTCATGGTGCCAAATTAGTCATCGTAATGTTGACCCATTTTTCAAAACGAGGGGAAGTGAAATTGCTGCATCGGTGCACGCTTCCTCTAACTGGCAAGGGAGTGGTTCACAAGATTGTCACCGACTTAGGCGTCTTTACGCCAACAGGCGAATCATTTCAGATCGAAAAACTTGCTCCTGGCGTGACAGAAGAGCAACTTGGAATTCCCGACGGTTTGCTTTCATTGGCGAAGTGACCCGAGTGTTTTCGGTTCTTGTCATTTGCAATTCCGGATTCGGCTGATTGCTGAAAAGCGGTCGTCAATTTTTACAGATTCAATTTGTTTTACTTTGTGATAATCCAATGCCCAAGGCGATTTTTACTTCGGGACTTAGAACTCCCTTCGGACGCTCTTTCAAAGGTGCTTACCGGGATATTCGAGCGGATGATTTGTTGGTAGAGATGTTGAATGCTCAGGCGAGTCGCTCTCCCGAATTGTGGAATTCAGGGGCAGAGGATTTGATCGTTGGTTGTGCTTATCCCGAGCATGAGCAGGGTTACAATGTCGGTCGTTTGGCGGCGTTAGGGGCCGGTTTAGAAGTGCCGGGAATGGTGGTGAATCGACTTTGTGCGAGTAGTCTGGAGGCGGTTGCGGTGGCAGCAGCGCGTGTGAAAGCTTCGTGGGGCACAAAGTTTTTGACAGCGGGTATTGAGTCGATGAGCCGGATTCCACGACGCGGAGCAAATTTTTCGGAGTCCGAAAGCATTAAGGCTGTTAATGAGCACGCCTATATCCCGAACGGTCAAACCGCTGAGCAGGTGGCTGCGAAATATCCTCAGTTCGACCGCGTATCACAAGAAGATTTTGCGGAACGAAGTCATACTCAGGCTCATGAGGCGCATCAGAGTGGGGCTTATGCGGAACAATTGCATCCTTATTTAATTACTTGCGATGAATTTGTTAGATACCCTGTGAATCGGGAGAAAATCGCGAGTTTACCGCCCGCGTTTAATGAGGGGGGCACTGTGACAGCTGCGACGTCTTCGCCGCTGACCGATGGAGCGACCAGTGGATGGGTGGTAGAAGAAACCTGTGCGAGGTCGCTTGGGATTTCGGCTGGGCTAGAGATTGTCGATGTCCAATACGGGCATGTGTCACCAGAGTTAATGGGGCTTGGGCCGGTGCCGGCGACCCGAAAAATATTCGAGCGGAATGGTATTACCGCGAAAGAAGTTTCGGCGTTTGAAATCAATGAGGCTTTCGCGATACAGGTCTTGGCTTCTATGGCGGATCTCGAGATTCCAATGGAGCGGGTCAATACCTGGGGTGGTGCATTGGCGTTAGGGCACCCTTTGGGTGCGAGTGGATTAAGGCTGGTGATGACACTTCATGATCGGTTGAAACAGCAAGGTCAGGTGGGAGCATTGGGCATTGCGACGTTGTGTGTCGGCGGTGGTCAGGGAATGTCGGTTTTATTTCGGTGGGTTCAGATTGAGTAACCTTCCTAATTTCTCAATGTGTCTAGGCGGGAATGGGCCGCAAGTATTGGTGTTGAGCAGCGCTTGGGCTCGTAATTCCCCTCATGGACGACGCCGGTTTAATTAAATCCAGTGTTTCTTGATGGAAAACTTCGTGTTGCGGAGCCGAGTGCAGACGTCGCGGTATTTGACGGGTTAAACCGCAGTGTTATACTTGGACGATCGCAGTAATCTACTTGCGACTTGCTTTTGAATCTCTTCTTCCAGGAGTCAGTAAATGGGCTTGTTTGACAAGCTGCGAAATGAACTCGTCGACATTATTGAATGGATTGACGATTCGCGGCACACAATTGCGTGGCGTTTTCCACGGTACCAGAATGAAATTAAGAACGGTGCCGAGCTTATCGTTCGTCCCGGTCAGATGGCAATTCTTGTTCACCGAGGTGAAATTGCTGACGTATTCGAACCCGGAAACTACAAATTAACCACTGACAACATTCCAATTCTCAGTACGATCATGGGTTGGAAGCACGGTTTTAATAGCCCGTTCCGCTCAGAGGTTTACTTCGTCAGTACCCGTCAGATCACTGATTTAAAGTGGGGAACACCCAATCCAATTATGTTCCGTGATCCGGATTTTGGTCCGATTCGATTACGTGCGTTTGGAACTTATTCTCTGCGAGCGGAGGATCCCAAGGCGTTATTGAGGGAATTGATTGGAACAGATTCGTCATTTGAAGCTGACGAGATCAGCGAACTGATGCGGTCGATTTTGATTACTGCTTTGGCAGATTTATTAGGTGAATCGAAAGTTGCCGCGCTCGATTTGGCAAGTCACTATGGTGATTTCTCTGAACAACTTCGCAAAGCGGTTGTTGAGCGAGTCGACGATGAGTATGGACTCGATATCCCGCAGCTGAACATTGTCAATATTTCCTTGCCTGAGGAAGTTGAAAAAGCAATTGATACACGCAGTAGTATGGGCGTGATTGGTGATATGAACCGGTTCCAGCAGTTCCAGATGGGTAATGCAATGATGGCCGCTGCTGATAATCCAGCAGGCGGTGGTGCTGCCGATGGGATGGGGCTTGGAATGGGTTTCGCGATGGCTAACCAAATGGTCCAATCACCCGGCTTGTCTGCGCCTCCCGCGCCGCCGCAGGCGACGTGGCACATCTCGGTTAATGGTCAGTCGCAAGGGCCTTATAATGACGCCCAGTTGGTTCAAATGATCCAAAGTGGAGGTGTTCTTGCGTCAACCAATGTTTGGTCTCCGTCGCTTGGGCAGTGGATGACTGCGGGGCAAGTCCCCCAATTGTCTGGTCACTTTGGTGCCGTCCCTCCTCCCCCACCGCCTAGTTAATTAAGATCATAGTTTTCGTCGGCAGCTGATTTGCCAACACAATTCTGCTGCGGCGAAGACGATGTTTAGTAGGTCACGATTGAATTCTTAGAACCTCGTTTTGGGTCTAGTTAAGTCGAGCGAAAGCGATATGGAATCTCCGGAATCTGAAGTCGAGGAACTCCTTGGACGCAGCGACATTGTCGGCGCAACGACGGATGAGGGAAAGGCGCGAATTTTCCCATGCGATAGCTGTGGGGCGGATTTTGAGTTCAATATCGGTGAGCAAAAACTGAAGTGCCCGTTTTGCGGGTTTGAGAAGGACGTCGAACTTGCGGAAGACAGCGAGGTGGTGGAGCAAGATTTTCACGCCATGCTTGAACGCATTGTTGAGTTTCGCGAGTTAGATGAGAAGGCAAAGGCAAGTGAGACTGAAGGGGCGAGTGACTGCAGTGAAGTTCGCTGCGATTCTTGCAGCGGTGTCGTTGTTTTCACGGGGACGTTAACCAGTACCGAGTGTCCTTATTGCGGTTCGCCAATTCAACGCGAAAACGTACATACCGCGACTAAACGTGTGCCCGTTGATGGTGTTTTGCCGTTCCTGGTCGAACGCAGCACCGTGCAGGGGAAGCTGAAAGATTGGGTGAAGTCGAGGTGGTTTGCACCAGGAGATTTTAAAAAGCGAGGCGCCCAGGGAAAATTTAATGGGGTGTACCTTCCTTATTGGACTTTCGACTCCCTCACGTTTAATGCTTATTCAGGGGAGCGTGGAGAAAACTATACGGTCCGTGTAGGGACGGGTAAGAATAAGCGAACCGAGACTCGTACCCGCTGGTATCCTGCGTCGGGAAGATTTCAACGGTTTTTTGATGATGTATTGGTGGTTGCCAGTCAAGGTTTTCCTGAAAGCTACATCATTGCTCTGGAACCCTGGCCGCTGACCGAATGTGTGCCTTTCACCCAGCAATATCTCGCTGGATATTTAGCGCGGACTTACGATATTGAATTAGATCGTGGATTCGAACAGGGGAAGAAGCGAATTGATAACGCAATTCTCTCCGACGTTCGAGGGCGCATTGGTGGAGATAAGCAACGTGTTCATTCGGTTAAATCGCGGTACGACGCGGTTACCTACAAGCACCTATTGCTGCCAGTTTATCTCATGACTTATCGGTTTAAAAATAAACCGTATCGGATTTTTGTTAACGCGGTGACTGGTGAGATTCAGGGGCAACGTCCCTACAGTTGGGTGAAAATTCTAATGGCGATTCTGGCTGGAGTCCTCGCCATCATTGCCGCTTTCGTCATTTTCAACATGGCAAAATAATTGAGTGTCGGTTGTCTTCTTTTGATGGCGTAATTTTTTGTCCGCGAAGCCTTTTCTTCGTTGGCGAATCAGCTGAATTAGATTTTAAAAACTGTTTGAAATTCGATTTGCTGGAACGCAACGTCTACTATCTGGATTGTTCCCTCAAATGATTGGGATTGGTGAATGATTCTATTTTTGAAAATTCATCAAAATCCCCCACCTTTTGAGCGATTTTGTGAACGACTTTGATATTAGCCATTTCGAGTTTTTCTTTGAACTGACTGATCGAGAGGTTCGGGTTGATTGTCGCGAGCCGAAGGCTAACATGACGGAACAGGGAGTCGGTCTGCGACCGCTCTTTTTTATAATCTTAGGTTTGAATTCTTATTTCGATGGAATCCTCCCATGTCAACCATTTCTAATTTTTCCGCTTCAGAAAAAGCTCAGTCTTTTGTTAGCTCTATCGAAAAAGCGAAGTACGATCGCCAGATCACATCGGGTTTAAAAAAGTTTATTGACAAATCTGTTGCCCCGGAGATGCAGGGTTTCTATAGCGAGGGCGAGTTGGCAGCGCTAGTGGAAATCAAAGGAACAGAGAGAGATATTGAATCCCGCATGCCCGTTAAAATTACCCGGCATTATTTTGAACAGGCCAAGAACAGTGCTGCGATTCAACAGTTAATCAAAGCGAGTCCTGCCGAGACCTTTGACCTTGCGGGTTCACAAGATCCGGGCAAGCAAATGGACTACAGTCCAGTGGAAGGCTTGTTACATAAGTATGAAATCGGGCTAATTTATGTTGCGTCAACGTGTTCCGCACATTGTAGATTTTGTTACCGCGAGGAGCTCATTGCGAAGAAAGAGGTGTCGCGGCCCGATGGTGCTATGGCTCCCAAGGGACTCGCAAAAGTTGATGAAATCTGTAGCTACATCATGGCTCACAATCAAGCAGTCGAGTCTAACGGTGGTAAGCATCCGGAGACTGGTCGTGAAAAGCTGAGAGAGATTTTGATGTCCGGTGGCGATCCAATGGTCCTTAGTAATAAAATTATTGGCAATTGGTGGGCATCTTTGGCCGATGCCGGGATTGAGAACATCCGCATTGGAACTAAGGAACTAGCCTTTTTTCCCGACCGATTCGATGATTCGTTTTTCAAAATGTTGGACGGATTTCACGAGGCCTATCCCGGTGTCAATCTGCGATTTGTCGTTCATTTTAATCATCCCGATGAGTTTCTTAAGAAAGACTCTGCGGGTAAGTATTTTACTGATCAAAGTGGCGGATTGGTCTGGTTAGACAACACTCGTCGTTCAGTAAAACGACTTAAAAGTCGCAACTGGGTGAACATTGACAACCAGTCGCCGATCATTAAAGGGATTAATGATAATCCTGATGCCCTGCGAATTTTACAGCGTGAGTTAAAGCGTAATGGGATTGAGAATTCAAGGTTTTATTGCGGACGCGACATCGTCGGCCATCGGGCTTTTAATCTAACGATTGAGGAGGCTTGGAGAATTCTCAATGAATCTCAAAAGGGTCTTTCGGGTATCGAAGCGCATGCCAAACTATCGATCACTCATTACAAAGGTAAGACTGAAGTCTGTGCGGTGACTGACGAGCCAATGGACGTTCCTCATGGTGAAAATGGCGTCTTAATTTTCAAGCTGTATCGAGGAGCCGCCGACGCAAAGTATCGCGGAAAAATTGCAATTGTTGGGCGGAATCCGGAAGCGATTTGGTTCAATGATTACGAGGATCGCATTATCTTCGACGAGGCCGGTTTGTTTGCAAGCGCAACGGGGAAACCGGTTTACTAGTGGTGAGTTGAGTAACTTTAAATTTAAGTTGTTTTTCGATTGATAAGAAGAATGAAACCGCAGACAAAAAGCCAGTCCTTGTACAAAGAAGCTCTTCAGGTACTCCCCGGCGGTATTAGTCGAAATACAATTTTCCGCAGGCCCAATCCCGATTACGTTGATTTTGGAAAGGGGTGTAGGGTTACAGATCTCGATGGTGTAACGCGTATTGATTTTGCGAACAACATGGCGTCTTTAATTCACGGTCATGCCCATCCAGTCGTCGTCGACGCGGTCACTCGTCAACTTCAGCAAGGTACCGCATTTACGATGGCTACCGAGGCTGAGCTTCGATTCGCGCAGCACATCTGTGATCGCAATCAGGGCTTTGAAAAAATCCGATTTATGAATTCGGGAACCGAAGCGGTGATGGCGGGAATTAAGGCTGCCAGAGCAATTACAGGACGGCCTAAAATTGCCAAATCGGAGGGTGCTTATCATGGAACTTATGACTATGCAGAGGTCAGTCAAAAATCTAATCCAAAGAATTGGGGCAGTGTCGCATCTCCCCAAAGTGTTCCGGTTGTCGAGGGGACTCCTCAAGCTGCACTCGATGACGTTATTGTATTTCCGTTCAATAATATTAGCCAAACGCTCGAATTATTAGATCAGCATGCAAACGAATTGGCCTGCGTGTTGATTGATCCTTTGCCCCACCGGGTTGGTTTAATTCCGGCGAGCCAGGAGTATATGCAAGCGATTCGAAAATGGACACTCGATCACGATTGCATCTTTTTACTCGATGAAGTGATTACTTTTCGGATGGGGTGGGGAGGCGCTCAGGACTGGTACGACGTTGAACCGGATCTAACTGCGTTGGGTAAGATAATTGGCGGTGGTTTTCCAGTAGGTGGGTTGGCTGGAAAAGATGAGTTCATGTCCGTACTTGATCCAACGCGCGACCGACTGCCATTTCCATTTTCTGGAACGTTCTCTGCGAATCCTGTGACGATGACGGCAGGGCGGGTGGCAATGGAGTTGTTTGATCGCGAGGCGGTAGATCGGCTCAACCAGCTTGGTGATTATTCGCGTCTGAAAATCGCTGAAGCAATCGAAGCCGTTGGAGCCAATGCCTGCGTAACAGGCGCCGGTTCGATGTTCCGTGTTCACTTAAAATCGGAAGCTCCAACGGGGTACAGAGAGACGTATTCGGATGCCTCGGAAAATAAGCAAATTGAATTTCTTGTTAATTTTCTCTATGAACGTGGCTTCATGATGATCAACACCTGCTCGGCAGCGCTTTCAACTGTGTTGAGTGAATCAGAAATTGATTCGATGGTGGAGGCTCTCTCGGAGGGGTTGGAAGTTCTTCAAAAAGATCAATAACTAATTTTGATCGCCGCGTTTTGAGTTGCGTTAATTAAGGCGTTGCGCATAAAAAACGAGACCTCATTTTTGAGGCCCCGAGTTAAGTCGTTTTAAAGATTACCGAGCTTACTTAGCTGGAGCGGCAGGCAGGCCGGCGTCTGAAGGCAAGCTCATTTGCTTTAGTGCAGCATCTAGCGAATCAAGTGAACTGGCTCTCGAGTCTTTGGGAGCAGCAGGTTTACCGACAAGCTTATCCAAATTAGCTGGGCCCGGTCCCGGCATGTCGGGGAATGGAACGCTTGGGTTATAGGCCGGGTAGTAAGGCGCAATTGGAAGTGGAGCTGGGTAGCGAGGGTAAGAGTAGCGGCGGTACGGAGCCGCATTGACGCCGATGTTGATCCCGCGATTGAGTGTCGCAGCTCGGTTAACGGCAGCGGCTCGGATAGCTGCATTGTGGTATCCGCCAAATCCATGTGCAGCGCATTCGTTGTGCTGAAGCAATGCAAAGGCGATAAGTATGGCAGTCAGGGTTAAGGTACGTTTGATCATGTTAATTCCAGTCAGTGGACGGTGTGTAGTTATTATTTTGGGGTGACGATGAGGATTATTTGTTTCGCTTGAGAGTTAATTCAGCGGCTTCTGCGAGCGGTTCATTTCCCATGATTCGATTGGTTGAATTCCATGTGATCGTATCGTTATTTGAAAAATTCCAATAATTGGTCGCAGCCGTCGTGGTACCGTCACTCGTGACGCCACTGGATTGAATCATCCATCCCTTTTCAGTGGGAGTCCAGGTAGCGACCCCGTTGCCGCCGGTGGAATCAAATAACCACGATGTGATTTGTTGGCTGGACGGTTCCCAACCGATGATTTGAGTACCCGACAATGTTGTTTTCCCATCAATTGAAACTGAAAAGTCTCTTTCGATAAACTTTTTGTTGGCAATCCAGCGGTAGGTTGTTTCAATTTTTCCTGCACTGGTTTCGTGACTCCACGTGCCAATCAACTTCTCAAGCTCACTAAAGCGTTCAAAATTTGATTTTGCTTCGATCCGCATGTCACGTGCGGAGGCGATTAGCCACTTGCCGTTTTTCTTGACATGGATCAAAACGTAGTGGCACTCAACGGGAGCAAATTCTCCAAGCGTTGCGGTGCCTTCTTCGATAGCGCTGGTTTCCGAGAGCATTTTAATTTCCTCGATGTCAATCTTGATTTTGACGCCGGGGTATTGCTTGAAAAAGTTTGTGTATTCTTTCTCGATCGCTTCCCGCCCATTGAATTCAATTCCTGCCTCGTTGGTGTAGTCGCCATCCATGGTCCATTGGGCAGCGATCGCTTTGGCATCACCCGAGTTGAATGCGTTGGCAAAAGTTTTTGCGCATTCCCGAATCTCAGATTCGTTGACTGTTATCGGAGCGCGAGTTTCTTCGGCATTCAGCGATTGAGGAGTAAGCATCGTCCCCGAGATCGATCCGATCAAAAAGAGGCCGGTGATAAACTGAGTTAATTTCATAGGAGGGCTTTCAGTAGGTTGCTTCAGATTAATCTGATTTGTTGGTAATTGATCGAGTTATGGAAAAAACGGATTGAGACAATAGTTTTCAAAAAGTAATTGCCATAGAACGGATGAGTTTATCTGAATCAGCGGACGGTTTAAAGTCAGCAATTGCATTACGGGTTTACTGGCCTGGGTTTGCTCGAGAAAATCTTGTCGCTTCCAACGATAGGAGGCTTTAATTGGATAATTCACAGAAAACGTTTGGCAGGGAATTCTTCGAGAAGATTCTTTAATAATTGGATTTAGCGCAAAAAAAATGGCTCCCAAAGATGGGAGCCGACTGAGAAAATCCAAGCGACTAGCTGTCAATTACAACGAATTGTGATCCGTTTTGACTCTTGGTCAAAAAAAGCAAGCTTTCGTCTAAATTTAGCTCGGACATTAATTGGTTGAATTGACTCAGCGATTCGATTTTGTTGTGATTGACCTCAGTCAAGATCATACCGGGTACCAGGCCTGCACGGTGTGCTTGGCCCCCTGGTTGAATGGCTAAAATCAAAACACCTTCTGTGGCGTCAATTCCCATTTTTCCTGCGACAGTTGAATCGAAATCTCCAACTCGAATTCCCAATCGTCCTGAGGACGTTCGATTTGAGTGACTCGTATTCATTTGCTTTCCACCGCTTTCGGCAGGGCGGTTGGGTTGCGATTGAGGCACACAGTTAAGGTTTTGAAGCGTTCCATTTCGATTGATGGTCAGTTGATAGGTTTGTCCAATTTTTGCTCTTTCGACAAACGTTTGAAATTCGTTGGGCGCGGAGACGCGAGCCTCTGCAAATTTCAAAAGGATGTCGCCGGTGCGAACACCAGCGTTGGCTGCCGGAGACTCTGGAAGGACATGGGTTATTAATAGCCCTTGCTTGGGCGGTACATTGAAATGGTCAGCCAATTTCTGAGTGATTGGTTGAATTCCGACTCCAAGAAAAGCTCGTTGAACACTTCCGTGATCAATTAACTGGTTGGCAACCCAGTTTGCTAGGTTGATGGGAACCGCAAACCCGACGCCATCACTTCCGCCGCTGCTGGAGGAGATTGCGGTGTTGATGCCGATTACTTCGCCATCGAGGTTGACCATGGGGCCACCGCTATTGCCGGGGTTGATCGCCGCATCAGTTTGGATGTGATTTTCACTGTCTGATAATCCGATCCCGCGTCCTTTCGCGCTGATAATCCCAGCTGTAACTGTGCTCTCGAGTCCGAAGGGTTGTCCCAAAGCTAAAATCCAATCTCCGACATACGAACCGTTGCTATTACCTATTTTGGCAGCAGTTAGATTTTTCGCATTTGGAATTCGAACGATGGCGATATCGGTTTTGGGGTCGGTCATAACCTGCTCGGCCATGAATTCGCGCCCGTCATGCAACCGAACGACAATCGAGCCTGCGCCGGCGACTACGTGGTTATTTGTCATAATCCAGCCACTTGGATCGATGATGACTCCGGAGCCAACACCTCCTCTGGAGGGCATCTCATTAGGTGTTTGCCCTGTGGTCCGCGAATTTTCTGTCCTGTTCTCGATTGCTACGACAGAGGGAAGAAGTTGATTTGAAATATGCCGGAATGCTTGAGACAGATTTTTCGCCGACTGAATTGCATTTTTTACTTCGCTATCAGTAAGATTTTTGAGCGGTGGCGCAGTGAATGTGACCGATGGAGTCAGCGTGTTTTTTGTAGTTCCAACTTCCGGAACTGTCGATGCATGCCCAATCGCTACCGTGCTAAGCAAGAATGCGGTTACCATGCATGCAATGCAACCCATTCGTGTGCTTCTGGCTATTCTCATGTTTTTCTCCCTAAATAGATTTCGCAGATTTGCCGAATTGCAAACCTGCATGCCGTTTTTTATTTTGAAGATCAATGGCAACTGCTGTTGGAAGAAATTTGAATCTCTCCTCGGCGAATTGCGTCAGGGTCAGGTCCGCGCTGATCTGTATCAAGCATGGGCACTGATCCTGATGGAAATTCATTGGCGACAAGATCAGTAAAGCACACTCCGTGCCAAAACTAGGTTCGTAAGATAGCTTTTTGAAAACCCAGTGATCTCTGTTAAATTTACCGGCGATTATCGAAACTTACATTTCCTGAATGCGCAAATCATCGTATTTGGGACGGGGCAAAATGCCGCGGTGTCCAAGCATGCCCCATGGTTCACCTCATCAACAAATCATTGTTTTGGTTTATACTGAAGGTGTGAACTTTAATTCGGTAGTTGCTTATAACGCGAGATCTCTGAAATGAAACTGGCTGCAAAACTCTCGCTTGTTTCGGTGATTGCCGTAATCGCTGTTCTTGCCGCCTCCAATTATTTTGCTGCCCAGATTGCGATTTCTAAAATCAAGCGAGATCACGAAGCCTACGCCTTAAAAATGGCGTCACAGATGGAGCGCTCAATTTTAGATGCGTGGCGATTGGGAGGAGTGGAGGCGATGCGGGCAGCCTTGACTTCCGAAGGAGCGTCGCCGATCGCGAGGTGGGTTTGGTTTGAGGAGTCAGTCACATCGACGACACGTCCGTCTGCAACAGCTGATTTTTCCACAGTAGTCACACGTAAAGAGATCACCTCTTTTGTTTCGACCGCTGGCGACGGTGGACATCTGTTGCATACCTACTATCCGGTGGACCTTGGAATCCCACGGATCGGAGGCCTTGAATTCACGAGGTCGCTGGCTGATTATGATCGAGAGACGATGAACAAACTGATTGAGTTTTTGTTGGTTGTCGGGCTGCTGGCGATCGTTTCAATCCTGGTTGTTTGGTTTGCCGGAGTGAGATTGGTGGCCAATCCTTTGAATAAATTGACTGCGGCGACAAAACGCATTGGCGGGGGAGACTACCGTTGCCGGGTTGAGTTAAGCGGTAAAGATGAGTTGACCCAGCTCGCGGAATCGATCAATGAGATGTCTTCGCATTTGGAGGCCCAAAAATCTGCAATTGAGAAAGAGACTCGTGATAAGTTGCTGGTTACGCAACAGTTACGCCATGCAGATCGCCTGAAAACTGTAGGGCGAATGGCCGCCAGTATCGCCCACGAAATCGGTACGCCTCTCAGCGTCGTATCCGGTCGAGCAGCATTAATTGCGAAAGGAAATCTATCACCTGAAAAAGTTAAGCAAAATGCAGAAACAATCCAGTCGGAAACCGACCGGATCACAGAAATGATTCGGCAAGTCTTAGATTTTTCGAGACAATTGCCTATTGAAAAGGCTGAGATCGATCTAAATGAAATTTTGATTCAGGTGACAGAGTTGTTGACGATCGTTGCCGAGAGGAATGGGGTTTCGATCGAATCCGCTTTGGCAGATACACGAGCACTTGCTTATTTGGACGGTGGGCAAATCCGTCAAGTCTTGACCAATATTATGGTCAATGGAATTCAAGCGATGGAAACGGGAGGAACCCTGTCTGTGTCGCTGAATCGGTCTCAGCCAGAGGAGGGCATGGAGAATGGTTGCTCGTCGTTTGAATGGGAATTAACAGTTAGAGATGAAGGGGTGGGGATTCCTGTTGAGAATCTAGAGACTATTTTTGAACCGTTTTTTACAACTAAGGATGTTGGTGATGGTACCGGACTTGGTTTGTCGCTGGCTTATAATATGGTTCAGGAGCAACAAGGACGAATTGAAGTCAGCAGCGAGCAGGGGAAAGGCTCCGAGTTTCGAATTTTTCTTCCCGGTTTAATCCGTGAAGTTTGAGCGGCTACCCGGGGCCTGTTTGTTCGTAGCGAATCAGCTTGCGGTACAGCGTCTTTCGGTCAAGTCCGAGGATTTTTGAGGCGAGAGTTCGATTGCCGTCCACGGTGTCAAGAACGTGTAAAATGTATCGTTTTTCAACTTCTTCGAGCGACCGAAGTTCTTCCGGTTTGTCGCTGGCAATGACCATTGTTCTGGATTGGTAGTTGCGAATTGATTCTGGCAGATCTTCGATCTGCAGTTTTTTTCCTTCGGAAAGGGTGACCGCTCTTTCCATGGCATTTCTAAGTTCACGGACATTTCCCGGCCAATGGTAATCAAGGAGCCGCTGGGCCACAGTCTCAGTGATTTCCTTGATTTCAACTTCTGATTTTTCACTGAATAGTTTTACAAAGAATTGAGCCAGAATCAGGATGTCGTTACTTCGCTGCCGAAGTGGAGGCAGGTGGATCGGGACAACATTAATTCGATAAAATAAATCCTCACGAAAGGTACCAGTTTCGACGGCAGTCTCAAGATCACGATTGGTGGCTGCAACGAGTCGGGCGTCGAAGGGGATTTCATCGATTCCTCCCACGGGACGGACGCAATTCGCCTCGAGCGCCCGCAGTAGTTTGGGTTGCATCGACGGTGACATTTCACCAATTTCGTCGAGAAATAAAGTTCCACCGTTTGCCCGTACTAATAATCCATCATGATCCTTATCCGCTCCAGTAAAGGCACCTGCGACATGGCCAAATAGCTCGCTTTCCATTAGCGATTCCGGAAGTGCAGCACAGTTGATTGCGACGAAGGGTTTGTCTCTGCGTTTGCTATGTTGGTGCACCGAGTGGGCGGCTAGTTCTTTGCCGGAACCACTCTCACCGGTGATTAGCACAGTCGTGTCGACTGCAGCGACTTGCGACAGTTGTTTGTAAAGGTTCCGCATCGCGGGACTCTTGCCGATTAATTCCCCAAACGAGACTCCAATGTCGAGAGAGGTTTTTAATTGACGAACCTGTTGCTGTAGGCGAGATTGCTTGACCGCCCGCTCAAGTGCGATGTCTAGAAGATCCATTTCTAATGGTTTGGTTACAAAGTCGAAGGCGCCCGCTCGGATGGCAGACACGGCCGCTTCGAAGCTGCCGAAGGCGGTCATTACGACTACAGGAAGTTCGGGGTGGTTGCGATTAACCTCTTGGCAAAATTCGATCCCGTTCATGTCGGGCATTTTTAAATCGGTTAAGACGACATCAAACACTCGATCTTTTAACAGCTCTATTGCTTGGGTGGCTTTCGTTTTCCATTCAACTTCGAAACCATTGGGCGTAAGTGTATCAACCAACATTTCACACATTGACTGCTGATCATCGACAATCAGGATGCGGGCTGGGAAATTGTCGGCGTCGTCAGTCATGGGAGCAGTCGGAGGTGCTGGTGATTGATAAGGGCTACGGTCGCCTGTTAATTTAGCAGGAGCCATCGAGCGAGAAAAGCTTGGCTGGATGGTCGCGGATCAAATATTGCGAGAGGAGAACGATTGAGACTCGCTATTAAATTACTAAACCGGTTTTGAATAAAGGTCGAACCGAAGTGTTTGTCTGTCGCCAAACATCAATCCGGACGATCGGAAAAGTCATTAAATTCTGACGGCTCGATGTAAATCTCTAACTCCGAAAGAATTAGTGATCGACTTCGAATTCTACTGTCTTATAATCCATAGTCGACCTTTTCGCACGTCGGCAATGCCTCAAATTGTTTGACAAGCTAGGCACGACAAGACCTGAGTAAAAGCTCAGTGAGTCAAAGACTCAATCGATTTTTCAGATTTGGATTTATATCAATGATTCGCTTCCCCTGTTTGATTGCCTTCGTTCTGATTTCCTCCCATCTTTCGATTGGGATTGGTCAGGAGGCTAGTTCTTCGCGTCAGGATCAGGCCCGCGAAAAGTCATCTGTGAAAGGGGGATTGCCGGTTTCCGAGCGTACACGTTTTGAATATCTTGCAATTGAGGATGCCATCGCTGGTTACTTAGACGCGATGAATCAACGTGACGCTGAGCGTGCGGCAAGTTATTGGAGCCGTCGGGGGCAATGGACACAGAAGAACGGTGAGCGCGTCAGCGGTCGTGAGAATATTGCTGCCGCGATAAAACAGTCGTTTGATGATGAGCCCCTCGGGACAACCCTTGCGTTAAATGAAGTTTCGATTCGATTAGTCACTCCAAATGTTGCGGTCGAAGAGGGTGTGGCTGTTATTAAGTCTCCAGAGAGCGAACGGCAGACACCTTATTCGGTAGTGCATGTGAAAATGGACGAGGGATGGAAAATTGATTCTGTCCGTGCGACACGAGTACCGGTAGCTCCTGAAAAGGTCTCCCGATTGGAATCTTTGAGTTGGCTGATTGGTGATTGGCGAGACGAGGTTTCTGGGGGGATTAGCGTAGAGACAAATGCGAGCTGGACGATGGGGGATCATTCCATTCGCCGTTCATTCCAAATGTTTGATGAGCAGGGTCTTCGAGAGCAAGCAACTCAAGTGATCTTGTGGGACGCAAAGCTGGGGAGTATTCGATCTTGGGTTTTTGATTCCAAGGGTGGTTTTGGAACTGGCGTTTGGAAACAGGTTGAAGAAAATAAATGGGCGGTCGAAATGGAATTGCAAATGGCCGACGGGGGCATTGCTTCCGCTCGGAATATTTACAAAATTATTGATGACTCCAGATTGGAGTTTTATTCCACTGGTCGCAGACTCAACGGCGTCACATTGCCTGACACTCAGCCGGTAATCGTAATTAGAAAGTAAAGCTCAACTTAGTTGGGAATGATTGAAGCTATGTTAGAAATCTTTTTTGGATCTAGAAAAATGAAGTTTTTAAGTTTGGCAGTTGTGATTTTGCTGACAACGGTCGCATTTGCTGCCGAGGCTCACGCTCAACGGCGTGGTGGTGGCGGTGGAGGTCGAAGCTTCTCGTCTGGCGGTTCACGTACGCCGTCTGCTGGAGTGATGAATCGATCGTCACGCAGTTCAGACTTCAATCGGGGGGGCAACCAATCTTTTGGCGGGTCTTCTTTCGGCAATTCGAATAACCGTCAGCCGAGTAGTAATACGCGTTCCTTTTCGATGCCGAATAGTTTTTCATCCAGCGGTAATAATTCGGGCAATCGGCGAAATGAACCCGGTTCCCTTGGTCAGACGCGGCCTAATGGGAATTTTAATAATGGCGGGGCTAGTCGAGCAAATAAACAATTCGACAGACCCTCGCAGAACCAGTTGGATGACTTTTTAAACATGCCTAAAAAGTCCGGAGACCGCGAGCGCAGCGGTGGCAACTCGGCTCCCAATGACTACAACGGAAAAACTTACCAAGGTGAGAACTATACGGTTGATTCCTATAAGGGAAGCGGAAGCGGGACTACCAGTGGCGGCGTCAACTATGGCGGCGCTGCCGGAGGGGTTGTGGTTACCGATGCTCAGGGCAATAAGCGAGTCGTCGGTGGATCTGCAGGGGCAGCCTCAGACGGTACCAATGCTGTTGCTGGACGTGGAGGCTACGCGGGTGGAAAAAATACGGATGGTTCCGCTGCTGGTGTTCGAGGCGGGTCGCGGGTCGCTACCGACGGCGATTCGATTGCCGGCTCAAGAACTGTTGTCGGCGGTGCGCGGGACTCCCAAGGGAATGTTCGTGGCGGAGCTGCTGGTGGCTACATCGGGACCGACGGTAATTCGACAGTTGCCGGGGCGGGTTCGGTTCGAGGGCAATCCAATGTGGATGGCTCAGGGGGATATGCTGCTCGCGGTGGAAGAATGGCCACCGATGGAACAAATACGATCGTCCAACGCGGCGGTTCAGCCGGTGTTCGAGATGCCAATGGAAATGCGCGTGGCGTTACAGTTGGTGGCACGCGAGCCACTGATGGGTACAACACTTACGGACGGGCAGGGGCTGCTCGGTATGTGGCCGGCCCCGGTGGAAATGTTTACGCCACGGGTGCTTACGCTTCTGGGTATAACGGAATCGTAAGAAGCTATGGTCAGGCGGTTGCAATTCAAACAAGTTTTGGAGGATATCACTCCTACTACAATCCCCGCTGGTACGCTCGTTATCCAGGCGCGTGGTATGCGGCGGGGATCGCAACCGCAGCGTGGTGGTTGACACCGACTTATGGGTATACCTCAGGGTATTGTGGATGCAATGAAGCACCGGTGTCTTATCAATATGGTAATGATGGGATCTATGTTGAAAATGGGAATGTCTACATTGGTGAAGATCCGATCGCGACAGAGGAAGAGTATTACAATCAAGCTGTCAAAATTGCAGACGACTATTCAGAAATAGACAACACCGAGGACACTGACGACTGGATGCCTTTAGGTGTCTTTGCTGTAGTCACTCCTGGGCAAACGAAATCTGATTTGACGTTGCAACTAGCCCTTAACAAAGACGGAATGATTCGCGGAAACCTATCGGTTGGTTTGACTGATGAAGTTATTCAGGTCAAAGGTAGCGTGGATAAGGAGACGCAGCGGGTCGCATTCAAACTCGTTGGTAAAGATGACATTTTGATTGAAGCTGGCCTTTACAATTTGACGGAAGATGTATTGACCGTGATGGTGCATCGCGGTGATAACCGTCAAGAAGAGCGGGGTCTGGTACGCCTCCAAGATGGTGATGATAAAAAATAATTTTGATCGGCGCGAATCCAGTTGGTCTGAATGGAGTGGGTTTCGACGGTGAATTTGAGAATCAAAGGGGGTCGGTTGTCCGGCTCCCTTTTTTTTGTCAACTTAAATCTTCGAGAAAGGCTGCAAATATTATGATCTGTCGTGTACCTGCAACGTCGGCAGCGGAATTGACGAAGGTTGGCGTCGTAATGGAGTCATGGGTAACTGAATCCGATATACGAGAGGAAGCGATACGTTTCTATCGCTCGAAAGTTTCGGAATACTCGACATGCAAAAATTCGCACAATTTGGGATTTGCATTCTAATCTGTGTGATTGGAGGCATGGCGGGGTGCCGTTTCGGTGGAGTGGATTGTGCTCGCGCGGTTCCCGTTTTCCAATCGAAAAACGATTCAGGTGTGCCGGATGCATCGCAAATAGAGATCGCCAGAACGCTTTACCGCGATGGTTGTAGGATGGATCGGGATAAGGATGCGGGGTGCATAGCACAGTATACATGTGCTGCCCAAACGATCTGGCCAGCGGTGGTAGCGGAGGCTGTCGCGAGCGGAGGGGGGAATGGCACGTCGGCCAAGATTTACAATCAATGTCTTCGGAAAATTATCGACAGCGGTCAGGAGTATGAACTGTTTAAACCGCAGTCTGGCCAGTTGTTGGTGAGTCCGTCGAGCAGTGATTGGATTCCCATTTTGTATCGTGGTTTTGCGTGGGACCCGCAGGATTTCGATTTGGTAATCCCCGCGACTACCGAGGTCAGTAAAAAGCTGAATCATCATTACCGGTGCAGCGGAGTTGGGGTGCCAGTTGTCGTAATTAACAAACGGTTGGAAGGTGAGCGTTTCCTTAGGGATCAGCAGGCATTTGCCGCGACATTGGTTTTGCGTTGTGCTCGTCCCGATGAAGATTCCTCGTGCGGCTTTGTGTTTGAGTTTGTCGATCCGCTTCGTGCTCGTTCGGTGAACGTAGACGGTTTCGAGGTTGCCGTTGCGCGAGATCTGTCGGCGCCGATTGCGTATCGTATTTCCAAACGTGATAAGAACTATCTTGAAGGGTTTCTACAGCCCGGGACGACGGACGAGGGGCCTGGTTTGTATACTGTGGAGCCTTACCAACCCGGCAAGATTCCGGTCGTTTTCGTGCACGGTCTGTTATCGGATCCATTTACTTGGTCAAACGCTGCCAATGAATTACGTGCGCGACCTGAATTGATTTCGCGATACCAGTTATGGGGTTTTCAGTATCCAACCGGAGAGCCGTTTTTAAAGAGCGCGGCGGTTTTGCGAGGCCATTTGAATGCCATCACAAAAAAGTTGGATCCCAATGGAGAAGATTCTGCACTTTCCCAGATCATCTTAATCGGCCACAGCATGGGTGGGTTGGTTGCTAAATTGCAGGTCACTTACAGTGGAGATCAGTTATGGAATTCTATTTCAAAAGTCCCATTGGATTGCTTGGTGACGACAGAAGGAACGCGAACGGCGCTTCGTGACGCGTTCTATTTTCAACCGGTCCCCACCGTTTCCAGAGTTGTTTTCCTCGGCACTCCTCATTGGGGATCTCCCAAAGCTAATCGCCCGATTGGCCGCCTTGGGACGAAATTGGTGGATGAACCAAGTTCGATGAATGAGATTCGTGAGCAGTTGTTGCGAGATAACCCTGAAGCCTTCACAAGGGAATTCACTAGGCGAATTCCAACCAGCATTGATTTGTTGCGACCAGAGAGTCCATTACTTAGGAAAATGAATTGTTTGAATTTTAGTGAATCGGTGAGGCTTAACTCAATTATTGGGTGTGGTTACTACCTTTTGGGGGCTGGTGATTCCGACAAAGTTGTTCCTGTTAAAAGTGCTCGAATTCCGGGGGTAGAATCCGAACGTTTAATTATTTCCAAGCATACGAAAATTAATTCAAATGAAATGGTATTAGAAGAACTGTTCCGGATTCTC